>NZ_JBWKFN010000001.1:83455-691388 GCF_056434245.1 Streptomyces sp. NPDC044064
AGCCAGGCACGCGCTCCCCGCTGAACACATGCTCCCCCCTCCCCCACCACCCGCACACCACCGCCCCCCCCTCCGCACGCCCCCCCCCCCGCCCCCCCCGGAACACCCCCCCCCCCCACGGGACGTCTTCAGCCGTTGGTGCAGGAGTTGGCGAGAGCCGGGTTCAGCAACCCGATGATGTCGATGCTGTCGCCGCACAGGTTGGCGTCGAGGTCGAGCGGGATCTGGATGACGTTGCCGGAGAGGACGCCCGGGCTGTCGGTGGCGACGCCGACCGGGTTCGGGTCGGCCGCGTGGGCGGCCGTCGTGCCGGTCAGTGCAAGGGCACCTGCGAGAACTGCTGTGGTAGCAAAGCTGCGCATACGCATGAGTTGCCTCACTGGTTGACGTAGGGACCCTTCCATCTCAGCGGCACCGGAGGACGCCCGCCCGCTCTGGTACGCCGTTCGGGACTACGGGAACCGGGTGACCTTGGAGGGGACGGTGTCCGTGCCGGAGGTGGGGGCGCCCGTGTCGTTGACGACGTGGGCGTACTGGCCCTTGCCGCCGAGGGAGATCACCAGCAGGTCGTGCATCTTGATGCCTGCCGTGGCCGGGACCTGGAAGCCGTGGGCCTGGACGATCGAGGGATCGGCCGTGTAGTTGCAGTAGCTGCCCAGCCCCCATGCCTCGTGCGTGGTGACGGAGTCCGCGACCTTGTAGGCCGCGTAGCCGACGATGCCGTCGTGGGTGATGGCGGCGGCGTTCGGGGCGTCGTACGCCTTCTCGTTCTGGAAGAAGATCGTCCGGCCGCGTTCCCCGTTCCAGTAGACGTCGTACTTGTTGAAGTGTTCGACGAACAGGCCCGTGGCGAGGACGTCGTCGCCGTTGACGTGAAGGCCGTAGGCGGCGCGGTTGGTGTCCCAGCCGACGCCGCTGCCGTGGTCGGCGCGCCAGATCCAGGTGTGGTCGATGATGACGTCGTCGCTGTCGACCACCACGGAGTTGGTGGCGAGGCCGGGTCCGGCGCCGCCGATGCGCACGAACACGTCCTGCATGGTGGTGGGGTTGGCGGAGTGGTCGGCGGTGGCACCGGGGGTACCGATCCGCAGGAGGGTGTCGGAGTTGACGGGGCCCGCGTCGATCAGGAATCCGGCCAGCCTGACTCCGTCGACGTCGGCCACGTGCATCGCGTCGACGCCGTTGTCCGGGACGAGGGTGGCGAGACCGAGACCGAGGACGACGGTGTTCGCACGGGTGACGTCGATGGTCCGGTCGAGGTGGTAGACCCCGGGCGTGAAGAGGAGGTTGAGCCCCTGGGCGAGGGCCTGGTCGATGGTGGCGGCGGTGGCGCCCGGCTTCACGACGTAGAACTGGTCCAGCGGGATCGAGGTGCCCGCGTCGGCCGGCCAGGAGACTCCGCGGACGTCGGTGCGCTTGGCCGGGACGAACACCTTGTAGGCGGAGCCGTCCAGATAGAGGAAGGGCTTCTCGCGCGAGACGGGTGTCGTGTCCAGGGTGGTGTACGGGCCGCTGTCGAAGTTGGTGGCCGGTGCGCCCTGGACACCGGAGAAGGTCATGTTCCAGACGCCGTTGGTCCAGCCGCCGACCGAGCTGTCGCGGGTGTACCACTGCTGCTGGGAGTAGGGGCCCACCGTGCCGTCGATCTTCGAGTCGGCGATGTAGCCGCCGGAGGCCCAGCCGTAGCCGTTCGGGGCGAGGTTGAGGCCGCCCTGGACATGGATACGGCGGAAGGGCGCAGCCTGGGCGACCGCCCAGCGGTCCGTGCCGTTGGACGGCCTGATGGCGAGGTTCTCCGCGGAACGCCAGAAGTTCTGGGTGGCGTTGCCGTTGAACCAGCCCGCGTCCACGGTGACGTCGCCGTTGATCTGGGTGTCGTCGGGGTTCAGGCCGAGCCCGGAGACGGAGGTGTAGAAGCCGAGCTGGGCGTTGAGGCCGTTGTAGGTGCCGGGCTTGAGCAGGAACTGGTAGCGCCCGGTGCCGAACTGGCTGGACTCCTGCTGGGCGAAGACGTCGTCGAACTTCTTCTGGAGATCGGGGGTGGAGGGGTCGACGACGATCACGTTGGGGCCGAGGTCACCGCCGCCCTGGACCGGCGGGGTACCGGTGGAGCCGGTGTGCACGGCGACCTCCCACAGCGAGTAGCCGTAGCCGGTGCCGCGTGCGGTGCCGTGGATCCTGAGGTAGCGGCCGGAGCCGCTGACCTCGTAGGAGGCGGTGCCGCCGGTCGCGTCGGTGACGCTCTTGAGGGTGCTCCAGCTCTGGCCGTCGGCGGAGGCCTGGATCTGGAAGTCCTTGCCGTACGCCGTCTCCCAGTTCAGGTCGACCTTGCACAGGTCCTTGACCGAGCCGAGGTCCACCTGGAGCCACTGCGGGTCCGAGGCCCGGCTGGACCAGCGGGTTCCGGTGTCGCCGTCGAAGGCGGCGGAGGCGGGGGTGCCGGCGTTCTCGGTGGAGGAGGCGGTGGCGGGCCTGCCCTGCGCGGCATTCGCGGTGCCGCAGGTGGCCTGGGTGCCGCTCGTCGAGCCGAACACCTGGAACTCCCAGAGCGAGTAGCCCCATGGGGTCGCGCGGTGCACACCCAGCATGCGGACGTAGCGGCCCTGCCCGGACACGTCGAGGGTGTCGACGCCTCCGTCGGAGCCGGTGACGGACTTCAGGTCGGTCCAGTCGGTCCCGTCCGTGGATATCTGGACCTTGTAGTCCTTGCCGTAGGCGGTCTCCCAGTTCAGGACCACCTGGGTGACCGAGGCGGTGGTGCCCAGGTCGACCTGGAACCACTGGTCGTCGGCGGCTGCCGAGGACCAGCGGGTACCGGTGTCGCCGTCGACGGCCCCGGCCGCGGCGGTGCCGGCGTTCTCGGTGGAGGACGCGGTGGCCGTCTTCCCCTGTGACAGCGGGGTGTCGGCCGCGGCGGCCGGTGGATGGGTGGTGGGCAGGGCGATCAGCGCTGCCGTGGCGGCGAGCGCGATGCCCAGGGATCTCAGTCTCATGTGGCGGCTCCATGCGGCTGCGGAGGTCAAGAAGCTGACCCCATGGCTTAGTTCATGTTTTGATTTAAGTGGTGAGCCAACTGGGCGGCAAGCCTTCGGAAGTCAAAACCTCCGAAGGCCTGCCGGGTCGCGCTACGCCTGCCGGCGTGTCTGGTTCCCGACCGTCTCCAGCAGTGCGGCGTGCGTCTCCGGATCGGCGGCCACGATCAGGCCGCCCGCCCCGGTGTGCAGGGGCTGGCCGTGGATGCCGGTGACCGTGCAGCCGGCGGCCCTGCACAGGGCGATGCCGGCGGAGAAGTGCACGTTGTCGCGCAGGTCGCCGTCGGTGACGTACGCGGCCCGGCGGCCGGCGGCCACCCAGGCGACCGCGAGGGTCGTGGAGACCACCCGGGGCCTGAAGCGCCGCACGAACCCCGGGTCGGCCAGGAGGCGGACCGCCCGGAAGCCGGGGGCGTTGGGGAACGGCGGGTCGAGATTGACGTCCACCAGCTGCGAGTCGGGCGAGGGCGTCAACTCCTCGTCCCCGCCGTCGTTCCGGAGCAGGGCCCGCTGCCCGTCGGTCCAGAACACCTCGCCGCTGAACGGGTCGGCCGTCGCGGCCGCCGTGATCCCGTCGTCCGTCCGCAGAGCCACGTTCACCCCCACCAGCATGTTCCGCACCGCGTAGTTGAGGGTGCCGCACAGCGGGTCGACCAGCCAGCGGCGCCGCGCCGTCGTGGCACCTGTGCTGCCGCTCTCCTCGCCCGTGACGGCGTCGTCGGGCCGCGCCTCGCGCAGCACGTCCACGATGGCCTGTTCCGCCGCGAGGTCGGCCGCCGTCGCGAAGTCGCCGGCGGACTTGTCGAAACGGGCGAGGGCTTTCCCGTACATGTCGCGTACCACGTCCGCGCCCGCCCTGGTGGCCGCCAGGGCCAGCTGGGCGTCGGACTCCCCGTTGTAGATCAGCATGTCGAGCAGGATAGGTTCCGGGCCCGCCGGGCCGGCGGGCCCGGAGCGGTTCACCGTGTGCGGGCCGGTCCGGTCGGTGTGAGGGACAGGGTCTGTTCGGCCGCGGTGCGCCCACCGCCGACGGAACTGCCGCTGGTGTCCGTCCAGTTGCGCGCCGGGGTGGTCTCGGCGTGCCGGCCGGAGGTCCCGGACAGGGCGAGGACGAGGCCGCTGTAGCGGTTGACGAGACGGTAGCCGCCGCCGTCACGGGCACAGCGGATCAGGAACCACTGCTGACCCACGGTCGGCCCGCCGGCCGGTGCCGCGGTGACGGTCGGCCGGGCACCCCAGGCACGGCCGGCGGCGTCGGCGGAGTCGACGCCCAGCAGCCGGCCACTGGCGGCGTTGGTGAGGGTGAAGGCGCCGTCACCGGTGGCGGTGAAGGTCCACGACTCCCGGGCGGAGCCGGTGGCGGACGCGGCGGACGCCGTGCCGGCGCCGCGGGAACTCTGGGCGAGGACCCGGCCCGTGCCGCCGGTGATGCGGTAGCGGCGGGTGGTGTCCACCGGTGGGGCTGCGGGCCGGTCGGAGTCGACGGTGACGTCGACGTACTCGCCGGAGGAGTCGTGGGAGCAGCCGAAGGAGCAGTACGAGCGGAAGGTCCTGCCGACGACGGCGGAGCCGGTCCGGCTGGCGGGGTCGAGGAACCAGCGGTACCAGGACGCGTTCGTGTAGCCGCCGGTGTCGCCGATCAGGTGCCACTTCTGGGAGGTCAGGTCGTCGGTGGCGTAGAAGTACTGCGGTGAGTCGCCGCTCTGGTCGACGGCCTGCGGTTCGCCGATGTACAGGCCGAGGTGGGCGTCGTAGGCGATGTTCATGACGAACAGGGGCGAGGTCGGGGGCATCCTGCCGGCCGCGATCTGCTCGGCCGCGGTGCCGGTGCCTGCCGGGTCGTACTCGCCCGAGACGGGGGTGTAGCCGCTGGGGTGGCCGGCGTCGACGGGCACGATGTTGCTCTCCCGGCCGCCGGTGCCGGGCTGGGACCAGGAGCCGTCGTACCACTTGCGCCAGGAACCGGGGGCCATCTTGGCGGAGATCGGGGCGCGGGCCACGTGTTCGTAGAAGGCCTTCCAGCCGCCCTTCTTGTCCACGATCCGGGAGCCGTAATAGACGTAGAAGTACCCGGAGGCGGTGTCCGCGTAGAGGCGCTGGTCGCCGTCGCCGTAGGAGTACGTCTGGTTCGGGAAGGCGGTCGAGTCCCCGCGCCGTGTGCTGTACGGGGAGGTCAGGACGTGGTCCTCGATGGTCCAGGTGCGGCCCCGGTCGGTGGAGACGGCGTAGTCGATGGCGTCGTAGTGCAGTCCGTCCCCGAACGGCTGCGGGGTGAACTCGTTGTGCACGAGGCCGTACCAGTCACCGGTGTCGGGGTCGACCCACACCCCGGACAGGTCGCAGTAGTTCTTCTGCGCGTAGCCGGAGCCGCTCGGGGCGTACGTCGCCTCGCGGCCGGTAGGGCTGTTGTTGCACCGCCAGGTGGTGTCGTCGTTGCGGTCGGCGGAGTTGGCCGGGTCGACGGCCTTGCTCAGCGTCTTGTCGAACTTGGCGGTGTCGAAGTCCTTGCCGGTGTAGAAGTCCCAGGTGCGCGGGTCCTTCGCACCGTAGAGGGCGGCGGACTGCTGGTAGTGGAAGGTGCCGTCCTTGTCGGTGTACGGGGTGGCGGGGGTGTCCGTGGGGTGAGTGAACGGCACCGGTGTCCCGACGCTCACGCTGTAGCTCGCGTCGGCGGACGGGGACGTGGCGGACGCCGGGGCCGGTGTGCCGCCGCCCAGGGTCAGGGCGGCGGCCGCGGCCAGGGCGCCGCCTGCTCTGCTCAACAGTCGCACGGGTGCTCCTTGTTGCCGAAGGGCCGGTTGCACCGGAACGATCCGGGCCCGGTGGTTGCTCCGGCAATGGACTCCCATGCTCCGTCTCTTGCACTTTCGCGGCGGCCCGCCGCTCGGCGCTACTCGTCGACGCCGGCCGGGAGCGGTGTCCCCCAGGCCAGTTGGCGGATCAGCGCGTCGTCGACGCGTGTGGCGCCGGGGGCCGCGGAACCGGTGCGCGAGGGGGTGTGGGTGCCGCGGGAGATGCCGCCGCTGACGGTGATGTTGTGCTCAACGCGCGGGCGGCGGTGCTGCTCGTAGACGGCGAACGCGGTACGCGGGTCAGGGGTGTCGCGCAGGGCCTTGGCGAGGACGACTGCGTCCTCGAGCGCCATCGAGGCGCCCTGCCCGGTGGCCGGGGAGGCCGCGTGGGCCGCGTCGCCGATGAGGAGGACCCGGCCCGCGTGCCAGGGGGTGCCGAGCGGCATCTCGGCGGCGTTGACGACCATCATGCGGTCGGCGCCGGCCGCCACGATGTCGCCGGCCGGGCCGGCGTCCTCGCGCAGCAAGAGGAGCAGTTCCTCGCGCCGGCCGCCGGGCGCGCGGTGGGCGGGGCGACCGGCGGGCAGCGGGTCGCCTGCGGTGCGGGCGAACCAGTACGTCTCCCCCTCCGGCGAGACCGCGTACCCGAAGGCGGACTTGCTGCCGCGCACCATGGTCATGGCCCCGGTGTCCTCGGTCGCGGGGGTGCCGTCCGTGTAGCCGTAGAAGACGCGCTGGCCCGCGTACACGGGCTGCGCCGCGAGGGCTGCGACATGGCCCCGCACGGCCGAGTTGAGGCCGTCCGCACCGATCAGCAGGTCTCCGGTGGCGGTGCTGCCGTCCGCGAAGTGCGCGGTGACATCGTCGGGGCCGTCGTCCACGGACACCAGGCGGGCGCCGTGGACGACGGCCATGCCGCGCCGGGCCGCCTCCGCCTGCAGGGCCGCGTTCAGCTCGCCGCGGCGCAGGCAGCGGTAGCGCAGGGCCGGATCGTCCGCACCGGCGAGCGGGGCGCGTGTCACCTCGGTGCCCGTGCGATCGAGCAGGCGCAGCGAAGTCAGCGGAAAACCGATGGTCGTGACGGCGTCCGTGGCGTCCAGCTGGGCCAGGGCACGCATGCCGTTCGTCGCCAGGGTCAGGAAGGCGCCGATGTCCTCGGCGGTGTCGGGGTGCGCCTCGAAGAGGGCGACCTCGTGTCCGGCCTTCTGCAGGCCCAGCGCTGCCGCCGTGCCCGCGATGCCGCCGCCGATCACCAGTGTGCGTGCCATCGGATCCACCCCACCGTCCCGTTCCGCTACCTCGACCGGTGGCACAGTTACGCCATGAACGGCGGGGCGGGCAAGAACGTGGTGTCACATCCGGACGTGTCCGGGGGCCTGACCTGCGCCACGCCCGGCGGCCCGGACTCCGGGCTCACTCGGCGAGCTGCTGGTACATCGACGCGAGGTCCTGCGAGAGGACGGACTTGACCCAGCGGGTGGTGTCGTCGCCGAGCACCTCGTGTGCGCCGGACTCGATGCCGTCGAGGGCGGCCACCGCGATGTCGTGGGCATTCGCCTTCGGGGCGTCGAGTCCGGCCGTCATGTCGGTTTCCACATAGGCCATGTGAAGGCCCGTCACCTGGATGCCGTGGGACTGGAGGTCCAGGCGCAGGCTGTTGGTCTGCGACCACAGGGCGGCCTTGGTGGAGCTGTAGCTGCTGCCGTCGGCGAGCCAGGACAGCGCGGAGTGGACGTTCAGGATGTGGCCGCCGCCGTTGCGCTCGATGACCGGCACGAAGGCACGGGTGAGCAGCAGCGGACCGTAGTAGTTGATCTCGAACTCGCGGCGCACGTCCGCCAGCGGGGAGGTGAGCACCCGGGCGCCGGTCGAGATGCCGGCGTTGTTGATCAGTACGGTCACGTCCGGCGCCTGCTCGGCCAGGGCCGCCACCGAGGCGGGGTCGGTGACCTCCAGAGGCAGCGCGACGGCGTCGGGGTGGGTGATGGTGCGCGGGTCGCGGGCGGTGGCGTACACCTTCCCCGCTCCCCGCTCGTACAGCTCCTCGACGATGGCCTTTCCGACGCCACGGCTGCCACCGGTGACGAGGACGACGGCGTTCTTGAGTGCGGTCACGGCAGTCTCCAGACAGGTGAAACCGATCGGTTTCCAGCATCGTAAACCGATCGGTTTCCAGGCTCAAGGCGGACGTCGACCTCAGTCGCCGCCCCGCACCGCCGCGAGGCACTGGCCGTTACCCGGCCGCGCCTGAAGTAGTGGACGCCTGCTGGCGGGGCTCGGCGAGGAGAGCAAGGCCCTGGGCGGGGTCTACCCGGCACCGGACGCCGTGGTCGAGCGGATGCGAGCCGCCGTGGCAGCCGGCGCCCAGACCCGCGAGGGCGAACTCGACCTGGAGGCGTCGCTGGACCGCGTCGCCTGAGGCTTGCCCGGCCACCGGGCTCGCTTCGAGCACCGACCGGGGTGGACATCCGTACCGGCCTGGGGGTCATGCTGGTCCACATGTCACTCGGTTCGCCGCTCGCGGTGGCGGGCGGCGTCTGTGGGAGGTCCGGTATGCGGTGGTGGACGGTCGGGTGTGCGGCGGCCTCGGTGGTCCTGCTGGCGGGGTGCGGCGCGTCGGCGGGGCGGGGTGCCGGGGGCGGGGCGTCACGGCCGCCTTCTCCGTCCGGGGGCGGCGGCGGCACGTCCAGCAGCCCTGCCGCCCCCGCGTCCACCTCCGGCGGGGCCCGGAGCCCTTCGGCACCGGCCGCGCGCTGTGCCGCCGGAACCGTCGACGTCGCCGTCTCCCCCGGTGACCCGGTGCGGCGCGAGCTGTGTGTGCGGCCCGGGGCGGTGGTGCGGTTGGTGCTGCGGCCCCGCGAGGACGACAAACGGTGGACCGGCGTGACGAGTTCTGCGCTCGCCCTCGTCCTGGTCTCGGGCTGGCAGGTGGACCCGGACGGCAGCGCGCACGCCACCCTGCGCTGCGCGGGCACCCGGGGCGGCGCCGCCCGGGTCACCGTCTCGGCGAAGGCTCCGGACGTGGCGGGTGCCCCGCGGGGTGTCTTCACACTGGACGTGAACGTGGTGCCGTACACGCGGAACGGGTGACCCCGGGATCAGCGGGGTCACCCGTTCCGCACTCGTGCGCGCCGCTCAGTCGAGGTCGCGGAGCCTGATGGTGTAGATGCCCCGGCCATGGGTGGCCGCGTACAGGGTGCCGCCGTCGGGGCTCGTCTTCAGCTGGAGGACGGCGACGGCCGGCAGGTCGCCGACGCGCTGCCACGTCGTACGGCCCGGTGCGCGGTAGACGACGCCGAGGTCGGTGGCCACGGCGAGGCCGCCGTCCGCCGTCACCAGGGCGGAGTCGGTCGGCACGTCGGGAAGGTTCGCCGAGACGTCCTTCCAGGTGGTGCCGCCGTCCGTGGACTCGAAGACATGGCCGACGCCCGCGCCCGGGCCCTCGGTCCAGTGCCGGGAGAAGCCGTTGACCGCGAGGAAGACGTGATCGGCGTTCTTCGGGTCGACGGCGAAGCCGCTGAGGTAACGGTTGGGTACGGTCCCGTCCACCGGCAGGGTGATGTCGTGCCAGCCGGTGCCGTCCGCGTTGCCGACGGCGATGCCACGGGCGAAGCCCTGGTTGTTGCACGGTCCGCACCAGGCGGCGTAGACCTTCCCGCCGGAGGCGGCGACGGCGGTCGCGACGCGCCCGGCGCCGAAGTCGTGCACGCTCGTCCACTCGGCGCCGCTGCGGATGGCGTAGCCGTGGGTCTGCACCCAGATGTGACGGCCGCCGGCGATCCAGGTGGAGCCGTTCTTCAGGTCCGTCGCGAGCGGGGCGATGAAACGGGCCTCACTGGTGGCGTTGTCGGGCGGCGCGACGCCGTACGAGGTGGCCTTGCTCGCGTCGGTGGTCCAGCTGCCGTCGTTGACGGCGCAGTTCTGGGTGACCTGGACGGCGAGGTAGACGTACTCCTGGGCGATGTTGCAGCCGTTGGCGGGATCGGTCAGGGTGTCGCCGCCGTCGCCGCCGAAGTTGGAGCCCATCACCTTGTCATTGGCGCGCAGGACGGACTGGCCGTTGTCCTGCAGGCCGCCGGTGACGGACAGGCCGCCGTGGTCGAGGTCCCTGCCGATGCCGACGGAGTAGTACTGGAGGGTGTCGATGGTGCCGTCGTTGAGGGAGGTCCAGTCGGTGGCGTGGCCCGAGGCGTCCTGGGAGCCGTCGGCCGGGCGCTTGTAGACACCGCCGTCGTTGCCGACGTACACGAAGCTCTTGCCGTGGTAGCGGCCGATCGCGACGCCGTGCTGGTCGGAGTGGGTGGTCTGGTGGCAGTCGCCGGTCTGCTTGGCGGGGTCGATGCTCCAGCAGGAGAAGGTGAAGTTCCAGTACGGCCCGACGGTGGACCAGTTCGTGCCGCCGTCCTTGGTCTCGTAGACCTCCTCGAGACCGGCGTACACGTGCTGCGGGTCGCTCGGGTCCACGGTGAGGAACTGGTTGTACCAGGCCTGGACGCCCGGCATGTAACCCGCGGTGGTCAGCGCCGAGTTGTCGGCGGCGAGTCCCTTGTAGTCGGCGATCTTGGTCCAGGGGCCGGTCGGGGAACCGGACCTGGAGACGAAGATGCCCTCCAGACCACTGTCCGGGTTGGTGTTCAGCTGCTCGGGCGACTGCTCGATGGCGTAGTAGCGGGAGCCGTCGGCGGAGCGGGCGAAGGTGACGTTGCCGACGTTGTCCGCGTCGCCGGGCAAGTCGCCGAGGCCGCCGGTGATCCGCGTCCAGGTGCCGCCGGTCTCGGTGTAGAAGCCGTTGTAGTCGTCGCCGCTGCGCCAGCCGACGGCCAGGACCACCTTGGACGGGTCCTTGGGGTCGATGGCGATGTCGTTGGCGATGTTCTTGTACGGGGCGCTCGGGTCACCGGCCTTGGAACCGCCCGGCAGATAGTCGGGGTTGGGCGCGAACTCCAGCTTCCAGGCGCCGCCCAGCTTCTTCGTGGAGTGGCTCCAGACGCCCTCGCTGGTGGCCGCCCAGACCTTGCCGCCGCCGAAACGCAGCTCGTGGACGGTGGTGCTGTCCAGTTCGTCGCCGCCGACCCGGCGGCGCGGTGAGAACGCGCCGTGGTGCGGGTGGGCCAGGACGTAGACGCCGCTGCCGAGGTAGGCGTCGGCGTTGGTGGTGGCCTCGCCGGTGCCCAGCCACAGGCGGCCCGCGCCGTCGAGGGCGAGGGCACCGGTGGACTGCGCGGGCAGCCGGTCGCTGATGGGCTGCCAGTGGCCGCCTCCGCTGCGCGAGCGCCAGACCCCGCCGCCGGCGCTGCCCGCGTAGACGTAGCCGCCGTCGTCGGCGGCGATCGCGGCCATCCGGCCGGTCACATTGCCCGAGCCGCCACTGGAGTTGGAGTCGATGTCGCGGTAGCGCTGGTCGTCGGAGTTGTATGGCACGTCGGTGATGTTGCGCCAGCTGCCGTCCGTGCTCGGCAGGTTCCTGAGGCCACGCCAGGCGGCGCCGTACGCACCGGGCTGGACGACACCGGGTGAGGTGCGGGCCTCCGCGTACTGGTCGGCACCCTCGGCGATCTCGTCGGCCTCGTTGCCGTCGTCGTCATCGGCCTTCAGGTGCGGCGACATGGCGCCCACCGACTGCACGCGCTCCTTGGCGAGTTGGCCGAGCGTACGGACTCCGAAGGGGCTGACGCCGCCGCGGCCGGAGGCGGCGGACGGGGGTATCGCGACGAGCGCGGCGGACGCGGTGAGCGCACAGACGGTGAACCACCGTCTTCTGCGGGTCGGCACGGACAACGGGGACCTCCCAGAGGGGCATCGACTGCCGTCGCGAGAGACCCGACCACGCGGACGGTGGATCGTCCGTGACTTGACGCGCTTTTGACAAGAACCTGCCAGTAGATAACTGTCCGGCCCGCGTTCTTCCGGCGCGGCGGGCGCCGGGTGGCGTCCCTCCGTGTCACTCCCCGCGGCCTGCCGCGCCGGGCAGACCCTGGGTACGCAGCCGGCCCGCCGTCTTCAGCAGACGGTCGGCGGGCTCGCGCAGCCCGGGATGGGCGAGGACCGTGTTGCGCAGGCCGCGTACCGGTCTGCGCCACAGCCGCTGCGCCATGGCCACGGGGTGGGCGCGGGCGGCGAAGCCCTCGCCGACCCGCAGTTCACGGGTCTTGAGCCAGTCCTTGTACTCCTTGTCGCCGCGCCCCAGGTCCACCAGGGTCACCCCGTTGCGGGCGGCCGCCTCGGCGGTCCTCAGATGCATCATCAACCCGGGCGAGTAGTAGTGCAGTTCGGGGTCGTACGCGGTGAACCAGGCCGCCAGGACCGTACTGGAGCGCGGGCCGAAGTGGGCGGCCACCGGGCGGTCCCCCGCGTACAGCACGGACAGCACTCCGGTGAAGTGCTCCTCGCGCACATGGAAGAGGTGGTCCACCAGGTCCACGATCCAGGGCCGCGCGAAGCGGTCCATGCGTCCCGTACGGCGGTACTGGGCGGACTTCCACTCCATGAGCGTGCGCAGGGCCCGCGGATCCCGCTCGTCGAACTCGAACCGCACCTCGCCGATGTCCCGCCCGAGCCGGCGTTCCTTCTTCAGCGTCGTCCTGGCCAGCCCCGGGTAGGTGCCGCGCAGCCAATCGGCGTAGCCGCCGTCGCCGGGCTTCACGTCGATCACCGGTGAGGCGAAGCTGCCGGTGACGTGCGGGGCGAACGGCCGCTGTTCCTGGACGAGATGGTCGAACTCGAAGATGCTGAGCCCGCAGGCGCGCAGCAGATCCGCGGCGTCCCAGGTGACGCCGGGCCGGTGCACCAGGGCCTGGCAGTCGGACAGCCCGAGTCCGATGGCCCGGCCGGTACCCAAGGGCCCCTTCTCGTACGGGAAGAAGCCGACGGGGTCCCCGTCCTCCCGCAGGATCGCCACCCGTGCCCCGCCCCGCCGACGGCCCACCCCGATGGTGAACTCCGGCGCCAGGAAGGGGTTGGCGTACTCGGGTGACTCGTCCATCGCCCGATGCCAGGCGGTGCGCAGCGCGGAGGTCAGGTCACCGGGTCTGTGGATCGTGATCTGCACGTCAGCTCGCCCGCCCTTCCGCCGGCTCCGCGAGCGATCTCTCGCGTACCGCGCAGGCCGGCAAGGCGTGTGGCACACCGTGTGGACCGTGACTCATGGATCGCATGGCGACCGCTCCCCCCATGACGCGCCGGGCGCGTCCTGTCATCTCCTGTGCTGACTCCGGCTCCCCGCCGTGCGCCAGTGCTCAAACGTCGCGAAACCGTACGCACACTGTCAAGGGTGCCTCAGGCGACGGATGGTCCGCCACGGGTCGGCGGACATCGGTGACGAATCGGGGCGGCACGGCGTGCACCGTGCGCCCCCTGCCTCAGCCCGGCCGGTGCTCCGAACGATCCGCGCCCGCGGTCATGTCCTGCGTGCCGATCACCGACAGCAGTTCCAGCTGTGCGGCGCCCTCGGTGCCGGGCGGGGCGCTGAACCACAGCAGGCGCTGGCGGCCGTCCTCGCTGAACAGGTTGTGGCAGTCGAGTTCGATGACGCCGAGCGCGGGATGGACGATCCGTTTGTGGTCGGTGCGCCGCAGCGCCACGTCCCGCCGCTCCCAGAGCGCGGCGAACTCCTCGCTGCGCCGGCGCAGCGCTGTCACCATGCGGGCGACCTCGGCGTCCTTGGCCCGGCGGGCGGCGACCGCCTGCAGGTCCGCGACGAAGACCCGGGAGTGGTGCGGGTGGTCCTCGACGGGGTAGACGGCGCGGGCGGCGGGGTCGGTGAACCAGCGGTAGACGAAGCTCGCCTCGGGACCCCGGGTGACCGGGGGCGGGCCGAGGAGCGCCAGCGCCGGCGGGTTCTGGGCGAGGGTCTCGTGCAGATCGTTGATGATCTGCGCGGGGGTGGTGGTGAGCCGGTCCAGCAGGCCGAGCAGGGCGGGCTGGGCGTGTGCCGCGGTGCTGTGGGCGGTCGGCACGGGGCGCTCGGCGAGGTGGAAGAGGTGGTCGCGTTCGTCGCCGCTCAGCCGCAGGGCGCGGGCGAGGGCGGCCAGCACCTGTGCGGAGGGCTGGGCGCCGCGGCCGCGTTCCAGCTCCGTGTAGTAGTCGGCGGAGAGCCCGGCCAGCTGCGCGACCTCCTCGCGTCGCAGTCCCGGGACCCGTCGGCGGGGCCCGGCGGGCAGGCCGACGTCCGCGGGACGGACCCGGTCACGGCGGGACTTCAGGAAGGCGGCGAGCTCCGAGTGGTTCACGCCCCCATGGTCACCCCTGCCACGGCGCGTAACCAGGGGTTGCCGACCCCAGGGTGAGGCGAGCCGTGGCTGCCGCGCGGACGGCGGCCCAGGCTGGAGGCGCAACCGGGAACCAGCCCCTTCAGCACCCAGGAGTCCCCATGTCCACGCAGGAAACCGCAGCTCCCCGCGTCGCCGTCGTCACCGGCGGCTCCCGCGGCATCGGCCGCGAGACGGTGACCCGGCTCGCCGCCGACGGCTACGCCGTGGTGGTCGGGTACGCGGGCAACCGCGACCTGGCCGAGGCCGCCGTCGAGGACGTCACCGCGGCCGGTGGCCGTGCGGTCGCGGTCCGGGCCGACGTCGCCGACGAGGACCAGGTCGCCGAGCTGTTCGGGACGGCCGCCCGCGAGTTCGGCGGAGTCGACGTCGTGGTCCACGCGGCCGGCCGGATGTACCTCGCGCCGATCGCCGAACTGGACCTGGCGGAACTGGACGCCATGCACCGCACCAACATCCGCGGCACCTTCGTGGTCGCCCGGCAGGCGGCCCGGACACTGCGCCGGGGCGGCTCGTTCATCGCCTTCTCCACCTCCGTGGTGGGGCTGTCCTTCCCGGCCTACGGCGCCTACAGCGCCAGCAAGGGCGCGGTCGAGGCGATGACCATGGTGCTGGCCCGGGAACTGCGCGGCCGGGACGTCACCGTGAACGCCGTCGCCCCCGGGCCCACGGCCACCGATCTGTTCCTGGACGGCAAGGACGAGCAGACGGTCGCCGCGCTGGCGGCCCAGCCCCCGCTGGAGCGGCTCGGCACGCCCGCCGACATCGCCGAGGTGGTGGCCTTCCTGGCCTCCCCGGCCGGCCACTGGGTCAACGGGCAGGTCGTACGCGCCAACGGCGGCATCGTCTGACACCCCTCGCCTCCCCCTCGTCACCCTTCCCCTCGTCTCCCTCTCTCTGCGAGGAATCATGACCACCGACACTCCCCTGACCGTCCTGGTCACCGGCGCCTCCAGCGGATTCGGCGCGCTGACCGTGCGCGCGCTCGCCGACGCCGGCCACACCGTCCACGCGGGCATCCGGCAGACGGCCACCCGCAACGCGCAGGCCGTGGCAGAACTGGACCGGTACGCGGCCGAGCACGGCGTGGCTCTGCACGCCGTCGACCTCGACGTGACCTCCCAGGACTCCGCAGAGGCAGCCGTCGCCCGGGTCCTGGCCGCCGAGGGCCGCCTGGACGTGCTGGTGCACAACGCGGGCCACATGGTCACCGGACCCGCCGAGGCCTTCACCCCCGAGCAGCTGGCCCAGTTGTACGACGTCAACGTGCTCGGCGCGCAGCGCGTGAACCGGGCCGCGCTGCCCCACCTGCGGGAGCGCGGCGAGGGCCTGCTGGTGTGGATCGGCAGCTCCAGCACCCGGGGCGGCTGCCCGCCGTTCCTGGCGCCGTACTTCGCCGCGAAGGCGGCGATGGACGCGCTGGCGGTCAGTTACGCCGCCGAGCTGGTCCGGTTCGGCATCGACACCACGATCGTCGTCCCCGGTGCCTTCACCTCGGGGACCAATCACTTCGCGCACGCGGGCACGCCCGCCGACACCGGGCGCGCCGCCGCCTACGACGAGCGCTACGGCTCCCTGCTGGCGGGCCTGGACCAGCGGCTCGGGGCGCTCGTCCCGCCGGACGCGGACGTGGCCGAGGTCGCCGAGGCGGTCGTACGTCTGGTGGGCCTGCCGACTGGCCGGCGGCCGCTGCGCACGCACGTCGACCCGAGTCGCGACGGGAGTGAGGTCGTGTCCGCGGTCGCCGACCGGATCCGCGTCGACTTCTTCCGCCGCGCCGGACTCCAGGACCTGCTCACCGTGGGCAGCTCGCTCTGACACCCCCTCGACCAAGGAGATCCACCATGCCGTTCGCGAACTTCAAGGTCCCCGCCGGAAGCCTGGACGAGAAGCAGAAGGAGCTGATCGTCACCCGCACCACCGAGCTGTACACCGAGATCTACGGCGAGCGCGCCCGCGCCGCCACGATGGTCCTGGTCGAGGAGGTCGCCGACGGCGGCTGGGGCATCGGCGGCGGTGTGCTGACCCTGGCCATGCTGCAGGAGTCGTCCGAGGACCGACTGGCGCACCCTGCCCGGCGGCAGCACAGTTGATCACCGTCCGCAGCACCAAGGCACCCACGAAAGGCGGTACTTCATGTCCCCCTCCGAGCCGGTCGTCCCGAAACCCGGTGATCTGCTGGCCGCCATGCCGTTCGCGGCCGGGCTGGGCATCGAGTTGCGGGAGGCCACGGCCGAGCGCAGCGTCGGAAGCCTGGCCTGGTCACCGGACCTCTGTACGGCGGGCGGTGCGCTGCACGGCGGCGTGCTGATGGCGCTGGCGGACAGCGTCGGTGCCGTGTGCGCCTACCTCAATCTGCCCGAGGGGGCGTCCGGCACCTCGACGGTGGAGTCCAAGACCAACTTCCTGCGCGCGGTCACCAGCGGCCACGTCCGTGCCACGGCTCGCCCCCTGCACCTCGGCGGCACCCTGCTGGTGGTGCAGACGGACCTGCACGACGACCGGGACCGCCTGGTCGGGCAGACCACGCAGACCCAGATCGTGCTCCGCAAGAACACCGGCTGAGCGTCACCGACACGAAGGCCGGCCCCTGCGGATGGCGGGGCCGGCCTTCGCCGTGTCCGGCCGTGATCCGCACCGCCGTATTGACATGAACCTGCGTCAACCTTGAGGCTTCGTGCGTGAAGTTGCTCGATTGAACCTTGTTTCGAGCGCTTCCGAGCAGCAGACGCAAGGACAGTCAATCCGCGATGGTGCGATGGGAGCTGTTCCGCCGTGCGAAGATTCCGACACCGTGTGCCGTGGCCGGCCTGGGTTCCGCTGGGGCTGGCGACCGCCCTGGCCACTACCGTGCTCACCGCCCCGGCACCCGCCGCGGCCGCCGCGACAGCGGCCGGCGCCGTTCTCGACTCCGCCCACAGCAGCGTCGACTGGCAGAGCCCGGTCTACGCCAAGGGCACCGGCGGCGGCCCCGAGAGCTGCCCCGCCGCGGCCGCCGACCCCGACAGCAAGGTCTGTGACCGCTTCGACCTGACCGTCTCGGTGCCGGACGGCTACTGGGACGACAACCCCGAGGGCGGGGTACCGCTGTCGGTCAAGTGGGAGAAGCCCTCCGACGACTTCGACCTGTACGTCTACGACGACCACGGCAAGCAGGTGGCGTCCAGCGCCGGCACCGCCGACCCCGAGGCCACGGTGATCCCGCGCGCGTCGGGGACGTACCACGTCCTGGTCGTGCCGTACGACGTGCACGACAACTCCTTCACGGGCACCGCCTATCTGCCCGCGACCACGGACGCCGGCGATCTCACGTCCTTCACCGGCGGCAACGGGAGTTACACGATCGGCGCGGGCGCGCTCACCGCCCGCGCCGACTTCATGACGGGAGGGCGGCTCCGGCTCCAGGCGGACCCGTCGGGCTCGCTGAGCGATCCGGCCGGCACGGCCATCGTGCGCAGGCAGCCCGCGCTCCAACGGCACACCTCGTCCTTCGACGCGGGCGCCTACTACGGCGTCCGTTCCCCCGAAGCCGTGCTGCGCGTGTACAAGAAGCCGCTGCGGTTCGGGCTGTACAAGCCCGACAACCGCACCCGGATCTGGCAGGAGGACAAGCCGCTGCGCTGGTCGACCGGCGGGATGCGGCAGAGCCTCACACGGGGCACCGACGAGCAGTTCTTCGGCGGCGGCGAACAGAACGGCAGCTTCTCGCACCGCGGGCAGACCATGTACGTGGCCAACAGCTTCGACTGGAACGAGGGCGGCTACAACAACTCCCAGCCGTTCTACCTCTCCAGCGCGGGCTACGGCGTCTTCCGCAACACCTTCGCGCCGGGTGTGTACACCTTCGGCTCGCCGGTCACGACCGGACAGCAGGAACGGCGGCTGGACGCCTACTACTTCCTCGGCGACGCGAAGCAGGTCATCGGCAAATACACGGAGTTGACGGGCAAGCCCTTCATGCCTCCGGTCTACGGTCTCGAACCCGGCGACTCGGACTGCTATCTGCACAACGCCAACCGGGGCGAACGGCACACCCTGGACGCCCTGAAGGTCGCCGACGGCTACACCGAGAACCAGATGCCGCTCGGCTGGATGCTGGTCAACGACGGCTACGGCTGCGGGTACGAGAACCTGGAGCAGACCGCCAAGGGCCTGCAGGACCACTCCGCCCAGCTCGGTCTGTGGACCCAGGACGGCATCGACAAACTCGCCGACCAGGTCAAGGCCGGCCAGCGGGTGGCCAAGCTGGACGTGGCCTGGGTCGGCAACGGCTACAAGTTCGCGCTGGACGCCTGCGACGCGGCGAAGAAGGGCATCGAGGACAACAGCGACGCGCGCGGCTTCGTATGGCTGCCGGTGTCCTGGGCGGGCGCCCAGCGGTGCGGGGTGCTGTGGAGCGGCGACCAGAAGCTGTCCTGGGACTACATCCGCTGGCAGATCCCGACCTATGCCGGGGCGACCATGTCCGGCATCGCCTACAACACCGGTGACGTGGGCAGCATCTACCGGCACGACGCCAAGATGTACGCGCGGGACCTGCAGTGGAAGGCGTTCCTGCCGGCCATCATGACGATGGACGGCTGGGCGAGCGACATCACCACCGGCAAGCCCGCCGACCAGCAGCCGTGGCGGGACGGGGAGCCGTACACCTCGGTCAACCGCAAGTACCTGCAGCTGAAGGAGCGGCTGCTGCCGTACATGTACACCCTGTCCGCCGAGGCGGCGAAGACGGGCGTGGGCGCGGTGCGCCCGCTGTGGCTCGAGTACCCGGACGACCCGGACACGCTGGGCGCGCAGGCCAGGTACGAGTTCCTGTCCGGCCGCGACTTCCTCGTCGCCCCGGTCTACCAGGACTCCGACACACGCGACGGCATCTACCTGCCCAAGGGCACCTGGACCGACTACTGGACCGGCCGCACCTACCAGGGTCCCACCACCCTGAACGGCTACCACGCGCCGCTCGACACGCTCCCGCTGTTCGTGCGCGAGGGTGCGATCGTCCCCATGTGGCCCAAGGGCACGACGAGTTGGCAGACCCGCGACCGGCACGAGCTGGACTGGGACCTGTACCCGTCCGCCCACGGCACCAACCGCTACACGCTGTACGAGGACGACGGGGTGACCCGTGACTTCGCCAAGGGTGCCGCTGCCACCCAGCGCGTTTCGTTGCGCACCGGCGCCGACGGGACGACCGTCTCGGTCGGCGCGAGCAAGGGCGACTACGCGGGCAAGGCGGATGCGCGGACGTACCGGTTCACGGTGCACGGCAGGACGGCGCCGCAGCACGTCTACCTCGACGGGCGTCAACTGCCGGACTCCGCCTGGTCGTTCGACAGCGACAGCCGGGTGACGACCATCCGCACCCCGAGCCTGCCGCTCGGCCGCGGCTTCACTCTTCGTCTCACATGAGGAGCATCGAGTAAAGAACTCGTATGGTCTAGTCCAAAGAGACCTTTTGGACTAGACCAACCCATTGACGTGACCGCATCACCCCCCGGAGGCTGGGGCACCTCCCCACCCCACACCCCTCTGGAGGCACGCAGTGAGACGTCTTCGGGCATGCCTGGGAGCGGCGGCCGCCGTCGGACTGGCCGCCGCGGGCACGACCGCGCTCGTCGCGGGCAACGCCTCGGGCGCGACCACCGCACTGAGCAACCGGTGGTACGCCGCAGCCCCTTACCTGATGCCGCTGGACAACGATCCGCCGGACGCGGCCACCATCATGGATGCCACCGGCCTCAAGGCCTTCCAGCTGGCCTTCGTCCTCGCACCCAACGGCGGCGGCTGCTCCCCGACCTGGGGCGGCACGGCCCCGGTCTCCTCCGACACGGCGGTTCGGTCGGTCATCGACACCATCCGCGCCAAGGGCGGCGACGTCTCCGTCTCCATCGGCGGGTACGGCGGCACCAAACTCGGCCAGGCCTGCTCGGACGCCGCCTCCACGGCGGCCGCGTACCAGCAGGTCATCACCAAGTACGGGCTGCACGCCATCGATTTCGACCTGGAGGAGCCGGAGTACGAGAACACCGCGGCGATCAGGAACGAGATCGGCGCCGCGAAGATCCTGCAGCAGAACAACCCGGGCCTGTACGTGTCCGTGACCACGGCCGGCACGGCGGACGGGACCGGCTGGTTCGGCAAGCAGATGCTGCTGGAGGCCAAGTCGCAGGGGTTCACGCCGAACAACTTCTCCATCATGCCGTTCGACGGCGGCTTCAACGGTGCGGCGAGCCAGACCGGCGCGCTGACCAACTTCAACTCGATCCTGCAGTCCACATTCGGCTGGGACCAGGCGACCGCCTACGCCCACGAGGGCTTCTCCGGCATGAACGGCCGCAGCGACACCGGCGAGTACTTCACGCAGGCCGACTTCCAGACGGTGCTGGACTACGCCACCAGTCACAACATGGACCGGTTCACCTTCTGGTCCCTCAACCGCGACCGCCAGTGCACGCCAGCCGACAACGGCGGCCGCACGTCGGGCACTTGCTCCAGCGTCACGCAGAACTCCTGGGACTTCGCCAAGTACTCGGTGAAGTTCGCCGGGGTCACCCCGCCCACCCCCACGCCCACCCCCACGCCGACGCCGACGCCGACCCCGACGTCCTGCAAGACCGCCTGGAGTTCGACGACCGTGTACACCTCCGGCAACGAGGTCTCGTACAACAAGCACAACTGGAAGGCCAAGTGGTGGACCCAGAACGAGGTGCCCGGCGCCTCCGAGTGGGGTCCGTGGCAGGACGAGGGCGCCTGCTGAACCTCTTGACGCGTCTGGTTCAGACCTCTAACTTCACGGGTCACCGATGAACAAGGATGCGTTCAGCGTTCAGAATACTGAACGAACGGGTAGCTGAACGCCTGAACGCATCCTTCCGGCGGAAGGACCCCCCACATGACCCGCTCCCGGCTCCTCGCGGCCACGACCGCCGCGGGCTTCGCCCTCACCCTGACCGCCCTCGGCGGCAGCGCCGACGCGGCCGACCCCCATGTCGCACCCGGAGGCAACTTCGACCTGTCCATATGGCAGCTCCAGGAGCCCGTCGGCTCACCCGGCTCCCCGACCACCATCCCCTCGTCCCGGCTGCAGGGCGCGAACGGCTACCAGGACGCGTACTTCTACACCGACACCCGCGACGGAGCAATGACCTTCTGGGCGCCCGAGAAGGGCGTGACCACGCCGAACTCGAACTACGCCCGCTCCGAGCTGCGCGAGATGAACCGCAGCGGCAGCCCCGCCGACTGGCCGCTCGGCGGCTCGCACCGGATGAGTGCGACCCTGCGGGTGGTCTCGGTGACCAAGAACGTGTGCGTGGGCCAGATCCACCTCGGCTCCGGCGGCTCCTCCACCAAGCCGCTGCTGGAGCTGTACTACCACGCGAACGGCGACATCGTGCTGGGCACCGAGAACTCGCCGTCCGGCGGTCAGACACCGCACACCGTGGGGCACGTGCCGATCGGCAGGACGTGGAACTACACCATCGCGATCTCCGGCGGGAACACCGTCGAGCTGACCGTCAACGGCACCACCACCCGCTACGGCATCCCGTCGTCGTTCGCGCCGTACAAGCAGTACTTCAAGGCCGGCTCCTACAACCAGTCCTCCTCGGACAGCACCACGAACGGGGCCCGGGTCGCCTTCTACGGGTTGACCGTCCGGCACGGGTGACACGCGGCGCGACCTGCGCGACTGGTGCAACGGGGCGGACGGTCGTAGCGTCGAGATGCACGCGGTCGGACACGGCACGACGGGTGGGAGCGACCATGCGCGGATCATTGGCGGGAACAGCGGTCACCCTCGCCGCAGGGGCCATGCTGACAGCGGCCATGACCACGGCCGCGGCGAGCCCGCCCACCACGGCACCGAAGGCCGTTCCCCCGAAGCCCGTGCTGGTCGACTGCTTCTGGAACCGCCACGTCCGCCCGGTCGACTTCATCCTGGCCTGCGGCGACGGCAACAGCCGCCTGGTCGGGCTCGACTGGTCGAACTGGGGCTCCCGAGTGGCGACCGCCGATGGCCTGAACGCGGTCAACGACTGCAAGCCGTACTGCGCGGCGGGCACCTTCCACTCGTACCGGGTGACCGTCCTGCTGGACCGCCCGCGGCCGTGGACGAAGCACCCGGACACCGAGCACTACACCCGGATGAGCCTCATCTACGAGGGTGCCCGGCCGGAAGGCTTCCAGCAGGTCATGACCTACCCGCTCTGGGACTGACCGCCCGCGGCCCGTCACCCGCGCGGGCCGCTCGCGGCGCCATGTCGTGGGCCGCGCGGGCGACCCCGCGGCCCGGCTCCCCTGCCCGGTGACCGGCACACGGCCATCTTTGTGTGACCCCGCACTCCGGCGCCCCGCGCGCCGTACGAAGAGAGGTCACATGCCCCGACTCCCCCGCCCGGCCGGTGCGGCCGCGGCCGCGCTCGCGCTCGGCCTGATCGCGGCGGCGCCCGCCAGCGGCCACGAGCCGACCTTCACCGATGTACGCGTCGTGGCCCACTTCGGCCTGGCCGCCGGGCAGACGCCCGAGAACATCGCGCTCGAACCCGACGGCTCCGCCGACCTCACCTTCGCCCTCGCCCGGCAGGTCGCCCACGTGACGCTCGACGGCGACACCCGGATCCTCGCGACCCTGCCCGCCGTGGCCCGTCCGAACACGCCCGTCCTGCACGGCGCCGTCGTCACCGGCATCGCCCGCGGGAACGACGGCACCCTCTACGTCAACTACGCGACCGGCACCCGGGAGACCGGCATCTGGCGGATCCCGGCCGGCGGCGGCGCACCGCGGCAGATCGCCCAACTCCCGCCGGACGGGCTGCCCAACGGCCTGGCCCTGAACGGGCGCGACGGCGTGCTCTACGCCGCCGACTCCGTGCTGGGCACCGTCTGGCGCGTCCCCCGGTCGGGCGGCACTCCCACGGTGTGGGCGCGGGGCACCCGGCTCGCACCGGGCACGGTGCCGCCCGGCTCCGGGTACGGCGCCAACGGCATCAAGGTGCACCGCGGCGCGGTGTGGGTGTCCAACAGCGACCGCGGGACGCTGCTCCGCTTCCCCTTCGCCCCGGACGGCTCCGCGGAGCCGGTCGAGACCCGGGCCACCGGGCTCACCGGTATCGACGACTTCACCTTCCCCGGGCACGGCAGCACCGTGCTGGCCGCGCTGAACGGATCCAGCGAGCTGGCCCTGGCGCGCCGCGACGGCACGCACTCGGTGATCCTCACCCGTCGGGACGGGCTGTCCAACCCGACCTCGGTGGCCGTGCGCGGCCGGACCGTCTACGTGCCCGGCGCCGCGTACTCGACCAGGCGGGACCCGAATCTGCTCCTGGCCCGTCTGCGGCAGCTCTTCGGCCGCCTCTAGCCCGCTGTGCGCCCGCCGCGGCCGGGTCGGTGTGCCGGCCGCGGCGAGCGGCGTATCAGGCGATCTCGACCAGCAGGTCGCCGCCCTCCACCTGCTGGATCCGGTTGATGGCCAGCCGGGACACCCGGCCCGCCTTGGGCGCGGTGATCGTGGCCTCCATCTTCATCGCCTCGATGGTGGCGACCGTCGCGCCGGCCGCGACCTCGTCGCCCTCGGCGACCGCGAGCGTCACCACTCCGGCGAACGGCGCCGCCACATGACCCGGGTTCGCGCGGTCGGCCTTCTCGGTCACCGGCACGTCCGAGGCGGCCGCCCGGTCACGGACCTGGATGGGCCGCAGCTGACCGTTGAGCGAGGACATCACGGTGCGCATGCCGCGCTCGTCGGCCTCGCCGACCGCCTGCAGCTCGATCAGCAGCCGCACACCCGGCTCCAGGTCGACTGCGTACTCCTTGGCGGGACGCAGGCCGTAGAAGAAGGCCTTGCTGTCCAGGACGCTGGTGTCGCCGAAGCTCTGGCGGTGGGTGTCGAACTCGCGGGTCGGACCGGGGAACAGCAGACGGTTGAGGGTCGCCCGGGTCTCCTTCGCCAGCCCGTCGCGGTCCTCGGCGGACAGCTCCGGGGCCGGCTTGGGCTCGCCGCGGCCCTGGAGGGCCTTGGTGCGGAACGGCTCGGGCCAGCCGCCGGGCGGCGTGCCCAGCTCGCCGCGCAGGAAGCCGATGACCGAGTCGGGGATGTCGAACCGGTCGGGGGTCGCCTCGAAGTCCGCCGGGGAGACTCCGGCGCCCACCAGGTGCAGGGCGAGGTCGCCGACCACCTTGGACGACGGAGTGACCTTCACCAGCCGGCCCAGGATGCGGTCGGCGGCGGCGTACATGGCCTCGATGTCCTCGAAGCGGTCGCCGAGACCGAGGGCGACGGCCTGGGTGCGCAGGTTGGAGAGCTGGCCGCCGGGGATCTCGTGGTGGTAGACACGCCCGGTCGGGGAGGCCAGGCCCGCCTCGAACGGGGCGTAGATCTTCCGGACGCCCTCCCAGTACGGCTCCAGGTCGCCGACGGCCTGGAGGTCGAGCCCGGTGGGCCGCTCGGAGTGGTCGGTGGCGGCGACGAGCGCGGACAGCGACGGCTGCGAGGTCGTGCCGGCCATGGAGGCCACCGCGCCGTCCACCGCGTCGGCCCCCGCCTGGATCGCGGCGAGGTAGGTGGCGAGCTGGCCGCCCGCCGTGTCGTGCGTGTGCAGATGCACCGGCAGGTCGAACTCGCGGCGCAGCGCGGACACCAGCTTGGCGGCGGCCGGGGCGCGCAGCAGTCCGGCCATGTCCTTCACGGCGATGACGTGGGCGCCGGCCTCGACGATCTGCTCGGCGAGGCGCAGGTAGTAGTCGAGGGTGTACAGCCGCTCGGCGGGGTCGTTGAGGTCGGCGGTGTAGCAGAGGGCGACCTCGGCGATCGCGGTGCCGGTCTCGCGTACGGCGTCGATGGCCGGCCGCATCTGGCCGACGTCGTTGAGGGCGTCGAAGATGCGGAAGATGTCGATGCCGGTGGCGGCCGCCTCCTGCACGAAGGCGTCGGTGACCTCGGTCGGGTACGGGGTGTAGCCGACGGTGTTGCGGCCGCGCAGCAGCATCTGGAGGCAGATGTTGGGGACGGCCTCGCGCAGGGCGGCCAGCCGCTCCCACGGGTCCTCGGCGAGGAAACGCAGCGCCACGTCGTACGTCGCACCGCCCCAGCACTCCAGGGAGAGCAGCTCGGGCAGGGTGCGAGCGACGACCGGGGCGACGGCGAGGAGGTCCCTGGTGCGCACCCGGGTGGCGAGCAACGACTGGTGGGCGTCGCGGAAGGTGGTGTCGGTGACCCCGATGGTCGGCGACTCGCGCAGGTGCCGGGCGAAGCCTTCGGGGCCGAGGTCGACCAGTCGCTGCCGGGAGCCGGCCGGGGGCTCGCCGGCGGGCAGCGGCGGCAGCTTGGTGACCGGGTCGAGCAGGTCGGGGCGCTTGCCGTGCGGCTTGTTGACGGTGACGTCGGCGAGGTACGTGAGCAGCTTGGTGCCGCGGTCGGCGGAACTGCGGGCGGTCAGCAGGTGCGGGCGCTGCTCGATGAAGGAGGTGGTGACCCGCCCGGCCTGGAAGTCGGGGTCGTCGAGGACCGCCTGCAGGAACGGGATGTTGGTGGCCACGCCGCGGATGCGGAACTCGGCGACGGCACGCCGGGCGCGCCCGATGGCGGCCTTGAAGTCACGGCCCCGGCAGGTGAGTTTGACCAGCATCGAGTCGAAGTGCGCGCTGATCTCCGTACCGGCGTGGGTGGTGCCGCCGTCGAGGCGGATGCCGGAGCCGCCGGGCGAGCGGTAGGCGCTGATCCGGCCGGTGTCCGGACGGAAGCCGTTGGCCGGGTCCTCGGTGGTGATGCGGCACTGCAGGGCGGCGCCGCGCAGGGTGATGGTGTCCTGGGACAGGCCGAGGTCGGCGAGGGTCTGGCCGGAGGCGATGCGCAGCTGGGCCTGGACCAGGTCGACGTCGGTGACCTCCTCGGTGACCGTGTGCTCGACCTGGATGCGCGGGTTCATCTCGATGAAGACGTGGTTGCCGTCGCGGTCGAGGAGGAACTCGACGGTGCCCGCGTTGCGGTAGCCGATCTCGCGGGCGAAGCGCACGGCGTCGTCGCAGATCCGGTCCCGCAGCGCCGGATCGAGGTTGGGTGCGGGCGCCAGTTCGATGACCTTCTGGTGGCGGCGCTGCAGCGAGCAGTCTCGCTCGAAGAGGTGAATGACGTTGCCCTCGCCGTCGGCGAGGATCTGCACCTCGATGTGGCGCGGGTCCACGACGGCCTTCTCCAGGAAGACGGTCGGGTCGCCGAACGCGGACGCGGCCTCGCGGGACGCGGCCTCGATGGACTCGCGCAGCTGTGCGGGGTCCTCCACCCGGCGCATGCCGCGCCCGCCGCCGCCCGCGACCGCCTTGACGAAGACGGGGAAACCGATCTGCTCGGCGGCGCGGACGAGTTCGTCGACGTCGGTGGAGGGCTCGGACGAGCCCAGCACGGGTACGCCCGCCGCCCGGGCCGCGGCGACCGCACGGGCCTTGTTGCCGGTCAGCTCCAGCGTGTGCGCGCTCGGCCCGACGAAGGTGATGCCCGCCTCCTCGCAGGCGCGGGCGAGTTCGGGGTTCTCGGACAGGAAGCCGTAACCCGGATAGACGGCATCGGCGCCCGCCCGGCGAGCGGCGCCGACGATCTCCTCGACGGAGAGATACGCCCGCACCGGATGTCCCGGTTGCCCGATCTCGTAGGCCTCGTCGGCCTTCAGCCGGTGCAGCGAGTTGCGGTCCTCGTGCGGGAACACGGCGACTGTGCGCGCACCGAGTTCATAGCCCGCCCGGAACGCGCGGATCGCGATCTCTCCACGGTTGGCGACCAGCACCTTGCGGAACATCCTGGATTCCCTTCAGCTGCCTGCCGGCGACGAACACCATGGTGTCAGCCATGCCTTGCCGTACGTCGCGGCAACATTAGGGGTTGCCCGCACGTGTCGAAGTGCGAAAAGCGTCACATTGACGTGGTCCGGACATGCCAGTGGGGGCTGCCGCCCTCAGCAGGATGGGGTCAGTCCAGGTGGCTGCTGCCTCGATGAGCGCCCAATACTCCTCGAAGGGACGCGGTTCCCTCCCCCCACGACAGGAAAGGCAACCAGATGTCACGTCGGGCATGTCGGGCGCTGTATCGAGTCCGTCCGGGTATATCCGCTCTCACCGCCGTCACCGCAATGGCGGCCGCGGCCCTGCTCCAGTCACCGGTGGCGGCCGCGCAGTCCGCCCCCCGCGGCGGGGACGCCGGGCACGGCGCGTCCCGAGCGGCCGGTGCCCCGACGGGCATCAGCACCCTGGCCGACAAGTTGTCGTATCCCTGGGGTCTGTCCTTCCTGCCGAAGACGAAGAACGCGCTGCTGACGGAGCGCTACACGTCCACGGTGTGGCTTCTGAAGTCCGACGGCTCCAAGAAGAAGGCGGGCACGGTACCGAACACGGTCCGGCCGGACCCCGACCCCGCGATGGCGGACGGCGGGCTGCTGGGCGTGGCCCCCTCACCGACCTGGAACGGCACGACGGACAAGGACGTGTTCTTCGTCCACACCGTCGCCGACGGCACCCGGGTCGTGAAGATGCGCTTCGACGGAACTTCGCTCAGCGGCTACACCGTCGTGCTCAGCGGCATCAAGAGGGGCGGGGACCACAACGGCGGCACGATCGCCTTCGGCCCCGACGGATACCTGTACGTCACCACCGGCGACGCTCATCACAGCAGCCTGGCTCAGGACAAGAACTCCCTCAACGGGAAGATCCTGCGCATCACCAAGAGCGGTGCCGCGGCACCCGGCAACCCCTTCGGCAACCGCGTGTACAGCTACGGTCTGCGCAATCCCGAGGGCCTCGCGTGGGACGCCCGGGGCAGGCTGTGGGGAGGCGACATCGGCCATACCAAGTGGGACGAACTCAATCTCCTCTCGAAGGGCAAGAACTACGGCTGGCCCACCTGTGAGGGAGCGTGCTCCACCGCGGGAACGACCAACCCCAAGAAGGTCTGGAAGCCGGAGGACGGGGGCGTGCCCGCCCAGGTAGCGGTCGTCGACAACGCCGTCTATGTGACCACGCTGCTCGGGAAGCGGCTGTGGCGGTTGCCGATCGACGCGAGCGGTGTGGGCGTCGGCTCCGCGACGTCCTACTACACCGGTGCCTACGGACGGCTGCGCGCGCTGGCCAAGGTGCCGGGCGCCGACCAGTTGTGGATGGGCTCCAGCGGCAACGGCACGAGCAAGGACCGCATCCTCAAGGTCACCATCGGCTGACATCGGCTCCGGGCGCTGCGCCGGGCCGGCGCTCGAGCCGGCCCGGCGGAGCGCGTCACCGACCGTAGGCTCGAGCGCCCACTTAGTGGAAACACACCCGAACCTTCCAGATTCGATCACCAACTCTCGTATAGTGACCGCCAGTTCACTCTCGATAGTCGCTACGCCACCCGCCTGCCCCTGCTCACCCCTGCTCGCCCCTGCTCGCCCCCTCTGCCGCGAGGACCACACCGGACCGATGACCGTGCCCACGCATCCCGGCGAACGACCCTCCCTCCGTACGCTCACCGTCGCCCTCGCCGTGTCCGGTGCGCTCTCGGCGCTCGTGGTCCTCACGGCCGTGTCGGCCGCGCCGGACCCGGTGCGCGCGCCGCTGGCCTGGGGTGGGGGCACTGCGGCGGTCGTGCTCTGTGCCGCCGTGGCCACGGCCGCCCACGCCGGGCGCACGGCGCGGGGCACCCGGCGCAGGCTGGACAGCGCGACCCAGGACATCGGCCGGCTTCTGCAGCAGCAGGCCCGCACGACCGAGGAGAACCGTCGGGAACAGCAGCGACTCATCGACGAACTGGCTGCGCAGCAGGCGGAGTTCACGGCCGACCGGACACGACTCGCCGAGGAGGGCGCGCAGGAGCTGGACCGGGTCCACGGCGAGAACACCCGGCTGGCCGAGGAGTTGCGAAGGACTCGGCGCGAGCGGGCAGCGGCGCTCTCCGCGACCGCCGACGCGGCGGCCCGGATGCAGGCCCTCGCCACGGCGACCCTCGCGGATCTGCGGGCGATGGAGGACCGGCACACCGACGAGGACGTCCTGGCCGACCTCCTCCACCTGGACCACCGCACCGCCCGGGCCGGTCGGCTCGCCGACTCCGTCGCCGTCCTGACCGGCGCGCGCTCGGGGCGCAGGTGGGCGCGCCCCATAGGGATGGAGTCCCTGCTGCGCGGCGCGCTGGGCCGGATCGCCGGCTATCAGCGGGTGCGGGTCCACTCGGTCAGCGAAACCGCCGTCGCCGGGCACGCGGCCGAGGGCGTGATGCACGCGCTCGCCGAACTCCTCGACAACGCCGCGAAGTTCTCGGCGCCGACGGCCGAAGTGCACGTCTACGTCGAGGAGGTGGCGGCCGGGGTGCTCGTGTCCGTGGAGGACAGCGGCCTGGTGATGGGGGACGTACAGCTGCGCCGGGCCGAGCGGGCGGTCGCCGGTGACGTATCCGAGCTGGGCGGCCTGACGGGGACGCGGCTCGGGCTCGCCGTGGTCGGCCGGCTGGCCCGCAAGCACGGCCTGAAGGTGTCGTTCCGGCCGTCGGCGCGCGGCGGCACGGGCGTGCTGATGCTCGTCCCGCAGGAGATCCTCGTCGGCCCCGCCACACGTCCGGATGCCGGCCGGCCGGCCGAGCCGACGGTCGGCGCGGGCCCCTCCCCGGTCCACGAGTCCCCCTCGCCCGCCGCGGGCGAGGGCCCGGCCGGGCTGCCCAGGCGGAACCGCGGCCGCACTCTCGCCGAGGCCGAACGGTCCCATCCGGCGCCCCCGAGCAGCGCGCCACACCCGGCACCGGGCACCGACGAGGCCAGGACCCGGGCCACCCGCTTCAGCGCCTTCCGGCAGGCCGTCCGCCCCGCCGCCGGGTCGGCCGACGAGCCCGGGCACAGCTCCCCCTCCTCCCACCCGCACGCGCACCCGGAAGGCGACGCCACCTCATGAACGGCCCGAGCACCGCCGACGAGACGCTCACCTGGCTCCTGGAAGGGCTGCTGGACAGGACACCGGGGGCGCGGCATGCGCTCGTGCTGTCCCGGGACGGGCTGAGGCTTTGCCGGTCGCCGGAGTTGAGCCCGGACCGGGCCGACCAGCTCGCCGCGATCGCCGCCGGGGTCCAGTCGCTGTCGCGCGGGGCGTCCGCCGAGTTCGGTGACGGCAGCGGAGGTGTGCGCTCGGCGATGACCGAGTTCTACGGGGGCGTGCTGTTCATCGTCGAGGCCGGCGCGGGCGCCCACCTGGCCGTCGTCACGACGGAGGAAGCGGACCCCGGGGTCGTCGGGCACCACATGACCGAGCTGGTCGAGCAGCTCGGCGAGCACCTGACCGCTCGACCCCGTACCTCATGAGCCGGCCCGGCAGGGACGACGCCCCCGACCGCCTGTACACCCTCACCCAGGGACGCAGCCGGACCGGCCGCGACAACCCTTTCGACCTGGTCACACTGGTCGTCGCCGAGTCGGAGCCGGCGGCAGGCATGCAGTCGGAGCACGCGGCGATCCTGCGGATGACCGAGTTCCCCGCGTCGGTGGTCGAGATCGCCGCCGAGCTGCGCCTGCCCGTCGGCATCACCAAGGTGCTGCTGTGCGACCTGCTGGCGGCGGGCCGGGTCAGCGCCCGTCATCCGCGCCCGCCGGCCGTCGCCGACCCGGCCATCCTGGAGCAGGTGATCGTTGCGCTCCGCAACCTCTGACCGACAGGAGTCCGTGTGATCCCCGGCGCCGTCCCCTTGACCGGCCCCCGCTTCCAGACCGAGCCGGCCCGCCTGTACCGGGAGATGCGGGACGAGCACGGCGCCGTGGTCCCCGTGCTGCTCGACGGCGGCGTGCCGGCCTGGCTGGTGCTCGGGTACCGCGAACTGCACCAGGTGACCGGCGACCCGGTGCTGTTCAGCCGGGACTCCGGCCTGTGGAACCAGTGGGCGAACATCCCGGACGACTGGCCGTTGCTGCCGATGATCGGCCACCGGCAGCCGTCGATCCTCTACACCGTCGGCGAACGGCACCGGCAGCGCGCCGCGGTGATCAGCGACGCGCTGGAGGCGGTGGACCCCTCCGAACTGCGGTCCCACGCCGAGCGGTTCGCGGACGAGCTGATCGACGCGGTCTGCACCGCGGGCGAGACCGACCTGGTCGCCCACTACGCGGTGCTGCTGCCGGTGCAGGTCCTCGCCCGGCTGGTCGGCTTCCCGGACGAGGACGGCCCGGGTCTGGTCACCGCCCTCAACGACATGATCGACGGAAGCGAACGGGCCCTGGCCGGCCAGGCCCATCTGGCCGCCTCCATGCGGCAGTTGCTCACCGACCGCAAGCAGAGGCCGGCGGACGACGTGGTCTCCCGGATGCTCGCCGGCGACGGCGGCTTCACCGACGAGGAGATCGCGCAGGACCTGATGGTGATGATGGCGGCCGGGCACCAGCCGACCGCCGACTGGATCGGCAACTCGCTCCGCCTGATGCTCACCGACGACCGGTTCGCCGCCTCCCTGTTCGGCGGGCAGGGCAGCGTCGCCGAGGCGATGAACGAGGTGCTGTGGGAGGACACGCCCACGCAGAACGTGGCCGGCCGCTGGGCCACCCGAGACACCCACCTCGGCGGCCGCCCGGTCCGGGCCGGCGACCTGCTGCTGCTCGGGCTGCAGGGCGCCAACTCCGATCCTCAGGTCCGTACCGACGCCGCCGCGCTGACCGGCGGGAACAGCGCGCACTTCGCGTTCGGCCACGGCGAGCACCGCTGCCCGTTCCCCGCGCAGGAGATCGCCGAGGTGATCGCGCGCACCGGTGTCGAGGTCGTACTGGACCGGCTCCCGGACATCGACCTGGCGGTGCCCGCCGAGTCCCTCACCCGCCGCCCCTCGCCCTGGCTCAGGGGACTGACCCAGCTGCCCGTCCGGTTCACGCCCGTACCCGTCCTCTGATCCCGCGTCGCCCGCCAGAACGACCTGTTCGAGCTGCCGGTCCGGCTGAACGGCCGAGTTGACTTCGAGTGCGCTCCAAGTCATAGCGTCGCAGACACCCCGGCACGCGAAGGTCACATCGCCCGGCCTCCCCCACGGGATGCCGGGTTCCGGAATCCGTCGCTAGATGGATGAGGGCCTCCGTGCCGTACGGAACGACGATCATATGTGCAGGAAAGGCTGGGACACCTCATGCGACAGCGCAGTCTGCGGGATCTCCAGGTATCGGCCATCGGCCTCGGGTGCATGGGCATGTCGGCCTTCTACGGCACCACGGACCAGGACGAGGGCGTCGCCACCATCCGGCGGGCCCTGGAGCTCGGCATCGACTTCCTCGACACCGCGCAGCTCTACGGCCCGCTCACCAACGAGTCGCTGGTCGGCGAGGCGATCCGGGGACACCGCGACGAGTACGTCATCGCCACCAAGTTCAACTACCGGATGGACAACGCCGTACCGGGGGACATGAGCACGGTGGGCCGGCAGGACGGCTCGGCCGAGCACGTCCGCAGCTCCGTCCACGGCTCGCTGGAGCGGCTCGGCACGGACTACATCGACCTCTACTACCAGCACCGGGTCGACCCGGACGTGCCCATCGAGGAGACGGTCGGCGCCCTGGCCGAGCTGGTCGCCGAGGGCAAGGTGCGGCACATCGGGCTGAGCGAGGCGAGCGCGGACACCATCCGGCGCGCCCACGCCGTCCACCCGATCACCGCCGTGCAGACCGAGTACTCGCTGTGGACGCGGGACCCGGAGGCCGAGGTGCTGCCGGCCTGCCGTGAACTCGGCATCGGCTTCGTGCCGTACTCCCCGCTCGGCCGCGGCTTCCTGGCCGGCCGCTTCTCCTCCCCCGCCGAGCTGGACGAGAACGACTACCGGCGCACCAACCCCCGCTTCACGGACACCAACTTCGAGGCCAACCTCCGGCTCGCCGAGAAGGTGAAGGAGATCGCCGCGGAGAAGGACGTGACGCCGGCGCAGCTGGCCATCGCCTGGGTGCTGGCACAGGGCGAGGACCTGGTCCCGATCCCGGGCACCAAGCGCCGTGCCTACCTGGAACAGAACGCGGCCGCGGCCGACATCGAGCTGTCCGAGGAGGACCTCGCCCGCATCGACGCCGAGCTGCCCGAGGCAGCGGGCGCGCGGTACGACGAGGCCGGGATGCGCTCGGTGAACCGCTAGCCGACCCGGCCGGGGGCACCCCTGCGACGGCGCCTGGCGTAGGCGACGGTCAGGACGGCGAGCAGGGGACCCCACAGGATCAGGGGCGTGTAGCAGACGTAGAAGGAGACAGCCTCCCAGCCGCCCGTCCGGCTGGGGAAGTCGTCGGGCAGCTTCCCGCCCCGGATCGTCCGGCCCATGATCTGGGTGGTGAGGGTCAGGACCGTCCAGAGCAGAGTCAGGACGGTGGCGCCGAACGCGGCCGGGACCACGGCCGCGCTCACCGGGACCCGCCGGCCGCGCAGGTACGGCACCCACCTCGGGAAGACCTCGCCCCAGCGGGCGATCAACCCGAACGCGGTGAACGCGACGGCCTCGGAGAAGAGCGACAGGAACACGATGTAGGCCCGCTCCCCGATCCCGATACCCGGGTCGAACGCGGCCGGCAGGCGCCACAGGCCGGCGGGCAGAACGGTCAGCGGCACGGCGCAGGCGACGAGCCGCATCCGCCGGGAGACTCCCTCGACGGGCTCGTGGGCCGCCCGCCACGCGGCGCGCAGGCGTTCCGGGCGGGCTGTGGTGGGCGCGTTCGGCGGCGGCTGCATGCGTGCTCCTCGGTGTCAGAGGCCCGGCGGACCCGTCCGGTACCGAAGATCGCAGCGGGGGCACCCCTCACGAATCGCGCTGCGGGCCGAACCACCCTCCGCCGTATGGGGGACGAGCGCGTCGCGCCCGGGAACGAGGGAGCGGGCGGCCGCCACGGACCGACCGTGTGTCCGTCGTGACGTCCTGTTCCCGCCCCTCCACGTGCCGTACGGCTCGTCCGGGAGCACGCTGGTAGGCATGAGGCTCCGGCAGAGGGGCGCGGGTGCGCAGCAGTCGTGGCAGTCGGCGCATGCGCTGCTGCTGCTCCCCATCCTGCTCATCGTGGTGATCACCGTGGTGGACATCCGCTCTCCCGAGAACATCCATCTGGGCCCGGCCCTGGTCATCGCCCCGGCGCTCACACCGTCGTTCGCCGGGCCCCGCACCACGGCGTTCGTGGGGGCGCTCGCGCTGGCCGCCCAGACGCTGATCGCCTTCCTCCACGGGGGGATCGCCACCTCGAACCACATCGTGCAGCTCGTCACCCTCGCCGTGCTCTCGGTGATGTGTGTGGTCTACAGCGCGGTACGTGAGCGCCGCCAGGCCCAGCTGGCTCAGGTACGCACGGTCGCCGAGGCCGCACAGCACGTGCTGATGTGGCCGCTGCCCGAGCACATCGGCCCGCTGCGGATCGCCTCCCTGTACCTGGCCGCCGAGGACGAGGCACAGATCGGCGGCGACCTGTACGCGGTGACCCGCGCAGAAGCCGCGGTGCGGGTGCTGATCGGCGACGTACGGGGCAAGGGACTGCCGGCCATCGGGGAGGCGGCCCTGCTGCTCGGCGCGTTCCGGGAGAGCGCGCACCGCAACGTCGCGCTGGCGGACCTGGCGGCCGGTCTCGACCAGAGCATCAGCCGCTACGCCACCGAGCTCGAGACGGAGGAGGAGGCGGGCGAGCGCTTCGCCACCGCCCTGCTGGTGGAGATCCCGGACGAGGATCAGGTCACCCTGATGACCAGCTGCGGCCATCCCCCGCCGCTGCTGCTGAGCCCGGGGCACGCGGTCACGGTCCCGAGCCTGCACCCGTCGCCGCCCCTCGGCGTGCACGGGAACACCGATCACACGCTGGACGTGTTCTCCTTCGAGCCCGGTGACACGCTGCTGCTGTACACCGACGGTGTGGTGGAGGCCCGGGACGCGCAGGGCCGGTTCTATCCGCTGGCGGAGCGGGTGGCGCGCTGGACGGACGACAGTCCGGAGGCGCTGATGCACCATGTGCGGCGCGACCTGCTCGCCCATGTGGGCGGCCGGCTGGACGACGACGCCGCCCTCATAGCCCTGCACCGCACGCCCGTCGATCGCCGCCGCCACCACGGACGCGAAGGCGCACGGCTGCTGACCCATGACGCCTAGGAGCCCTTGTCGCTCCACTGCTGTGCACACGTTCAACAGCCTTTGCGCCGATGTTCAGTTCCGGAGGTGGTCCGCCCCGGCCGGTCGTTGCGAGAATCTCGGGCGCCCCGAGAACAGGGAGTTCCGATGTCCGTACGACACCTGCTCGCCGGCCTCGCCCTGCTGCCGGCTCTCGCGTTCCCCGCCACCGCCGCGCAGGCGGCCCAGGCCGACCCGCCGCAGGCCCGCTTCGACCTCCAGGCCCACCGCGGCGGTCTCGGTATGACGACCGAGGAGTCGCTGGAGGGCTTCGGCAAGGCGATGCGGCTTGGGGTGTCCACGCTGGAGCTGGACACCCACGTCACCAAGGACCTGAAGGTGGTCGTCAACCACGACCGGCAGATCAGCGGCGTCAAGTGCCGAGACACGGGCCCGGTCACGCCCGGCGACCCGCTGTACCCGTATGTGGGCAAGTACATCAAGGACCTGACGCTCGCTCAGATCAAGACGCTGGACTGCGGCTACCAGCAGCTGCCCGGCTTCCCCGAGCAGGAGGTCGTCAAGGGCTTCCGGATGGTGGAGCTGAAGGACGTCCTGGACCTGGTCAAGAGCTACCACGCCAGGCAGGTCAAGCTGAACATCGAGACCAAGGTGGAGGCGGGCGCGCCCGAACAGACCGCGCCGCGCGAGGTGTTCGTCCGCCGGGTGTACGAGGAGATCCACCGCTCAGGCATCGAGCGGCAGGTCACCATCCAGTCGTTCGACTGGGGCGCGCTGAAGCTGATGCACCGACTGGCACCGCGCTGGCCGCTGGTGGCGCTGACGAACTACGACTTCCTGCAGGTGGGCCGGCCGGGCGCGTCCCCGTGGCTCGGCGGGATCGACGCCGACGACTACGGCGGTGACTTCGTGAAGGCCGCCGCCACCGTCCCCGGGGTCACGACCCTCTCCCCCAACTACGGTTTCCCGCAGAACGGGAAGGTCGGCGACCCCGGCTTCCGCTTCTACTCGGACGCGGCGATGGTCGCCGAGGCGCACGCCCGCGGCCTGAAGGTGGTCCCCTGGACCTGCGACGACCCGGCGACGGTGGAGGCGCTGATGGACTTCGGCGTCGACGGGATCATCACCGACTACCCCGACCACGTCCGGCAGATCATGGCCGGCCGCGGGATGCGACTGCCCCGCCCGTACTACCCGCACGGCCGGTCCTGAACGGCCCGGAAAGCCGCGAGCCCCGCCCCGAGTGGGGGCGGGGCGGGACTGCGCCCGGCAGCCGGTCAGCGGGCCGGCTTGAGGTCGGTGATCTTCAGGGTCGTCAGGTCGGACCGGACGTCGATCCTGGTGACCTCGGCGTGGGGACCGTCGCCCCAGGTGAGGGTGACCCTGCTGGTGGCGTGGCCCGCGCCGGAGCCGGTGTAGGCGACCTTCCACTTCACCGGCACGTTCTGCGCGAACAGGATGCCGTCGGCGTGGTTCTTCCTCTCGTACGCGGCGACCTTCTTCTGGGCGGCGGAGGACAGATAGAAGGCACGCAGGGCCTTGGCGGAGGTGCCGGCCGCCGGGTCCTCGGTGGCCCAGACGGAGTCGATGTAGGCGCCGTAGAAGTCGGCCACGTGCTGGGTGACGTTGCGCGGGTCGCCCTGGGCGGGGGACACGGCGGCGGCACGCGGGGCGTGGCTCGCGCCGGAGCCGGCCAGGGCGGGCGTCACGGCTGCCAGGGAGAGCCCGGCGGTGAGGGCGACTGCGGTCAGGAGGGTCTTGCGGCGGCTCACGGACATATTTCTCTTTCCCCCGGTTTCTTCGCGACCGGCCCGATCCCGGCCGTCGACGGACCTTAAGACCGCATTTCCCTCCGCCCGGTTCCGCTTCTCCAGAACTTACTTCCCCGCATTTCCCGGTGCCTGACACATCGGGAAAGGTTGTGCTGAATTCCGGACCGCTTTCCCCGTCTTTTGGCCGGATTCACTCAGGTCATCGGCGGATTCCGCTCCTCGACCGGCCGGGCGAGGTGTTCCAGGGCCGAGCAGGTCGTCGTCGGTGAGGGCGAGCGGGCCGGGGTCCGGGAGGTGGGTCGGACCCCGGCCCGGGTCTTCACGGCTTGCGTGCGACCGCGCCGTACATCGCTATGTCCTCGTCGCGGACGTCCTTCTCGCCGGTGCCGTCGGGGTGCCACTTGTGGACCTGGACGATGCCGGGTTCGACCAGGTCCAGCCCCTCGAAGAACTCGTGGGCCTCGTCGATGGTGCGCAGCCGCATCGGCATGTTGCGGGCCGCGTACTCGCGGGCGACCCGGCCCACCTCGTCGGGCGCGAACTCCGCGGTGCCGATGGACATCGCCAGGTAGCTGCCCGACGGCAGCGGCTCCAGCAGGCGGCGGACGACGCCGACCGCGTCGTGCTCGTCCAGCATGAAGTGGACGATCGCGATGACGGTGAGGGCGACGGGCTCGTCCAGGTCGAGGGTCTCGCGCAGTTCCGGGGCCCGGAGAATGGCGGCCGGGTCACGGAAGTCGGCCTCGATGTACGAGGTCCGGCCCTCGGGCGCGCTGGCCAGCAGGCCCTGCGAGAGGGTGAGGACGATCGGGTCGTTGTCGACGTAGACGACCCGGGATCCGGGAGTCACCGCCTGGGCGATCTCGTGCAGGTTGGGCGAGGTCGGGATGCCGGTGCCGATGTCCAGGAACTGGCGCATGCCCGCCTCCTCGGCGAGCCAGCGCACGGCACGGTTCATGAAGTCGCGGTTGGCGCGCATGTGGACCGGGAGGGCGGGCCACTCCCGGGAGATGGCGTCGCCGGCCTCCTGGTCGGCGGGGTAGTAGTCCTTTCCGCCGAGGATGTAGTCGTAGATGCGGGCGGAGTGGGCGTTCTCGGTGTCGATGCGGTCGGCCGGCCATCCGTTGTCGGGCAACGCCGTGTCTCCCATTCGGGTCGGGGGGGGTCGAACTTGCGTCAGAAAGGGTGCGTCACAACAGGCACGGTCACAGCAGGAAGTCGGCTTCCCCCTCCTTCACCCCGGTCACGAACCTCGCCATCTCGTCGGACGTGAACACCAGCGCCGGACCGTCGGGGTCGGTGGACTGGCGTACGGCGACACGTCCGTCGGCGAGCCTCTTCACTTCCACGCAGGCACCGCCGGCGTCGTCGCTCCACGGCTTGGCCCAGCCGCGGGCGCCCAGCTGCCGGGCCGGCATGCCGCTGTGTACGGGAGGGTGCACGGTTACAGCTCCTTGCGAATCGCGCCGAGCACGGTCTCGGTCTTCCTGGCGGGCGCCGCCTGGGCACCCAGTCGGTCCAGGGCCTCGCGGTACACCACGACGTCGCCGCCCTTGTCGAGGTAGACCGCCCCGACCAGGCCGTTGAGGTAGACGATGTCGGGCAGTTCACGGGCCCGGAACCGGAAGAGGTGGTACGCGCCCGCCCGCATCGCCGGGTGCGGGCCGTTGGCGAACGGCATGAGCTGCAGGGTGACATGGGGCAGCCGGTTGACCTCGATGAGATGGTCGATCTGGGCACGCATCACCTCGGGGCCGCCGACCGGCCAGCGCAGCACGGTCTCGTCCATGACGACCCACAGCCGCGGCGGCCCCTCCCGGGCCAGCAGTTCCTGCCGGCGCATGCGCAGCGCGACCCGGCGTTCGGTGGCCTCGGCCGGGGCGTGCGGATTGCCGGCGCCGAGCAGGGCGCGCGCGTAGTCCTCGGTCTGCAGCAGGCCGTGCACGAACTGGTTCTCGTAGGCCCGGATCTGCAGTGCCGCCTGCTCCAGGCTGAGGTATGCGGCGAACCAGTCGGGCATGACGTCGCGGTAGGTGTGCCACCAGCCCCGCTTGTTGGCCTCCCGCACCGACTGCAGGAAGGTGTCGATCTCCTGCTGGTCCGTCACGCCGTACACCTGGAGGAGTTTCTCGGCGTCCGAGAGGCGCAGCCGGGCGACCCTGGCGGCCTCCATGCGGCGGATGGTGGAGTGGCTGACGCCGATGGCCGCGCCCGCCTGCTCGTAGGTCAGGCCGGCCCGGGTCCGCAGTTCCTCCAGCTGTCTGCCGAGGATCATGCGCAGCACGGAAGGGGCACCGCCCCAGTCGGTCTCCGCGGCCACGCCCACCCCCTCACCCGGGTTTCAGGGTCACCGTCTCACTCGATCGCTTTCACGAACCCGTTCGATCATTTCTTGCCCGAAGCAGCATGCACTTGGCTACTTGCAATTTTCAACTTGCGTGTTGCGAGCGGTTGTTGACAGATGACACAGTGGACTCACTGCTCCGGCCGACCGAAGGAGCGGGCGACGCAGTCCAGTCGGGGGAGACGAGACTGCACCACGGCCTCACGGGAGGCGGTGCGCGTCGTCCGGCCCCTGGGCGGCCGGCCCTCCGACACCGTCCCCCGACACGAGGCCGGACGAAAGGCGTACGGCGATGGCTCCGCCCTCCTCCCTCCCCCAACCGCTCCACCGGCTGTCCGAGCACCACATCCCGGTCACCGGCACGCCGGCCGCGAGTCCGCCCCCGCTGCGGCTGCCCCCGATCGGCCTTCCGCTCCGCATACCCGACGCCATGGAGCCGGCACACCGGCCCGCGGAGGCCGACGGCATCCCAAGACCACCCGGAGGCGAGCGCCCGGGTCGACTCCCTGGGCCCGAGGGCCCCGACCCGCTCGCCTCCGGGGCCGTGGCTCCCGGACCCACGGCCGTCTTCGAACTGCCGGCCCTGCCGGCGGCGGTCGGTACGGCCCGCCGCGTGCTGCACGACCTGCTCACCGCCTGGGGCGTCGCCGGACCCGGCCGGGACGACGCGGTCCTCGTCGCCTCGGAACTGGTCACCAACGCGCTGGTGCACGCGGCCGGCGAACGGATCGTGTGCCGGGTGCGCAGCACCGCGGACCGGGTCCGTCTCGAGGTCGAGGACCAGAACCGGGGCCCCGCCCGCCCCGTCCGGCGGCGCTCCGGTCCCGACGAGCAGAACGGACGCGGGCTCTTGCTCGTCGACGCACTGAGCGCCGACTGGGGCGTGACGCTCGCGCCCGACCGGCCCGCGCGCATCGTCTGGGCCGACCTGTCGACCACACCCGAACCGCCGGCCGGCCCCACACCGCCCGACCCCCTCCCCCGGACCATCCCCCACTCGTCCGAAGGAACCCCGCCCCATGCACCAGCCGACCCCTGTCCCTGAACCGTCCGCCGACCCCTCCTGGACCCGGACCCGCCCGAAACCGGGTCCGGACGGCCCGGCCGAGCGCCGTCAGCCGTAAGAGACCACAGGCCCTCGGCCGTGGGCCGTCGGCCGGAGGCAACCACCCCCACCCGTTTCGTCGGTAGATTCACCCCGATGCGAGCCGTTCGCATCCGTCGGCGGGCCCGGCATCCCGTGAGGGACCCGGACCGTCCGCCACACAGCGGTTCTGTCAGGGGGTTCCATGGTCTGGTCGCTCGTCCGCCGCAGCCGGGCCGTGTCCCGGCTCCCCGTGCCCGGGCGGTGCGAGTCCGGCCGGCACGTCCTGGCCACCGAGCGGCTGTTGCTGTTCACACCCCGGACGCACCTCGACGTGGCCGCGGCGCTCGCCGCCAGCGCGGACGCCGAGGCCCAGCGGTGGCTCGGCAACCATGCCGACCGGATCGCTCCCGACCCCGGCACCCGGCGCGCCCTGCTGGAGTGGCGGCCCGCCGGCGACGACGGCCGCCGCGTCCCCCGCCTGCTGGCGAAGCCCTTCACCCCCGACCCCGGCATCCCGGTGTTCCTGGTCTGTGTGCGCAGGGCCGACCTCAGCTATGCCGGAGGACTGCAACTGGAGCACCACACGGGCGAGGTGGGCGGCTGGCTGGCGCCGCGCTGCCGCGGGCAGGGTCTGGGCGCGGAGTTGTTCCGGGCAGGGGCACTGCTCGCGCACACGCACTTCGGCATGACCCGGGCCCGGGCGGGCGCGGAGACCGGGAACACCGCGAACCGCCGGGCCCTGGCCCGGGCGGGCTTCGTGCCGGACGAGGGCCCGCCGCGGCACACGCTGCCCGACGGGCGCGTGATCGAGTCCGTCTGGGTCCGCCACGACACTCCGACGGCCACGCGCTGCGCCTGACCGGCCGGGAGTCTCTGCACTCTGCCGCTCGCCGCCCCCTGGTGACGGGGGCTACCCGGCGCAGGCATCGTCGCCCGGAGGTGCGTCGGGCAGTACACGGAACCCGGACAGGCCCTCGGGCTCCTCGGCCACTCCCGTGCAGTGGGTCACCAGGGCCGCCGGTGGGCCCTGGGCCGCCCAGCCGGCCATCTCGGCGACGTCGTCGGGCCGCCCTTCGAAGACGGCTTCCACGTCGCCGTTGTAGAGGTTGCGCACCCAGCCGGCCACGCCCCGTTCCTCGGCGAACCGACGGCACGTGTCGCGGTAGAACACGCCCTGGACGCGGCCGCTGACGTGCACGTGCTGCCGTACGGTCATTTCTGTGGGCTCCCGTTCTCCCGTCGGCGGGCGGTGATGCGGTGCCGTTCCGGCCAGCGGACGTCGTAGGCCCAGCCGAGTCGCTCGAGCCAGCGGATCAGCCGGGCGCTGGCGTCGAGCTGGCCGGTGAGCACGCCGTGCCGGGCGCTGGTGGGGTCGGCGTGGTGGAGGTTGTGCCAGGACTCGCCGAAGGACAGCGGGGCCAGCCACCACACGTTGCCCGAGCGGTCCCGGCTGCGGAAGGGCTGTGAACCGGTCGCGTGGCAGATGGAGTTGATGGACCAGGTGACGTGGTGGACGAGGCAGATCCGTACCAGCCCGGCCCAGAAGAACGCGCTGAGCGCCCCCTGCCAGGACCGGGTCAGCGCCGCTCCGAGCATCGCGGGCAGCGTGACGGAGGCCAGGACCACGAGTCCGAAGCGCTTGGAGATCAGCATCAGCGCGCGGTCGCGGACCAGGTCGGGTGCGTAGGTGCGGGGCGAGGCGTGCTCGGTCTCGAAGAGCCAGCCCAGGTGGGCGTAGAACATGCCCTTGGCCAGGGCGCGCGGTGAGCGGCCGTACCGCCAGGGCGAGTGCGGGTCCCCGTCGCGGTCGGAGAAGCGGTGGTGCTTGCGGTGGTCGGCCACCCAGGTGAGCAGCGGGCCCTGTACGGCGAGGCTGCCGGCCAGCGCGAGGGCGATCCTGAGCGGCCGCCTGGCCTTGAAGGAACCGTGCGTGAAGTGCCGGTGGAAGCCGACGGTGATGCCGAGGCCGCTGACGAGGTAGAAGACGACGGCGAGCACCACGTCCGTGGGGCTCAGCCCGTGCCGCCAGGCCAGCGGCACGGCGGCGAGGAGCGCCAGGAACGGCACGGCGACGAACACGCCGATCATGAGCTGCTCGCCGCTGGGCCAGGACCGCGCTCCACCGGCCAGCGGGGTGGGTTCCGAGAACTCCGACAACAGGGGGACCTTTCGGCTCGGGGGCAGGTGCGCAGTGGCCGTCAGTCGACGGCGGTGAAGGCGAGCACGGCGTTCTGGCCGCCGAAGCCGAAGGAGTTGCTGACGGCGGCTCGTATCCGCTGCGGGCGGGGCGCCTTGGTGACGACGTCCAGGTCCATCGCCGGGTCGAGCGTGTCCAGGTTGGCGGTGGGCGGGATCAGCTGGTGGCGCAGGGTGAGGACGGTGCAGGCCGCCTCGATCGCTCCGGCGCCGCCGATGGCGTGCCCGATGGTGCCCTTGACGGCGGTGACGGGCGGGGGCCGGCGGAAGACCTGGTACAGCGCGTTGTGCTCGGCCGTGTCGCCCTGCGGGGTGGAGGTGCCGTGCGCGTTGACGTGGTCGACGTCCTCGGGGGCCAGGCCTGCGTCGGCGAGGGCCCCGCGGATGGCGCGGGCGGCGCCGTCGCCGTCCGGGTGCGGGGCAGTGAAGTGGTGGGCGTCGCAGGAGGCGCCGAACCCGGAGAGCAGGGCCACGGGCCGGGCACTGCGGGCGCGGGCGTCCTCCACGCGCTCCAGGACGAGCACGGCGGCGCCCTCGCCGAGGACGAATCCGTCGCGGTCGCGGTCGAACGGCCGGGAAGCCTCGTGCGGGCTCTCGGCGCGGCGGGACAGAGCGCGCATCTGGGCGAAGCAGGCCGCGGTCATGCGCAGCCGGGCCGACTCGCTGCCCCCGGCGAGGACGAGGTCACAGGCACCGGACAGCAGCCAGTCGCGGGCCAGGCCGAGCGCGCTGGTGCCGGAGGCGCAGGCGGTGCTCACGACCATGTTCGGGCCCTGCGCACCGAGGTCGAGGGCGATCTCGGCGGCGGCCATGTTGGGCACGCTGCGCGGCAGCGCGAGCGGCGAGACGCGCTCCGGGGTGCTGAGGGCGAGGCGGTCGAACTCGGCCTGCCAGCCCTGCATGGACCCGGTGCCGACCCCCATCACGACGCCGACGCGGGCCCCGTCCCAGCCGTGGGGTGTGAGCCGGGCGTCGGCGACGGCCTCGCGGGCGGCGAGCAGCGCGAAGGTGGTGAAGCGGTCCAGGCGGCGGCTGAGCCGGTGCCCGAGCAGTCCGGTCGTGTCGAGGTCGGGCACCCGGCAGGAGAAGGCCACGGGCAACCCGTCGAGGCCGGGGTCGGCAGTCGCGGTGGACTGTCCGGCGCACAGGCCCTCCCACGCCGCGTCGCGGCCGATCCCGGCCGCTGTGACCAGTCCCAGTCCGGTGACGGCCACGGGGGCGCGCCGCGCCGGGACGCGTGCTTTCACAAGCTGCATGAGGCGTGATTATCCGGTCCGAAAGCGGCCGTTCCGGGCTACGGCAACTCGTTCGGCCCAGGACGGCGGCCGCTACCACCCGGATGTGCGAACGTCACTGACGAACGGTCACTCCCAGTGTCCGTACCAGGCTCGATCAGGGGTCGGCGAGGGCGGTCTCCAGGTCGTCCGGCGAGCCGGGGCGAGTCGGCCTGCGGGACGGCGAGACCGGTGCGGACCGGGGACGCGGGGGCTGCGGACGGGGGCGATGGCCCATCCGACGGCTGCTCGGCGCGGCTTCCGGAGGCGACCCGGCGGGCGGTCGTGCGAGGCGTCGTGGCGCGGCAGGCCGGCCTCCGGGTGGATGAGCGGCTGCGGCCCGTCCTGAACCGCGGGGCGTCACTTCGCCGTGCTCCGAGCGGGCCGGCTCAGGCCCGCGAGTGGACCAGCAACGCCGCTGCTGCGGTGCGCAGTTGTTCCGCCGCCGTACCGCAGGCGGCGGCCTGACGTTCCAGCGTGGGGCGGCTCCACTCGGGTGCCGCCGAGCAGGCGGACAGCTCGGCCGCGGTGGCGAGCAGTCGCCGGGCGTAGCCGTCCATCAGGTCGGCGTCGGCGCGCAACCCGATCGCCTGGTCGAGGAGTTCGTCGGTCGACGGCAGGGCGCGGAGGGACTCGGTGACCATGGTGGCTCCCACTGACGGGTGTGCGTGCGGGGTCAGCGCGGCAGGACGGCTCCGGCGCTGCGGTGGAAGACGAACTGCGGGCAGGACAGCACGAAGAGCGGCAGAGCCGTGTCGATGCCGAGCCGGCGCAGCTGCCCGGCCATGGGTTCGGCCGCGGCGGTGCCCAGGCGCAGCCGTACCCCGGTCCCGGTGTGCAGCCGCAGCCGTCCGTGGGCCCGGACCAGGGTGCGCACGGTGCTCTCGCCGCGCCTGCCGTAGAGGGTCCAGTCCGCTTCGGGGCAGCGCAGGCCCCGGCCGAGGCGTCCCTTGACGGCAAGCCCGAGTCCCGGTGCCTTGACACCGAGGTCACGGCTCATCAGATCGGCTTCGGCCGCCATGCGGACCGCGGGCTGGCCCCAGATCTGCCGGGAGACGACGCGTGCCTCCTCGCTGCTGACGGCGAGGGAGAGGACGTAACGGCCGGTGCGGCGCAGGTCGACGCGGCGCAGCAGGTCGGCGGCGATGTCGTAGGGGCGTGGCCGCCACAGGTCGTCCACCAGCACCGACAGGGCGATCTCGGCGTACGGGCCGATCGTGGAGCAGCGGTGCTCGTACAGGGACAGCACCGCGAGCGCTCGCCGGCCCAGCCTGCTCGGCACCATCCAGGTGACGTCGGGCAGCAGGCCGCGCGCGGCCGCGGCGTCGACGGCGAAGCAGAGGTGGGCGGCTGAGGAGTCGTAGTAGCGCACCGGGACGTCGACGGGGCCGGTCGTGGTGGGGAGCGGGGTGGTGGGGACGGTGAGGAAGGGGTAGCCCTCGGGCGGCCGGGCGCGGTCCTTGAGCCGGTAGGCCTGGGTGCGCACCACGGGGCCGAGGTAGGGGGCGAGCGCCTCGTCGACGTCCCTGCGGACCTCGGGGATGACGGTCCGCAGGTGCTCGGTGTACTCGCGGAGCATGTGGCACAGCGGGAACTCGCGCGTGGGTCCGGCGTAGTCGGCCTCGTACCGGTTGGGGTGCGGGTCGAAGGCGGAGCGGGCGTCCCGGCCGTCGAGGACGGGCACGAGGTCGTGCTGGTTGGTGATGCCTGCGACCCAGGTGCGCGGGTCGGCGGGCCTCCTGTTGTGGACCGGGGAACCCACCGCGATCACATGGGTGACCCGGTAGGCGCGGCAGAACTCCTCGTCCTGAGCGAGGTTCATCAGCGCGATTCCGCCCTCGCCGTGTCCGATCAGGGCGAGGTCGGCGCCGCGCGGGATGCCGTGGTCCGCGAGCGCGAGCAGGATCGAGCGGGTGTGGGGCGATTCGGCCGTGAAGAGGCTGCGCCAGGCGCCGACGAGGTCCTGCGGGGAGTCGTTGCGGGGGCGTCCGGGCGTCGTACCGGGCGCCTGCACGACGTACCGGACGACGCCGTCGGGGCCGCGCACGTTCTGCACCAGGATCCGCCCGCCCGCGGACACCACCTCGATGTTGCGCAGGAAGCCGAGGAGGGAGCCTTCGGTGGCTATGGTCTGCCGCTCCTGGCCGGAGAGGTCGACGGCCTCGGCCGCTCCCCCGCCCTGGTCCGTGCCGGCGAGACGGGCGGCGCTGCTGCCGTGCACCGGACCGGCGGACCGGCCGGAACCGGCGGCGAGCGCCCAGCCGGTCTCGTCGTTCTTCGGGTCCTCGTCCAGCAGGGCGCGGACGGCGAGGAGTTCGGTCGTCAGCGGCGCGAGGCCGGACAGGGCACGCTGGGCGCACTGGTCCCTGAACAGGGCGCGCAGGGCCCGTACGGCCTCCAGGTCGCGGTCGGCGGTGACCGCGGTCATCAGCCGGCGCATGCCCGGGTCGCGTGCGAACTCGGGGTGGTCGAACAGCACGGCGGCGATCCTCAGACGCAGGGAGGTGACGGCCACCAGCGCGGCCAGGCTCTCCCGGCCGAGCACATCGCCGGCCGCGCCGAGCACACGTCCCACGCCCTTCGGTTCCTTGATCGCGGAGCCGCCCAGGCCGTCCTTGTTCGTCAGGGCCCGCAGCAGCGCCCACCGGGCGGCGAGACCGGTACGGGGACGGCGGCGCGCGGAAGCGGTGAGGGCAGGCGCGAACAGCGCGGTGCGGGTGCGTGTGGACACCTCGCGGATGCCTTCGGCGACGTCCACCACGTCCCGTGCGCACCGGCGCAGCAACTCCTCGGTGTCCTGCTCGTCCTGGGCGGTCCGTCCGCGTATGTGGCCGTCCGCTCCCATGCGACGCTCCCTCGGCTCGACGACGTTCGACGGGCACGACCGCCCCTCGGGGACGCGGTCTCCTTCCTCATCGTCGGCCAGCGGCGCCGCGCCCGCACCTTCATCCACCCAGGTAGAGGGTGTGTGCCGGCTCCGGTCCCGCGCGCGAGCGGCGCCGTGGCCACGTCCGTCCGACACCCGAACGGCCTACAGGCCCGCTCCCCGACGACGCCCCGGTCAGGCCTCGGCCATGAGCCCGGCGGCGACCGTGGCGCCCAGCTCCCAGCAGGCCTGCACATCGCCCTTGCCGGGTTCGCCGGTGACGGTCACCGCCTCGGTGGCACGGCGCCAGCCGAGGCCGGTGGTGAGGGCCTCGATGGCGCGGACGGCGCCGGTGACGTCGTTGCCGCCGTGGACGTAGTAGCCGAAGGGCCGGCCTCGCGTCTCGTCCAGGCAGGGGTAGTAGACCTGGTCGAAGAAGTGCTTGAGGGCGCCGGACATGTAGCCGAGGTTCGCCGGGGTGCCGAGGAGGTAGCCGTCGGCCTCCAGGACGTCGGAGGCGGTGGCGGAGAGGGCGGCCCGCCGTACGACGCGGACGCCCTCGATCTCCGGCGTGGTCGCGCCGGAGACGACGGCCTCGAACATGGCCTGGCAGTTGGGCGAGGGCGTGTGATGGACGATCAGCAAGGTAGGCACGTGCCGAACCCTGCCCTGCGGGCGCCGCGGTCCGCAAACGGCACCCGGCGCGCGGCATTGTGGGCGGTGGGACGGGAGTGCGACGATGCCGGGCACCTGGCGGGACACGGGAGGAGCGGTCTTGGGCGAGGACGAGCAGCGGGCACCGGCAGCCGTGGTGTTCGACGCACTGGGTCTGGACTACGAGAAGGCGTTCGTGTCGTCCGAGGCGCACCGCGCCTCGCTGCGGTGGCTGCTGGACCGGCTGGAGCCGGGCAGCCGGGTGCTGGACGTGGGCAGCGGGACGGGACGGCCGACCGCGCAGACCCTCGCCGGGGCGGGGCACAGCGTGCTGGGCGTCGACGTCTCCCCGGTGATGGTCGACATCGCCGCCCGGCAGGTGCCCGAGGCCGAGTTCCGGCTCGCCGACATCCGTGAACTGCCGCTCCCGGAGGGCTCGTTCGACGCGGTGTGCGGGTACTTCTCGCTGCTGCAGATGTCCCGCGCCGAGCAGTTGGCCGTCGTGGGCCGCATGGCTCGTGCCCTGCGGCCCGGCGGGCTCGCGGTGCTGGCCACCGTGCCCCTCGACGTGGAGGCCGTCGATGCGGTGTTCATGGGGCAGCCGGTGCGGGTGACGAGCTTCGCCGCCGGGGACTTCACGCGGCTGGTGACCGGGGCGGGCCTGACGGTCCTGTCCGAGGAGCACGCCACGTTCTCCCCGGCCCATCCCGACGCCGTACCCGAGCCCCACCTGTTCCTGCACTGCCGGCGCGACGGCGACTGAGCACGCCCCCATCACCGGCCCCCTCTCAATGCGTACGGCTGTGCCGATGTCCTCGGTTACAGTGGCGGCGCTCAACAGGAGGGGAAACGACAGTGCAGGTCAGGGTGGGGTCCGTGCGGGGCAGGGTGGTCCAGGCGGTGGTGCTGGCGGCGGTACTGGGAGGTTGCTCCCAGTCGCCGGACGGGGAGGCGAAGGCGACGGGTAGCCCGTCGGCCGCCGGGAGCGCGGGGGCCGAGAGTGCCGTCGCGGCGCGCGGCGGCACCGTCGGCGCCGCCGGTTCGGCCTGCGAACTGCCCGTCAGCTTCGACGTCGCCAAGAGCTGGAAGCCCAAGGGGATCGACGCGGAGAAGGAACTGTCGAAGGCGTCGAAGGGGTCGGACGGCGACCTCGGCGGAGCAGTCGCCGACGCCTTCCTCCGCCAGGGCCCGGTCACCACCGCCTGTGAGATCGACGCCAAGCCCGCCGGCAGGATCGGCTTCCTGCGGGTGTGGACCGGCGAGCCCGGCGACGCCGACGCGCGCACCGTCCTGCGGCAGTTCGTCGCCGCCGAGGACAACACCAGCAAGGAGAAGTACCGCTCCTTCAGGACGGCCACCGGCCTGTCCGGCGTGGAGGTGGAGTACCTCTACACGAGCAAGCTGCTGGAGGAGACGAAGAAGGAGAGCGCCCTGGCGGTCTCCACGCCCGACGGCCCGGTCGTGCTGCACCTCGGCGGGATGGACACCGAGGAGCACAACGCCATGGTGCCCGCCTACGAACTCGCCAAGCAGACCCTGCGCGTCCGCTGACGAGCACCGCGGCTCCGGACGACGGAACGGCGGCCGCACCGCTGGAGGGTGGGGCCGCCGTTCCGCCGTTCCGTGCCGTGCGGTCAGTACCTCAAGCGCTTGGCCCGGAGCAGCATGACGAGGCCGGACAGGGCGAGCAACATGCCGATGGCCGCGGGCCACAGGTGTGCGCCGGTCTCGGCGAGGCCGCCGCCCTGGACCGCCTGGGGTTCCGTTTGGTTGGCGGGGGGCTGCGCCTGCGCGGCCGGGGACTCGGCGGCCTGACCGCCGGCAGGGGTCCGGGTGGCCTGGCCGACCTCGCCGGCGCCCGAGTCGGACGGCGCGGCCGGGGAAGCCTTGTCGGCCTTCGCGGGAGCGGTCTGCCCGCCCTCGCTGTCCTGCTTGGTCCGGCCGTCCTGCTGGGAGGACTGGCTGTCGTGCTTGGCGGGCTTGTCGTGCTTGGTGGTGTTCGCCGGCGAGGTCGTCGCGTCGGTCCTGGGCTCCTGCGTCGCTTCGGAGGAGGCCGGGGCGGGCTCGGCCGGGGTGCTCGTGGCGGGTTCGGCCGTGGCACCGCCGGTGCCCGTGCCCGGGGCGTCCGACGCACCGTTGTCGTCGCTCGGGCTCGGGGCCGTGGTGGCACCGGAGTCGTCATCGCCGCGGGGTCCGCAGGTCCGGCCGGAGTTGATGCAGTCGACCATCTCGCGCATCAGGTCCTCGTCGAAGACGTTGATGAAGTCGCCGTGGTCGGTGACCGGCTTGTGCAGCTGCTCGGGGAAGGAGTCCACCGCGAAGAACGGCACCGTCCGCCCGCCGTCGTCCAGGCTCGGCGCGGCGACGTCGTAGACGATGCGCTGGACCAGCTGCGGGATCGCCCGGAAACCCTCGGGACAGGCGCCGTCGGGGCCGGCGAAGGCCACGTGGGTGCGGTGGTTGGCGCTGTCGATGTTGCGGCCGTCCCAGCAGCTCTGGAAGTGGAAGGTGCGCACCACGTCGCTGCCGGACGGACACAGCGGGTACTTGTCCTTCAGCTGCCGGTCCTCGAAGCCGGTGCAGCTCCATGAGGCGTTGGCGTTGGTGGGGCCGTTGACGAAGGCCTTGGCGTCGCCGGTGATGATGCGCAGCAGGCGCGGCATCTCGGTGACCTTGCCGCGCGGGCTGCCCACGAAGGTCAGCGTCACCTGCTTGGCCGTGACGATCTGGCCCGCGTTGCCCTCCGTGCCGCCGCCCGGGGCGCCGGCGTCCCGTTCCTGCTTGCCGTTCTGCAGCCGCAGCACCGGCCAGTAGTACGTGGACTTGTCGCCCTGGTCCACACAGCTGGTCTGGGCGTTGGCCAGGACGTCGTCGCTGGCGAAGGCGTTGTTGGACTGGTTGCCGATGTAGTCGTGGAAGTGGTGGGCGCCGTTGGAGACGCCGGGTGCGACGATCACGTTGTCCGAGTTGAACAGGCCGCCCGCGTTGACACCGCACTCGGAGGTGAACGTGCCGCGCGAGGCGTCGTCCTGCTGGGGCGGGTTCGGCACGTTCGGCTGTACGGAGGTGATGTCCGCGTAGTCGGAGGCGACGGGGCCGTTGCCGCCCTGGCCGGCACCGTTCTGGCCCTGGCCGGAGCCCTGCTGGGCTCCGTCGCTCGGGGCGGCGCTGCCCTGGCCGGCGTTGCCGGTGTCACCGCCCGCACCGTCCTGGGCGGGGCGCAGGGTGCAGGCGGCGAGGGACTCCAGTCCTTCCGGCCGGTCGCCCGCCTGGTCGATGGCGGCGGCGATCCGCTCGATCGTGGCCGACCGCTTCTCCTTCAGCGGGTTCATGATGGGCTCGTCCGCGGCCGTGGGGTCCTGGCGCACGGACTCGGCCGACGCCTGAAGTTGCTGGTACGCGGCCGCTGTCTGCTGGTCCAGCTGGGCGAGTTCACGGTCGACGGCCTCACGGGCGTCGTCCGGCACCGTCGTCAGGCGGCTGCCGACGTCCGGGCAGTCGATCGTGGCCATGCCCGCGGAGCGGACCTGTCCGGTCGCGTCGGTGCCGCCGCCCCATGTGCCCTCGGTGGCCGAGGCGTAGACATTCGCCGCGACGAGCCCGCCTCCGCCCAGCATCAGGGCGACCGCTGCGAAGGTCGCGCGTCGTGCACGGGTCGGGCGTCTGCGCGTGTTGCGTCCCACGGAAGTACCTCTGAGTCTGTCGAGCGGCTCGCATGGAAATCCCCCGCCCCATACGGATCCGAGCGCCCGAGTGTTCAGGCGTCCCGAGAATTCATCAGAATCTCATAGGCACCGTGCCACCCAGAGGGTGAGTCATCTCGAATGCCAAGACGAACATCACATATCTGTATCGGACATTACGCACTTCAACCTTCACACGGGCCACACAAATTGGCTAGGTTGACGGCCAGGCCGCACGGCTCCCCCGGCGAACCGCGCCGGGCCGCGTGGCCTCCGCCGAATCCGGTGCACCGTGGAGTGCGACCGGAACCGGGGACCCGACCGACTTCGGGGTGAATCGGCCAACGCCCTTGCAGGCGAAGGCCGTAGGGCACGCCTTCCGGAACCGACCGCCCGAACCCGACAGCTGACTCGGTAGGCGGAGCACGGAAGGAGTGCGTCCCTTCATGGCGACGGACAGCCGCGACGAGGTCCGGCAGCGGATCAACTCCCTCTACGACCGGGCCGAGGTCGACACGGGGAACTTCAACGCGACACGGGCCATGGCGGGGGCGACACGGACTCGTGGTGTTCCGCTGGCCAAGCGGCCGGAGCGGCGCTCGGATCCGGCGCTCGACGAGGTGGCCAAGGAGTGGTTCGATGGGGCGCGGGCCAAGCTCGGCCCCTCCGTACCCGCGGTCCTGCCGGCGGACCGGATGCCCGACCGGCCGGCCACCCCGGCCCGTTCCTCGGACCGCGGCGGCGGCGATCGCCCCGGTGGTGACCGGGAGGCGCCGCGACGCGGTCTGCCGGAGCTGCCCGCCGGACCCTCGGGGCGGACGGATGCCCGTGCGCTGCCGGAGCTGCCGAGTGGGGCCGTAGCCGAGCTGACCGCTCGGTCCGTCCCCGAACTTACGAGCCGCGCCGTTCCCGAACTGACCAGCCGGGCCATGGAAGCAGCGGGCGACCGCACCGCGCTGGAACTCCCCGGCCGAGCCGCTGCCGAGCCGCCGAGCCGGGCCATGCTGGAACCGGCGGGCCGTACCTCGGCGCAGCCGGCCGCCCTGCCTCTCCCCGCCGCCCCGGCGGCCCCGCAGCAGGAGCCCCGGGCACTGCCCGCCCCCGCCGCGGGGTCCCGGCGGCCCGCCCCGGCGGCCTCCAAGGCGGAGAACCGGCGCAAACTCGCCGCGGCCCGGGACGTGTTGTCCCGCGGCAACGCCCTGGGCCCCGCAGCCGCCACGCCGGACGCCCTGGGCGCCGCGGGGGGCCAGGCGTCGCAGCCGGCCGAGGACCAGTGGCGCGCACCGCAGTGGGCGGCACCCGGTGTGTTCCCGGCACAGGATGCGGCCGGCTCGCTCGGCGCGGCCGCGCTTCCTGCGGGCACCGAGCCCTACAACCGCCCGGCCACGACGGCCCCTCTGCCCGACACGGGCTCCTTCGCCACGCCACTGCCCGCAGGCCTTCAGCCCGACACCGGGTCCTTCGCGGCGCCACTTCCGGCCGCCACCAGCGCCTTTGCCTCCCCCCTCCCCACCGACACCGGGTCCTTCGCCGCACCGCTTCCGGCCGACACCGGGTCCTTCACCGCACCCCTCCCCACCGACACCGGCGCCTTCGTGGCGCCTCTCCCCACCGACACCGGGGCCTTCGCGGCACCCCTTCCGACCGACACCGGCGCCTTCGCCTTCCCCCTCCCCACCGACACCGGGTCCTTCGCCGCACCACTTCCGACCGACACCGGCGCCTACGCCGCGCCGCTTCCGGCCGACGCCGGCGCCTTCGCCTTCCCCCTCCCCACCGACACCGGGTCCTTCGCGGCACCCCTTCCGACCGACACCGGCGCTTTCGCCGCGCCGCTTCCGGCCGACACCGGATCCTTCGCCTTCCCCCTCCCCACCGACACGGGGGCCTTCGCCGCGCCGCTTCCGGCCGACACCGGATCCTTCGCCTTCCCCCTCCCCACCGACACGGGGGCCTTCGCCGCACCCCTCCCCACCGACACCGGATCCTTCACCCCGCCCGTAACCGCCGGCGCCCCCACGTTCACCCCACCCCCGGTTCCTGCCCCTGCCCCTGCCGCAGTCGCCCCCTTCCCGACCGGCACCGGCTCCTTCGCCGCGCCTGTCACCACCGTTCCCACCACAACCGTTCCCACCACGACCGACACCGGCTCGTACGCGCCCGCCACCACCGCCCCGCAGTCGCCCCACGCCCTACGCGCCGAGAAGGCCATCGCCTTCGCTCGGGCGCAGGTCGGGAAGCCGTGTGTGTGGGGTGCGACCGGGCCGGACTCGTACGACTGCTCCAGCCTCACCCAGGCGGCATGGAAGGCGGCCGGGGTCACGCTGCCGCGGGCCGCGCACCAGCAGGCGCTCGGGGGCACGCCGGTCACGCTGGCCGGACTCGAACCAGGTGACCTCGTCCTCTTCTTCGACGACGACCGGCATGTGGGCCTGCACACCGGCGGCGGCATGATGATCCATGCGCCGGGCCCGGGGTCGTACATCCGCGAGGAGTCGATCTACGGCGCCGGGGAGGCGGCGATCCACCGGGTGATCCGGCCGGCGTGACGCCGCGGGCGGACTCGCCTCAGCCCGGTCGGCGCCGTCGCGCGCGCCAGCTCTCGTAGTGGTCGAGCAAGGTTTCGGCCACCGGCCGGTAGGTGAGCCCCAGTTCGTCGACACCGCGGCGGTTGTCGACGCGGAAGCGGATGCCGAGGTGCTTGCGTATGTAGTCCTGAGTGAGGCCGAAGGAGGGACCCAGGATGCGTACCGGCCAGTGCGGGAGCGCGGTGCGCGGCAGGCGCGGGTCGTAGGGGTGGCGGGTGCGGATGATGCGTGCCATCTCGTGGAACGACGTCATCGCATCGGCCGCCACGATGTAGCGGCCCTTGGCCCCGGGGTTCTCGGCGGCCGCGATGTGCGCGTCGGCCACGTCCCGCACGTCGGCCGTGGTGAAGCTGAAGTCGGGGGCGCCGTAGCAGAAGTAGCCCTTGAACAGCTCGTCGAGAAGGAAGAGGCTGCCGGACTCGGAGGCGGGGGTGAGGGAAGGGCCCAGTATCAGGCCGGGGTTGACGGACACCATGCGCCAGCGGCCCTGTGCGGCCTCGGCCTCCCAGGCCGCGCGTTCGGCGACGGTCTTGGCGTAGTGGTAGGGGTTGTTCTCGGGCGTGCTGGTGGTGTTGAAGTACCGCTCGGACAGCACCTGGCCGTCCATGTGCAGGACGTCCGCGTAGTCACCGAACACCGCGCCCACGGTGGAGGTGAACACCAGGGTCCGGACCTCCGGGGTCCGCGCGATGCTCGCCAGCACGTTGCGGGTGCCGAGCAGCGCCGGGTCCACCACATCCCGCCGGGCGTCCCTGATCCGCTCCGGCATGAGGAACGGCGAGGCCACGTGGAAGACGACCGGGCAGCCGCGGAACGCCTCGTCGAACGAGCCCTCCTTCAGCAAGTCCGCCTCGAACAACGCCAGTCGGTTCGGAAACGCCTCCTGCATCTCCCACAGCGGCCGCACCTTCGCCGCGTCGCCGGTGCTGCGTACAGTGGTGCGGACCTGGTATCCCCGCTCCAGCAGCCGGCGTACGAGACGGCTGCCGACGAAGCCGCTGCCGCCGGTCACCACGACGGTCGTCTCCCCGCGTACGCCCACGCGCCCTCCTCCGCCGGGACCCCGGGCAGGAGACCTCCATAAGAGACCCCTGGAGAAGTCATAAGATCCACTTATGAGGTCATAGACCGGACCCGTGTACTAACTTAGGTCTGCCTTAGTCTAGGCTTCCCACTCGAGTATCTGATCACGCTCGAAGGGAACTGATCATGCCGCGCCCCCTGCGGGTAGCCATCGTCGGAGCCGGCCCCGCCGGGATCTACGCCGCCGACGCCCTGCTCAAGTCCGAGGTGGCCGCCGACCCCGGCGTCTCCATCGACCTCTTCGAGCGGATGCCCGCCCCGTTCGGCCTGATCCGGTACGGCGTGGCGCCCGACCACCCGCGGATCAAGGGCATCATCACCGCCCTGCACCAGGTGCTCGACAAGCCCCAGATCCGGCTGTTCGGCAACGTCGACTACCCGAACGACATCAGCCTGGACGACCTGCGTTCCTTCTACGACGCGGTGATCTTCTCCACCGGCGCGACGGCCGACCGGGATCTGCCGGTCCCGGGCATCGAGCTGGAGGGCTCGTACGGCGCCGCCGACTTCGTGTCCTGGTACGACGGCCACCCGGACGTGCCGCGCACCTGGCCGCTGGAGGCCGAGAAGGTCGCCGTGCTCGGCGTCGGCAACGTGGCGCTCGACGTGGCCCGGATCCTCGCCAAGACGGCGGACGAGCTGCTGCCGACCGAGATACCCGCGAACGTCCACGACGGCCTGAAGGCGAACAAGGCCGTGGAGATCCACGTCTTCGGCCGCCGTGGCCCGGCACAGGCCAAGTTCAGCCCGATGGAGCTGCGCGAGCTGGACCACTCCCCCAACATCGAGGTCATCGTCGACCCCGAGGACATCGACTACGACGCGGGCTCGATCGAGACCCGGCGCGGCAACAAGCAGGCCGACATGGTCGCCAAGACCCTGGAGAACTGGGCGATCCGGGACGTCGGCGACCGGCCGCACAAGCTGTTCCTGCACTTCTTCGAGTCGCCCTCGGAGATCCTCGGCGAGGACGGCAGGGTGATCGGCCTGCGCACCGAGCGCACCGCCCTCGACGGCACCGGCAACGTCAAGGGCACCGGCGAGTTCAAGGACTGGGACGTCACCGCGGTCTACCGCGCCGTCGGCTACCTCTCCGACAAGCTGCCCAAGCTGCCGTGGGACATCGAGTCCGGCACCGTCCCGGACCAGGGCGGCCGGGTCGTCGAGGAGAGCGGCAACCACCTCCGGTCGACGTACGTCACCGGCTGGATCCGGCGCGGCCCGGTCGGTCTGATCGGCCACACCAAGGGCGACGCCAACGAGACCGTCTCCAACCTGCTGGACGACTTCACGAACGGCCGTCTGCACACCCCGCACTCCCCCGCGCCGGAGTCCGTGGACGCGTTCCTCGCCGAGCGCGAGGTCCGCTTCACCACCTGGGACGGCTGGTACAAGCTCGACGCCGCCGAGCGAGCCCTCGGCGAGCCGCAGGGCCGTGAGCGCGTGAAGATCGTCGAGCGCGAGGACATGCTCCGGGAGAGCGGAGCCTGATTCCCGGGAGCGCCCGGGAGGCCTCGGAAGCAAGTCCAACGAGGCCTCCCAGGGCCCCTGTTAGGGTCCTGAGGTGTTCTCCCTGCGTGAGCCCCTCTTCTTCACCCGCCTGCGCGAGGCGCGCCGGGTGCTCGTCGCCGGTGCGGGCGGCGGTTTCGACGTCTACGCCGGACTGCCCCTGGCGTTCGCACTGCGGTCGGCCGGTGCGGAGGTCCATCTGGCCAACCTGTCCTTCTCCGACCTGTACGGCCTGAGCCTGGACACCTGGGTGGCGGAGGACGTCGCCGCCGTCCGTCCGGACACCCCGCTGCGCGGCGACTACTTCCCCGAGCGCGCGCTCGCCCGATGGCTCGGGTCGCAGGGGATGCCCGACACCGTGTACGCCTTTCCCCGTACGGGCGTCGAGCCGTTGCGCGCCGCCTACCGGGCGCTGCTCGATCATCTGGGCGGCGTGGACGCCGTCGTGCTGGTGGACGGCGGTACCGACATCCTGATGCGCGGCGACGAACACGGGCTCGGCACGCCGGAGGAGGACATGGCGAGCCTGGCCGCCGTCGCCGGTCTCGACGAGGTCCCGCACCGGCTGGTGGCCTGCCTGGGCTTCGGGGTGGACGCCTACCACGGCGTCAACCACTCCCTGTTCCTGGAGAACCTGGCCGCCCTGGACCGCGAGGGCGCCTATCTGGGCGCGTTCTCGCTCCCCGGGGCGAGCCAGGAGGGCGGGCTCTATCTCGACGCGGTGGCGCACGCCCAGCAGTGCCACGAGAGCCACCCCAGCATCGTCCACGGCTCGGTCGCGGCCGCCGTGCGCGGGGACTTCGGCGACGTGCGGTTCACCGAGCGCACCCGGGACAGCGAGCTGTTCGTCAACCCGCTGATGTCCCTCTACTTCTGTGTGGACCTGCCCGCGCTGGCCCGTGCGAACCTCTACCTCGACCGGCTGGAGGGCACGATGCTGATGCGGCAGATCAGCTCGGTGATCGCCGGGTTCCGTGACGAGCTGCCGCGCCAGCGGGCGCCCCGGGCGTTCCCACACTGAGCCGGGGCGCGCCGGTCACGACAGTCCGGGCTCGGCCTCGACCAGGTCCCGGCGGCCGACCACCGCGAGCGTCAGGGTCAGCAGGGCGAGCGCGGCCGTCTGCACGAGACCGCCGCCGAGGTAGGCGCCGGGCACGGGCACATGGAGCCAGGGGTAGAGAGCCGCGACCCGGACGGCCAGGATCAGCAGGCCGAGAGCGGCCAGGGCGAGCGTGCCGCCCGGCGTCGTACGGTCACCGCTCCGGATCTGCCACAGGAGCCAGCCGAATGCGCCGACGACGAAGCAGCTCGCTGGGGCCCACGCCAGGTCGGGGAGGGCGGGCAGCACCACGGTGGACGCCCCCATCACCACACAGGCGGTCATGAGGACCAGCCCGGGTGTACCGGCGGGGAGCCGGGCCGGGGGTGCGTCCCGGTGGTGGGAGGCGCACAGCGCGAGGGCCGGCAGCCAGGCCAGAAGCCCGAAGGAGGCGGCGAACGCCGGGTCCGCGGGGACCGTTGCGCCCGTCAGCGGGCCGAGCAGTGGCCAGAGGGTGGGCAGCGCGGCGCACAGCGCGGCCGTCCGGGCGAGGCGTCGGCGGTCGTGGAGGAGGGCGAAGTACGCGACCGTCCACAGCAGCGGAAGGATCCACTGGGCGGCGGTGACCACCGCGGTGAGCAGTCCCTGGTCGGTGAACTGCGACAGGAACAGATGCCGCCCGGAGCCGCCCCGGCCGACGGCCCAGGTCAGCTCCAGGACCAGCTCGACGACCCCCGCGGCCGCCTGGATCAGCACGGCGAACAGCGCGAAGAGCCGGACGGTGGAGCCGAGGAGGACGTAGCGGCGCGGCGCCCCCGGCGCTCCCAGCCGGCTGCGCACGGCGAGGGCCGCGATGCTCGCCGCCTCGCCCAGGGTGGGCCGACTCTGGTCCTGTGTGTCGCGGTCGACGTCCCACAGGTACGTCTCGACCATCTCCTCCTCCCGTTCACGCCGGTAGTAGGCGGGGAGCAGGCGAAGGACGGCCCGGTAGCGGGATTCCAGCAGCGTGGTCATGCGAAGCCTCCCGCGAGTCCGGGTGCCGTGGGGGGTTTGGGGGCGGTGTCGGCCGGTGCGGCGGCCCGGCGGCCCTCGGCGATGCGCCGCTTGGCGGCCCCGGCGCCGGCGGCCATGCGCTCCGCCTCCGCGTCGAGGGCCGCCACTCCGTCCTCGGTGAGCCGGTAGTAGCGCCGCAGGCGGCCCTGCTGCACCTCCTCCCGGTCCAGCACGATCAGTCCGTCGGCGGTCAGCCGGTCCAGCACCCCGTAGAGGGTGCCGACCCGCAACTGCACCTCTCCCTCGGACAGCTCCTCGACCTCGCGCAGGATGCCGTAGCCGTGCCGCGGCTGGTCGGCCAGCGCCGTGAGGACGAAGAACGCCGCTCTGGTCATGTTCCTCGATGCCATGCGAGCAGAATATATCGGTAGCCGATATATATCGAGCCATGTACCGGCGGGCACGGCCGTCCTGCGCGGGACCCGGCGGGCTCACCGCACATGGTGAACGGGGCCTGCCCCTGAACGGATGGGAGGGCGGACCCCGTTCGACGGACAGTTTTCGGTACCGAGGGACGGTCCGGGGACGTGTGAACAGCGGTCATGTGATGCGGGCGCCGCGTCCCCCGGGTGCGGGGCGCACACCCCGTACGCGGGGCACGCGGCCGCGGGGGCGCGCCACGCCGGGGCCCCGCCCGACCCGTACCGCCCCCGGGCGGTGATACTGGGAGGCGCACCCGCCCCCATCAGCAGATTGGCCCATGTCGAACTCCGCCACCGACCACGCCACCATTCCGCAGACCCTCTGGGCGGCCCGCGGCCGCCACACCGGTCCCGCCGCCGAGGACGTCGTCCGCCGCACCCTGCGCCGACACAGGGAGAGCGGGGACATCGACGACTTCGCCGAGCCCCCCGCGACCGGGGAATCCCCCGGGCAACCCCGCGAACAGATCTTCGAGGCACGCTGGCGGGCCGACGGCAGCGTGGCCGTGCGGGCCCGCCTCACCCTCGTCCCCCTGCAGGACCGGCCCGAGGGGCGGCAGTGGACGCTCGTCGCGGAGGCGGAGCGCCCCTGGGACGAGGCCTGGCCCTCGCCTGCGACGCTGTTCTGGCCCGAGGCCGGGCCGGCGGAGGGCGCCGACGGCGCCTGGGACCACCACCCCACCGTGGCGGGCCTGCGCTTCCGGCAGGTGAACGCGCTGCCCGAGGACGACAAGGAGATGCGGCGCCGGCTGCGGGGCGCGTCCCGCGAGGCCTGGTGCGTGAACCTCGTCGTGCACGAGGCGATGACCCCGGACGAGCGCGGCCGGCTGCCGCTGGCCCAGCTGCTGCCGCCCGGGCTGCGGCACCGCGTGCTGGAACACCGGGCCGCGCCGCAGCAGCTCCGAGCCGTCAACTGGGCGTTGAAGGACCTCGGCGTCGAGGTGCCGCGCGGCGGTGCCGTACTGCTGCCACCGGACCCCGTGCCGCAGGGCTACGACCGCCGGGAACACAGCGTGCGCAGCGTCTTCCTGGACGGCTCCGAGCCGGCCGAACTCGTAGCGACCCTGCGGCACTTCGCCGCCCTGTCCCGGCCGCTGCCGCGGGGCGCCGCGGAGGCACTGGCGGACCTGCGCGACAACTGGACCCTGCTGACCCTCCAGGAGGAGCTGGAGCGGGAACGCCGACTGGTCGCGATGTACGCCGAGGCGCTGGAGGCCATGACGAAGTCCCGGGACCTGTACCGGGAGGCCGCCGAGCAGGCCCACCAGGCACTGGCCGCCTACCGCGACGCGCCCGCCCCGCACACCTCGCCCCGCCGGCCGGAGCGGCCCGGCGACCGGACGCCCTCCGCGCTGCAGCAGTTGACACGGACCTTCGAACGGCTGAAGTTCAGCACGAAGGGTTCGCGCCCGGACGCCTCCCCTGACGGCGACGGCACGGACACCACCGACCCGGCGTGAGCCAGGAGGGACAGGAGACCGCATGGATTCCACCACGACCCTGCTGGTGATCGTCGGCGTCGTCGCGGCGCTGCTGCTCGGCGTGGCCGTCTGGCTGCTCGTGCGGCTGGTGCGCGCCCGGCGGACCCTGCAGCAGGCCGGGCTGCCGACGGGGCCGCGCTGGGTGTTCTGGGGCGCGATCCTGTATCTGGTGCTGCCCACCGACCTGCTGCCCGACCCGGTCTACCTGGACGACATCGCCGTCCTGCTCCTCGCGCTGCGCAGCCTGCGCGCCGCCCGCACGCTGCCGCCCGGACCTGCGGAGTACTGAACTTCCCCTGCCCGAGGGCCGGTTGCCGCATCATGGAGCGATGCAGCCCACTTTCACCGGGATCCCCGATCGGCCGGTCTCCCCCGACGTCGCCGTGGTCGTCGACGTGATGCGCGCGTTCACCGTCGCCGCCTGGGCGTTCCGGCGCGGCGCGGAGAAGATCGTCTTCGCCGGTACGCAGGAGGAGGCCCTGGAGCTGAAGGCCCGCCACCCGGGCTGGCTGGCGTTTCAGGACGGGCCGCCGGTGCCGGGGTTCGACCTGGCCAACTCGCCCGCCCTGCTGCGCTCGCTCGACGTGCGGGGCCGCACGGTCGTGCAGAAGACCACCGCCGGGACGGCCGGAGCGCTGGCGGTCGCGGACGCGCGGCTGCTCCTGTGCGCGAGTTTCCTGGTGGCCGGGGCGACCGCCGAGGTGCTGCGGCGCGCCCGGCCGGACACGGTGACCTTCGTCGTCACCGGGGACGGCGGGCGGGCCGAGGAGGACCTGGCCTGCGCCCAGTACATCGTGGCCCGCGCCGACTCACCCACCGCCGATCCCGCGCCCTACCTGAAGCGGGCCCGGCACTCCGACGGCGCCGCCCGGCTCGCGAAGGGCGTACGACTCGGCTGGGAGGGTGTCCACCCCGAGGACGCTGCGATGTGCCTGGAGGCGGACACGTTCCCGTTCGCCATGGCAGCGACCCGCATGGACGGCCACCTGGTGCTCCGGCCGGTGGGCATGGGCGCGGGGGCCTGACCGGACGCCCGTCCACGCCGCTACGGCGGCCCGATCGGACGCCCGTCGGCGCGGGTACGACGGCCTGATCCGGCACTGGTCGGCGCGGGTGCAGCAGCCGGGCTCAACACCCCTGCGCGCGGCCGCGGCGGCCTGGCCCGCCGTCCGTCGGCACGGCCGCGGCGGCAGCACTCAGCATTCCTCCGTACGGCGGGGGTCAGCCGTCACGAGCGTGGCGAGCAGCACAGCGAGCGCCGCGACCGCGGCAACCGCTGCCGCCGTGCCGGCGAGCCACGGAGGGGCCAGGAGTGCGGACCGGAGCCAGGTCCGGCCCTGGTGGCCGAAGGTGCCACCGAGTACCTGTACCGCCGCGAGCGCGGCGGTGAACAGCAGTGTCACGGTGGCCGCGGCCAGCCGGACCGGTACCGGCCGCGCCGGCAGTACGAGGGCCAGCAGGACGCAGAGCCCCGAGGCGGCCAGAGTGGCCTGCAGGAGAGGTTGGGACAGGTCCTCCCAGTAGCGCGGTGCGTGGGCCGCGCCGCAGAGGAACACCAGCAGGGCGGCGACTCGGGCCAGCCACCCGGGCGCCTTCGGGGACCCGGACCCGCCGTCCGGGGTGCGCTCGCCGGTCCGCCGGGGCCCCGGGGCGGCCTCGTCCGGTACCGGGGTGGCCTCGTCCGGTACCAGGGCAACCTCGTTCGGTACCAGGGCAACCTCGTCCGGCGCCGGGGTGGCCTCGTCCAGTGCCGGAACGGCGATGGCGACGGCGGGCTGCGCGTCGGCAGGCACCGGGGCCGGCTCGACGGGCACCGGGGCCGGCTCGACGGGCACCGGGACCACCGGTTCGGGCAGCGCCGTCCCGTGCGCGGGCCGCTCGGCGGCAAGGCGGGCGATCAGCTCGGCGAGCTCCTCGACGGGGCGGCCGACGGCCACCGCCTCGACCGCGGCACGCACGCAGTGGGGCTCCACGGGGGTGCTGCGCAGCAGTTCCATCAGCCGGGTGACCTCCTCCAGCGGGCGGCACTCGGCGGCGGCGCGGATCGCCTCGTCGGCGCTGCCGCTGGTGCGGGGCGGCCGGGTGAGGAGGGTGACCAAGCGGGTGACGTCCTCCAGGGACCGGCCGACACCGGCCGCGCGCAGCGCTTCGGCGGTGGTCCGGGCGTGCTCGGGCCGCCGTTCCAGCAGGGTGATGAGCCGGACGACGTCCTCCAGGGGGCGGTCGGCGACAGCCGCGCGGACCAGACCGGGCAGGGGATCCTCGTAGGGGTCCTGCGCACACGGGGCCTCGGGGCTCGTCCCCAGGAGCGCCTCGGGCCAGGTATCGGGGTCGGGGGACGGGGTGGCGACCGCGGTGGCGGCCGGTGCGGCGGGTATGCCGGTGGAGTCGTCGGGACGGGGCGACGGAGAGCTGGTCATCTGGGCTCCAGGGGAAGGGTGCGGCCACACCGGCGTGCCGCGCGCGGCGCGGAATCACGCAGTCCGCGGGGCGGAGTCACGCAGTCCATTACTAAGAGCGCGTACGACGCCCCGCCACCCGGGTGCGGCACAGGTGTGAAGTGCGCGGTACCAGGTCCGTACGGGCCCCTCCCCACGGCCGCGACCCTGCAGTACCGTCTTCTCCCGCCCAGGTGCGTCACGCCACCCACGAGGCGCATTCTTGTGTCATCCACCCGGCGGTACGGGACGAGGTAGGGCCCATGGCTGGGAGCGGAGAGCCGGCGGTCCGGTCGCGGGCGCGGCTGACCACGCTGCTGGTCGACGCCTCGACCGGCGCGCTCGGCGCGGCCGGAGGGCGCGTGGCGGGCGTGTACCTGCGCTCCAGCACCCCGGGGCTGCTGCGCCTCGCGGTGCTCGTCGGGCTGCCCGGCCCGCTGTTCCGGCCCTGGTGGCGACTGCACGTCGGCCGGCCCTTCCCGGTGGCCGACGCCTACCGGCTGGGCGTCCAGGTGGTGCTGTCGAACGCCACGGACACGGTGCGCCGGTATCCCCAGTTCGCGGCGGGTCTGCCCTTCCCGTTCGGCTCGGTGCACGTGCCCGTGCCGGGCGGGAGCGAGCCCCTGGGGGTGCTCAGCGTGCTGCGGCCGGCGGCGACGGACACCGTGGACGAGCTGCTGGACCGCGAACTGCTCGCACGGCTCGCCGAGGGCCTCGGAGCCGAGCTGCTCGCTCTCGCCGACGGGGACGAGGCCGTCATCGCCTGGGACGGGGAACCCCATTGTGTACGTCCGCCCGCCACCCGGCCCGCACAGGCGCGCGTGGGGCGGTTCACCTGGGATCCGGAAACGTCGGCGGTGCACCCGGACGACCGGCTGTATGCGCTGCTCGGGCTGGATCCGGCGGAGTTCGCGGGGACCGGCCCGGCGCTCGCGGACGCCGTGTCCCCGGCCGAGGCGCACCGGATCCTGGCCGCGCTGCGCGACGCGGGCGCCGGGAAGCCGCCCGCCGCGCCCCTGAACGTGTGGTCGGAGGAAGGGACCCCGCGGCTCGTCGACCTGGCCCCGGCGACCGAGCCCGGCGAGGCGTCCCTGGTCGCCGGAACCGTCTTCGACCCCGGCCCGGGTGCCTCCGCGGACGGCGCGGCCGACATGCTGCCGCAAGGGGTGTTCTGCCTGGACCGGCTCGGGCTGCTCGTGTACGTCAACGCGGCCGCGGCGCGCATGGCGGGCCAGGAGCGGGCGTGGCTGCTCGGCCGTTCGCTGTGGGAGGCGATGCCATGGCTGGGCGGTCCGCCGTACGACGACCATCTGCGCAGCGTGCTGCTGTCCCAGGAGCCGGTGCACGTGCACGTCCGGCGTCCGGCCGCGGACCGTGCAGCAACCGGTGAGGGCGACTGGCTCGCCCTCTCGGTGCATCCCGGCCCGGACATCCTGACCTGCACGCTCGTCCCGGCCAGCCATGTCGACGCGCCCGCCGAACCCTCCTCCGAAGCCCCGGCCGAGGCCGAGCCGCACACCCCGGAGGACTCGGTGCCCGGCGATCACTCGCTGACGCCGCTGTACCGGCCCATCGCCCTCGCCATCGCGCTGACGGACGCCGTGACCGCCCGGCAGGTGTCTGCGGTCGTGATGCAGGAGCTGCTGCCCGCGTTCGGCGGCCGCCACCTGGCCATCTACCTGCTCCAGGACCGGCATCTGTACCTGGCCTGGGAGACCGGATTCCCGCAGGGCTTCCTCTCCCCCTTCGAGGGCGTCGGCCTCGACGCGCACCTGCCCGGCGTGGAGACCCTCACGACCGGCCGTCCGATCTTCTTCGAGTCCATGCAGCAACTGGCGGCCACCTACCCGGGCATACCCCTGGACGCCGAGGAGGGCGCCCGTGCCTTCCTGCCGCTGATCGCGTCCGGGCGGCCGGTCGGCTCCTGCATCCTCGGCTTCGACCGGTCGCGCAGCTTCAGCACGGAGGAGCAGACGGTCCTGACCGCGCTCGCCGGGCTGATCGCGCACGCGATGGAGAAGGCCCAGCGCTACGACACCGAGGCCGCGCTCGCCCGCGGCCTGCAGCAGGCCCTGCTGCCCCGGCGGCTGTCGGCGCACCCGCAGGTGGAGACGGCGGGCCGCTATCTGCCGGGCACCCAGGGCATGGACGTGGGCGGTGACTGGTACGACGTCGTCGAGGCCGGGGACGGGCTGGCGCTGGTCATCGGCGATGTGCAGGGGCACGGGGTGCAGGCGGCGGCCACCATGGGCCAGCTGCGCAGCGCCGTACGCGCCTTCGCGCTCGGCGACCGGCCGCCCGACGAGGTGCTGAGCGGCACGAACCACCTGCTCATCGACCTCGACCCGGGCCAGTTCGCCAGCTGTTGCTACGTTCGTCTCGACCCGGCCACCGGGCAGGCCCGGGCAGCCCGGGCGGGACATCCGCCGCCGCTGCTGCGCCGCCCCGACGGACGTACCGAGGTGCTGGACATCCCGGGCGGTGTCGTCCTCGGGGTGGATCCGTGCGCCCAGTACCCGGTGACCGATCTGTTGTTGGAGCCGGACGCGATCCTCGCCCTGTACACCGACGGCCTCGTGGAGCGGCCCGGCGCCGACATCGACGACGGCATCACCGCGCTGCGCCTCGCGCTGGCGAGGGCCGGCGGGGTCGCCGGACGGCGCGGCGGCCGGTCCCTGGCCGGGGTCGCCGACCGGATCACCGCCACCGCCCGGCACTCCGTCGACCGCCCCGACGACGTGGCGCTGCTGCTCGCCACCCGGCGCACCCCGCACCGCCGGTGACCGGAGCCCGCCGCCGGAACAGGTGGCTCTCGCCTCGGGCGACGGCCTCGCCTGACGGGGCCGGGCAGTGTAGACATGGGCACATGGTGCGTCTGCCCGGCCGGTCCGAGACCCGGCCGTCCCGTCCTTCCGGGAAACCGCGCGCACCGCAGGGCCCGCGGAAGGACACTGCGGGCGCGAAGGGCGGCCGTCCGGGCGTGCTGCGGGCGGCGGTGACCGGGCGCAGCGTCGCCGGGCAGGTGTTCCTGCTCCAGGTGGTGATCGTGCTGCTGCTGGTCGTCTCGGCCGTGGTGGCGCAGGTGCTCCAGGTGCAGCGCGACAGCACCAGGGAGGCCCTCAACCGCTCCATGGCCGTCGCCCAGACGTTCGCCAACGCGCCCGGCACGGCGGCCGCGCTGCGCGCCCCGGATCCGACGGCCATCCTGCAGCCGAAGGCCGAGGCCGCCCGCAAGGGGTCGGACGTGGACTTCGTCGTGGTGATGAACACCGACGGCATCCGCTACACCCATCCCGATCCGGACCGCATCGGCAAGAAGTTCGTCGGGACCATCGCGCCGGCGCTGGCCGGGGGCACGGTCGTCGAGGAGATCCACGGGACGATAGGCGAACTGGTACAGGTCGTCGTGCCCGTGAAGGACTCCAGCGGCAAGGTGGTCGGCCTGGTCTCGTCCGGCATCACCACCGAGCACGTGGGCGGGGCCGCCGACCAGCAGCTGCCCCTGCTGCTCGCGGCGGCCGCGGCGGCACTCGCGCTGGCCACCGGGGGCACGGCCCTGGTCAGCAGGCGCCTGTTGCGCCAGACGCACGGCCTCGGCCCGTACGAGATGACCCGGATGTACGAGCACCACGACGCGGTGCTGCACGCCGTCCGCGAGGGCGTGCTCATCGTGGGCGGCGACGGCCGGCTGGTGCTCGCCAACGACGAGGCGCAGCGGCTGCTGGACCTGCCCGAGGACGCCGAGCAGCGTCATGTGCTGGAGCTGGGTCTGGACGACGACACGGCCGGGCTGCTGGCCTCCGGGCGGGTCGCCACGGACGAGGTGCATCTGGTCAAGGACCGGCTGCTGGCCGTCAACCAGCGCCCCACCGACCTGCGCGGCGGCCCGGCCGGCAGCGTCACCACGCTGCGCGACTCCACGGAGCTGCGCGCCCTGTCGGGCCGCGCGGAGGTGGCGCGCGAGCGGCTGAACATGCTGTACGACGCCGGCGTGGGCATCGGCACCAGCCTGGACGTGGCCCGCACGGCGCAGGAACTGGCCGAGCTGGCCGTGCCGCGGTTCGCGGACTACGTCACCGTGGACCTGTTCGACCCGGTGCTGAGCGGGGAGGAGCCGAGGCCCGGGACCTCGCTGCGCCGGGCGGCCTGCAACGGCGTCCGCGACGACGCCCCGCTGTATTCGGTGGGCGAGCGCATCCGGTTCGTGCCGACCTCGCCGCAGGCCCGGAGTCTGACGACCGGGCAGTCCGTGATCGAGCCGGTGCTGCGGGAGGCGCCCGGCTGGCTCGCCCAGGACCTGGAGCGCACTGGGCAGATCGTGGCCCACGGCATCCACTCCCTGATCACCATTCCGCTGCGGGCGGGCACCCTGGTGCTCGGTGTGGCCAACTTCTATCGGTCGGAGAAGCCGCAGCCGTTCGACGCCGAGGACCTGGCCCTCGCCGAGGAACTGGTCGCGCGGGCCGCCGTGTCCATCGACAACGCCCGCCGCTACACCCGTGAGCACAGCATGGCGGTGACCCTCCAGCGGAGCCTGCTGCCGCGCTCCCTGCCGGAGCAGGGCGCCCTGGAGATCGCCTACCGCTATCTGCCGGCGCAGGCGGGGGTGGGCGGCGACTGGTTCGACGTACTGCCGCTGTCCGGCACCCGGGTGGCCATGGTGGTGGGGGACGTCGTGGGCCACGGACTCCACGCGGCGGCGACGATGGGCCGGCTGCGCACGGCGGTGCACAACTTCTCCTCGCTCGATCTGCCGCCCGATGAACTTCTCGGTCTGCTGGACGAGCTGGTGGGCCGGATCGACCAGGACGAGACCCCGGCCGACGGCGCCGCCGCGGTCACCGGCGCGACCTGCCTGTACGCGGTGTACGACCCGGTGTCGCGGGTCTGCACGGTGGCCCGGGCCGGCCATCCGCCGCCCGCGCTGGTGCACCCCGACGGCCGCGTGGAGTTCCCGGACGTGCCCGCCGGTCCCCCGCTGGGCCTCGGCGGGCTGCCGTTCGAGACGGCCGACCTGGAGCTGAAGGAGGGCAGCCGCCTCGTCCTGTACACCGACGGCCTGGTGGAGGACCGGGACCGGGACATCGACGAGGGGCTCGAACTGCTGCGCGAGGCCCTCGGCCGGGCGCCCGGCGCCTCGCCCGAGGACACCTGCCGGGCGGTGCTCGACAGCCTCCCGAACCGGCCCAGCGACGACGTCGCGCTGATCGTGGCCAGCACCCGTGTCCTCGGCGCCGACCGGGTCGCCGAGTGGCAGGTGCCCTCGGATCCGGTGGCCGTCTCCGAAGTACGGGCCTCGGTCACCCGGCTGCTGGCCGAATGGGACCTGGACGAGCTGTCGTTCACGACGGAGCTGATCCTGAGCGAGCTGGTCACCAACGCCATCCGCTACGGACGCGGGCCGATCGGCGTACGGCTGCTGCGCGACCGCACGCTGATCTGCGAGGTCTCCGACCGCAGCACGACCTCCCCGCATCTGCGGTACGCGGCCACCACCGACGAGGGAGGCCGCGGCCTGTTCCTCGTCGCCCAGCTCGCCGAGCGCTGGGGCACCCGCTACACCCACAACGGCAAGATCATCTGGGCGGAGCAGCCGCTGCCCTGAGCCCGGCAGGGCGGTCAGCCCAGGGCGCGGTCCAGGTTGAACGCGGCGCTGATGAGGGACAGGTGGGTGAACGCCTGCGGGAAGTTGCCCTGCTGCTCGCCGGTGCGGCCGATCTCCTCGGCGTACAGGCCGAGGTGGTTGGCGTAGGTGAGCATCTTCTCGAAGGCCAGCCGGGCCTCGTCCAGCCGGCCGGCCCGGACCAGTGCCTCGACGTACCAGAAGGAGCAGATGGAGAAGGTGCCCTCGTCGCCGCGCAGCCCGTCGGGGCTGGCCTGCGGGTCGTAGCGGTAGACGAGGGAGTCGGAGACCAGGTCCTCGGAGAGGGCGTCCAGGGTGGACAGCCACTTGGGGTCGGTCGGCGCGATGAACTTGGCCAGCGGCATCATCAGCACCGAGGCGTCGAGCACATCGGCGCCCTCGTACTGCACGAAGGCGTTGCGGCGCTCCGACCAGCCGCGCTCCATGATCCGCCGGTAGATGTCGTCCCGGGCCTGGCGCCAGCGGCGGTGGTCGGCGGGCAGCCCGCGGTGGGTGGCGAGGCGGATGGCCCGCTCGATGGCGACCCAGCACATCAGCCGCGAGTACAGGAAGTTCTTGCGGCCGCCGCGGGTCTCCCACACGCCCTCGTCGGGCTGGTCCCAGTGGTCGCACACCCAGTTGACGAGGTGGGACACGTCGTCCCACTGGCCGCTGGAGATGGGCTCGGCCCACTTGTCGTAGAGGTAGATCGAGTCGATCAGGGCGCCGTAGATGTCCAGCTGGAGCTGGTCGGCGGCGGCGTTGCCGACCCGGACCGGGGCGGAGCCGAGGTGTCCCTCCAGGTGGGGCAGTTCGCGTTCGGGCAGGTCGGCACGGCCGTCGATGCCGTACATGATCTGCAGCGGGCCGGAGCCGTCGCCGCAGCCGGGGCTGATGTGCGTGGTCAGGAACTTCATGAAGGCCGCGGCCTCGCTGCTGAAGCCGAGCCTGAGCAGGGCGTAGACCGCGAAGGCGGCGTCGCGGACCCACACGTAGCGGTAGTCCCAGTTGCGCTCGCCGCCGAGCTGCTCGGGCAGGCTGGTGGTGGGCGCGGCGACGATGGCGCCGGTGGGGGCGTAGGTGAGGAGCTTGAGGGTGAGGGCGGAGCGGTGCACCATCTCGCGCCAGCGGCCCCGGTAGCGGGACTGGTGCAGCCAGCGCCGCCAGTACGCGACGGTGGCGTTGAACTCGTACTCGGCCTCGGCGTGGGCGCAGCCGCGGGGGGCCACCTCGGTGCCGAGCTGGTCCAGGGCGAACACCGCCGTCTCACCCTCGCTCAGCTTGAAGTCGGCCCGCGCGTCCCGGCCGTCGCACTCCACGACGGCGGTGGCCGTGAGGGCGAGGGACAGCTTGGCGGACTCGAAGACGACGAGGCCGTCGAGGGTGCGCAGGGTGTGCGGGTCGGAGCCGTAGTCGAAGCGCGGGGCGATCAGGGCCCGGAAGGGCACGGTGCCGCGGACGCACACCACGCGCCGGATGAGCCGGTGCCGGCCCTCGACGTCGGACGCCTCTCCGCGGACCGGCATGAAGTCCTGGACCTCGCCGACGCCGTCCTCGGTGAAGAACCGCGTGATCAGCACGTTGGTGTCCGGGAAGTAGAACTGTTTGGTGCGCGCGGGTACGGCGGCGGCCAGCTCGAAGCGGCCGCCGCGCTCGGCGTCGAGGATGGCCGCGAAGACGCTGGGTGCGTCGAAGGACGGGGAGCAGTACCAGTCGATCGTGCCGTTGGTGCCGACCAGGGCGACGCTGCGCAGATCGCCGATGAGGCCGTGTTCGGCGATCGGCAGGTAGCGGGGACTCCCGGACAGGTCCTGCGGGAAGGGGATGTCGGCCATCGCTCGGGCCTCCCGGTGCGGTGTGCGGGCTGCATTCCAGCTCGGGCTGCATTCCAGCTTAGGGCGAGTGCCCCGGCGCCGGGCGGGCAGACGCCTGTCACCCGGCGCCGCGGCGCCTTCCGGATGCAGGCTGCGGCGAGGCGCGGAATGGTGAGAGTGTGCCCCGTTCGGCGGCACCGGCACGGATGCGGTCATCCGGACCGAGGAGGAGGCATCATGTCGACATCCACACCCGAAGAGTCCCGTTCGTCCGACGACCACTGCACCCCGGACGCCCTGCTCCACTCCGCTCCGCCGAGGGACGTCACCGCGGAGGACCTGGTGATGGCAGCGGGCAGGGACGTCACTCCGGCGAACCTCGACTGGGCGCGCCGCAAGCTGGAGACCGAGGGCCAGGCAGCCGTGGAGAAGCTGCTGCCCTAGGGCGGTCCGGGGAATCAGAGGACACCAACGGGGAGGCGCCGGGCAGGGGCGCGCGGGTCGGTACGGCAGCCCGCCCGGCGCCCTGTGCTGCCCCTACAGCGGGCCGTGACCGCCGTCGCGAAACCGACTGCCACCGCCGTCGCGAAACCGGCTGCCGGCAGGCGCTCAGGTCTGCCGGGTGCCGCCGCGTCCACAGGCGGCGGCGAGGAGCAGCGCGGCGAGGGCGGTCAGGGCCGTGCCCTGCCAGCCGAGGGTGCTGAGCAGGGGTGCGGCGAGGCCGGTGCCGACGGCGCCGACCGTGAAGTACAGCACGAGGTAGACGCTGCTGAGGCTGCCGGAGCGCTGGGGGTCGAGGGCGATGACGCGGCTCTGGTTGGCGGCCTGGGCGGCGAAGCAGCCGGCGTCGCAGAGCGCGAGTCCGGCTGCCGTGACCCACGGGGTGTTCAGGCCGGTGGCGAGGAGGGCCACTCCAGCCGCGGCGGCCGCCATGGAAGCGGTGATCACGGCGCTGGGACCGTACCGGTCGGCCAGGCGTCCGGTGAGCGGGAGTGCGGCGAAACCGAGGACTCCGGCCAGGCTGTACAGGCCGATGATGGTCGGGCCGAGGGAGTGGGGCGGCTGGGCCAGAGCCAGCGCGAGGGCGACCCAGACGAGGTTGAAGGCGAAGTACCACAGCCCGCCGGTGGCCACCGCCCGGCGCAGCTGCGGGTGGCGGCGCAGCAGTGGGGGAAGCGAGCCGAGGGTCGCGCGGTAGCCGCCGCCGGAGTGCGGCCGCTGCCGGGGCAGGAGCGTGGCGGCGGCGACCGCCCCGAGGAGGGCGAGGGCGGCGAACACGAGGAGCATCCGCCGCCAGCCGAGGACGTCCGCGAGGGTTCCCCCCGCCAGCCGGCTGAGCAGGATGCCGGCCGACATGCCGGCGGCCACGGTGGCGACTCCCGTTCCCCGGCTCCCGGGCGGGGCGTGCCGGCCCGCGATGCTGCCGGCCTGGGCCGCGACACTGGCGGCCGCGCCGATGAGCAGGTAGGCGGCCAGGAGCGCGAACGCACCGGGTGCTTCCGCGGCGAGGGTGAGGGCGGCGGCCAGGGCGGTGAGCTGTGCGGCCACCAGGCGGTTGGGCGCCAGGTGGTCGGTGAGCGGGAGCAGGAGGGCGAAGCCCGTCATACAGCCGGCGAGTGCGGCGGTCGGCACGAGGCCGATCACGGAGAGGGGGACGCCGAGGTCGGCGGCGACCGCGGTGAGCGCGGGCTGCAGGGCGTAGTTGTTGGCGATCGCCGTCCCGGCTATGGAGGCGAGCAGGAACGTGCCGCCTCGGGGAAGGGGGTGGGTCACGGCTGTGCGCCCCGGGTGAGGACGACGGCGTAGCGGCACTCGGCGTCGGTGGCGTTGACGAATGCGCGCTCGGCGGGCTCGCCGAGTTCGATGGTGTCGCCCGCGTCGAGTTCGTGGACCGTGTCGCCGTCGTGGAAGGTCAGACGGCCGTCGAGGACCCAGACGACCTGGCGGACGAAGGCGAAGGCCGCGGCCGGGTACGGCACCCGGGCACCGGCGGGCAGGCGGATCTCGGCGATCTCCGCGGGGAAGTGCGGTCCGGTGATCTGGCGGCGCCGGTAGCCGGTGCCGGGGTCGCGCCACTCGGGCGCGTCGTCCCGGCGGCGCACTCCCGCGACGCCGTCCGTGCGGCCCTGCGGTCCTTCCTCCTCCTGCGCTCCTTCGGCGAGGGCGAGCAGGGAGGCGACGCTCAGCTGGAAGGCGGCGGACAGCTTGCCGAGGACGACGGCGGTGGGGCTGCTCTCGCCGCGCTCGATCCTGCTGATCATGGCCTGGGAGACACCTGAGGCGTCCGCGAGCCGGGCCAGGGTCCAGCGGCGGCGCTCCCGCTCGGTGCGGACACGGGCCGCGATCCGCCCCACCAGAGGATCTACCATGTTGGACATGAATCCAATATACGAGAGAAGTCGGGCCGTGACCGTACGGCCGGCACACTCCGGCGACGCGGAGGCGATCCGCGCGATCCGCAACCACGCGGTCGAGCACTCGACGGCCCTGTGGACGCAGACCCCGCAGTCCCCCGCCGAGGGGGCGGCCTGGCTGGCCGCTCACCTGGAGCGCGGCTCGGCGTTCGTGGCCGAGGTGGCGGGCGAGGTGGCGGGGTTCGCGGCCTACGGCCCGTGGCGGAGCCTGGACGGGTACCGGCACACGGTGGAGGACTCGGTCTACGTCCGCGAGGACCGGCACGGGCTCGGCATCGGCTCCGCACTGCTCGCCACCCTCGTCGCAGCCGCCCGCGAGGCGGGCCACCACGTGGTCATCGCGGATATCGAGGCCGGCAACACCGCGTCGATCCGGCTGCACGAGCGGTTCGGGTTCCAGCACGTCGGAACGGTCCCGGAGGTCGGCACCAAGTTCGGCCGGTGGCTCGACCTGGCCATCATGCGGCTGCCCCTGACCTGAGCCACCGGCAGCCGCCGCGGACGGGGCGATCAGGGGCCGAGCCGCGGTGTACAGGTGCCGTGCCGGGCTTAGCCGCCACGCCGGCAGACCTGTGCCAGATCGTGCGGGGAACCACGGGGAACCACGGGGAATCAACGGACGTGCCACCGGTCGGGGAGGCCCTGCCGCAGCAGTTCAGCCCCCGCAGCAGGCCCTGGATCACCTCAGCTTTCCAAGCTGAGGGCTCGACACACATCGACAGCGTGGCCGAGGCCGGCGGGGTGCGGCGAGGCACACGCGCACTGATCGGTCGGCGCACCCGCCATCGTGGCTGACTGTCGTCGGCTGAGGTTCGTGCCACAACCGTGCCAGATGCAGGGGTCAGCCACGGTCAACAAAGGGGACCTACGGTCCGGTTTCGCCTCACCAGGTCTCGAAACCCCAGGTCAGTGGCATGGAGCGATTGTTCCCGTCTGGATCTGTGCCGGCGGCCACAGCGAACGGGATGCACGCAGGCTCATACTGAGCCATGACCAAGCCTGCTGCGCCCAAGCGCCACTTGCCCACCAGCCCCTTTAAAGCCCCGGTCACACCGGCTCCCAAGCACTTCGCCGTGGGCGACCAGGTCACACACGACATGTATGGCCTCGGCCGAGTAGTCGGCATCGAGGACGGAGTCGCGGCGCTCGTGGATTTCGGCTCGGCGCAAATGCGGATCTTGAGCCCGTACGCCAAGATGACCAAACTGTAGGACCGCTGTGCCCGGTCCCGGCACACCAGGGCCCCTTCCGGGACACCTGCAATGAAAGAGAGTCCTCTCATCGATCTGACGTCGCTGTTTTCCGCCCTGGAAGGGCAACCCCGCTGCTCCACTGCAGCGTCGCCGCCTCCGGCGACCAACCCCTTCCAGGCCCCTGACTTCGGAGAAGACGAGACCTTGCCGCTGGAGGACGCACAGGAGCCCGCCTCGGGCGTACGCGCGGCGCGGCCCAAGGCGACTTAGCTCCACGAATGACGGTGGCTCCGGCAACGTTCACCGTCGTTCGGACGAGACCGTGTGCCGGGTCCTTCCCGCAGCCGGGCCACCCGTGCACACAGGTGTACGGCCCTGCACTACGAGCCCCGACGAGGCGCCAACAGACTTGGAATACATGTTGGCCCGAGGTGCCGTCTCGGCTCGGGAGGGCGTCAGTTTCTCGCTTCCGGGCCCCAGCGTTCAGGCCCCACTCCACGCCAGTCGATCCACGGGGCCTCCGCCACCTCCGCCGGGTCGATCTCCAGCCCGGCTCGGCGGAGGAACTCGGCGACGTCGGCCACGTTGTGGGCCAGGCCGAGGATCTCGCCGTCCACGCGGACCCGCCGGCCGCCTGTCGGTGACGGCGGATGAACGATCACACGAATCGGGCCGGACATGCCTTCAGGATCATCTGGGACATGCGGCCCCGCATTCCAGGGCGTCATGGATGAAGCCACTTTCTCACGTGTCCGTCCGGCCGTCCCAGGTCACGCAGTAGCCGCTCGTCGAGCTGCCGATGGGCGGCACTCCACTCCTGCTGCGCCTTGGCGAGGTCGCCGGGAAACGATCGCATGGCTAGATTCAAGCATGTGTTCGATTTTATGGTCCATTGAAGAAGCTGCCGGGCGACGTTGTCGCGCCACACCTCGGCGGGGAAGGCAAGCCGTGGACGATCAGGTCTGGGGCAGCGAATCCTGGGTGAAGCTCGGGCCGTCTCTGGGCCGTCCGAGGCCGCTCGGTAGTGGCCTACGACGCGGGCGGTCTCGCGGTTGAGCTGGAGATCGCGGGCAATGGTCGTTGCGAGGGCTGCCTCGCCCAGCGTGTGGCCGTGACCGGCGTACTGCCAGTCCCTCAGGACGAGGACGGTGTCGGGCTGGACGTCGTCCAGGCCGAGGGCTTTGCGCTCTTGGGTGGCGCGGTAGTCGGCGCGCTCCTGGCGCAGGACCCCGAGGGTGGTGCAGTAGGTGCGCGACTTGGACGAGAAGCGCCCGCGGAAGCCGAGCACGTGCGCCCGGGCCCACAGGCGCCGGTCCGGGTACAGGTTGTCCAGATCACGGCACGCCGTGATGAGCCGCCGGGCGTGGTCGGGGACTTGGTGACGGTCGAGCTCGGCGAGTTCACCGATGCGGCGGTCCAGGGTGCCGGTGTTCTCGGCAGCCTTGGTGGCGTACTTGGCCACGTACGACGCGACGGCCTGTTCGACCGATGTGTACGAGTGCGCGGCGCCGGCGCGCATCGCGCCCCTGAGGAGGTCTACCGTGGCCCAGACGGGCGGTGGCGTTCCGGGCCCCTCCGGGCCGTCGAGGCGTACGACGGCGTGAAAGTGCAGAGCTCCGCGCTTCTGGAATTCGGCGACCTTGCTGTACGAGACGCGAGGGTGAGCAGCCAGTTCCCGGCGAGGCAGGCCGACGCGGGCGGCGAGTTCGCGGCGCACGTTGACCGTTACCGACACGGTCCCGCGCGACAACACGGCCGACGTTCAGAGGGGTGATCCTCTTGAACTGGCCCTTTCCTGTGAGCACGGCCGTGCCACGCCCGCTGGACCGTTCGAGGGACGGCGTGCAGCAAACGGATTGACGACTGTCCGAAGCGCCATGACGTGAGGCAGACCTCCTTCTGTTCCCCCCCCTCAGACCCGGAGGTCCTGCATGGCTCGGCTCCTCACGGCCGGTATCGTCTCGGCGGCGCTGATCACGCTGGGAATTCCGGCGACCACCGCTGTCGCCGCCCCTTCCACCTGTTTCGGCATTCCCGCGACGCTCACCGGCTCGGGAACCCTCACCGGTACGCCGGGGCGTGACGTCATCGTCGGCTCCACAGGGGCCGACGTGATCGACGGCCGCGGCGGCAACGACATCATCTGCGGCCTCGGCGGCGACGACCGCCTGATCGGCGGCCTCGGCAACGACCGGATCGACGGCGGTGACGGCAACGACGCGATCCGCGGTGACGTGTCCGTCTTGAGCGGGGATGCCAAGGGCGGCGGCAACGACGTCCTGTACGGCCGTGCCGGCGACGACGACATGGTGGGGGACTCGCAGAGCAACAGTGGCAACGCCGAGGGAGGCGGCAACGACGTCATGTACGGCGGTGACGGAGCCGACTTCATGGTGGGCGACTCGGAGACCGACTCCAACGGCAACGCCAAGGGCGGGGGCAACGACCGGATCTACGGCGAAGACGGCGACGACGAGCACATCACCGGCGACAGCGTGGCCCTCGGCGGCAATGCCGAGGGCGGCGGCCGGGACTGCCTGGAGGGCGGCAACGGCAACGACGGCCTGCTCGGCGACTCGGCCGCACCCTTCCAGGGTTCCGGAACCGGAGCGGGCGACGACGTGCTCCGTTCCGGACCGGGTACCGCCGAAAGCATCGTCGGGGACAGCGAAGGCATCGACGGCGTCCATGGGAACGGCGGCGACGACATCATCGATCTCGGCGCCGACGGCGGCATCTTCGCCATCGGCGACCACAACATCGGCGACCCCGCGGGCGGGCAGGCGACCGGGGCGGGCAACGACCGGATCACCGGCGGCACGGCGGACGAGCTCCTCTTCGGTGACAGCTCGGTCGGCGACGCCTCCCGGACGTTCGCGGGCAAGGACGTGATCGACGGACGCGGCGGCGACGACCGCCTCTTCGGCGACAACGTGAACTTCGACGGAGACGCGAGCGTCGGCACGGCCGGCGGCCGGGACGTGTTGCGCGGTGGCACCGGCAACGACGCCATCTTCGCAGGCCCCGCCAACGATCTTCTGGACGGCGGCGCGAACACCGACTCCTGCGACGGCGAAGCCGGCAACCACGACGTCGCCCTGCGCTGCGAGTCCGTCACCAACGTTCCCTGACCCCTGACCCGACTGGCTGGTCTGCGTCTGTTCCAGGCAGCAATACGGCCACTCCTGCGTGATCGGACGGCCACAGTCCATCGGGGGTCCGTTCCTTCACACGATCTCCGATGACTTCGGCCACTGACGCGGACAGCCGCGGGCGTTGGCAGAAGACGCCTGCCAACCGCAATGGATTGACCCGTCGGGCTGCTGACGGCGTGCTCGAACGGCCACGTCAGCGGCCCTGGTCGGACCGACATGATCCTCTGGTGCTCCTGTCCGAGAAGGAGGAGCCGCTACATGTCCGCCCATCGATTGGCCTTGGCCGGCCTGGTGTCCGCCGCCGCGGTGGTGCTCCCGGCGCCACTCGCCCACGCCCAACTCCGAGCCCACCTCGCCATCGTGTCCGCGACAGTGCCCGTGCGCTGCTCGGTCCCGGATCTCGTCTCCGCAATCACCGCGGCCAACACCTCGCCGGGCCCCGACACCCTCAGGCTCTCCAGGAATTGCGTCTACCGGCTTACGGCCCCCGACACCGCCCACCCCGCCAACGGTCTGCCGACCATCAGCAGTGAGATCACGATCGAGGGCCGCGGCGCGACGATCACCCGTGCCAAGTCCGCACCGGCCTTCCGTATCCTCGCCGTGGACGAACACGGCACTCTGACGCTCAACCAGGCCACCATCAGCAATGGGGCGGCGACGGACTGCCCGTTGTTCCCCGGGCAGGCGGTCTGCGGCGGCGGAATCTCCAACCTGGGCACGTTGACGGTGAACGACAGCAAGGTGCGCCGCAACACCGCCACGTCTGACCTCCCCGTCGAGGGTGGGGGCATCGACAACGACGGCACGGCAACCATCAACAACACCGAGATCAGCCACAACACCGCCATCTACACCGGCAGCGACCTGGGCTCGGCCGACGGCGGCGGCATCGCCAATGACGGACCGCTGACGGTGAAGCGCAGCAAGGTGGCCGAGAACTCCGTCAGCGTCACGGCGGACACCGGCAGCTTCGCGTTCGGCGCGGGCCAGGCCTCCTTCGGTGATGCAAAGGTCGAGCACAGTACGTTCACCGGGAACCGCGCCAGTGCCCCGGGCGGCTTCGCGCGCGCCGCACTGACCATCTCCGACCCGAGCACGTTGACCGTCACCGACACAGTCCTGCGCGACAACACGGCCGACGCCCCACGCGGACAGGCCCAGGGCGGCGCAATCGCGGGCAACTCCCGAATGATCGTGACGCGGACCCTCATCACCGGCAACCACGTCACCGCTCAGGACGGCACCGCGCAGGGCGCCGGGATCAGAGTCGCCAGCATCGGCTCGCTCACCCTGAGCGGCAGTTCCATCAGCGGCAACACTGCCCGCGCCACGGGAAACAACGGCATCGCCGAGGGCGCCGGCATCGACAACCCCACCGGCGGTTCGGTGACGGCCGACCAGTCATCGATCACCGGCAACACCACGTACGCCTCCCACAGCACCTCCCGGGGCGGCGGGCTCTTCCAGGCCGTCGGCTCGGCAGTGCTGACCAAGAGCACCGTCACCGACAACAGAGCGGGCGACGGGGGTGGCATCTTCAAACAGTCCGGCACGGTCACGCTGAACAACACGCAGGTTCGGCGCAACCACCCGAACAATTGCAGCCCGACGGGCAGCATCCCTGGCTGCACTGGCTGACACTGTGTCGAGGAGCCGACCAGCAGCCGTTCGAGTAGTTCCCGCCCCACGCCCTGTATGACCGTCTCCGACCGATCTCTCTAGAGATCTTTACGAGTGCGGGTTACAAGATCTCAGGCGGGGCGGCGTTGGTCTGACCCGGGGAAAGTGCCGGGCCAGCGGGTGACGGGTGGGCGAGGTCGGAGCGTTGGCGGCAGGTGAACGTGGTCGGCTGGCTCCGGCATCCCACGTCGACAACCTGTGCCAGGACGGGCCGGGCCGCTGGTCGAAGCGCGCCCGGTGGGGTGCCTCCTGGTGCAGAAGGAGGAACCCTGATGTCGTGGCAGTGCTTCCGAGCGCAGAGGCCGGACCGTGGTGTCCGACGATCGCGTCCGGGACGGCTCCTGGCCGCGGCCGGCCTGACAGCCTGCGCCGTGACGGTAGTTCCGGCCCCGTTCGCCCATGCCGCCACCATGGACGTGCGATGCTCGGTCCGGGATCTGGTCGAAGCGATCAACACTGCCAACACCTCACCGGGCGCCGACACCCTCCGGCTGTCCAGCAGGTGCACCTACAAGCTGACATCTCCGGATGCGGCCAGTCCCGCCAACGGCCTGCCCGTCATCACCAGCGCGATCATCATCGACGGCAACAGTGCGACGATCACGCGCGCCAAGTCCGCCCCGGACTTCCGCATCCTCCTGGTCGACGAGGAAGGCACCCTGACGCTCAACAGGACCACCATCAGTGGCGGCCGGGCAACGGACTGCCCCCTCTTCCCCGGAGAGGCGGTCTGCGGGGGCGGCATCAACAACCAGGGAACCCTGACGGTGAACCACAGCAAGGTGGTCCACAACGCCGCCGATTCCTCCACCGACGGCCTCTTTGCAGAAGGCGGCGGCATCGACAGCGACGGCTCCGCGACCGTGAACGACACCGATGTCAGCGACAACACCGCCATCTACACCGGAGCCACCGGAAGCAGCGCCGACGGCGGCGGCATTGCCAACGACGGTCCTCTCACGCTCAGCCAGAGCCGCGTGAGCGGCAACACCGTGCGCGTCACCGAGAACACCAACAGCTTCGCGTTCGGCGCCGGCCACGCCGCTTTCGCGGAGACGTCGGTCGACCACAGCACCATCAGCGGCAACCGCGCCGACGCTCCCGGCGGCACCGCGCTCGCCGCTCTGGCCACCGGCACGCCGGTACCGGGCCAGACGACCGGGTTGACCGTGACCGACAGCGTCATCACCCGGAACACCGCTTGTGCCCCGGGCGGTATCGCCATTGGCGGCGGGGTCGGGACCAACTTCCCCGTGTCGTTGATCCGCACCCGTGTTACCGAGAACACCGCCACCGCCCCCAGCGGCACCGCCCGGGGCGGCGCGATCCAGGTGGGCCGCTTCGGCGAGCTCACCCTGAACAGCAGCACCGTGCGGGACAACGCTGCCCGTGCTTCCGGCGGCACGGCGCAGGGTGGCGGCATCGGCAACGCCACGGGTGGCACCGTGACGAGTCATCAGTCAGACATCAGCGGCAACACCGCCAAAGCCGGGAATGGCGGTACCGCCCAGGGCGGGGGCATCTTCCATGCCATCGGCTCCACCACCCTGAACGACAGCACCGTCACCGGCAACAAAGCCGACGACGGAGGCGGCATCTTCAAAGCCTCCGGCACGGTCACGCTGAACAACACCGTGGTCAAGCGGAACAAGCCGAACAACTGCGCCCCGCAGAACAGCGTTCCTGGCTGCACTGGCTGAGCCCATCGGCGGGCCCCGCCAAGAGCGGTACGGGCCCGCCTGAATCCGACACCGCAGCCCTTCTGGGCGTCCGTTCAGGGGTGCATCCCAGCGCCCGCCCTCGCTGCCTGGCGGTCCCTGAGTACGCGATGCTTCGGTGCGGCCCCTGAACTCGGCGCCGCACCGTCGACGACCACTCAGGTGAGTGCGGTGACCGACGGAACCACCAGAGTCTTCACGTGGGAGGAAGACGCACGCATCGAGGTCCGCAACCTCGGCGGAGAGATCGCCATCGAAGCCAACGCCGCCGGGCTGAAGACCCTGGCCGGCCATCTCCTCGCACTCGCCCAGGACGGCACACCGGATGGCGCTCACCTCCACCTGGAGGAGCACAACGGACTCGAAGAGGGCTCCGCAAGTCTGGTCTTGGAGAGGTGCGACGGCGAATGACTCGTGCCAGACGCGTACCAGATCGTGCGGGGAACCACGGGGAACAGCGAGCAACCCATTCACAGTCCACCAGGCGTCTACGTCCCTCCGCCGCAGGTGAAGCTGCGAACGCCCCCGGTCGGCCGCGCGGACAGTGTGCGAGCGGGCGCCGCACGAGCGACTCTGAATCGCCCGGTACGACAAAGCCGTCAGCACGCATTCGTCAACCGCCAGCACGCGTATGGTTGCGCAGCGTTGATCCGCTGCGCGATGCTTGCCCCGGCACGGTGGCCACCCGGTACGGCATGAACGTGGGGGAACTGTCTATGCGACTGCGGGCTGTTGTGCGCTGGCTCGGAGTCAACACCGAGGCGGTACTGGCGCTCGTGACGGCGGCGATCGTCGGCGCGCTCGGCCTGTCCGGTGCCGTGCCCACCCCGGTCGTCAACAGCGCCATCCTCGTCACCCTCGCAGCACTGTCGCTCTCCGTGTTGCGGGACCGTTGGAACGCCGAAACCGAGCCGAACGCGCGGGCGACCCTGCTCGCCGCCCACCAGTCGCTTGAGCAGCTGCCGGCGCACATCGAGCGGATCGGCGCCATCGAGGGGACACTCGCCGAGCGCCGGGCGGCCCTCGACGAAGGGTCCACCATCACGGTGCTGCGCGGGAACGACATCGACGAGTCCTTGACGGAGGCGCGGATCGAGGCGAAGGAGTGGATCTTCCGGGGCGGCACGGCGACGTTCGTACGGGCGGTCGTCCTCCCCGAGTGCGTAAAGCGCGCCCGCAGGAACCATCGCCCGCTGCGCGTCCGTATGGAGATCCTCGACCCCGGGAACGTCTCGCTCTGCGAGCGCTACGCCAACTTCTTCCGGTACGGCGTCGATAACCCCAACGAGGACGAGCAGACCTGGGACGCCAAGGGGACGCAGATGGAGCTGTTCGCCACCATCGTCGCCTCGTGTTGGTGGAAGCAACGCTATCCGTCGCTGGAAATCGCGGTCGCGCTCTCGCCGACCATGACCCTCTTCCGCTGGGACATGACCCAGAACCGCCTCCTCATCACCCAGCGCGGCCCGAGCTTCCCGGCGCTGATGATCAACGAGGGGCGCTTCTACTACGACTACTGGCGCAACGAACTGCAGGAACACTTCAACCAGGCACGCGAGTTGCTGCTCCGCAACGCGTGCCCTCTCAGCGAGCGTCCGACCGTCGACGAGGTGCGGGAGCTGTTCTCCCGGCTACAGTTGGAACTTCCGGGAGACTTCACCGACGACGATGTGGAACACATCATCACACAAGCTGTCAATGCCGAAAATCCCTACGCCTGAAGACGTCATCATCCCCGCTCTCCGCGGCGGCGATGCGGCCACCGTCCGGGAGTGGGCATGGTGCGCCCTGCGCACGATCGTTCCCGGGCGGACTGCCGCCCCCGCCGTGCAGCATCCGTTGGAGTTCACCTGCCTGCCGCTGTACCGGCATGGGTACAGCGGCCTTTGCCTGCATGTATGGCCGCAGGACGAGGAGATGGTCTCGCCCGTCGTCCACGCACACAGCTGGGACCTGTGGAGCTACGTCCTGTGCGGAACCGTCTTCAATCAGGTCGTCACCGTACGCGACTGCACCGAGCGTCCCGAGCACCGGCTGTACGAGGCGACGAGCGTGGGTCGCGTCGACGCGATCCGCGCAACGGAGCGCCTCGTCTCCTGCACACCCCAGGCCCCGCAGGAGATCCCCGTCGGGGGCATCTACCGGCTCTCCTCAGGTGTGTTCCACCGAAGCGGCCACCGTGGCCTCACCGCGACGATCGTGCTCGGCGAGCACCACGCGGAGCGCCAGAACCTCGTCCTCGGCCCCCTGGACGCAGCCCCACGACCCGACCTACCGCGCGTCGCCTGCCCCCCGCACGAGGTCCGCGACCTGGTGCAGCGCATCCTGGATCTCCAAAGTTGAGTGGTGCGGAAGTCCCTGGACTCGGCGTGGGCTGGTGGTTCTCTGGCGGGAATCGGTCCCCGCCCTCAGCGCCGTACGGCGCCTTCTCGCCCCGGGGTTTGGTGGCCCTCGAACACGGTCGGATCCAGCACCCCGACCGTACCCGCGCACCCACGGCCGGGCTCGGCATGCACTCGGGATTGCGTCCGCGTTCGTGCAAGTCAGGACACCAGCGGCTGGCGCAGCAAAGGGAGACTGCAAATCTGCCGAGCCCACGATCCGGGCCGCGGCTCGGGCCGTCTGTGGGCCGCCGAAGGGTGGCCCGCAGCAGCCAACAACAACCATTGACGGCCGCCCGAACGCAGGAGGTCGCTCCGGACCGACGCCGCTTCCTCCGCAACAAGGAGTCGGAGTGGCAGGAGTACCGGAGCGAGGTCACGGCATTAGATGACGGTATGTAACCCCTCTGTCCGGTTTGCCGTTGTGTGTGGATGAGGCGCAGCGATCAGTTGCTTGGGGTTGGCCGACACCGGGTACCGAGCGACGGAACTCAGTGAGCGGGAACCGGCTCGGACGACGACTGCCACTCCCGCCTGATCAGCCCGTAGACCCACGAGTCAGAGACCTCGCCGTTGACGACGCAGTCTTCCCGCAACGTCCCTTCACGCACGAAGCCGAGCTTCTCCAGCACGCGGGCGGAAGCCACGTTGCGTGTATCGGTCTCAGCTTGGACGCGATTCAGGTCCAGCGTGTCGAATGCCCACCGTAGCAGAGCGCGCGCGGCCTCGGTCGCGTAGCCGTGGCCCCACGCTGCATCGTCGAAGCAGTAGCCGAGCGACGCGCTGCGGTAGTCCGGATTCCACCTGTTCAGACTGCACCACCCGATGAACGCCCCGTCGGAGACACGATCTACGGCCAGCCGCGCCCCGGTGCCCTCCTGTGCCATCTGCCGGCAAGCCGTGATGAACTTCTCAGCGCGCTCGTGTTCGCTCCACGGTGGCGCGTCCCAGTAGCGCAGCACGTAGGCGCTGCTGTGCAGTGCGAAGAGGTCGTTCGCATCCGCGTCTTCGAAGGCACGCAGTCGAAGGCGAACGGTGTGCAACCCGGGGGCGGGCAGCGACGCCCTCATGTTCTCTCTCCTGATCGGTGGCCGATCAATCAGACATCCGATGCGGGTCACTCGCAACGGGTTTTCTCGGCGAGCCGAAAGAGCAATCCTTCTGAACGAACTGCGCTTCGATCGAGGTGCGAGTTACGTGCTTGACCATCCCTTGATGCTCGTCCCCGGCGACCAAGTGCTCGTCCTCACGGATCAGCAAGTGGTCATAAGGCGCGCGGCGGGACACGAGGACAGGCCCGTCGGCCACTGGACTCCGTGGTGCTGGACTTGGCGCCTCCTCTGACTTCGTCGGGCCAGATGGGCACCGACGTCGAGCGGTGATCGGCACCCCTGCACACCCGGCTGCGACACGAGCCTTCCGCGCGGTGCCCGGCGGCTGTCAGACTCCGGAAGATGCCCGACTTCGACATGCTCGTCATCGGATCCGGACCCGGCGGGCAGAAGGCCGCCATCGCCGCGGCCAAGCTCGGCCGCCGGGTCGCCGTCGTCGACCGCCCCGACATGCTCGGCGGGGTCTCCCTGCACACCGGCACCATTCCGTCCAAGACCCTGCGCGAGGCCGTGCTGTACCTGACCGGTCTCACCCAGCGCGACCTGTACGGGCAGAGCTACCGGCTCAAGGAGGACATCACCGTCGCCGACCTGACCGCGCGCACCCGGCACGTGGTCGGCCGTGAGGTGGACGTCGTCCGCAGCCAGCTCTCCCGCAACCACGTGGCCGTCCACTCGGGCACCGGCCGGTTCACCGACCCGCACACCGTCGCCCTGCGCGACGAGGTCACCGGTCATGAACGGCTGCTGAGCGCCGAGCACATCGTCATCGCCACCGGCACCCGGCCGGCCCGCCCGGACAGCGTGGCGTTCGACGGGCGCACGGTCATGGACTCGGACAACGTGCTCTCGCTGGAGCGGGTGCCGCGCTCGATGGTGATCGTGGGCGCCGGTGTGATCGGTATGGAGTACGCCTCGATGTTCGCCGCGCTCGGCAGCAAGGTGACGGTCGTCGAGAAGCGGCCCGCGATGCTGGATCTGTGTGACGTCGAGGTCGTGGAGTCGCTCAAGTACCACCTGCGGGACCTCGCCGTCACCTTCCGGTTCGGGGAGACCGTCGCCGCCGTCGAGCGCCATTCCCGCGGCACGCTGACGGTGTTGGAGAGCGGCAAGAAGATCCCCGCCGACACGGTGATGTACTCGGCCGGCCGTCAGGGCCTGACCGCCGGGCTCGACCTGGACCGGGCGGGGCTGAGGGCGGACGCGCGCGGCCGGATCGAGGTCGACGAGCACTACCGGACCGAGGTGCCGCACATCTACGCCGTCGGTGACGTCATCGGCTTCCCGGCGCTCGCGGCGACCTCCATGGAGCAGGGCCGGGCGGCGGCGTACCACGCGTGCGGGGAGCCGGTCGGGCAGATGCACGGCCTCCAGCCGATCGGTATCTACACGATTCCGGAGATCAGCTTCGTGGGCCGGACCGAGGACCAACTGACCGAGGACCGCGTCCCCTTCGAGGTCGGCGTCGCCCGCTACCGGGAGCTGGCCCGGGGCCAGATCATCGGGGACTCGCACGGCATGCTGAAGCTGCTGGTCTCCCCGGTGGACCGCACGCTGCTGGGCGTGCACTGCTTCGGCACCGGCGCCACCGAGCTGATCCACATCGGCCAGTCGGTGATGGGCTGCGGCGGCACGGTGGACTATCTGGTGGACGCGGTCTTCAACTACCCGACGCTGGCGGAGTCGTACAAAGTCGCCGCGCTGGACGCGACGAACCGGCTGCGCCAGATCGACCATGTGGCCGACTGAGAGGTATCAGAACAGGTCAGCGGACGTTACCGGTTGGTCATCTTGAAACGTCAATGAGTGACGCTATAGTCACACCCACACACGGTGACCGTCCGCCGACGCTCGGCAGCACGGTGTGTTCATCCACCCCCGTTCTTCCTGACCGGCTCCCGACCCGAGGCCATCCCTTTTCGGGTACGAGGCGGGTCCACCCCCCACCTGCACGCCGTAGGGCCGGGCGCCCGTGCGCCGTGCACAAACGGAAAGCGGCACGACCATGAGCAACAACAGGGGCAGAGGGCTGCAGGCCAATGTCCTCGGCACGTTCGACACCGTGGTGATGGCGGTCGCCGGCAGCGCGCCGGCGTACTCGCTGGCCGCGACCACCGCCGTCCTCGTCGGCTCGGTGGGACTGGCAAGCCCGGCCGCCCTGCTGTACTGCGCGATACCCATGCTGGGCATAGCCCTGGCGTTCAGCTACCTCAGCCGGATCGACGTCAACGCGGGCGCCAGCTACTCCTGGGTGGGCCGCACCCTCCATCCGTTCCTGGGCTTCATCAGCGGCTGGGCGCTGGTGATCTCGGCGACCATCTTCATGGTGGCCGGTTCGCTGCCCGCCGGATCGATGACGCTGGCCCTCTTCGACGCGAAGCTCGCCGACAACACGGCGCTGTCCACGGTGGTCGGCGCGGCGTGGTTCCTCGTCATGCTGGGCGTGGTGCTCGGCGGGGCCCGGCTCACCGTACGCGCCCAGTTGCTCATGTCCGGTGTGGAGCTGGGGATTCTGGCGCTGTTCGCGGTGCTCGCCGTCTTCCACACGGACAACGCCCGCGCCTTCGACTGGTCCTGGCTGGGCTTCTCCCACTTCGACGGCATGGCCGGGTTCGCGTCCGGCGCGCTGCTCGCCGCTTTCTACTACTGGGGCTGGGACGTCACCAGCAACCTCAGCGAGGAGACCCGCAACAGCCGTCGTACGACCGGACTCGCCGGCCTGATCGGAGTCGGGATCGTCTTCCTGCTGTTCGAGGTGTTCACCATCGCGGTGAACGTCATCCTGACCTCGAAGCAGATCGAGGAGAACGACGCCAACGTGCTCGCGGTGCTGGGCGAGGAGATCTGGCCGGGCTGGGGCGGCAAGCTGCTCATCGTGTCCGTGATGCTGTCCACCATCGCCACGCTGGAGACGACGCTCATCCAGGTCACGCGCTCGCTGTTCGCGATGGGCCGCGACCGTACGATGCCGACCGCGCTGGGCCGGGTGCACCGCACCTGGAACACCCCATGGGTGGCGATCGTGGTGGTCGGCGGGGTCGCGCTGGCGATGTTCATCGCCTCCAACGCGCTCGGCTCGGTGGGCGAGATCCTCTCCGACGCGATCTCGGCGATCGGCCTGCAGATCGCCGTCTACTACGGCCTCGCCGGTCTCGCGGTGGTCGTCGCCTACCGCAAGATGCTGCTGAAGTCGCCGGCCAACTTCCTGCTCGGGGGGCTGTGGCCGCTGTTCGGCGCCGTGTTCATGTTCTGGATCTTCGTCGAGTCGCTGGGCGAGCTGAGCGGCGCCGCGATCGCGATCGGCATCGGCGGACTGGCCGTCGGGCTCGTTCCGATGCTCTGGTACTGGCGGCAGGGCAGCGACTACTACCGGCCCGCGAAGCTGGACGCGACCCGGACCGTGGAGGCGGAGTACGTCGCCGACGGCGCCGGTGTGCCGTCCCGGCCGCACGAGGGTCTCCCCACCGACTTCTGAGGGAGATCCCGATGGCGCGAGACCGTTTCACGCCCGATTTCGACCCCGACTGCGGGGACGGGCGGCTCACCTCCGCCCGGCAGGACATCGTCATCGGCCGCTGGCAGGGCCTCAGGGACCTGCTGTGGGTCACCGGTGAGGACGCGACGCTGCGCGGCCACCGGGTGCGGCTGCTGGCGCAGGCCTGCGCCAGCAGTTCGACGGTGGAGTCATGGCTGGCCGCCGAGCCCGGCAACCCGGACGCGCAGGTGCTGCGCGCGGCGACGGAGACGGCCCGGGCGTTCCACCTGGCCATCTCCGCCGGGCGGGGTGTGCCGATCGACCGGGACCGCATCGACACCGCGGTGCTGGCCTGCCTGCGCGCCGCCGAGGCCTGCCCCGAGGACCCGACGCCGTGGGTGTCGCTGATCTCCGTCGCCCGGCTGTATCCGAAAGGGGTACGGCGGCAGGAACTGGCCCGTTGGTGGGACGAGTTGCACCGGCGGGACCCGTACACCGTGGAGGGCCACCTGCAGGTCCTGCACTACTACTCGGCCCGCTGGCACGGCACGCACGGCCTCATGTACGACTTCGCCCGGGACGCGGCCGGAGTGGCACCGCCCGGCTGCCCGCTGCCGGTGCTGGTCCAGTACGCCCGGGTCGAGGAGTACCGCTACGCCCTCGACGCCGCCGGCGGCCGGCCGGGCTCGGTCGGCCTGGGCCAGCACTGGGACCACGACGGCGCGGTCAACGACGTACGGCGCACCTGGGAGCGCTGGGTACGGGGCCGCCCGGACAGCAATCCGGCACCGACCGAGCTGCGCGACCTCAGCCACCTGGCGCACGCGGCCTGTCTGGCCGGCACGGCGGACGTCGCCGCGTCCCTGCTCCGGCTGCTGGGCCGCCGCGCCACCCGCACCCCGTGGTCGTTCACGGGCGATCCGGTGCAACAACTGACCAAGTGGCGCAAGGAGTTCGGCGTGCGGGCCTAGACGCGGCCGCGGAGCAGGACGAGGCCGACCGCGGCCGTTCCGGCCGCGGCGGAGCAGAGAATGCCGGCCGTCAGGTAGCCGAGGACGGTGAAGGTGACGAACGACAGGGCCGCGAGGGTGGCCAGGACGGCGCAGGTGCGGGGCAGGCCGCCCGCCGTCCAGGCCTCGTGGAGGAACTCGTTGGTGCGCCAGGCATGGGCCGCGACGAGCACGACGGCCACGATCATGACGGTGGCGAGGACCGGGGAGAAACCGGACGTCCGGTGGAACACCGTGGGCCGCTCCGCGCCCTTCAGCGCCAGCAGATGGTGGAACCCCTTGACCGCCTCCACCGGACCCAGCACCGCGAACGCGCCGCCGGCCACGCGGCCCGGCCACACCTTCCCGCCGTTGCCCCGCCGCAGCGCGATCCATTCGAGGATGCCGCGCGGATTGATCAGCGCCACCCAGCCCATCGCGGTGGCGCCGAGCCCCCACGTCAGGTCGAACAGAGCCGAGTCCGGCGCCGACATCTGCTGCGAGGCGAGTGCGTACATCCCTGGTCCCTCCCGAGGCGCCGGCAGCGGATCACGCCGGCAGCGCAGTGTGCCGCCGCACGGGAGCCGCGCACCATGGGTGACGTGGGGAATTGATGCGATCTTGACGTAGCGCTAGTCCGCGGACCCCTCCGCCAGGCCCGCCGTCCACTTCTCCTCGATGCGGCCCGCCTTCCACACCAGCAGGGCGATCGCCCAGGTGGCGAAGAACAGGCCGACGATGACGAAGCCGACCGTGTTGAGGTCGAGGCCCGAGATCCAGTCCCAGAACGCGCCGTGCAGGTCCAGCTTGTCGGCGAGCAGGCCGAGGAGTTCGACGGTGCCGATGACGAGGGCGACGGCGACGGACAGACCGGTGATGGTGAGGTTGTAGTAGACCTTGCGGACCGGCTTGGAGAACGCCCATCCGTAGGCGAAGTTCATGAACGAGCCGTCGATGGTGTCGAGCAGCGACATGCCCGCCGCGAAGAGGACGGGGAGGCAGAGGATCGCGTACCAAGGCAGGCCGGAGGCGGCGCCGGAACCGGCGAGGACCAGCAACGCGATCTCCGTGGCCGTGTCGAAGCCGAGGCCGAACAGCAGGCCCAGCGGGTACATCTGCCACGGCTTGGTGATCGAGCCCGTGACCCGGCCGAGGAAGCGGTTCATGAAGCCGCGGTTGTCGAGCTGCGCCTCCAGGGCGGCCTCGTCGAACCGGCCGGAGCGCATCTGCCGGAACACCTTCCAGATGCCGGCCAGGACGACGAGGTTGATCCCGGCGATGAGGTAGAGGAACGTGCCGGAGACCGTCGTACCGATCAGGCCGGTGACCTCGTGCAGCCGGGAGTGGTCGTCGCGGACCGGTCCGGCCAGGGCCTTCATGCCCAGGGAGAGCAGCAGGGTCAGGCCGAAGACGATGCTGGAGTGGCCGAGCGAGAACCAGAAGCCGACCGACAACGGGCGCTGCCCCTCCCCCATCAGCTTGCGGGTGGTGTTGTCGATCGCCGCGATGTGGTCGGCGTCGAAGGCGTGCCGCATGCCGAGCGTGTAGGCCGTCACGCCGATGCCGATGCCGAACGTCGCCGGTGTACCGGCGGTTCCGGTGCCGGCGCTGAGGTGCTCCGGGGCGACGATCCCGACCAGCGTGCCCCAGCCGATCACGTGCAGCGCGAGCACGAATGCGGCCATACCGCCGACCCTGGTCCACTCCTGCCGCGTCATGGAGCCACGGACGCGGTGCCAGGCCGAACGCGGGGCGTCGCCCTGAGCGGGGAGGGACGGAGCGGAACCAGGGGCGGCCGTCATGGGGGGAGGGTGTTCCTTCGGTGCAGCGGCTACGGCTGCGCTGCACAGCCTTGTGCCATCCTCCCGTAGTTGCAACTCATGTGCAGTAAAGCCCGCGGCAGGCCTTTCCCATGGGGAGGGAAAGACCGTGGCCGAGGGAACGGTCAGGCGGAGAGCAGGCCGCGGCCGAGCCAGTCCCGCCCGTCGCGCACGCCGGGCAGCGCGAAGAAGTAGCCGCCGCCCGTCGGGGAGATGTAGTCGACCAGGGGTTCGTCGATCAGCCTGGTCTGTACGGCCTCGAACTGCCGCTTGACGTCCTGCTGGTAGCAGCAGAAGGCCAGGCCCATGTCGAGGTTGCCGACCTTGTCCACGCCCCGGTCGTAGTTGTAGCCGCGGCGCAGGATGCGGGAGCTGTCGGTCTTCGCGGTGCGCGGGTTGGCGAGGCGGATGTGGGCGTCCACCGGGATCGCGGTGCCGTGCGGGTCCTTGGTGTAGTCGGGGATGTCGGTCTCCTTGGCGCCGTCGAGCGGGGCGCCGGTGTCCTTGCGGCGGCCGAACATCTTCTCCTGCTCGGTCAGCGAGACCCGGTCCCAGAACTCCACGAGCATCCGGATGATCCGGATCACCTGGTAGCTGCCGCCCTCGGCCCAGGCCGGCTCGCCCTGCCCGGCGCCGACCCAGATCAGCCGGTCGGTCTCGCGGGCCGAGGTGACGTCCGGGTTGGCGATGCCGTCCTTGAAGCCGAGCAGGTTGCGCTGGGCTCCGGTGGGGCGCGGGGTGTTCTGGAAACCGTCGATGCGCCACTTGATCTGCATGGCGCCGCGGGTGTGCCGGGCGATGTCACGCAGGGCGTGCAGCACGGTGTCCTGGCTGTTCGCGCACAGCTGGAGGGACAGGTCGCCGTGGCACTCGGCCGCGTCCAGGCTGTCGTTCGGGAAGGTCCGCATCGGGGTCAGCCGGGCGGGCCTGGCCTTGGCGAGGCCGTAGCGGTCGTCGAAGAGGGAGGCGCCGACGCCGACCGTGACGGTCAGGGCGTCCGAGGGGACCTCGGGGCCGAGGATGCCGTTGTCGGAGGGCGGCGCACCGACGCCGAGGTCGGCGGGGGTGCCGCCGGAGGTGAGGAAGCGGGCCCGCTCGGTGATGGTCCGCAGCAGGTCGGCGAGGCCCTTGCGGTCCTCGGCGATGACGTCGAAGGAGACGAAGGTGGCCGCGGCCGGCGCCGGGGTGACGATGCCGGCCTGGTGGGCGCCGTGGAAGGGGACCTTCGCACCGCTGTCCGCGCCCGTGTCCTGTGCCTGGGCCGTGCCGCCGCTCCCGGCGAGCGCGAAGCCGCCGCCGGCCAGGACCGCACCGGCGGCTCCGGCGCCCAGCGCGGTCCGCACGAAGGAGCGGCGGGCCGGGCAGGCGGAGGTGTCGGCAGAGGACATCGGAGGGTTCCCTTCGGGGTGCGGGTGCTCGGTGGTCATCAGGCGGACTTCCGGATCTCGAGGAGGTCCGGGACCGGGGCGAGGTCTTCCAGCAGCTGCCCGGTGGCGCCGTCGAGGCGCTGCCGGTCGGCGGCGGCCAGCCGGCCGACCGGGGTCCAGTGGGTGCCGCCGTGTGCCGCGTCGAGGAGCTTCTGGAGCCGGGCGATGTCCGTGTCGAGCGTCGGGAGCAGCCGGGGTGCGCGGCCGGTCAGCAGCGGCTGGAGGACGCCGAGCAGTTCACGGGTGCCGGCGAGGTTGGCGTCGGCGGTGGCGAGGCCGGTGCCGCTGCCCTGGTCGGTGTCGCCGGTCAGCTCGAACTGGAGGGTGTTCTCCAGGATCTCGTGGGCGCGCAACGGCAGGTCGCCGGGGTCGAATTCCTGTGCCGGGAAGGCCTTTTGGAGTCCCGCGGCCGCGTCGGCGAGCTGCTGGGCGGGCGCACGCAGGTCCTTGGCCGGCTCCCCGTGCCACAGGCCGTGCTCCACGCGCAGGAAGCCGGTGAAATCCTTGTCCCGCACCCCGTTGCGCAGTCCGTCGGGCCGCCCGTCGATCTTCTGGTCGAAGTCCTCGAAGGTGCCGTAGGCGGCGCCGAGGGAGGCGTAGGTGCGGTGGGCGGTGAGCCAGTCGGGGCGGGCCCGGTCGAGGTGGCCGCCCTCGATGTCGTCGTCAAGGGTGCGGGTCTGGGTGACGAGCGTGGCCAGGCCCTGCTCGACGTAGGTCTGGTAAGCCTTCAGGGGTGCGGCGAGGTCCTGTTCGGAGACGGGGACGACCGGCTTGGCCGCTCCGCCGCCGCTGACCCGTACCGCCCTGGACGTGACGGCCTTGCCGTCGGTGGGGACGCACCTCCAGGCGTAGGTGCCGCCGGCGACGGTGGCGACCAGGTCGCGGGTGGTGCCGGGAGCCAGTCCCTCGATCTCGCCGTAGACCGCACCGGTCGACGGATCGATCAGATACACCTCCGAGGTCCTGCCGCCGGTGTTGTGCATCCGGAAGGTCTGGCGGCCGGGCCTTGGCGCGGTGAAGCCCTTGCCGCACTCGGTCCCGGACACGGCGACGGTCTGGTCGCCCGCGGGCTTGGGCCGGGAGAGGGCGACGACGAGTCCGGCGAGCACGGCGGGTACGGCGACCACGGCGGCCGGGATCACCCACACGGGCCGGCGCCGCTGCGGGCGGGCCGCCTTCGGCTCGGGCCCGGAGCGCTCGGCGGCGGGCTTCGGGGTGGTGGCGCGCACCCCGCGGACGAACAGGGTCATCACCACGACGAGGTAGGCGGCGTAGGCCACGACCTGCAGCCAGGTCATGGCCGGGGTCAGGTTGAACACGCCCTGGACCAGGGTGCTGTACCAGGAACCGGCGTCCACGCTGCCGGTGAGGTCGACCGCGTAGGCGGTGCCGCCTGGCAGTACCCCGCCCTCCTGGAGGTCGCGCAGTCCGTAGCCGAGGACTCCGGCCGCGATGACGATGAGGACGGCGCCGGTGGCGGTGAAGAACCTGGTCAGGTTGATCTTCAGGACCCGGCGGTACAGACCCCAGCACAGGCCCGCCGCGAGGACCAGGCCGATGGCGGCGCCGGTCAGCGGGCCGGCCGACTCGCCGGCCGCCCGGGCGGTGGTCCACAGGAACAGAGCCGTCTCGAGGCCCTCGCGGCCGACCGCGAGGAAGGAGGTGAGGATCAGCATCCCGGTGCCCATCGCGAGCGCGCCGGTGACCTTCTCCCTCAGCTCACCCGAGAGGCTGCGGGCCGAACGGCGCATCCAGAACACCATGGCGGTGACGAACGCGACGGCGATCACGCCGAGGGTGCCGCCGAACGCCTCCTGGGCGGTCGCGGACAGGGACGCGGCGGTGAAGGTGAGGACCGCGCCGAAGCTCATCGCCACGGCGATCGCGGCCAGGACACCCGTCCACACCTGCGGCAGCCGCGAGCGCGCCTCGGCCCGCACGAGTGTGGCGATGAGGATGGAGACGATGAGGCCGGCTTCGAGTCCCTCCCTCAGTCCGATCAGGAAACTCGGAAACGCGTCGTCCCACATGCCCTGCAGCCCTCCCAACTTAGTGAAGGCATGCCTTACCTTCGTCGACCATCATGACTACAGGGGTGTAGTCAGTCAGTCATGAAGCGGCAATGGACGGGCAAAGCCCGGGAACTACGCACACACTCGAATCGTCTACAGTTCGGTAGACGGTCTACAAATGTGTAGTCGGAAGCAGCCGAGAAGAAGCAACCGAGTCAGAAGCAACCGAGGAAAGGGCGTGCGGCGATGGCCACTCCCTCAGACCTGTCGTCACAGCTCGCGGTCAACGTGCTCGACGCGCACTCCCTGCTGGCCGCCTTCGGGGTGATCGGCGTCGGGGTGGTGCTGTTCGCCGAGACGGGCCTGCTGATCGGCTTCTTCCTGCCCGGCGACTCCCTGCTGTTCACGGCGGGGCTGCTGTGCACGGGCACGTCCGACCGGGGCGTGCACCTCTCGCTCGGGCCACTGCTGGCCGCCGCGGCCGTCGGCGCGCTCGCGGGTTCGCAGTGCGGGTACCTGCTCGGCCGCAAGGCGGGCGGCACCCTGCTGGCCCGCAGCCGGTCGGCCCGGCTGCACGAGGGCGCGCAACGCGCCGAGGAGCTGCTGGAGCGCTACGGCCACGCGAAGGCGATCGTGCTGGCCCGCTTCGTCCCGGTGGTGCGTACGGTACTGAACCCGATGGCGGGCGCACTGGGCGTACCGGCCCGGACGTTCACCCTCTGGCAGGTGGCGGGCGGGCTGGCCTGGAGCATCGGCCTCACCCTGGCCGGATACGCGCTGGGTTCCTCGATCCCGAACGTGGACAAGTACCTGCTGCCGGTGATCGCGCTGATCGTCGTCGTGTCGCTCGTCCCGCTCGCCGCCGAGGTGCTGCGCTCCCGCAGGGCCGCCAAGGAGGCACGCGGATGATCCTTGCGCTCACGGGCTCGTCGGTCGACGGGCCGCTCTACCAGGACGTGGTGGATCTCGCCCACCGCTCCCCCGACCGGCTGGACGACGTCGTCACGGTGTGGTCGACGTACGGCCTGGCGGTGTTCGCGCTGCTCATGATCGTGGGCTGGTGGCGGGCCCGCAGGGTCGACGCCACGGCGGGCTTGACGGCGCTGGCCGTTCCGGTGGCGGTGCTGGTGGCCTTCGGCGCGGACGCCGGGCTGAAGGCGCTGGTCCGGGAGGACCGGCCCTGCCGGGGCCTTACCTTCCACACGCTGGAGGCGTGTCCGGCGCCGGGTGACTGGTCGTTCCCCAGCAATCACACCGCGATCGCGTTCGCCGCGGCGGTCGCCCTGTTCTTCGTCTCCCGCCGGCTGGGGCTCCTCGCCTCCGGGTTCGCCGTGGCCATGGCGGCCTCCCGGGTCTGGGTGGGCGTCCACTATCCGCACGACGTCCTCGTGGGAGCCCTCGTCGGCGGTCTGGTCGCCGCCCTGGTGATGACCGTGCTCCGCCGTCGGCCGCGGGGACTGGCCGGACGGCTGGCGGAGACAAGACTGCGTCCGCTGCTGGTGTCATGAACAGCAAGACCCTCGCGGCACTGGCGGGCAGTCTCGCGATCAGCGCCTGGGCGGCGTTCGGCGTGCTGGCGTTGATCGTCTACGGCCGGCACGGCTCCCCGCTGTTCTTCGACCACGGCCTGCTGACCTGGTCCGTCGGCCACCGGCCGCCGATGGCCGTCGCCGTCGCCCGCGGGCTGACCGCCACCGGCACGGGAGTCTTCCCGTACGCGGTGGTCGTCGTGGCCGGGCTGCTGACCGGCCGCAGCCGGCCGGAGCGGCTGGTCGGCGCGCTGCTCATGGTCACCTGCCTCGCCACCGGCCAGGCCGCGCGGTACGGCGTCATGGAGCTGCTCCACCGGGCCCGCCCGCCCTTGTCCGACTGGCAGACCCACGCCTCCGGCTGGGCGTTCCCGTCGGGGCACGCCACCACGGCGGCCCTGACGGCCGGTCTGGTGATCACCGCGCTGTGCCTGCGCGCCCCCTTCGGCCGCGTACCGCTCTGCCTCGCGGTCGCCTGCTGGGGGGCTGGGGTGGGCCTGACGCGGGTCTTCCTCGGCGTGCACTGGTTCACCGACGTGCTCGGCGGCTGGCTGTTCGCCGCAGGCTGGCTCGGCCTGTGGCTGTGCGCGGCGGCCTGGTGGCTGCTCCCGCGCCTGAGCACCACCCCTGGCAACGGCGAGCCGGGCCCGGGCTGAACGCGTCCTGACGTGCCCCGAGGACACGGTCCCTGGGGTTGTCCGACAGGCCCTGGAGTCAGGCGGCGGCGTGCGGGCCGTCCGGGCGGCCGCTGCGCTGCCGGACCATCTCGCGGCTCAGCTCCTCGGTCTCCGCCTCGGGCAGCCGCTCGAAGCCGTCCTCGGTGATGACCGAGACGATGGGAAAGATTCGGCGGTTCAGGTCCGGGCCGCCGGTGGCCGAGTCGTCGTCGGCGGCGTCGTACAGCGCCTGGAGCGCGGCCAGGGCGGCTTCGCGGCGGGTGAGGTCCGGCCGGAAGAGCTTCTTCAGCGCGCCCCGGGCGTACGGGGAGCCGGAGCCCTCGGCGTGGAAGTGCTGTTTCTCGTACAGACCGCCGGCCGCGTCGAAGGAGAAGATGCGGCCGCGGCCGCCCTCGGGTGCGGTGGTGTCGTAACCGGCGAGCAGCGGGACGACGGCGAGGCCCTGCATGGCCTGGGCGAGGTTCTGCCGGATCATGGCCGCCAGGCGGGTCGCCTTGGCCGCCAGGGACATCGGGGTGCCCTCGATCTTCTCGAAGTGCGTGAGTTCGACCTGGTAGAGCCGCACCATGTCGAGCGCGAGGCCGACGGTTCCGGCGAAGGCGACGGCCGTGTGGCCGTCGGCCGGGTGCACCTTCTCCAGGTCACGCTGGGCGATGAGGTTGCCCATGGTGGCCCGGCGGTCGCCGGCGATCAGCACGCCGTCGCGGAAGGTGAGGGCGAGCACGGTGGTGCCGTGTGGGATGCTGCCGGGCGCGGCGCGGACCCCGTCCGGGAACGGCGGCGCGGTGGGCAGCAGGGCGGGCCGGTGTGCGGCCAGGAACTCGGTGAAGGACGAACTGCCGGGCGTGAAGAACTCCTCCGCCGGCCGCCCCGCGATGTGACGCTCCGTCATACCGTTCCCCCTCCTGTGCCGCCAGGCCCCGTTCGTCTCCTACCTGGCGCGGGCCTCCGGGAAACTCCCCTCCGCTCACAGGGCCTTGCGCCGGACGAGCACCGCCAGTACGAGGAGGCCCGGGAGCAGCGGCAGCCACACGGTGAGCAGCCGGTAGCCGAGTACGGCGGAGGCCGCGGTCGCGGCGGGGGCGCCGGACACGGTCAGCGCGAGGGCGAGGGCGGCGTCCAGGGAGCCGAGCCCGCCCGGGGTGGGCAGCAGGGCGGCCGCGCAGCTGGCGGCGAGGTACAGCAGGGCCACCTGGAGCGGGGGCAGGGGCAGCTGGACGGCCTGGGCCACGGAGATGAGCACCAGGGAGTGCAGGGCGGTGAAGGCCAGCGAGCCGCCCCACAGGGCGGCGGCACGGGCCGGGCAGGCGTGCACGGTACGGATGTCGGCCAGCAGGCAGGCGAGCGCGCGGCGGCAGCGCGGGCGCAGCGGACCGGCCAGGAGCGCCACCAGCAGGGCGGCGGCGGCGAGCACGGCGGCGACCGCGGCCGGGGAGATGTGCGGGACCCGCAGCAGGCCCGGGCAGAGCGGGGCGAGCACCGCGATCAGGACCAGACGGACGACGGCTCCGGCGGTGGCCTTGACGGCGAGCGCACCGGCCGAGCGGCCCGCCGGCAGCCCGCAGCGCATCAGGAAGCGCAGGTTCACCGCGCCGGCGCCGAGCCCGGCGGGCAGCAGGTGGTTGGCGGCGGAGGCGGCGAACTGGGCCGCGAGCAGCCGCGGTCCGGGCAGCCGCCGGGCGACCGCGCCCTGCTGGGCGAGCGCCGAGGCCGCCCAGGTGCCGACCGCCGCCACCGCGCCGAGCAGCAGCCACCCCTCGTCGGCCACGGCCAGCCGCAGCGCCCCGGTCTCCACCGTCGGCCAGTGCCGCCGGGCCACGTAGGCCGCGCCCAGCAGGACGGCGAGGCAGACGAGCGTGTGCCAGTAGGCCCGGCGGCGGCCGGCGGCGAGGTCCGCGGGAGCGGTCTGGAGCGCGCCGGCGCCGGGGTCGAGCGCGTCCCGCGGTGCCTCCTGTACGGCGTGCTGGGTCATCGGCCGCCTCCCCCGTGTCTGCCACGGCGCCAGGTCATGAACCGCCCTCCGGTACGGCGTAGTAGAGGAGCAGTCCGTCGAGCGGCACGGAGGGCCACGAGCGGGCGTACCGCGGTGGCCGGGAGCCCGCGGGCACCAGGGCGGCGACCGGGGTGTGGCGCGCGGTGCGGGTGATGGTCCCTGCCGTGCTGTTGGCGTTGTGCCCGGTCGTCGCCGCCGAGGAACAGCCGGCGTAGAACGCCACCGGGATGGCCTCGTGCCCGGTGACCAGACAGGGCGAGCGGACGCCGAGCCCGTGCAGCGCGGCGGCGGTGCGGGACCAGTCGTGGTGGGCGGCGGTGGTGCGGTCCACGGCGCGCGTCAGGACGGCGAGTTGCACCGCGAGGTGGGCGGCGAGCCCGAGCGCCAGCAGGCCGGCGACCACCGGCCGCCAGGCCCGGGCGGGCGCGGTCACCAGATGGACGAGCGCGACGGCGACGGGGATCGACAGCAGGGCGTAGGCGGGGAGCAGAAAGCGGGGCGCCGCGTAGCCGATCAGGAACAGGTAGGGGACGGCTGCCGTGGCCGCGCAGGCGAGAGGCAGCAGGGTCGGTGTCGTGCGCCGGGCCCGGACCGCGACCGTGAGGCCGAGCGCGGCGAGTACGGGCAGCACGAACCACCAGACGGTGACCACCGGGTTGGGCAGCGCCCCCGTGCACGGCCGGCACAGCGCCCGCCCGCCGAGGCTGCGCAACTGGTCGACGACGGCGAAGTGCAGGCCGAGTCCGCCCTGGATCGCGGAGCCGTCGGCGAGGCGCCGGGCGAGGCCGCCGTAGCTGACGTACGCCTCGATCACCCACTCGAGGGCTCCGGCGGCGAGCCCGGTGAGGAGGACGAGGAGGGGGCGCCAGTGGTGGCGCACCAGGGCGAGGGCGAGGAGCGGCACGGTGACCCAGACGGCGTCCACGGGGCGCATCCAGGCCATCAGCGCCGCGCTCGCGCCCAGGCCCCACAGTGCGGCGCGGTCGGCCCGGTCGGCGCGGGCGCGCAGGAAGCAGGCCACGGCGGCGAGGGCTCCGACGGCCACCCAGTAGTTGGGCATGGCCTGGGGACCGTAGAACAGGGACACCCACAGGGAGGCGAACAGGGCGCCGGCGAGGGCGAGCACCGGGACGGGGAACAGGCCCCGCCAGGCGCGCAGGGCCAGGAAGAGGGCGAAACCGGACAGCAGCGCGAGGTAGACCCGGAGCAGCGCGGTCGAGGAGGACCAGGCGGCGACGGGCGCGACCAGCAGGGAGACGCCCCGCGCGCGGGGTGCGCTGAAGAAGGCGGCCGGAACGTGTCCGCTGACCTGGCTGACATACACCGTCTCGTCCCAGCCGAGGCCCATGCCGGGCCGGACCAGGAGCAGTTGGGCCAGTGCGAAGGCCGCCGCGACGGCCGCGAGCGGCCAGGTGACGCGGGCCCGTCCGGTGCCGGCGGACGGGCGGCCCGAGCGCTCGCGCCGGGCCGTGTCGGCTGTGGCGTGCGCGCTGCCGATCATGATCACCCCTCTCCCCCCTACAGCTCGTAGGGTTGACTTGCACCCTACAGCCCATGGGACCGAGAACCGGGATCGGGGAAAACACCGACAAACTAACGCGGATCGCGGGCTCATGTCGGGAGAACAGGGCCATCCGGTCGACGGCACTACGCGCTGTAAGGTTGGGGCATGGCTGGCACAGGGTCCCGCAACAGGGCGGAGCGGCGCAGCGCCGGGGAGCTGGAGAGCGAGGTACTGGCCGCACTCTGGGCCACGGAGCGGCCGCTGACACCGGCGGAGATCCAGACCGAGATAGGCGGCGGACTCGCCTACAACACCGTGCACACCATCCTCAAACGCCTGTACGACAAGGGCCTGGTGCTGCGGGACGCCGACGGGCGGCGCGGCGCGTACCGTCCCGCGAAGAACGCGGCGGAGCTGACCGCCGAGGCCATGCACGAGGCCCTGGACCGGGGCCCGGACCCGATCGCGGCGCTCCAGCAGTTCGTGACCCGTCTGAGTCCCGAGGAGGAGCGGGCGCTGCGCGAACTGCTCGCCGGAGGCGGCGCATGAGGTTCGACGTCTACACCCCACTGCTGCTGTCGCTGCTGCTGTCCGGCGCCGCGCCGGTGATCGGCGGCCGCGTGGCGCCCGCACTCGCGGCGCGCGTGCTGACGTCGGCGGCCGTACTGACCGCCGCGGCCACGACCTGGACGCTGGTGCTGCTGGCCGCCGCGCTGGTCGGGGACGCGCCACCGGTGGTGCGGGAGGCCCGTGAGGACGGGCGTCGGCTGGTGGATCCGGTGCCGGAGGTGATCGGCGTCGCCGCCGCGGTGGCGCTGGCCGTCGTCGTGTGGCGGCTGCACCGGGCGGTGCGCGCCGAGCGGCGTACCCGGCGGGCGCTGCGACGGCTGTGTGCGGGGCAGCCCGCGGACACGGAGCTGATCGTCGCCGCCTCCGAGGTGCCGCAGGCGTTCGCGATCCCCGGCCGGCCGGGCCGGATCCTGGTCACCTCGGCGATGCTGGGCGCGCTGGCGCCGGACGAGCGACGGGTGCTGCTCGCCCACGAGCGCGCGCATCTGGCCCACCGGCACGGGCCGCTGGTGACCGCGGCGACCCTGGCCGAGGCGGCCAACCCGCTGCTCGCACCGGTCCGTTCGACCGTGGTCTTCCTCGTGGAGCGCTGGGCGGACGAGCAGGCGGCGACCGCCGTCGGGAACCGGCGGACCACCGCCCGTGCCCTGGCCCGGGCCGCCCTCACGGCCGGGCAGGCCCGCCCGGCGTGCACCCTGAACTTCACCGACCGCGCGGTCTCCCGCCGGATCGCGGCGCTCCAGACGAGCCCGCCCCCGCAGCTGTGGCCCGCAGCGGTGGCCGTGCTCGCCCTGGGCACCCTCGCCGCTCTGCTCGCCGCCGACGCGACGGGCGACCTGCTCGGCCTGCTGTCCGGGACGCCGAACTGACGCTCAGCCGGCGTTCGGCGCCCGGTGCAGGGGCTGCTCGGGGTCCGGGCGCGGGCTGACCGGAGGTACGGAGCGGACGGCGGGCTCGTCGGTGCTCACCCGCAGCGCCTCCCCATGGTGGTGGAGCGTGAGCGGCTCCCCGTCCAGCAGCGCGTACGTCGTCTTGTCCGCACCGATCTCCACCCTGAGGCGGCGGCCGCGGAACTGGAGGCTGAAGGCCAGGCGGCGCAGCCGTTCGGGCAGACGCGGCGCGAACCGCAGTCCCTCGCCGTCGCGGCGCAGTCCGCCGAAGCCCGCGACCAGCGCCATCCAGGTCCCGGCCAGCGAGGCGATGTGCAGTCCGTCCCGGGTGTTGTGCTCCAGGTCCTGCAGGTCCATCAGGGCCGCCTCGGCCGTGTAGTCGTAGGCGAGCCGCAGATGGCCCGCCTGGGCGGCGACGACAGCCTGGCAGCAGGCGGACAGGGACGAGTCGCGTACGGTCAACGGCTCGTAGTAGGCGAAGTTGCGGGCCACCTGCTCGTCGTCGAAGCGGTCGCCGCACGTGTACATGGCCAGCACCAGGTCGGCCTGCTTGACGACCTGTTTGCGGTAGAGGTCGAAGTAGGGGAAGTTCAGCAGCAGCGGGTACTGCTCGGGGCGGGTGTGCGCGAAGTCCCAGCGCTGGTAGCGGGTGAATCCGGCGTGCTGCTCGTGGACGCCGAGTTCGTCGTTGTAGGGGATGTGCACGGCCTCGGCGGCATCGCGCCAGGCCGCGCTCTCCTCCGCGTCCACGCCCAGGCGCTCGGCCTCGCGCGGGTACCGTTCGGCGGCGTCGGCGGCGGCGAGCAGGTTCTGGCGGGCCATCAGGTTGGTGTACGTGTTGTCGTCGGCCACCGCGCTGTACTCGTCGGGGCCGGTGACGCCGTCGATGTGGAAGACCCCGCGGTGGTCGTGGTGACCGAGCGAGCGCCACAGGCGGGCGGTCTCCACCAGCAGCTCCACTCCAGCCTCCCGCTCGAAGCGGGTGTCACCGGTGGCCTCCACGTAGCGGACGACCGCGTCGGCGATGTCCGCGTTCACGTGGAAGGCCGCGGTGCCGGCCGGCCAGTACGCCGAGCCCTCCGCGCCCTGGATGGTCCGCCAGGGGAACGCGGCACCGCCGAGCCCCAGTTGGGTGGCGCGCTCGCGTGCCTCGTCGAGGGTGTTGTACCGCCAGCGCAGCGCCTCGGCGACGGCCTCCGGGGCGGTGTGGGTGAGGACGGGCAGCACGAACATCTCGGTGTCCCAGAAGGCGTGGCCGTCGTAGCCGGAGCCGGTGAGGCCCTTGGCGGGTATCGCCCGCTGCTCGGCACGGGCCCCGGCCTGCAGGACGTGGAAGAGGGCGAACCGTACTGCCTGCTGGATCTCCTCGTCGCCGTCCACCTCGACGTCCGCGCCGGACCAGAAGTCGTCCAGGTGGGCCCGCTGGCTGTCCAGGAGTCCCTGCCAGCCGTCGTGTGCGGCGGCCGCGAGGGCGGCGTCGACCTGGTCGGCCATCGCGGGCAGCGAGCGGGTGCCGGACCAGCCGTGGGCGACGAGTTTCTCCACCCGCAGCGTCTGGCCAGGCTCCAGGACGGAGGTGACGGTGAGCCGGGCGACGTCGCCGCCGCTCTCGCTGCGGGTCGTGGTGCGCTCGGGACCGGTGACCACGTGGTCGGCGGCCACGCCCACCCTGAGACCGCTGCGCCGGGTGCGGTGCACCAGCCGCAGCCGGTTGCCGACGGCGAGGTCGTCCTCCCGCTCCAGCGGCGACTGCAGCGCCATCGCCGCGCGCGGGTCGCCGTTCGAGCCGGGCAGCTGTTCGTTGGCGACCAGCTCGGACTGGATCACCACCCGGCTGCGGCGGCCTACGGCCTCCACCTCGTACGCCACCGCTGCCACCGCCCGCTGGGTCAGCGACACCAGCCGGGTCGAGCGGACCCGGACCGTCGAGCCGGCCGGGGACGTCCACTCGACGGTCCGCTCCAGCACTCCGCGGCGCAGGTCCAGGACGCGCTCGTGGGCGACGAGCCGGCCGTAGCGCAGGTCGAACGGCTCGTCGTCCACCAGCAGCCGCAGGATCTTGCCGTTGGTGACGTTGATGACCGTCTGCCCGGACTCCGGATAGCCGTAGCCGGCCTCCGCGTACGGCAGCGGGTGCACCTCGTGCACCCCGTTGAGGTAGCTGCCGGGCAGGCCGTGCGGTTCGCCCTCGTCCAGGTTGCCGCGCCAGCCGACGTGGCCGTTGGACAGCGCGAACACCGACTCGCTCTGGGCGAGGACGTCGAGGTTCAGTTCCGTTTCGCGCACGGCCCACGGCTCGACCGTGTACGACCGGTGGGTGATCACTGCTTGCCTCCCAGCTCGGCGAGATCCTTGACGACGATGCTCGCGCCGTGTGCGTACAGGGCGTCGGTCTGTCCGGCCCGGTCGACGCCCACGACGTATCCGAAGCCGCCCGAGCGGCCCGCGTCCATACCGGCCAGCGCGTCCTCGAAGACGGCCGCCTGCGCCGGCTCGACGCCCAGGTCGTGGGCGGCGGCCAGGAAGGTGTCGGGGTGCGGCTTGCCCGGCAGGTTCCGCTCGGTGGCGACCACGCCGTCGATGCGGACGTCGAAGAAGTGCTCGGCGCCGACGGCCCGCAGCATGTCCCGGCAGTTGGCGCTGGAGGAGACGATCGCGGTGCGCAGGCCCTGTGCGCGGACGGCCTCCAGATAGCGCAGAGTGCCCTCGTAGGCCTCCACACCGCCGGTGCGGATCCGCTCCAGCAGCAGATCGTTCTTCCGGTTGCCGAGGCCGTGCACGGTGCGGGCGTCGGGCGGGTCGCCGGGGCCGCCCTCGGGCAGGTGGATGCCGCGCGAGTCGAGGAAGGAGCGGACGCCGTCGGCGCGCGGGCGTCCGTCGACGTACTCGTCGTAGTCGGCGATCTCGTCGAACGGCCGCGCCTGCGGGCCCTCGTACTCGCGCAGGAACGCGTCGAACGTCTCCTTCCAGGCGGCCGCGTGCACGACGGCCGTCTTGGTGACGACCCCGTCGAGATCGAACAGACAGGCCAGGATGGTGTCGGGCAGACCGAGCTGAGTCATACCCAGCACCTTTCCCCATGGAGTGCGCTCCAGTGGGTGGCGAGCGCCACACCAGCCAGACTTTCGAACCTTCCGGCCCGGCTCTCACCGTCGTCGCCGCCGGTGACACACTCTGCTGTGTGCCGCTGACCTTCGACGACCTGCTCACCCGGGCCCGCGCCCTCGCCCGGGACGGGCGGCGCGCGATCCTCGGGATCACGGGCGGACCGGGCTCGGGAAAGACGACGCTGGCCGGGCACCTGGTGCGCGCCCTGAACGCCGACGGACCGCCCTGGGTGGCGCACGTCCCCATGGACGGCTTCCATCTGGCCGACGTCGAGCTGGACCGGCTCGGCCGCCGCGACCGCAAGGGCGCGCCGGACACCTTCGACGCGGCCGGGTACGCGGCACTGCTGCGGCGGCTGCGCGAGGAGACCGGCGAGGTGGTGTACGCGCCCGGGTTCGAGCGGGTCCTGGAGCAGCCGATCGCGGGCGCGGTCCCCGTGCCGCCGACGGCCCGGCTGGTGGTGACGGAGGGCAACTACCTGCTGCTGGCGGAGGGTTCGTGGGCGCGGGTGCGGTCGTGCCTGGACGAGGTGTGGTACTGCGAGATCGACGAGCAGGAGCGGATCAGGCGGCTGGTCGCCCGGCACGAGGAGTTCGGCAAGGAGCGCGATGCGGCCGTGGCCTGGGTCCTGGGGACGGACCAGCGCAACGCCGACCTGATCGCCATGACGCGGGACCGGGCGGACCTGATCGTGCCGCCCGGCGCGCTGCCCTAGGTCCTCAGACGCTCAGCGTGAGTACGGGTTCGCCGGCGGCATCACCCACCGGATCGCCGACCACCGCGGTGAACGCCTCGGTGTGTACCGTCAGCCCCCGCTCGTCGCTGTCGAAGGCGGGTGAGAAGGGGCCGCCGGGCCCGTAGCGTACGGCGAACACGTGCAGGCCCGGTGGAGCGCCCGGTGCCGGGGCGGCCTCCAGTGCGGTGGAGCCGGTCAGGTGGCGCCAGCCCTCGTCGGGGTTGCCGTAGCCGCGCGGGTCGGCGGCGAGTGCGAACGCCGCCTGCTCCTGGGTGAGTTCGGCGCGGGCGTCGAAGTGGTCGGGGCCCGGGTCCGCGGGATGCGTGAGGCGCAGCCCGCCCGCGGCGACGACCTCGCCCTCGGCCACGCGGCGCACCCGGTCGCCGTCGTCGGCGGCGTACGGCAGCCCGGACAGCAGGTACGGCGCCCCGTCGAGCCGCTCGACGGCGACCGTCACCCAGAGGCTGGTGCCGTCGGTGACGTACAGCGAGCGGACATGGCGCAGCACATGGTCGCGACCGACGACCGGCTTGGTGACCAGCTTGGCCGCGAGCCCGTCGGCGCGGACGTCGCGCACGCGCACCTCACCCATCGGACGGCACAGCAGGAAGCCGTCCGTGACCGGGCCGAACCCGTGCTGGCGGCGCACGGCTGCGGGCAGGTAGTAGGTACCGGCCACCTCGACGAGCGAGGGGGTCATGCGGTTGTCGAAGGCTACGGAGACCGTGCCGCGGCGCAGCTGGTGGCGGGCGGGTGCGGTCGACGGGACGCGGTGCCAGTGGCTGGTGTCCTGGATCTGCCAGACCAGCATGAAGGCGAAGTGTCCGTCCACGCGGCCGTCGCGCTGGACCGCGTGCCGCCCCCAGCGGGTGTCGCCCCGGTAACGGCCCAGGTCCGCGCCGATGCGTGCGCTGAAGTAGCGCAGGCCCAGGACGGATTCGAACCCGGAGTGCTGTTCGCTGTAGCGGGGGCCGCCGTTGTCGAAGCCGCCGCTCGTCAGACGGGCGTCGATGTAGCGGGCGAGCGCCTCCCCGTCCTCGGCGAACATCTCCTCGCCGCTGACCCGGTGGGCCTGGGCGAGGAAGGAGAGGGAGATCGGGCCGTAGTTGTTGTCGTACGCGCCGCCGTGCTCGGGCGGCAGCAGGGCACCCCGGTCGCGGACCCGGTGGGCGCGGATCTCCCCGGAGTACAGGGCGAGCGCGCGGGCGCGGACCCGGTCGCCCTGCCCGTCGGGGAGATGGCGGGCCAGCATGAGTCCGCCGACCACACAGCCGATGGCCTGGTTGCCCGCCTCCTGCGGGTTGAAGAAGCTCGACTCGGTCAGCCGGCGCCAGTATCCGAGGGCCAGCTCGGTGAGCGCGGTGCGCTGTTCGTCCTCCAGGAGGCCGTCGGCCGAGTCGAGGACGTTGACCGCCTGGAGCAGCGCCCACACCGTGCTCGGCCAGTCACCGATGGGGTGTGCGCCCGCTTCCAGTACGTAACGGGCGTAGGGCAGGCCGGAGTCGGTGATGCGGAGGTTCGGGTAGCCGGGGTTGTCGTCGGTGTAGACACGCTCGCGCAGATGGAAGGCGAGGCTGCGGCGCACCGCCTCGGGCAGCCGGGGGTCCCGGCCGCGCTGCCAGGCGAGGGCGAGCAGGGAGGTGATGCCGAGGGAGGTGTCGCCGATGTCGTCGCCGGCGTCGGGGTGTTCGAGACTGCCCTCGGGGGTGAGCCGGGACAGGGCCTGCGCGGTGACGTCGGCGAGGACCGCGTCGTATGTCTCGGGGGTGTCCGGGAGGTCGTGCAACGGGCCGCGCTGGTGCGGGAGATACACGGGTGGATCAGCCCTTCATGCCGGAGGTCGCCATGCCTTCCACCAGCCTCTTCTGGAAGATGAGGAAGCAGATGAGCGTGGGCGCGAGCGCGATGGCCGACATGGCGAACATCGCGCCGTACGAGGAGCCGCTCGTCTGGTCCAGGAACAGGGTCAGCCCGAGCGGGACCGTGAACTTGTCGTTCTGCTGGAGGTAGACGAGCTGGTGCAGGAAGTCGTCGTACGTCCAGATGAAGGTGAAGATCGTGGTGGTGATCAGGGCCGGCTTCATCAGCGGCAGGATGATCTTCCAGTAGATCTGCAGGGGGTTGGCGCCGTCCATCATGGCAGCCTGGTCCAGCTCGCGCGGGATGGAACGGATGAACTGGACCATCAGGAAGACGAAGAACGCGTCCGTCGCCAGGAACTTCGGCACGATCAGCGGGAGGTAGGTGTTGATCCAGGTCAGGTTGTAGAAGATCGTGTACTGCGGGATCAGGACGGCCTGCGTGGGCAGCATCAGCGTGCCGAGCATCAGGCCGAACCAGATCTTCTTGCCCCGGAACTCGAAGCGCGCGAACGCGTAGGCGGCCAGCGAGCAGGAGATGACGTTCCCGATCACCGCCCCGATCGTGACGATCAGCGAGTTGGTGATGTAGAGGGAGAAGGAGTTGCCGGAGCCGCTCCAGCCCTCGGAGTAGTTCTGCGGGTGCAGCCGGTCCGGGATCAGCCCCGGGTGGGTGAAGATCTCGGTGTCGGGCTTGAGCGAGCTGCTGAGCATCCACAGCAGCGGGTACAGCATGACGACCGCGACGCCGATGAGCACGGTGTGGAGGAAGATGCGGCGGGTGCCGGTGGCCGAGCGGAGCTTCTGCAGCGGCGACATCGCGGATCGGGGCGGGGTGATGGCGGACATGGGGTGTGCGGACTCCTCGCTCAGGCGTCGAATCGGACTCTGACGACGTCAGTCGTCGTAATGCACCCAGTAGCGGCCGGCGACGAAGTTGACCGCCGTGAAGCCGGCGATGACCAGGAACAGCACCCAGGCAAGCGCCGAGGCGTACCCCATCTGCAGGTCGGTGAAGCCCTTCTTGTACAGGTAGAGCGAGTACAGCATGGTCGAGTTGATCGGCCCCCCGGTGCCGTTGCTGATCACGAAGGCGGGGGTGAACGTCTTGAACGCGTCGATGATCTGCAGGACCACGTTGAAGAAGACGATCGGCGTGAGCAGCGGAAGGGTGATCCGGAAGAACCGGGTGACGGGCCGGGCGCCATCGATCGCCGCCGCCTCGTAGACGTCCTTGGGCAACTGCTTCAGTCCGGCGAGGAAGATGACCATCGGGGTGCCGAACTGCCAGACGGCCAGCAGGACGAGCGTGTAGAGCGCGGAGTCGGGGCTGGAGATCCAGTCCTGGCCCTCGATGCCGAACCAGCCGAGGAAGTCGTTGAACAGGCCGTCGCCACCGAAGACCTGGCGCCACACGATGGCCACGGCCACCGCTCCGCCCAGCAGCGAGGGCAGGTAGAAGGCGGCCCGGTACAGGCCGATGCCCTTGAGGTCCCGGTTCAGGAGCATCGCCACGCCGAGGGCGAGCGCCAGCTTCAGTGGCACGGAGACGAGGACGTACAGCAGGGTGGCGTGCACCGAGTCCCAGAACACCGGGTCGTCGGTGAACATGCGCGAGTAGTTGTCCGTGCCGACCCACTTGGCGGACGAGAGCAGGTCGAAGTCCGTGAAGGACAGGTACAGCGAATCCAGCATCGGGTAGACCGTCAGGCCGAACAGGCCGACGAACCAGGGGGCCAGAAAGAGGTAAGGCCACCATCCCCCGCCGAGCCGTCTGGCGGCGCGCCGGCGCATCCGTTCCCGCTCGCGCCGGTCGGCGGGGGTCGCCGGCGCCGCCGGCGTCTCCCCCACGACCTCGTCGGTCTTGGTGGTGGTCATGCTCATCTTCTCCCTGGCCCTCTCCCGGTGCCTGACTGTGCTGGGGCGGGCGGTCAGCCCGCGAGGATCGACTGCGCCTGGTCGAAGAACTCGCTCAGCTGCGCCTTGACGGACTTCTTGCCGAAGGCGACCGCCAGGTTGGACTGGAAGAGCAGGTCCCAGATCTGGTCCGCGCCCTTGGGCGGGGGCACCGGCGCGGGCAGCGCGCCCGCGGCCTTGGCGACCCGCCGGGAGATGTAGTCGGCGTTCGCCATGTTCAGCTTGTCGGTCTCGGTCAGCCCGCCGGAGATCAGCGAACGGGCCTTCTCGGTCGGCGGGATGCCGCGCAGCAGCTGCATGTCCTTGATGGCGGTGGCGTCCTGGGCGAAGAAGTCCATGATCTTCACCGAGTCGGCGACCTGCTTGCTGGCCTTGGTGGCGCTCAGCAGCACGCCGCCGTTGACGAAGTTGCCCTCGCGGGCGCCGGACCAGTCGCCCTGCGGGGTGGGCAGGAAGTCCAGCTGGGCGTCGGTGATCGAGCCGCCTGCGCCGTAGACACCGGAGTCGAAGGTGAACAGGGCCTTGCCGATGACGACCGCGTTCTTGGTGAGGTCGTTGTGCGCGGCCGAGGTGACGGCGGGCGGCGGGGAGGCGTGGTCCCGGCGCATCCCGGCCCAGAACTCCCACCACTCCTGCAGGACGTCGGCGGTGAAGCCGAGCTTCTTGCCGTCGTCGGAGAAGAACTGCCGGCCCTTCTCGCGGGCGAAGATCTCGAAGCACTGCAGGGTGGAGCCGCCGCCGTCGTCGACGCCGTACTGCTTGCCGCCGCTCTTCTTGTAGACGTCGGTCGCGATCTTCTTCAGGTCGTTCCAGGTCCACTCGTGGTCGGGCAGCTTCAGGCCGAGCTGCTCCAGGCCGGAGCGGTTGACGGTGAGCTGGTTGACGCCGATGCCGGACGGGACGCCGTACAGCTTGCCGTCGACGGTACCGGCGGCCAGGAGCGTCTTCGAGAAGCCGGTCAGGTCGAGGGACTTGCCGACGTAGGAGTCGAGCGGGGCGAGGATGCCCTTGCGGGCGTACTGCGCGACCAGCGCGGTGTCCATCTGCATCAGGTCGGGGGTGCTGCCGCCGGCGACCTGGGTGTTGAACTTGTCGAAGTAGCCGTCGTAGCCCTGGTAACGGGTCTCGATCTCGATCTTCGAGTTCTTCTTCCGGAAGTCGGCGAGGGCCTTCTTGTACGCGGCGTGCCGGTCGTCGCTGCCCCACCAGGTCATGGTCAGCCTGCCGCTGTCGCTGCCCGCCCCGGTGCCGCCGGCACAGGCGGCGAGCGTGGAGCCGAGCGCGCCGGCGACGGCCAGCCCGCTCGCGGTGCGGAAGAGGGTTCTGCGCGAGATCTGGTGACCCACCGGGTCCTCCCTGAAGGTGCGTGACGGATCCCGGAGCCGGTCAACTCGGCTCGGGCGCCTTGGTGTTGGAATCGCTTTCCGGTATGCGGCCTCGCCCGGCCGCGGCACTCCTGACGGGTGCGGTCCCCGGCCCTGACGGCCGTCGCCCGGCGAGCACGCCCTCGCCTGGCTGCCGCACCTCACGTACGGTCGGGACGCCCACCCTCGAGCCGGGGTCCCGCCCGGCCTAGAAAGCGCTTGTCCGGACATTGGCAGACCGAGTCGGAGGCCGTCAATCCTTCGCCCGCACGGCCTCGGTCACGGTTTGGACTCCGCGTGCGACCGCGAGTCCGGCCGCGCCGGCGACGGTTCCGAGGTCCCCGACCGTGCTGCTGACCACTTCGGTGGGCCAGCTCAGCCGCTCCAGTTCGGCCCGGACACCCGGGAGGAGCTGCGGGTCCGCGCCGGTGCTGCCGCCGAGCACGATCAGCCCGGGATCCAGCACGGCGGCCACGGCGGCGGCAAGCCTGCCCACGTCGGCGGCATGGCGGGCGACGACCGCGCGGGCCGTCGCCCGGCCCTCGGCGGCGAGGGCGAAGAGCTGCTCGGTGGTGCGGGGGCAGGGACCGTCGGCGGACCGCCAGGCCTGCTCGGCCCGGTGCAGCAGGGAGTGCGCACCGACGTACTCCTCCAGGGCCTCGCGGCGCGGCTCACGGTCGTCGTCCCAGGGGTAGGGCAGCCGGGCCAGCTCGCCCGCGGCGCCGTTCGCTCCGCGCAGCACCCGGCCGCCGACGACGATGCCGAGGCCGATCCCCACGCCGATCCGCAGATAGCCGAAGGTGTGGCGGCCGCGGGCGGCGCCCTCGTGCAGTTCGGCGAGCGCGGCGCAGTTCACGTTGTTCTCGAGGTGGACGGGGACACCGGGCGGCAGCGCGACGGCCATGGCATCGTAGGCGGGCCCGGCCTTGGCGGTCGCGGGCCGCATGCCGGTGCCGTCCCGGTCCTGTGCGGTGACGTCGCCGACGGCGACGACGATGGTGCGCAGCGGGGCGCCGGCGGGCAGCGCGGCGAGGGTCTCGCGCACGGCGTCGGCGGCATCGGCCCGGGAGGTGGTGGCCTGGGCGAGCAGGCTGCCGTCGAGGGCGCAGCCGCGTACCCGGGTGTGGGCGGGGCCGAGGTCCACGGCGAGCACGGTCCCGGCGGCCGGGCCGAGACGGTAGACGGCGGCGGTGCGGCCGGTGCCGCTGGAGGCCGTACCGGAGTGGGCGGCGAGCCCCGCGGCCTCGAGTTCGGCCACGGCGGCGGAGACCGTCGGTTTCGAAAGGCCCGCGTCGGCCGCCAGCCGGGGGCGGGTGGCGGAGCCGGCCGTGGCCAGGACGGCGAACACCGCGCGGGCGCTCTCGCTCAGGATCATGCTCTCCCCCGGATTCGATCCGCAGTCTGCTGGTGAGGGGCGCCGGGATTGCGTGCCCCTTGACGCACTCTACTTCGTTAGTTAATTTCCTAACGAACTCACGGTACTCGCCTGCCGTGGCCGCCGCCGAAGCCCGTCCCGGGGCTTCCCGACACCTTCTGCAGCCGTTCATCGAGGCGCGGTTCGCCCGCCGTCGCAGCACAGCACCAGGGAGCACGGCTCCTGCAGCACAGCTCCCTGCGGACGACGAAAGAGGATCCGTGCAGGACGTTCCGCATCCCCTCGTGGTCGGGATCGACGTGGGCGGCACCAAGACCCACCTGAGGGCACTTGCCGGAGGTGATCCGGTCGCCGACCGTGTCCGTTCCAGCAGCGGCTGGCGGCCGCACGCCCCTGCCGCCGCCGCGGCCTGGCTGGCCGCACTGCTCGACGACGCCCTGCCGGCCGGACTCCGGCCGGCGGCCCTCGCCGTGGGCGGGCACGCCTGCGAGACACCGCGCCAGTGCGCCGCGATCCGGGCCGCCCTGGGCGATGTCCTGGACGTGCCCGCGCTGATCGTCGGCGACGCCGAACTCCTCGTCCCCGCAGCCGGGTTGGAGAAGGGGGTCGGTCTGGTCGCGGGCACCGGATCGGTCGCGGTCGGTCACGCGGCCGACGGCACGCCGGTGCAGGCCGGCGGCTGGGGCGCGGTCCTCGGCGACGAGGGCGGCTCCGCCGGGCTGGTCCGGGAAGCCGCACGGGCCTGCCGGGCCGCCCACGACCGCGGTGAGGCACCCGACGCGCTGGCCGCCGCACTGCTCGCCGCGTTCGACGTACCCGAAGTGCCCGGGCTCGGCGCGGCGTTGGAGAGTGCCTCGGACGTCTCCGCCGAGTGGGGCCGGCACGCCCCGGTCCTGTTCTCGGCCGCCGAGGCGGGTTCCCGGCTCGCCCACGAGGTGATAGCGGCCGGGGGCCGCTCCCTCGCCGCGCTCGTCGTCCGGCTCGCCGACCGCGGCCTCACCGTGGACGACGTGGTGGTCGCGGGCAGCACCGTCCTCGCCCAGCCGCTCCTGTACGGCGCCTTCGCCGCCGCGCTCTGCGACGCCCTGCCCGGAGCACGGCCGCACCCGCTGCGGGTGCCTCCCGTCAACGGGGCGGTGGCGCTGGCGCGTTCGATCCTGTGAACGGCGCGCCCCGCGTTCACCAGCCGCACACGCCCTCGTCGCCGGGGACTCCCCGACGGGACACCGCCCCGGCCTAGATATTCACTCGTTCAACTTCTTTCCCACGGGATCGCACACTTCGGCACATCGCGGCCGGGCGTCTCGGCCGTGCGCGCCGGGCGGTCCCGTGGGCCACTCCCCCGGCCGCCGTCCGGCCGAAGAACTCGAGAGAGGCACACGCATGCCATCACCCGCCGGGCTCCGCTCCTCCTCGCCGGCCCGTGGAACCGCCCTGGGCCGACGCGGTTTCCTCAAGACCTCGATGGGCGCGGCGGGTGTGCTCGCCGCCCCGGCCTTTGCCGCGTGGCTGTCCGCCGCCGACGCCAGGGCCGCGACCGTCCCCGCCGCGTTCGTCGACGACTACCGGACCAACGTCCTGGCCGACCTCACCCCCGAGACCAACGCGGTGGTCCGGATCCTCGGCGGTTTCGCCCAGGTGTGGAAGACCGGCTCGGCCTGGAACACCGGCATCCCGCTGCGCCCCGAGGTGCTGCGCGCCAACATGCTCTACTGCGCCCGGATCACCACCGGGCGCACCGACGCGCAGGCGAAGGAGGCGTTCGTCTACGACCGCCAGCACCAGAGCTACGCGATGATCGCCGGTCTCGGCCCGCTGGCCGGCCTCTACAGGGCGGGCGCCGAGGCGGTCACCTCGATCACCAGCGCACCCGACGGCACCCCGGCGACCACCGTGAGCGACGCGGTGCCCGCGGACGCCCCGGCCGGCTCGGCGCTCGGCGCCGGTTCCCACGACTCCGCGCTCGGCAAGGTCGCCGAACTGGTCGACACCGTGCGCGGTCCGTACGCCTCCGGAAACCCGGCCAAGTACGCCTACCAGTACCCGCGTCCGTGGCGCATGAACGAGGACGGCGAGGTCGTCGACACCGGCGCGAAGGACGCGCTCGGCTACCCGGTGTACGAGTCCGACGTGGTGGTCGCCCCGCAGTTGCTGCGCCAGCGCGGCACCTCCCCTGCCGACGACGGCGGCTTCCCGAGCGGCCACACCAACGCCTTCCACCTGGCCGCCCTCGCCTACGCGTACGCGGTGCCCGAGCGGTTCCAGGAGCTGGTGACGCGCGCCTTCGAGCTGAGCCACACCCGGATCGTGGCGGGCATGCACAGCACCGTCGACGTCATCGGCGGCCGCGTCATGGCCACCGCGCTGGCCGCGGCAACGCTGGCCGACCCGGCCAACGCCGGGCTGAAGGCCGCCGCCCGCGCCCAGGCCCTCGCCCACTTCACCGCGCAGACCGGCACCACCGCCGACACCCTGTACGCCTACGCGCACCCGGACACCGACCCGTACGCCGACCGCGAGGCCAACGCCCGTTCGGTCCGGCCCCGGCTGACGTACGTGCTGACCCGACAGGGCCACGGCGCGCCGCTGACCGTGCCGAAGGGCGCCGAGGTGCTGCTGGAGACCCGGCTGCCGTACCTGGACGCGGACCAGCGCCGCGAGGTGCTGCGCACCACCGGTCTGCCCGCCGGGTACGTGCTGCTCGACGGCGTCGAGCAGTGGGGGCGGCTGAACCTGTTCGCCGCGGCCGACGGTTACGGCGCCTTCGACTCGGGCGTCACCGTCACCCTGGACGCCACCGCCGGCGGCTTCTCGGCGGCCGACAGCTGGCGCAACGACATCGACGGGTGCGGCGGCCTGACCAAGCGGGGCACCGGCACGCTGACGCTGACCGGCCGCAACCGGTACAGGGGCGGGACGGTACTGGAGTCCGGTGTGCTGTCGGCCGGTTCCGAGGACGCACTCGGCCACGGGGACGTGCGGGTCTCGGGCGGCACCCTGCGGGTCGGCGAGCGGCTGCGGGTGCGCGGCGGGTACGCCCAGGACTCCGGCGCCCTGGAGGTCACCCTGCGCGCGGGCAGCAAGGCACCGCTGACCGTGAAGCACCTTGCGGTGCTGGGCCGTTCGGCCGTGCTGTCGCTGCGGCTGGACACCGAGCGGCCGCCGGCCGCGGGCAGCACGCTGCCGGTGCTCGACGTGCCCCGGCTGCGCGGGCAGTTCGACCGCGTGGAGTTGAACTCCGACGCGCTGCGGGCCGTACCCGTGTACACGGCAGAAGGTCTGTCGGTACGACTCGTGAAGCGGTGACGCCCCGGTGGCGGGAGCGGTGCGACAGTAGGACCATGATCCGGCCCCGGCCAGGTCCTGTCGGGCCTGACTCCCGCCACCGCACGGCCGGCGCACCGTGGGGCGGATGATGGCGCGCGCACAGCACACGGCCCAGCTCCTCGTAGCCGAGGCCCCCGCGGACGACAGCCCCCGGCGGAGTACGGCCCGGGACCGTCTGCACGCCGGGCTGCGCCGCCGGCGGCGGTGGCTGGTGCCGCTCCTGGTGGCACTGCTGCTGGCCCAGATGGCCGCCGCGATGGTCACCACGGCGGTCCGGCAGACGCCCACCATCGACGAGCCCGTGTACGTGGCGACGGCCACCGACTATGTGCATGAGCACCGGGTGCGCTACAACCCCGAGCACCCGCCGCTCGGCAAGCTGCTGATCGCGGCCGGGGTGTCGGTGGCCGACCCGCACTACGACCCGTCGTACACCGGCACGCAGGGCGAGGTGGGCCGGCATCTGCTGTACGAGTCGGGCAACGATCCATGGCGGCTGATGCTGTGGGCACGACTGCCGGTGATCGCGTTGACCCTGCTGTTCGGGCTGGTCGTGTTCGCGTTCGCGCATGAGCTGAGGGGCGCTGCGGGCGGGCTGACGGCGCTCGCGCTGTACGCCTTCTCGCCGGACGTGATCGCGCACGGCTCGCTGGCCACGCTGGACATGCCGGCCGCCGGGTTCGTGCTGACGTCCGCCTGGCTGGCCTGGCGGGCCCGGGACCGGCCCCGGTTGTACCTGCCGCTCTGTGGGGCGGCCCTCGGGGCGGCGGTCGCGACGAAGATGAGCGCCCTGCCCGCGATCCCCGTGGTGATGCTCCTCGCGGCGGTGTCGGTGTGGGCCGCCCGGCGGGGTGCCGAGCGGCGCCGGAAGGTGCTCCTGGGGCTCGCGGGGGCGGCGGCCGTGGCACTGGTGGCCGTCGCCGTCGTGTGGGTCACGTATCTGGCGGTCGATCCCGGGCTGCGGTTCACGCCCGCCGAGCCGGTGCCGGCCGTGCACGGCCTGCGCGGGCGCGTGACGGACCTGCTGCCGCTGCCGGAGGCGTACCGGGCCGGGATGCGGGTGCAGTTCGGCCTGGAGGACTACCCCTGGCAGGGCTATCTGTTCGGGCGCCTGTACACGGGGTCGCTCTGGTACTACCTGCCCGCGGCTCTGCTGGTGAAGACCCCGCTCGGGCTGCTCGCGCTGGGCGCGGCCGGTGTCATGGCCGTACTGACGGTGCGACGGCTGCGGCCCGCCGCGCCCTATCTGCTGCTGCCGCCCGTGGTGCTGCTGGCGGCGGCGATGACGGGCTCGCGGGACTTCGGTACCCGGTACGCACTGTTCGTGCCGGTGTTCCTCGCGGTGGCGGGAGCCTGTGTGCCCGCGCTGCGGTGGCGCCGGTCGGGTGTGCTGACGGGGCTGCTGGTGCTGTGGGTGGCGGTGAGTTCACTGCGCACGTTCCCGTACTACCTGCCTTATGCCAACGAGGCGTTCGGCGGGCCGGCCAACACCCATCGGCTGCTGCACGACTCCAACGTGGACTGGGGCCAGGACCTCGGCCGGCTCGCCGACCGCCTCCGGCAGCGGTACCCGGGCGAGCGGGTGTGGCTGGTCTACAAGGGCAGCGGTGTGCCGTCGTACTACGGCATCCCTGCCGCCGATCCGCGCACGGTGCCGCCCGGCCGGGTGCACGGACTGCTCGTCGTGTCGGACTCCGCGGTGGCCAAGGCACGTGGCCGGCTGGCCGAATTGATCGAGTCCAGCCGACCGATCGATCAAGTGGGTCATTCGATCACCTTGTACCGGCGGTGAGCCTGCCAGCCCGTCACAGCCCCTGGTCATGACGGTCGGTGAGCTATGTTGAGTGGTCGTGGGAGACAAAGGAGACGGGTCGGTGCCCTCGCCGCAGCAGGCACGCGCCCAGGCATCAGCGATCACCTCGGGCAAGAGTGCACCGGAGGCCGGGGCCGCACCGACCTCCCAGCTCAGGGAACTCTTCGACGGCCCCCGGCTGTCCCCGGGACAGCGCCGCGTGGCCCAGTACCTGATCGAGCACATCACCGAGGCGGCGTTCCTGTCGATCACCGAGCTGGCGGACCGCGTGGGCGTCAGCCAGCCCTCGGTCACCCGCTTCGCCGCCGCCGTCGGCTTCAGCGGCTACCCGGCGCTTCGGGAGAAGCTCCAGTCGATCGCGCTGAGCACGCTGGCGGGCGGGCCCGGCGAGGTGGACCGCGCCAACGAGCTCCAGGCGGCCGTCGACGCCGAGATCCAGAACCTGGAGAACATGCGCCGCGACTTCGCCGACCCCGACCGGGTGATCCAGGTCGGCCGCGCGCTGTCCCGCTCCACCCCGCTGACCGTGCTGGGGCTGCGCATCTCCGTGTCACTCGCCGAGTACTTCGGCTATGCCGCCCGTCGTATCCATCCCGACGTACGGCTGGTGACGCGCGGCGGCAGCGTGGCCTACGACGCGCTGCTCCAGTCACGCGAGGCCGGCGGCACCTGGGTGCTGGCGTTCGCCATGCCCCGGCACGCGCAGGAGACGCTCACCGCGCTCCGGGTCGCCCGCGAGGCCGGCCTGAAGGTTGCCCTGATCACCGACCTGGCACTGGGTCCGCTGGCCGACGAGGCCGACGTCACCTTCGCCACCGGCACCGGCTCCCGCCTGGTCTTCGACTCCTACGCGGCGCCCGGAGTGATGGCCGCGGCCCTGCTTCAGGCCATGACCGACGCCGATCCGGAACGCACCCAGGCCCGCCTGGAGAAGTACGAACAGGGCGCCGACCAGCAGCAGTTCTTCCTGAAGGACTGAACCTTCCGCCCGCGAAAGACGCATCCCGCAGTTCTTCCGGTCCCACGCGCCCCGCACGGGGATCTTTCGCCGTCAGAGGATCATTCAACGCATATCCCGCATGAATGTTTTCATACGTCTTGCAAACCCGTCGGTATATATAAATACTGCTCACGGATCTCGCCCGGTCGACTCCGGGCTCGTTCCACACCCGCGGGACTCACCGCTCGCACACCGCCCCGAGAAAGCCGACGGACCGCCCATGCGCACGCAAGCACTCCAGCCGCGCAGGTCCTCCGCGTCCGGGGCCCCCGCTCGGACACCCTCAGCCGCCGTCCCCTACCCACGTCGGCGAACAGGGTGTCCGGTGGCGCACCGCCCAGGCGATGCGCCCGTGGCGGCCCCGGCCATCCCCTAGGCCGGGGCCGCCCCAACCGTCGGACCACCCTCACGACGCCGCACACCGGAAGCGATTGCCCATGTCCTTGACCACCACCACGCGCCTCAGCCCCGACTGGCCCTGCCAGGTCAAGATGCCCGGCAGCTACGACTGGGAACGCTCGGCGGCCAAGTGGCTGCGCGAGCTGGTCCCGGCGCGCTACGCCAGCTACCCGGCGCTGATCCGGCACCCCGTCCTGCTCGCCCGGCACGCGCAGATCCAGGTCCAGCAGGAGATCCGGGTGGCCCGGACGGCACTGCAGACCGCGCGGGCCGAACTGCCCGTCCTCGGCCTGCCCGAGTCGGTCATCGAGCACACGATCAAGATGTACGCGGCCGAGGTGCTTCAGCTGCAGCACATCGCGCGCAGTGTCCGCGCGGTCAGCGAGGCGCTGGCAGCCCGCGGCATGCCCCGCTGAGTCGTCACCGGTCGGCGCTGGTCGCCTGTCGTCACCATCTCGCCTGTCGGCACGATGTCGTCAGTCGTCGTTGCGGTGTCGCCAGTACCAGCAGGCGCCGACAACCAGGGCCAGCAGGAGGACGGCGGGCACTAGCAGGCCCGGGATGCGGGAGCCGGTCATCGGCATGGCCTTCGTTCGTGGTGCGAGGTGCGCCCGGCGGCGGGCCGCAGGGTGAGCCCATGGTGGGGCCCGCGGGCCGGTCGTCCACGATGTTTTCCCGAGGCCTTGCCCGGTGTTCGAGCCCGGCCGCTCAGCCTCCGCCGTCGGGGCTCGTCCGGGACTCCAGTGCGCGGCGCGTGTCGTTGCCGTAGACGCCCGTCTCGTCGCCGCTGATGCCGTACCAGAGCTGGAAGCGGGCCACGGCCTCCGTGAGGACGGTGTCGTAGGTGCCGTCGGTCGATCCGTCCCGGTAGACGTCGGGGACGCGCAGCAGGCGCTGCTGCAGTTCGGCGACCTCGGGACCGGTGTCGCCCTGCCGGAGGGTGCCCACGCCGTCGGGGTCGGCGGCCGGGGTGGTGCCCGGTGTGGTGGCGGGCGCGGCCGGAGCGGTGGCCGTCGGTGTGGTCGTGGTGGTGTGGGACGGCTGTGGGCTCGCGTCCGCCTCCTGCCGCGTGGGGAGCAGGAGGGCGCAGCCGAAGCCGACCACCGCGGCCGCTCCGACGGCCACGGCGACAGCGGCACGCCGCAGCCCCGGGGCCGAACGGCCGTTGCCGTTGCCGTTGCCGTTGCCGTTGCCGTTGCCGTTGCCGTTGCCGTTGCCGTTGCCGTTGCGCGAGGTCTGCCGGGTGGGCGGGAAGGGGGGCAACTCCTGGGTGTCGTCCTCGGGGACGGATGTCCGGGGCGCGCCGGCACCGGGCAGGGGTGCCGTGCCGAAGGACTCGAACGTCTCGCGTTCCGGGAGCATCTCCCGCATCAGCTCCGCGAGGGCGTCGAAGCGGCGCAGTCGTACGACGCGGACGGGTTCGAGGACCGGTCCGGGGTGCGGCTGTTCAGGATCGGGCGGTGTCGGCACCCTGCTCTCCTTCCGTCCCGTGCGTACGGGATCCGCGGTCCCCGTGCTGAGATACGGCGCACACACCACAGCCGTTCAGCCCCGCCCCTCTCCCCCGACCCCTGACCGCGACGGCGGGCGCGACGCAGCGGATCACCGTCAGGCCGGGGTGAGCGCTCCCTGGACGAACCGGCTCAGGGACGCCGTCAGCGCGGTGACGAAGGCGTCCCGGGCCTCCTCAGGGAGGGCGTCCAGGGACAGGTAGGGGTTGAGGTCCTCCAGCTCGACCAGAAGCAGCTCGCCGTCCGGCGCGCGGCAGGCGTCGACGCGCTGGATGCCGTGGCCGAGGCCGTTCCAGTCGATGAAGTGGCGGGCGAACTCCAGGTCGGCGGCGGTGGCGGCGTACGGCCGCAGCTCCCAGCGGCGCGCCGGGTCGGGTGCGTAGAGGGCGTACTGGAAGTCGTCGTCGACGAAATAGAAGGACACCTCGTAGGCGAAGTCGACGCACGGCTGGACGAGGACGGTGCCGTCGGCGAGGCCGGCGGCGGGCAGGATCCGCAGGCCGAGGGAGTCGGCGCCGGTCTTGGGCTTCACCACGTAGCGGTCGGCCACGGGCAGCTTGTGCAGGTCCTCGGCACGGTCGACGGTGGGGATGACCGGGAAGCCGGCGGCGCTCAGGTCGAGCAGGTACTGCTTGCCGGCCATGTCCGCCTTGCCGCTGAGCGGGTTGTACACCAGGGCCCCGCTGTCGAGCGCACGCGCGCGGAAGGCCGCGTACTCCTTCTGGTAGCCGAGCACGGGCCCGCTGTTGCGGACGACGACCGCGTCGTAGGCGTCCATCAGCGCGGCCGCGTCCAGCGGATGGCACAGGGCGAGGTCGAAGTGCGTACGCAGCCGCGAGGTCAGGAAGACGTCCTCGTCGCCGTAGCGGCGCCCGCTGGCCGGGTACGCCAGGTCGGTGACGTAGAGGACGCGGGGACGTGCGGCGGACATGGGGATCTCCTCGGACAGCTGGCGTGCAGAAAGGTTACGTCCAGGGGTGGCCGCTCCCGCCCCCGGCCCGTTCCTCCGTACAATTTGAGGCCGAACGATCTCCCGTGGCGGGGACCCGGCCGTGGGTGTCCCGCTCAGCGACCCGAGGAGCGCCCGTGCCCGGCCAGCGATCCATCACCGAAGCCGAACGGCTCGCGTCGGCGAAGCTCGGCGGCGTCCCGATCCGCCGGGAGCAGATGGCGGCCGTGGCCAACATCTACCGGGCCGCCTCCGCGGTGCGGCAGCACCTGGAGAACTCGGTGCTGCGCGGCTCCGACCTGACCTGGACGGCGTTCGTCGTGCTCTGGGTGGTGTGGGTGTGGGGTGAGTCGGAGACCCGGCACGTGGCGGAGGAGGCCGGGATCTCCAAGGGCACGCTCACCGGTGTGGCGCGCACGCTGGAGTCGCGCGGGCTCCTCGCCCGGGCCGGGCATCCGGACGACGGGCGGCTTGTGCTGCTGAGCCTCACCGACAAGGGCGAGGACCTGATGCAGCGGGTGTTCCCGCAGTTCAACGAGGAGGAGGCGTTCGTCACCGCCGGTCTGAGCGACGCCGAGTGCCGCAGCCTCGCGGAGGGGCTGCGACGGGTCGTCCTGCAGGTCGAGGAGCACGGTGAGGAGCGTCGCCGGGAGCTGCTCGGCGGGGCCGAGCCGGCGCCCCGGCGAAGTGGGCGGCGCGCCAGGAACTGAGCGGCGCTCACCGGCGGGTACGGGCGGCGCTCACCAGGGCGTCGAACAGGCCCTGCTGGGCGGGGTCTTCGTGCGCCGTGTCCTCGGGGTGCCACTGCACGGCGGTGAACCAGCCGTGTGCATCCGGGAGTTCGAGCCCTTCGACGGTGCCGTCGGCGGCGGTGGCCGTGACGGCCAGACCCTCGCCCGGGCGGTCCACTCGCTGGTGGTGGTAGCAGGAGGCGTCCGCCTTCCCGGCGCCGGTGGCTTCTTCGAGCAGGGTGCCGCGCCTGATCCGTACCGGGTGCACGAGGTGCCGGTGTTCGTGTTCCGGGCCGCCCATGTCCTGCTCCAGGCTGCCGCCGAGGGCCACGTTGACGACCTGCAGTCCCCGGCAGACGGCCAGCAGGGGCAGGCCCGTGCCGAGGGCGTGGCGGGCGACCCGGAGGTCGAAGGTGTCCTGGAGTTCGTCGACGTCGTAGACGCTGTCATGGGTGGTGGCGGCGCCGTAGCGGTGCGGGGCGAGGTCGCCGCCGCCGGGGAGCAGGACGCCGTCGAAGCGGGCGAGCCGGGCGGCGACGTCGCTCTCGGCGGGGTGGATGCCCACGGGTTCTCCGCCGGCCCGCCAGACGGCCTCGATCAGGGCGCGGGCGTTGACCTCGGCGGCGTACCGCAGGGCGGAGGTGGTGGCGGAGAAGCGGGCGGGTACGGCGATCAGCGGGCGGTGGGTCACAGCTGGATCCAGGTCGTTTTGAGCTCGGTGTACTTCTCCAGGGCGTGCGCGGACTTGTCGCGGCCGTTGCCGGACTGCTTCATGCCGCCGAAGGGGACGGTCAGGTCGCCCTCCTCGTAGCAGTTGACCCACACCGTGCCCGCCTTCAGCCGGCGGGAGACCCGGTGGGCGGTGGCCAGGTCGGACGTCCACAGGCCGGCGGCGAGTCCGTACTCGGTGGCGTTGGCGAGCCGTACCGCCTCGTCGAGGTCGTCGAAGGTGAGGACGGAGAGGACCGGGCCGAAGACCTCCTCGCGGGCCAGCCGCATCCCGGGGGTGACGCGGTCGAAGACGGTGGGGGCGAGGTAGCTGCCGCCGGTCTCGACGAGGGTGCGGGCGCCGCCGGTGCGCAGACGGGCGCCCTCGGCGCCGGCGGTGGTGACGTGGTCCAGGACGCGGTCCAGGTGCGCCTCGCCGACGAGGGCGCCCATCTCGGTGGCGGGGTCGAGCGGGTCGCCGACGCGGATTTCCCGGGCCCTTCGCACGACGGCGTCGGTGACGCGCTCGGCGATCGAGGAGTGCACGAGGAGCCGGGAGGGCGCGGTGCACATCTCGCCCTGGTTGAAGAAGATGCCCCAGGCCGCGGTGGCGGCCGCGCGGTCGAGGTCGGGTGCGTCGGGCAGCACGATGTTGGGCGACTTGCCGCCGAGTTCGAGCCAGACCCGCTTGAGGTTGGAGTCGGCGGAGTAGCGCAGGAAGTGCCGGCCGACGGCGGTGGAGCCGGTGAAGGCGAGGACGTCGACGTCCGGGTGCAGGCCGATCGCGCGGCCCGCGGTGGGGCCGTCGCCGGTGACGACGTTGAGCACGCCCGGGGGCAGCCCGGCCTCGGTGCCGATCCGGCCGAGCAGCAGCGCCGACAGCGGGGACGACTCGGACGGCTTCAGGACGACCGTGCAGCCGGCCGCGAGTGCCGGGGCCACCTTCCAGCTCGCCAGCGTGAGCGGGAAGTTCCAGGGGACGACCGCGCCGACCACACCCGCCGGTTCGCGGGTGACGAGGGCGAGGGCGTCGGGAGCGGTGTGCGGGGACTCGTCGGTGAGCTTGTCGGCCAGCTGGCCGTACCAGCGGAAGGTGTTGACCGCGGCGCGCAGTTCGACGGCGTACGCGTCGGTGATCGGTTTGCCCATCTCCAGGGTGACGGTGAGGGCGAGCTTCTCCCGCTGTTCTTCGAGGAGCTCGGCGATGCGGAGCAGCACACGGCCGCGTTCGGCGGGGGCCAGGCGCGGCCACGGTCCTGAGTCGAAGGCGCGGCGGGCGGCGGCGACGGCGTGGTCGACCTCGGCCTGCCGCGCGTCGGCGACCTCGGTGAGGATCTGTCCGTCGCGGGGCGAGACGACGGCGAAGGTCGTCCCTCCCCCGGGTTCGTCGGTCCCGTCGATGTGGTGCGGCGCGGGCAGGCCGAGGGTCTTGGCCCGGCGCAGCAGTTCGTCATGGGTGACGTCCAGCATGGTGTTCCTGTCCGGGGTAGAGGGCCCGGCCCCTGACGGAGCCGGGCCCGGTGGGGTGCGTCAGCGATTCCCGGCGGTCCGGGAGTGGACCACGCGCGCGGTCCCGGCGCCCAGGAGCAGCACCGCGGGTACGGCCGCGACGAGCCAGGCGGCGGTGGTGGCGTCGCCGCCGATGAGGGTCGTGAAGTTGGCGAGGACCACCCAGATCACGGCGGCGATGCCGAGGGCGCCGAGGGACGGCGCGATCAGGGTGTTCCAGCGCCGGGTGTCGAGGCGCTCGCGGCGGAAGAAGACGATCACGGAGAGCGAGGTCAGGAAGTACAGGAGCATGCAGGCCAGGACCCCGACGCCGCTGAGCCAGGAGAAGAGGGTGAGGACCGGGTCCTTGCCCGCGAGGGCGAACGGGATCACCAGCAGCACCGCGATCGTCGTCTGGACGATGCCCGCCGCCCACGGCGAGTGCCGCTTGTTGAGCGAGCGCAGTCTGCGGGGCAGCAGACCCTCGCGGCTGAGGGAGAACAGGTAGCGGTTGGCGGAGTTGTGGAAGGCGAGGATGCCGGCGAACAGGGAGGTGCCCAGCAGGACGGGCAGCACGTCACCGGCCCAGCCGCCGAAGAGCCGCGCGATGGGCGCGAAGACGAACACGGTGGCGTCGCCGCCCTCCAGTGCCTTGCCCGCCGCCCCGGTGACCTTCGTGGCGCCGTACGAGGAGACCAGCATCCACGAGGTGAAGGCGAAGAAGCCGGTCACCACGGCGACCGACAGGTAGGTGGCCCGGGGCACCGTCCGGTGCGGCTCACGGGCCTCCTCGCCGTAGATCGCGGTGGCCTCGAAGCCGAACATGGACGCGACGGCGAACATCAGGGCCACGCCCGGGGCGCCCTGCAGGACGGCGCTCGGGGAGAAGGTGTCGGCGACGCCGAGGCCCTCGGGGCCGCCGCCCTTGAAGAGGGTGACGAGGGCGAAGGCGAGCAGGATGCTGAACTCGGCCAGCACGAACACGGCGAGCACCTTGGCACCGATCTCGATGCCCGTGGCGCCGAGCGCCTGGACGACGGCCATGGTCACCAGGGCCCACACCCACCAGGCGAGGTGGACACCGGCATAGTGCCCGACCAGGCCGGCGACCGTGAAGCCGTACAGGCCGTACATCGCGGCCTGGACCGTGCAGTAGGCGAAGAGTGCCACGGCGGCGCTGCCGCTGCCGGTGGTCCGGCCGAGGCCCTTGCCGATGTACGTGTAGAAGGCGCCCGCGTTCACCACGTGCCGGCCCATCGCCACGAATCCCACCGAGAACAGCAGGATCACCGCGCCCGCGACGGCGTAGGCGGCCGGGGCCCCGGGTCCGTTGCCGACGGCGACGGCGATCGGGACGGCGCCGGCGATGCCGGTGAGCGGCGCCTGGGCGGAGAGGACGAAGAAGAGGATGCCCAGGACTCCCAGGGCGTTGCGCTTGAGGGTTCCTGCGGGCTGCGGGGCCTCTCCGGCCCGGGGCGCTGCGTCGACCGTCTGACTGTCCACTCGGATCACCTGCTGAGGAGGGGAGGGAGGTTTCGTTTTGAGCCAAACGAGTTGCCTCATGGTGGGCCGGAACTATCCATCTGGCAAGGGGTGGGGGCGGGGAATTTACGGTCCGGAAACCACCTGTGGGATCGCATGAGAAACCCCCCGCCGCGACCGCGACGGGGGGTCCCTACCGGGCACGCTCAGTCGGCGTCCGGGGGCCGCTCGCCCAGGTCGCGCAGGAGGGCCCGCAGCTCGGCGAGGCAGGCCTCGGTGTCCGCCCGGTCGGTGATGCCGGTCAGCTGGTGCAGGACGAGCCCGTCCAGGGCGGCGAAGACCAGCCGGTTGAAGGCCGGGTCCGCCCCGGGCGGCAGGATTCGGTCCAGCTCGCGCTGCGAGGCACCGAAGTACTCGGCGTACAGCTCACGCGCCTGCGGCAGCAGCTCGGGGCGGCGACGGGCCTCCAGCAGCAGCTCGTACTGGTACGCCTGCCCGTCCGCGTCCTCCTCCACCATGTCCGTGAGACCGGCGACGAAGTCCTCGGGGCGGCCGGTGCCGGGTTCCAGGAGGCTGCTGCTGAGGCTGGTGCGGATCGCGTAGGCCAGCGACTCCTCGATCAGCGCGTCCCGGGACCCGAAGTGGTGCACGACCAGACCGTGGGTGACACCCGCCTCCTCGGCGACCGCCCGGTAGGTCAGGTGGCGCAGACCCCGGCGCCCGACGACCCGCACGGCGGCCCTGAGCAGCGCCTCGCGGCCCTCGCCGTAACCGAGCCGCTTGCGGGAGGGCGGGCGGCGTTCCTGCGAGGTCCCGGCGGATTCGGTCATGGCGGTGACCCTACCCGCCGCCCGTGCCGCGCAGGGTCCGCCGTTCACCGCCGCGGCGGCCTGATGCCGCGGAACTCCCAGTCGCCGCCCAGCGCGGTGGACAGCACCTCCTCGGACTCGGTGGGCTGCGCGCCGACGTCGGTCCGGACCGGGGTGGGTCCGGTGACGACGTGGTTGGTGAGCCGGCCGAGGCCCTCGACCTCCACCTCCACGACGTCGCCCGGCCGCACGGGCCGCGAGTTGGCGGGGGTGCCGGACAGCAGCACGTCACCGGGGTACAGGGTGATCGTGCGGGCGATGTCGGCGACGAGGTAGTGCATGTCCCACTTCATCTCGTCGGTCGAACCGTCCTGGACGACCTCACCGTTGACATAGGTCCGCAGCCGCTTGCCGTGGAAGTCCCAGTCGGTGACCAGACCCGGACCGAGCGGGCACAGGGTGTCGGAGCCCTTGACCCGGAGCATGGAGCCCGCGTCGGTGTCGCGGAAGTCGTGCAGGCCGTAGTCGTTGGCGACCGTGTAGCCCGCGATGTACTCCCCCGCCTCGGCGGGCGAGATGTTGCGGGCCGTCCGCCCGATCACGATGGCCACCTCACCCTCGTAGTTGAGCCACTTGCAGCCCTCGGGGCGGACGATCGCGCCCCGGTGGGAGTTGAGGGAGGAGGTCGGCTTGTGGAAGTAGGTCGGTGTGTCCGGGAGTTCGATGCGGAACTCCTCCACGCGGCTGCGGTGGTTGAGGTGGACGGCGATGACCTTGGAGGGGACCGCCGGGGGCAGGTGCGCGGCGTCCTCGATCCTGACGCGGCGGCCGTCACCGGCGACGAGTCCGTCTCCGTCGACGGTGACCTGGACGGCGGCACCGTCGAGGAGGATGCGGCGGTACTCGGGCATGACGGTTCTCCTAGACGCGGCTGTGCGGGGTGCGCGGGGACGGTGCTGCGGGCCGGCCGGTGCCGGTCCAGCCGGCGGCCGGGCGGTCGAACCAGAGGTGCACCTGGCCGGTGCCGACGGAGTTCTCGTACTCGCCGTACTGGCGGGCCCTGGCGACGCAGGCCCGCTCGCCGAGGGCGCCGGCCATCATCAGGTAGTGGGAGAACTTCGCCTCGGGCTTGAACCTCCAGAACTCGTCCATGGTGTCGAGGACCTTGTCGTGGCGGCCCTCCTTGAACCATTCGATGCGCTCCTGGTCCGCCTCCCGGGCCTGGGGCGTGCGGATGTGCACCGGGTCGCTGGACTCGTGGTCGCGCAGCTCGCGCAGCGGCCAGAAGGTGTGCGAGAGCGCACCGGAGGCGATGAGCAGCACCCGGCGCCCCGGGGTGGCGGCGATACCGTCGGCGAGGGCACGCCCGAGCCGCAGATGGTCCTCCATGTCACCGGTCTGGCAGACGCCGATGGTCACCCACCGCTTGTCGGGAAGACCCTCACCGAGGAACTTCCAGAGGTTGATGGTGGCGTAGTAGATCGGCAGGTAGTCGTCCTCGATCGGGGTGATCCAGGTGCCGTGCCGGTCTGCGAACGAGGCGATGTTGTGGGCGAGTTCGGGGTCGCCGGGGAAGTCGTACGGCATCCGGCACATGCCGCGCGGCAGCTCCTCGGAGGTGAAGAGCCCGGCCCGGCGCCGCTGTGCGGTGACGACGAACTCGACGGTGGTCGCCCAGTGCGAGTCGAGGACGACGACGGTGTCGTACTCATGGGCGGCACCCCGCTCGAAGACGTCCTCGCGGAGCTGTCGCAGGCCCGTGACGAGGGTGATCTCCTTGCCCTCGTTCAGCTCCAGCCGGTCGGCCTCCGGCAGCACGATGGTGGGGACGTGGGCGAGCAGCCCCGCCCCGACGATCTCACCCATGGTCCTTCCATCCCTTCGGGGCGGTGACGGTGTTCTTCAGGTCGCAGTAGAAGTCGAAGCTCCAGGTCCCGCCCTCGCGTCCGACACCGGAGAGGCGGGAGCCACCGAACGGTGCCTGCAGGTCGCGTACGAAGAAGCAGTTGACCCAGACGGTGCCGGCGACGAGCCGCCCGGTGACGCGCTCGGCGCGCGCACGGTCGCCGGTGGCGACGGTGGCGGCGAGGCCGAAGCGGGTGTCGTCGGCGAGCCGGACGGCCTCGTCCTCGGTGGCGAAGGTCTGCAGGGTCAGGACGGGCCCGAAGACCTCCTCCTGCACGATCTCCGAGTCCTGGGCGACGTCGGTGAGGAGCGTCGGCGCGTAGTACTGGCCGTCCTGCGGGTGCCCGCCGATGACGGCACGGGCGCCCTCCTCGATCGCCCGGCGTACGAACCCGTCGATCTTCTCCAGCTGGCGTGGGTGGATGTTGGGCCCGATGTCGGTGCCCTCGTCCCGCGGATCCCCCTGCGTGAGCCGTCCGGCCTTCTCCACGAAGCGCCGGGTGAACTCCTCGGCGACCGACTCCTCGACGAGGATCCGCGTGGCGGCGAGGCACACCTGGCCGGCGTTGTCGTACTGCTCCACCGCGAGGTCGACGGCGAGGTCGAGGTCGGCGTCGGCGAACACCAGCAGCGGTGACTTGCCGCCGAGTTCGAGGCTGAGCGGGGTGAGGTTGGCGGCGGCCGAGGCGGCGATGCGGCGAGCGGTCGGCACGGAACCGGTGAAGCTGATCCGGCGCACGTCCCGGTGCGCGGTGAGGGCGTCACCGATCTCGGCACCGTATCCCTGCACGACGTTCAGAACCCCGGCGGGCAGCCCCGCCTCGGCGGCGATGTCGGCGAGCAGCGAGGCGGTCAGCGGAGACCACTCGGCCGGCTTCAGAACCACGGTGTTGCCCGCGGCGAGAGCCGGGGCGACCTTCCAGGTGGCCAGCATCAAGGGGGCGTTCCACGGCGTGATCAGCACACAGGGGCCGGCCGGGTCCCAGCTGACGTGGTTGCGGTGCCCCCGCGTCTCGAAGTCCTCGTGGTCGAGCTGGAGCAGCCAGTCGGCGAAGAAGCGGAAGTTGTGGGCGACGCGGGGCATGACGCCCCGGCGGTGCGAGCGCAGCAGAGCACCGTTGTCGGCGGTCTCCACGACGGCCAGCTCTTCGATCCGCTTCTCGACACCGTCGGCGATGGCGTGCAGGATCCGGGCCCGCTCGGCACGGGGGGTGGCTGCCCAGGCGGGGAAGGCGGCCTTGGCGGCCGAAACGGCGGCTTCGGCTTCTGCGGGGCCGCCGCGGGCGATCTCGCCGAGGGCGGTGCCGTCTATGGGCGAGTGGTCGGTGAAGGTGTCCCGGGAGGCGACGCGCCTGCCGCCGATCCAGTGCCGGGTGTCGACGGTGATTCCAGCGACAGTGATCTTGTGAGACATGAGAAGGGCTCCATTCAAGAGAGGGGATGTGCAGCCGCCCCAGGGGCGCGGGGAACTGCGCGACCAGCCACAACGAACCCGCAGCAGACGATCGACCTCACTCGGCAGACGCCCCCGACGTACCGGACTCAAGCAGCCGACCGCCGTCCCAGACCACCCCGACCTGTCGGTAGTACGCAGCGATCGGTTCACGAATCTCCAGCCGCGCCAACTCCTCCGTCGGCGCCTCGAACAACTCCAACTCGGCATCAGCGAGCCACGGTTGCCCACCTTCGAAGGAGGCGGCCCCCGACTCGATCAACTCATCCAGCGCAAGCCCCTTGCCCTTCTCGATCGAGGGCAGCCACCGATGGTGGGCCATGGGGTGCCCGTTGACGAACCCATTCGTGTCCGACGGCTCCCGCAGAGTCACCACGGCCTGGGCCAACCGCCGGTCCGCGGCAGCGAGCGTCGCCCCGAACCGCGCCCCCGCCTCGATCCGCGGAGCGGGCCCGTACGGATGCGGCCGCGTCTGGTGGATGGACCCGAGCTTCTTCGGATACCCCTGGTGCAGCCCCCGCGCGATCGCGAAGTCCTTGTCCACCCAGATGTACACGCACCGCGAGTACGTCTGCCCCCGGTACTTGCACCGGACGACGGCGAAGGCCTCCTTGTACTGCGAGAGCACCGGATCGAGCAGCTCCGAACCCGACTGGGAGCAGGACTGCCAGTCGGCCCAGACCAGGGCGACCGCGCCGGGGTCTTCGTCGGCCAACTCAAGTGGCTCGGGCAGCAGTTCACGCACCCGCGCGGGATCCGTACGGTATTCGACGGTGAGCAGGTCGCCGGAGTAGCGCCAGGGCGGCGAGGGGATCAGCGACGAGGCACCCGTCGCCGTCTTGGGGTGGAAGTAACCGCGGACACTGGTCACTTGGGGCTCCTTACGCGGTGAGAGCGGGCTGCTTCAGCAGTTCGGCGCGGTAGCGGGCGGCGGCGGAGGCGACTCCGGGGCCGCCGAGCGCGACGACGCCGACCAGGCGGCCGTCGCGGTGGTGGCCGGCGAGGAGGTCGCCGTCGGTGTCGCCCTCGAGGACCCGGACGTCGGCGAGGCCGAGCGTGGGCGCGCCGAAGGACTGCAGCCGGAAGTCGTGCTGGTCGCTCCAGAAGGTGGGCAGCGGCGCGAACGGCGCCGGTACCGGCTCACTGCCGACGAGCTGGGCGGCCAGGGCCTTCGCGGCCTGCTTCGCGGTGTCCGTGGGGATGGACCAGTGCTCGACCCGGCGGGGTACGCCGTCGTAGCGGGCGTTGGGGAAGCGGGCGACGTCACCGACGGCCACGACCTCCGGGCGGCCGCCGACCCGCAGCAGCCCGTCCGCGAGGACACCGTCGCTCAGGTCGACGCCGTTCCCGTCCAGCCACTCGGTGTTGGCGATCGAACCGACCGATTCGACCACGACGTCCGCCGGCAGGACCGAGCCGTCGTCCAGCACCACGCCGGTGACCGTTCGATCGCCCTCGAAGCCCTGGACACCGGTGCCGAGCCGGAACCGTACGCCCCGCGCCTCGTGCCGCCGCAGCAGCGACCGGGCGAGCAGCTCACCGAGCGGGCCGACCATGGGCAGGGGCAGCGGGTCGACGACGGTCACCTCGGCGACGCCGAGTCCGACCGCGGTGGCGGCGACCTCGCAGCCGATGAACCCGGCGCCGACCACGACCACCCGGGCCCCGGGCCGGGTCAGCGCCTCACGCAGGCCCTGGGCGTCGGCGAGGGTGCGGAGCGTGTGGCGGCCGGCGAGCGGGCCGGGGCAGCGCAGCCGGCGGGGCCGCATGCCGGTGGCGACGACCAGTCCGTCGTACGCGAGCACCTCGCCGCCGTCGAGTTCCAGGGTCCGCTCGTCGAGCCGGGCCGCGACGGCTCTGCGTCCGAGGCGCCACTCGACGTCGGCGACGCTCGCCCGGGGGCGGAAGGCCAGCGACTCGAAGGGCGCCCTGCCCGCGAGGACCTCCTTGGAGAGCGGCGGGCGGTTGTAGGGCATGTGGGGCTCGTCCCCGACCAGGGTGATCGCCCCGGTCCAGCCGGCCGCACGCAGTTGTTCGGCGGCGCGCAGGCCGGCCATGGAGGCGCCGGCGACGAGGATGCGACCGCTCATGGGTCAGTCCTCGATCCGGATGGCCTGGAGCGGGCAGACGTCGGCGGCCTCCTCGACCTCGTCGCGCAGGGCGTCGTCGGGGTCGCTGACGTGGGCGAGGCGCCCGTCGGTGTCGAGCTGGAAGACGTCGGGTGCCGCGAAGACGCACTGGCCGTGGTCCTGGCACTTGTTCATGTCGACGACGACCTTCATGGCCGGTCCTCCTGAGGGTGAGGGCGTCGAAGCGGAGTGAAGGGGAGAAGTGGGGCCCGTCCGGCTCAGGAAGGGCCCCGGCCAACGGGGTGCGATGACCGCACCCCGAACTCGTTTGGCTTCAAACAAGGTAGGCAGGCACCACCCCCTGGTCAATACCTATCCGGATGGATAAATTCTTGTCACGGAGACCTTGCGGTCCGGCATGACGCTGCCTACCGTTTGGCTTCAAACAACACGCCCGGGGCTGCCCGGGAGCCGCCCCGCACGGGCCCCTCCCCCGCCGCATCCCGGCCTTCTCCGCCACGCCACCCGCCTCCCGGACAGCACGGTCCCGGAGGTGCCCGACGTCCGCCCCAGGAGACAACGGTGAGCGCTCATGACATCCAGGAAGTCCGCCGCCACATGGACCGGCTCGCCGCCGACGGCATCGACGTCGTCCGGGTGACCTATCCCGACCTGATCGGCACCGAGCGGGCGCGCGACGTCCTGCTGGCGGAGCTGCCCCGGGCCGTGGAGCACGGGCTGGCCTTCTGCCGGGCCGTCTACCACACCAGCCCGCAGGGCGATGTCGTCCCGGTGAGCGGCGGGCTGGACGCGGGGCTGCCCGACATCGCCGTACGACCGGACCTCGACACGCTGACCGCGCTGCCGTGGGAGCCCGGTGTCGCGGCCTGTCTCGCGGAGATCGTCGACCCGGCCACCGGGTCGGCGGCGCCCGAATCGCCGCGCGACCTGCTGCGCACGGTCCTGGAGCGGTGCGGGGAGCACGGGCTGCGCCCGGTCGTGGGACCGGAGCTGGAGTACTACCTGTGCGAACCGGACCCCGCCGGAGGCTGGCGCCGCTACGCCCGCGACCCCGGTGTCGTCTACACCGCCGGCCTGCGCGCCGACCCCGAGAACCACCTGCTGCGCACCCTGCGCCAGGTGCGCGATCTGAACATCGGTGTGATCAGCGGAAACCACGAGTTCGACGGCGGCCAGTTCGAGATCAACCTGATCCATTCGGACGCCCTGTCGGCGGCCGACCGCTCCTTCCGCTTCAAGGCCGCGATCAAGGAGCTGGCCCGCCGGGAGGGCAGGCTGGCCACCTTCATGGCCAAGCCGTTCAACGACTCCGGCGGTTCCGGCTTCCATCTGCACCTGTCCTGCGACGACGCCGACGGCCGCAACGCCTTCGACGACGCCTCGAGCCCGTACGGCCTGTCCGCCACCGCCCGCCACGCCGTGGCCGGTGTCCTCGCCCACGCCCCGGCACTCGCCGCACTGCTCAACCCGACCGTGAACTCGTACAAGCGGTTCGGCCCGGACACCCTCGCTCCCTGGCTGATCGACTGGGGGCTGGACAACCGCAGCGCCATGGTCCGCATCCCGCCGGAGCGCGGCAGCGGCGCACGCCTGGAGCTGCGACTGGGCGACGCGAGCGCCAACCCGTACCTCGCGATCGCCGGCACGATCGCCGCCGCCCTGCTGGGCGTGCTGGCCGGAGAGGAGCCACCCGCCCCGCTGGAGGGCTACGGCTACGACGCCGCCAGGTCCGCGCTGCTGCCGGCGACCCTGTCCGCCGCCCTGGACGCACTGGAGGCGGACACCGCGCTGGCCGAGATCCTCGGCAAGGACTTCACCACGTCCTTCCTCTCCTACAAGCGCAACGAGGTCGAGCGCTTCCAACGGTTCGTCACCGACTGGGAGTTCACCGAGTACGCCTACCACCTGTGACACCGAGGAGCCACCGATGACCACCGAGACCCCGACCGCCGCCGCGAGCGAGCCGATGCCCCTGGCGGACGTCGACCTCGCCGATCTCGACAACTTCACCGACGGCATCACCCCGTGGCGGATGTTCCACACGCTGCGCCACGAGGACCCGGTGCACTGGCAGCCGGAGGAGGCGCCCAACTCCGGTTTCTGGGCGGTCACCCGGCATGCCGACATCGCCCGGGTCGACCGGGACGCGGAGACGTTCACCTCGGCCCGGTTCGTCAACCTGGAGGAGCTGGACGACGACCAGATCAAGAAGCGGGCCTCCATCCTGGAGCTGGACGGCGTCCGCCACCGCGCGCTGCGCAGCCTGATCCAGCGGCAGTTCGGCGCGAGCGTGATCAACAGCTACGCCGGCTTCCTGCGCGGACTGACGGCGAAGACCCTGGACACGGCGCTCGCCAAGGGCCGCTTCGACTTCGTCGCGGACGTCTCCGCCGACTTCCCCATCAACGTGCTGGCCCGCCTCCTGGACGTGCCGCCGGAGGACAACCAGCAGCTCATCGACTGGGGCAACCGCATCATCGGCAACACCGACCCCGACTACGCGGACGTCCTGCTGCACAGCGAGGAGAGCGAGAAGTACCGCGACCTGCCGTTCCGTTCCCCCGCCTCGCTCGAAGTCTTCGAGTACGGGCGGGAGCTGGCCCGGCAGCGGCGTGGCAGGGACGGCACCGACCTGGTGTCCAAGCTCGTCAACACCACCCCGCGCGACGGCGTCCCGCTCTCCGCACAGGACTTCGACAACTACTTCCTGCTCCTGGTGGTGGCCGGCAACGAGACGACCCGGCACACCATCACCCACTCCATGCTGGCCCTCCTCCAGCACCCGGAGCAGCTCGCCCGCCTCCGGGACGATCCCTCCCTGATCCCCACGGCCGTCGAGGAGTTCCTGCGCTGGGCCTCCCCCGTCTACCACTTCCGCCGTACCGCGAACCGGGACGTGGAGCTCGGCGGCAAGCGGATCAGGGAGGGCGACAAGGTCGTCATGTGGTACGCCTCCGGAAACCGCGACGAGGAGGTCTTCGGCAACCCGTACGCGTTCGACGTGGCCCGGCAGGACAACGACCACGTCGCCTTCGGCAAGGGCAGCCCGCACCTGTGCCTCGGCAACCTGCTCGCCCGCACCGAGATCCGGATCATGTTCGAGGAACTGATCCCGCGCCTCGCGGACATCCGCCTGACCGGTGACGTCCCGCGCGTGCGCTCGAACTTCGTCAATGGCATCAAGAAGCTGCCGGTGGAGGTCACCCTCGCCTGACGGCGGGCGGCCTCACAGCCCCGCCGCCCACAGCTCCTCCCGGTCGATCCCCGAAAGGCCCCGGCGCACCGTGCGCCGGGGTGCTTTCCCGATCGGCGTGTACGACGGGACGGCGAGCACCCTGCAGCCGGCCGCCTCGGCCGCCGTGACCCCGCTGGGCGAGTCCTCGACCGCCAGACAGGCGGCGGGGTCCACGCCGAGGGCCCGGGCGGCGGCGAGGTAGGGGTCGGCAGCCGGTTTGGTGCGGGGTGTCTCGCCCCCGGCGAGGGTCGTACGGAACCTGTCGGCACCCAGCACCTTGAGCGCGGCGTCCACGACGGGCCGCGCGGACGCCGAGACCAGCGCCATGGGAAGGTCCAGCTCCGCGATCGTGTCGAGGAGTTCGAGAGCACCCGGGAGCGGGGTGGCCTCCTGCTGCACCGTCTCCAGGAACCGTGCGTCGAGGTGTTCAGCGAGGTCCCGCGGGTCGGCTCCGGTCAGCCGGTGCAGGTGCCGGGCGGTGTCCGCGGTGGACCGGCCCAGGGCGTCGAAGAGGTCGTCGATGCCGATCCCCGGCACCCGCTCCCGGACCGTGCGCAGCCACAGCGACTCGGTGTCGACGAGCGTGCCGTCCATGTCGAGGAGTACGGCGTGCGGCTCGGCCGCGAAGGGGTGGCCGTCCAGGGTCCAGTGCCGGTCGGGGTGCCGGCCGAGGGCGGCGAAGACCTGTGCGGCGACATCGGCGTGCCGTACCCGCGGGGGTGCCTGGCCGATACCGGGGCCCGCCGCCGCCAGCCAGGCCGTGCGCTCCTCGGCGGAGCGGCCGCCGTGGCCGCCCGCGTCGACGTGACCGTGGTCGGTGACCACCAGGTACGTCCAGTCCTCCTCGGCGAACGTGCGACGGGCACGTACGGCCGCGAGCAGCCGGCCCACGCGGGCGTCGGCGCGGCGGACCGACGCCTCGTAGACCGCCCCGCAGCCGAGGACGTGCGCGGTCTCGTCGGGCGCGCCAAGATGGACGAACGACGCCTCGACGTCCTCCTCGGCCAGGATCTGCGCCGCGGCCTCGGTGATCCGCTCGTCGCACTCCTCCCAGCCCTCGGGGGTGTCGGCCTCCGGAGCGATGAACGCCGTCCGGGACGCCGCCCGGAACAGGGGTCCGCCGTCGCGCGGCTGCAGCAGGGGCCGCCAGCCCGCGGCGACGAAGGTGCGCCGGCCGTCGTGGTGGTCGAGGCGGGTGGCGAAGTCGGGGAACACGTCGAGGCGGTGGCCGCCGAAGTCGTCGCTCCACACTCCGTGTTTGGCGGGGCCCACACCGGTGACGATCGTCGCCCAGCAGGGTCCGGACATGGTGGGCGTGTCGTCCGCGACCTCCACGGGCGTGAGGAATCCTTCGGCGGCGACGGCGTCGAGGTGCGGCGTGGGCTGGCGGTGCAGTACGTCGAGACGTACGCCGTCGATGCCGACGACGAGGACGCGGCGTGCGGCGACGGGCATGGCGCTCCTTACGATCGATCAGGCGGACCGGGACAGCTCCTCCGGCCCTACTCCATAAGCGAACGGAAGGCCCTTGGCGTAACGCGCCACCCGGTGGGTGGCTCAGCTCAGAGCACTCAGTTCCCCTGACGCACCCCTTCCGCTGCACTGAGTGTCATGAAACCGGGCCGAGTGCTACGTTCCCGTTCATGAGCTCCAGCAGCGCGGCGCCGACCGCGAAGCCGCCGATGCGGGACGCCCTGGTCGCGGCGGCCTTCCAGCTCTTCCTGGAACGCGGGTACGAACAGACCACCGTGGACGACATCGTGGCGCTGGCCGGGGTCGGCCGCCGCTCGTTCTTCCGCTACTTCCCCTCCAAGGAGGACGTGGTCTTCCCCGACCACGAGCGCTGCCTCGCCGACATGACCGCGTTCCTCGCCGCGAGCGACGAGGCGGACGAACCGGTCCGGCGGGTGTGCGACGCGGCCCGGCTCGTGCTGCGGATGTATGCGGAGAACCCGACCTTCTCCGTACAGCGCTACCGGCTCACCAAGAAGGTGCCGGGGCTGCGCGCGTACGAGCTGTCCGTGGTCTGGCGCTACGAGCGCGCGCTCGCCGAGTATCTGCGGGGGCGGTTCGCCGGTCAGCACGACGGGACGCTGCACGCCGACGTCATCGCGGCGGCGGTCGTCGCCGCGCACAACAACGCCCTGCGCTCCTGGCTGCGTTCGGACGGCAAGGGCGACGCGGGCACGGCGGTGGACCATGCCCTGGGGTACGTCCAGGCCGCCTTCGCCCCGCCGGCACACCCACGCCCCACCCCGGCCGGCGAGCACCCGGAGATCGCGCACTTTGGTGTCACGCACACCGAAGGCGAGCACCCGCAAGCGGCGCCGCTCGGCATCGAGCGTCCCGACGACGTGATCGTCCTCGTCACCCGCCGGGACGCACCGCTGTGGCGGGTGGTGCGGGAGTTCGAGTCGGCCGTCGGTCGCGCCTGACCCGCACACCCCTGGAGCCCCTCACTCACAAAGCCTCCGCAGATTTGGGGTACGGAGTGCCTTTACGAGTGACACTGAGTGCCATACTCTGTCGGCGTGCACGGCGGCACGGCAACCGGGCACACACGCGCGCGGTTCGCTCCGGGCGCACGGATTCCGGCCGAGGGCAGGGAGTTGACCAGCGTGTACCACCACTCAGCGAGCGCCTCGCATCCGGCGGCAGGCTCCGCGGGGACGGGTGTCCTCGACCCCGCCGTCGTGGACTCCAAGGACGCCATCGTCTTCCAGCGCTGCACCTGGTGCGGCACCGCGATGTACCACCGGCTGCTGTGTCCGGTGTGCCAGGGCAGCGAGCTGCGCACGGAGCGCAGCGAGGGCGCCGGGACGGTGCGCCACTCCACGGTGGTGCACCGCAACACTCCCGCGGCGCGCAATGTGTCGCTGATCGAGATGGCCGAGGGGTTCGTCGTACGGGGCCGGGTCATGGGCCCGCCCGTCGGCATCCACAGCGGGGACCGGGTACGGCTGTCCACGGCCAAGGACCCGGTCCGGGGCGAGCCGGTCTTCCAGCTGATCGACGAGCCGTACCGGGCCTGGACCTGAGGCCGCCGGGCCGCCCTCCCACGGCCTGCGCGAAGATGCCCCCATGGACATGGCATCGGTATCGGAACCGACCTCCGAATCGGAATCGGAGCAGGTGAACGCGGCGATCGAGGGTGAACTCGCGCTCCTGGATCCCCGCGTGCGCTCCTCACGGGACCTGACCCGGCAGTGGCTCGACCCGGAGTTCACCGAGGTCGGCGCCTCCGGCAGGCGCTGGACCCTGCAGGACATCCTGGCCGCGCTGCCGGACATGGCGGGCAGCACGGACGAGGGTCCCCGTTACGAGCCCGCGGAGATGAACGGCGTCCTGCTGGCGCCGGGTCTGGTGCATCTGACGTACGAGACCGTGCTCGACGGGCGTCACGCGCGCCGCAGTTCGCTGTGGCGCCGGCGGGACGAACGGTCGGGCTGGCGGATGTACTACCACCAGGCCACCCCGGTGCCGCCCCCGGCCGGGTAGTCGCTCCGCCGCCAACTCACCGACAGCGGGCGGAAGTTGCCGTGCCATCCGACCACCGGCCCCGCCTTGCCGTGCGCCGGACCGCCGGCCGCGCGATGTGATCCAACACTTGCCCTTCACAGGCAACCCACAGTGTCTCCTTCCCGTCCTCCCGGGACGAGGGGCGCCCGGGACCGCCGGGACGCCCGAAGGACGGGGTCAGAGGAGGAACTGTGGTCCGTGCCCGGCGCATATGGGTCACCGCCGCCGCGTTGCTCGCGGTGGCGGGTGCATCCCCAGGGGCGGCAGTCGCACAGGGTCAACCATCATCACAGTCGGCGGCGTTGACCGCGGCGGCCGACGGGAAGCTGCCGCCGGGGTGGGGGATCACCGGCGGCCGGTCGGCGTCGCAGCAGCTGGTGTGGCGGTCCGACCGGCCGGTGCCCATGGGGGACGCGCGGGTCGAATTCCGTGCGGGCGGACGTCTCCTGGGGATTCCGCAGCCGGCCGAGGACGGACGCACCTTCCGGCTGCCGCTCGCCGGACGGCACCCCGACGAGCTGGGCGGGCTGGGCGGGCTGCAGGTCTGGTCCGGCGGACGGCGACTGGACGCCGAGGCAGCGGTTCCGACCGGATCTCCGGTACAGCCGCCGGCCCCACTGCCGGCCAACTCCGTGGACCCGGGCAAGCCCGGTTCGTACGGCACCAAGACCGGTGAGTACAGCCTGAAGTCGGTCCGGCTGCCGGGCTTCTCCGCCCCGGTGGAGATGCGCGCGGTGGTCGTCGCGCCCACCGGCGCCCGTGGCCCCCGTCCGCTCGCGCTGTTCCTGCACGGCCGCCACTTCACGTGCTACAAGGGCCAGGACATCACCGGCGACTGGCCCTGCCCGGCCGGGACGAAGGCGGTGCCGAGCCACCGCGGTTACCTGCGCGACCAGAAGCTGCTGGCCTCCCAGGGCTATGTGACCGTGTCGATCTCCGCGAACGGCATCAACGGCCAGGACGGGGACGTCGAGGACGGCGGCGCGCAGGCGCGTTCGTCCCTGGTCCGGCTGCACCTGGCCCAGTGGGCCGACTGGGCCGCGCACCCCGAGACCGCTCCGCAGATCGTTAAGGACGCGCCCCGCGCCGACCTGTCCCGCGTCCTGCTGGTCGGGCACTCGCGCGGCGGCGAGGGCGTCGACCGGGCCGCGATGGACAGCCTGTACCCGCCGCCCGCCGCCCAGGACGGCTACCACGGGCCGGTGCGCTGGACGATCCGCGGTCTGGTCCTCATCGGCCCCACCGTCTTCGGCCAGAACCCGGTGCCCGACGTACCGTCCGTGTCGGTCCTGCCGGGCTGCGACGGTGACGTCTCCGACCTCCAGGGCGAGGTGTACGTCGACGGCACGCGTGGGGTGAGCCGCGGTGCCGCGCTGCACAGTGCGGTGTACGTCATCGGCGCCAACCACAACTTCTTCAACTCCGAGTGGACGCCGGGGCAGGCCACCGCGCCCGCCCAGGACGACTTCTCGGACGACCCGCAGCACCCCGACCCGGTGTGCGCCAAGCGTGCCGCGACCCGGCTGACCGCCGACCAGCAGCACCGGGCCGGTTCGACCTACATCGCGGCCGCCGCGCGGCTGTTCCTCGCCGGTGACGACAAGGTGCGGCCGCTGCTGGACGGTTCCGGCAAGCGGGCCCCGTCGGCGGACCCGGCGCGGGTCCTCAGCCACGCGGTGGGCGGACGCCGTGACGCCGCGTTCCTGCCGGACGGCGGGGTGTCCGTGACGGGTGCCAGGCTGTGCGCGGCGGTGGACCCCTCCCCGGCCAAGGCCTGCCTGGGCCGGGGTGCCAAGGGGAGCTCTCCGCACTTCGTGCAGTGGGAGACCGACCGTGAGCCGGGCCGGCACGCGATCGCGCTGCGCTGGACCCACGCGGGCACTCCGGCACGGGTGGCGGTGAAGGACCCGGTCTCGATGGCCGGTGACAAGGCGGTCGCGCTGCGGCTGTTCGTGCCGCCGAACTCCCGGGGCACGCGCCTGGACGTGTCCGTCACCGACGCCTCCGGCCACAGGGCGGTCCTCGGCAAGGTGAAGGCCGACGGGCTGCCGGGCAGCCAGAGCACCGCGTCCTACTGGGCGCGGGAGATCCGGGTGCCGCTGACGGCGGCCACCCGCGCCGGGCTGGACCTGCATCGGATCAAGTCCCTCGAACTGACGCCCCGTTCGGGCTCCGGCCGGGCCTGGCTGATGGACGCGTGGGGCTGGCGGCCCGGTCTGTCGGCGCTGCAGGCGGCCGGTCTGCCGCGCGTGGACGTCGGCCGCACGACGGTGGACGAGGGTGACTCCGGCACCCGCACCTACCGGGTTCCGGTGGAGGTGTCGGGGCAGGGCAGCGGACAGGTCCGGGTGTACGTCTTCGACCCGGCCACCGGCAAGGTCACGAACCGGCTGGTCACCGTGCGTCCCGGCGGTCACGACATCGATGTGCCGGTCGAGGTGAAGGGCAACACGCGCTACGGCCGGGACGTGCAGTACGACGTCGGCGTCAAGGCGGTCCGCGGCGCGGTCGTCGGCTCGTACCGTGGCGGGATCACCGTGCACGACGACGACCCGGCGCCCAGGATGACCGTCACCCCCGTCGCCGACAAGGTGACCGAGGGGCAGACCCTGAAGTGGCGGGTCTCGCTGTCCGAGGCCGTCGACGTGGACATGAGCGCGTTCTTCCTCGCGGTGAAGCCCGACGGGGCCGAGCTGTCCACCAAGGACGTGTCCGCGCGCTGGCTGCGGGACCACACGGGTGTCTCGCCGGACCCGGAGCGGCCGCTGTCCAAGCTGCCCGGCGGTCTCTACCTGTGGGTGGACATCCCGGCGGGCAAAACCAGTGCGGACATCACCGTTCCCACGGTCAAGGACCGGGTGCGGGAGTCCGCGGAGTCGGTGCGGTTCCAGCAGATCGACGACCAGACGGGCAAACCGCAGCCCGGCGGGCTGGAGTTGAACGGCTCGGTGCTCGACGCGTCGTAGCCGCTCGAAGCCCTCGTCGTAGCCGCCCGAAGCCCTGGGGAAGCAGCAGCCTCCTCAGGGCTTCAGCGTCACCCGGATCCCGACGGTGCCCTCCAGCCCGCGCCGCAGCCGGCTGCCCAGCAGGGTGAGCCGGCCGACGATGCCGTACTTGCGGGCGATGAGGGTGCGGTAGCGGGCGGTGGTGGCCGTGTCGGCGATCTCGGCGGTGGCCGGGACCTGGTCACCGGTGGGATTGCCACGCAGGTCGCAGGGGCCGACGAGGACGTCGGCGCGCCGGCGGATGCGCTTGACCTTCCAGCTGTCGGCGGCCGTCCACGCGCCCAGGGCGTCCCCGTCCCGGATCACCCACACCGGAGTCGCGACGGGGGTGCCGTCCTTGCGGTAGCTGGTGACCAGCAGGTACTTGCCGGAGCCGAGCCGGTCCAGCTGCGTGTCGTCCATCCTGGCAGTCTAGGAGGCCGCGCGCCGACGGTTCAGGTCAGGGCCGCCGCCATCCGGCGTACCCCCTCCGTGAGGATCTCCGGAGAGGTCGCCAGGTTGAGGCGCACGTGCCCGGCGCCGCCGGTGCCGAAGAGCACACCGGGGCTGAGGGCGACCCGGCCGCGGTCGAGGAACACCTCGGCGGGGTCGTCGCCGAGGCCGAGCGCACGGCAGTCGAGCCAGGCCAGGTAGGTGGCCTCGGCGGGGCACGGACGGACAGCGGGCAGGTGCTCGGCGAGCAGACCGGTGAGCAGGCGCCGGTTGGCGTCGAGACCGGCCAGCAGGGCGTCCAGCCATTCGGTGCCCTCGTTCAGGGCGGCAGTGTGGGCGATGACGCCGAGGTGGCTGGGGCCGTGGCTGACCTCCTCGGGCAGCCGGGCGAGGTCGGCGGCGGCGCCGGGTCCGGCGACGGCCAGCGCGGCCTTGAGTCCGGCCAGGTTCCAGCCCTTGGAGGCCGACATCAGCGACAGGCCGCGCTCGGCGCCGGGCACGCTCAGATACGGCACGTAGGTGACACCGGGGGCGACGAGCGGGGCGTGGATCTCGTCCGCGACGACACGGACGCCGTACCGCTCGGCGAGGTCGGCCACGGCGGCCAGTTCGGCGGCCGTGTGCACGGTGCCGGTGGGGTTGTGCGGGCTGCACAGCAGGTAGGCGGCCCGGCCGCCGCCCGCGCTCGCCTCCCGGAACGTCTGCGCCAGCCGATCGAGGTCGATGCGCAGGTCGGCGCCGAGCCGGGCCTCGACCACGCGGCGGTCCATATGGCTCACGAACTGGTAGAACGGCGGATACACGGGCGCGTTCACGATCACCGGATCCCCGGGGCCGGTGACCAGTCCGAGCATCTCGACCACACCGAGCATCACGTCCGGAACGATCGCGGTGTGCTCCACGGCGATCCCCTGCCAGTTCCAGCGCTTGGCGGCGAACCCGGCCAGCGCCTCGGCGTAGGCGGTGCCCGCGGGATATCCGGTGTCCCCGAGGGCGAGTGCGTCGGTGACGGCCCGGACGACCGGCTCGGCGAGGGGTACGTCCATCTCGGCCACCCACAGCGGCAGCACGTCCTCGGGGTAGGCGCGCCACTTCATGCTCGTACGACGTCGCAGCTGATCCAGGCCGAGGACGCGCAGCGGGTCGGGTTCGCCGGGTGTGTCGTGCGGGATGCTGGTCATGGGGCTCAAGATAGGCGGCTGCGGCGTGACCGGAAACGGGGCGGGCCGGGCACGGACAGGAGAGCCTCGCCGGGGTGCGGCGGCACTCTCTCGGCCGGCCGCAGGGGTGCGGGTCGCCGGCCTCCCCGCCGGCCGGTCCCCGCGGTCCGGGCGCGGAAAGCCCGGGACGTGCGGCACAGATCAACTCGGGCGTCTAGATTGCGTCTTGAATGGCGCACCTCTCTTCAGGCATCCAGGAGCTGAACCCACGTGACCGACAACCCGGCAGCCACCAACGACGTGGCCGTGTCGCTGCGCGCCCGTATCAACACCGGCCAGCCGCACACGGCCCGGATCTGGAACTACTGGCTCGGCGGCAAGGACAACTACGAGGTCGACCGCGCGGCCGGCGACCAGATCCGCCGGCTCCACCCGGGCATCGGGGAGTACGCGCGCGCCGACCGGCTGTTCCTGGGCCGGGCCGTGCGCCACCTGGCAGGCGAGCTCGGCATCCGCCAGTTCCTGGACATCGGTACCGGGCTGCCCACCGCCGACAACACGCACGAGGTCGCCCAGCGCGTCGCGCCGGACGCCCGGATCGTGTACGTCGACAACGACCCGCTCGTCCTCGCGCACGCCCGCGCCCTGCTCACCAGCACGCCCGAGGGCCGGACCGACTATCTGGACGAGGACCTGCGCAACGTCGACGCCATCCTCGAACACGCCTCGAAGACGCTGGACTTCAGCCGGCCGGTGGCGTTGATACTGCTCGGCGTGGTCATCTTCATCGGCGACGACGAGGATCCGTACGGCCTGGTGCGGCAGTTGACGGACCGGCTGCCCTCGGGCAGCCATCTGGTGCTGTCGCACACCATCACCAGCCCGTCGATGCCGGACGTGGACGAGGCGGTCAAGTTCTGGAACGAGCACGGCACTCCGAAGCTGACCCAGCGCAGGCCCGAGGACGTCACCCGTTTCTTCGACGGTCTCGAGCTGCTGGAGCCCGGTGTGGTGTCCTGCTCGCGCTGGCGCCCGGAGGACGGCGAGGGCGCCGAGCCGGAGGAGGTCGCCATGTTCGGCGGGGTGGCGCGCAAGGCCTGACGGCGGCCCGCGTGAGCCGGCGGCGGGTGCGGGTCGGGAAGATCACCGCCGCCGGTGAACACCACCGGGCCGGGGCACGTACTGAGGGTCGGGCGCTCGACGACCGGAGGGCCCCGTGGTGCCGGTAGGGGCATCGCGCGTTCGGGTTCGGGAGCCATGCATGAGGCACGCACGACGACGGGTCGTCCGGCGAGTGACACGCCTGGCGGCGGTCGGCGGACTCCTCCTGGGAGGTGCCATGGTCGCCCAGGCGGCCATGGCGAGCGAGACTCCCCCTGCGTCCGCCAGAACGCTCAGCTCGGCCGGGACGGCCGGTGGCACGGGCGCGGCGCTGGTCGCGAAGCTCGGATCGGCGCGGACGGCGGGCAGCTGGATCGGCGACGACGGGCGGCCCGTCGTCGCGGTGACCGACGCGCAGGCGGCGCAGACGGTACGCCGTGCGGGGGCCCGGGCGAAGGTCGTGTCGCACAGCATGAACGAGCTCAAGTCGGCCACGTCTACGCTGCGTTCGGCGCCCCGTGTGGCGGGCACGGCCTGGTCGATGGACTACCGGACCAACCGGATCGTGGTGCAGGCCGACCGTACGGTGTCGGCCGACGACTGGTCCCGGATGAGCCAAGTCGCCGCGAGGATCGGCACTTTCGTGCAGATGGAACGCACGGACGGCAAGTTCACCACGCGGCTGAACGGGGCGCAGCCGATCCTGTCGACGGGCGGCCGCTGCTCGGCGGGCTTCAACGTGAGCAACGGGCAGAGCGACTTCATCCTGACCGCCGGCCACTGCGGGCCCGCCGGTTCGATCTGGTTCGCCGACAACCAGGGCAATCAGCAGCTGGGCAAGACGGTCAGCAGCAACTTCCCCGGCAACGACTTCTCGCTCGTCCAGTACAACTCCGGCAAGGCCGGCGAGGGTGCCGACGTGGTCGCGATCGGCGGCGGCAAGGGTGTGCGGATCACCGGCGCGGCCGATCCGACGGTCGGGCAGCGGGTGTTCCGCAGTGGCAGCACCAGCGGGCTGCACGACGGCCAGGTGACCGGGCTGAACTCGACCGTGAACTATCCCGAGGGCACGGTCACCGGACTCATCGAGACCAACGTGTGCGCCGAACCGGGCGACAGTGGCGGCCCGCTGTTCTCCGAGGGCGTCGCGCTGGGCGTCACCTCGGGCGGCAACGGGGACTGCAAGACGGGCGGGACGACGTTCTTCCAGCCGATCACCAAGGCGATGGCGGCGCTGAACGTACGGCTCCTCGTGTCGGCTCAGAACGCGGGGGGCGCCCAGGGCGCGGCACCCGCGCAGTCCGCCCCGGCCGGCCAGGGCGCGGTCGCGTCGAGCGCGGCCTCCCCCGGTTCCGCGGCGCCGGTCACGAGCGCCGCCGCGCAGGGCGAGACGCTGCTGGCGCGGCTCACGGACACCCGGAACGTCGGTCCCGGGCTGCTGGTCATCGCGGGGAGTCTGATCGCGCTGGTCGCGACCCGCTACATCCGCGCCGAGCAGGACCGCAAGGCGTACCAGCGGTACTACTCGGCGACGTGGGGCTGACGAGAGAGGTTTCAGGCGCCTGGTGCGACTACGGAGTCGCCGCGGCCCACTCCATCACGAGGCGCTGGTACTCCGCGCGCTGCTCGGTGGTCAGTGTCCCGCCCGACCGGCGCCACAAGGCCCTGATCTCCTCGTTGACCTCGTCGGCCGATCGCTCGGAGACGGCTTCAACAGTGGTGGACATGCTGTGAAGCATATGCCGGACGACGTGAAGGCGCTGTGAGTAAGTACCCCTGATACGGACATTTCGGACCGTGTTACTCATCACGTCAATATGTCAAGCGGCGGCGGGAGTTCACGCCCGGTCCGCGCCGAGCACGAGCACCTGGATCGCCAACACCGCTGCTCCACGAGCCCAGTCGTGGAAGTCGGAGGTCTTGGTCTCCAGGCCTACCGGAGCGGCCTGCGGGTGCCGGTGTGCGGCGATGGTCCCGCGCACCGTGTCCCCCGCCACATCCATGAGGCCCACACCCTCCCCGGCGAGCAGAATCTTCTGCGGCATCGCGAAGTTGGCGATCTGCGCGATCAGCGTGCCCAGGGCCCGGGCGGCTTCGTCGATCACCCGGGAGGCCATGGGCTCTCCCGCGGCCGCGGCGGCGAGGATCTCCTCGTAGGTGGCGTCGCGGCCGGTGGCGGCGCGGATCTGGTAGCGGATGCTGGGGATGCCGAGCAGGGACACGGCACTGCCGCGCACACCGTCCGGGGTGAGCGGGCCGCCGGGATCGACGATCAGATGCCGGCCGAAGCCGCGGTCCTCCTCGGCGTAGGGCACCCGCCTGCCGCCGAGGACCAGCCCGTAGCCGAAGCCCGCGCCGATGGTCAGGACGACGAAGCGGTCGAGGCCACGTCCGGCGCCGAACCAGGTCTCGGCCTCGACGAGGGCGGCCACGTCGTTCTCCACGACCACCGGCAGCCCGGTGCGCTCCCGGACCAGCTCGGCGAGCGGTACGTTCCGCCATCCCAGGAAGGGCGACTCACCCACCACCGCACGCTCACGCACCAGCCCGCCCACACCGATGCCGATGCCCGCGAGGGCGGGATGGCGTACGGCCGGTTCGGCGGCCATCTCCGCGAGCAGGTCGGCGACGGCAGCGGGGTCATGGCTGGTCAGCGGCCGGTCGAGGCGGGCGACGACCTCGCTGCGCAGCGTGGTGACGACGCCGTGGACCATGTCCTCAGTGATCTTGAAGCCGAGGAAGGTGCGGGACTCGGCGACGACGTCGAGCGGCTGCGAGGGCCGGCCCTGGCGCACCTGGGCCGGGGCGCCCGCCTCCGGCACCTCCACCAGCAGGCCGGACTCGATCAGCGGCTTGGTCAGCCGGGTGAGGCTGCCCTGCGAGAGATCCAGCCTGCGGGCCAGCTCGGTGCGGGACAGCGGGCCGTGCACCAGGACCTCGATCGCCACGGAGCGTTCCCCCGGGCTCAGCGGCAGCCAGCTGCTCATGAAGGCCGACCCTTCCGTTTCTTTTGAGGTTGAAGCAACCAGGTCACCCTACTGGGACCCTTCCCGCAGAAGTAAGCTCCGGGCGCCCTCTTGACGCTCTGATTCTTCTGAAGCAAAAGTAATCAGCATGACTTTCTCCCTCGGCATCGTCGGTGCCGGCCAGTTCTCCGGTCAGTTCGCCTCGCTGTTCCAGGCCCATCCCGGCGTCGGCGAGGTCCACATCACCGACCTGCTGCCCGAGCGGGCCGAGCGGCTGGCCGCCGCACACGGGCTCGCGGGCACGTTCCCGTCGTACGAAGCCATGCTGGAGTCGCCGGCGGTCGACGCGGTCGCGATCTTCACCCAGCGCTGGACGCACGGCCCGCTGGTCCTGCAGGGCCTGAACGCGGGCAAGCACGTGTACTCGGCGGTTCCGATGGCGATCACCACGGAGGAGATCGCGGCGATCATCGACGCGGTCAGGGCGACCGGTCTGACGTACATGATGGGCGAGACCAGCCAGTACAACCCGGCGACCGTGCACGCCCGCAACCGGATCGCCGAGGGCGCCTTCGGCCGGCTGTTCTACGCCGAGGGCGACTACGTCCACGACATGGACCTCGGCTTCTACGACGCCTACCGGTACAGCGGCGGGGAGAACTGGGAGGCGACCGCCAGCTATCCCCCGCTGCTGTACCCGACGCACTCGGTCGGCGGGGTGCTGGGCGCCTGGCGGACGCACGCCGTGAGCGTCTCCGCGATCGGCGTGCGGGACGAGCGCGGTGACGGCGTCTTCGACCGTTCGGTCAGCCAGTTCGACAACGACGTCTCCAACGCGACCGCGCTGTTCGAGGTGGCGGGCGGCGGCTCGTTCCGTACCAACGAGTTCCGGCGGGTCGGCTACCCCTCGCACATCCGCGAGTCCCGTTTCCGGTTCTTCGGGACGGAGGCGAGCATGGAGCAGCTGGCGACGGTGGCGCTGTGGCAGGACAAGAACGGCGTGAAGGACATCAGCGAACTGCTGGAGCCCAGGCCGACCCTGTCGCCCGACGATCCGTCACTGCAGCACATCGCGCCGGAACTGCGGGCCGCCTTCACCTCCGGGTCGGCGCCGGTGCACGACCGCGCCCGGCTGCCGCGGGAGTTCGACCAGTTGCACAACGGGCACGAGGGCAGCCACCACTTCCTGGTGGACGACTTCGTCACCGCGGTCGGCACCGGCACACTTCCCTCGGTGAACGCGTGGGTGGCCGCCCGCTACACCCTGCCGGGCATCGTCGCGCACGAGTCCGCGCGGCAGGGCGGGGTCCGGCTGGAGATCCCCGACTTCGGGGACGCGCCGGACAACTGAGGCCGGTGAGCGGGCGCCCGGGCCGGCTCAGGTGCCCGGCTTGCGGCCGTACACGAAGACGTCGTCGCCCGTCCTCAGCAGCGACCAGTACTTCTTGGCGTCCTTCGTGGTCATGTTGACGCAGCCGTGGGAGCCCGGCGGGTTCCACATGCTGAGGTTGACGGAGTGGAAGGCCTGACCGCCGTCGAAGAACTGGCTGTAGGGCATCGGCACGTCGTAGATGTCCGAGACGTGGTCGATGTCCCGCCAGTAGATCTTCTTCAGGCCGGTGCGGGTCTCGTACTTGTCACGTCCGGTGCGCACCGGCACGGGCCCGTAGACCAGCCTGTTGCCGTCCTGGATCCAGCTCAGCTGGAGCGACAGGTTCACACAGGCGATACGGCCCTTGTTCACCGGGCACTTGCCGTCCTTGTTCGGGTTGTTCCCGACGGCCTTCTGCTTGTTCATCAGGTCCATCACGCCCCAGGTGACGGGCCCGGCGTAGCCGATGGCGGGCGTGATGCCGTGCTTGTTCTGGAAGGCCTGGATGGCCCTGCAGTCGGTGGTGGACTGCTTTCCGTCGACCGGGCGGCCGAGGAACTTCTCCACCTGCTTCTGGTACGGCCCCGCCTGCGTGGTGCAGCTCGCGGCCTGGGCCGGAGCCGCGGTGAAGGCGAGCGTGAGCGGCGCCACCAGTGCGGTGACGCCGAGCGCGACGACACCTCGTCTGCGTATGTCCCCCATGCCGACCCCTTCCCCTTCTCCCCTGTGTTCCCGGGGATCCCCCGGGTGGTCCCCTTCGGATTCCCGCGCTCTCGGCCTACTAGACCCGCCGGCCGGGCCGACGGTTGTAGTTCCGGCCACGCTGTGACGGAACGGTGAACTTCGTCACCGCTTCGTCGTCATGCCGGGGCCGGGTCAGGCGGTTTCGGGGCTCCCCGAGCACGCGCGCAAGAGGCCCACCGCCCGCGTCAGCGTCTCCTTCGTCGCCGTGAACGGCAGGCGCAGATGGTGGGTGAGGGTGGTGCGGTCGGCGGCGAAGTGCGGGCCGGGGGTCACGGCGAGCCCGCGTGCGGCGGCCCGCTCCGCGAGGCCGGTGGCGCTCGTGCCCGCGCCGAGACGCACCCACAGGGTCAGGCCGCCGTCCGGGACGGTGTACGTCCATCCGGTCGCGGTGAGCAGGCCGGCGAGGTGGTCGCGCTGGGCGCGCAGCCGGTCGCGGCGGTCGGCGAGGAGGTCCGGGAGCGGTGCGCCGAGGAGTTCGGCGGCGATGAGCTGCTCCAGCGGGGGCGGGGAGAGCTGGGCCTGGAGCGGGTTCAGCCGCAGCTGTCGTACGAGGTCCGCGCCCGCCCTGATCCAGCCGACCCTGAGGCCGCTCCACAGGGTCTTGCTCGCCGAGCCGATCTGGATCACCCGGGCCCCGGCGAGGTGGGGTTCGGTGCCGGGCGGTGTCCTCAGGTCCAGGTCGCGCATCGTCTCGTCGGCGAGGACGGTCATCCCGTACCGGTCGGCGAGGGCGGCGGTCGTACGGCGCGTCCCCGAGTCCATGTGCGTACCGGTCGGGTTGTGGAAGTCGGGCATCAGATAGGCGAGTCGGGGACCGTGGCGGCGTACGGCGTCCGTGAGGCGGGCGGTGTCCCAGCCGCCGGGTGCCGTGACGGGGACGGCCAGCAGACGGGCGCGGCGGGCGCGCAGGACCGCGAGGGCGCCGGGGTAGGTGGGGTTCTCCACCACGACGGGCGAGCGGCGGTCGGTGTGGAGGTGGTCGAGGAGCAGGGTGAGGGCCGCCTGGGCGCCCGCGGTGACGAGGATCTGCTCGGGGCGGGTGGCGAGGCCGGCGCGGGTGTAGCGGTCGGCGAGCAGTTCGCGCAGGCGGGGCAGGCCGGCGCCGGTGACGCCGGAGTCGACGAGCAGGGCGGCGCCGCGTTCGGCGGCGTGGGCGAGGGCCGTGCGGAAGGCCTCGTGGGGTGCGGCGGTGACGGCGAGGGTGAGGTCGAGGTCGGCGCCCGGGGCGCCGCCCCGGTCCTGGGACCAGGGCGTGGTGCGTTCCGTGAGCCGGGCGGGCAGGCGGACCACGCTGCCGCTGCCCTGCCGGGTGGCCAGCCAGCCGTCGTCGCGCAGCAGGGTCAGCGCGGCCACCACCGTGCCGCGGCTCAGGTGCAGGATGCGGGCGAGTTCCCGCTCCGAGGGCAGCCGGGAGCCGGCCGGCAGCCGCCCGTCGACGACCGCCTCGCGCACCGCCGCGGCGAGGGCGCGGGCGCGGGGGCCGGGCCGGGCACTCCAGTCACCCAGCGCGGCGACGAAACCTGTGTCCACTGGTCCAGTTTCGCTCAAGTGGACCAGTCATGCGGGCGCGCGTCGGGCCTACGCTGCGGCTCATGCACCCCACACTCGCCGACGATCTCTCCCGGCTCCCCGAACTCCTGCAGTCCGCCCGCGACTTCGCCGCCGGCGAGGTGGCGGGCCTGGCCGAGCGGCCGGTCGCCGCACCCGGCCGGCCGCCCGGGCGTGCGCCACTCCCGGACGACGGCGCGGGCGGCGCGGGCGCCCTCGCGCGGTTCGCCGAGCGGTGGGCGCCGGGCTTCTCCGGCTCGGCCGGGCCCCGCTACCTGGGCTTCGTCACCGGCGGCGCGACCCCCGCGTCGGTCGCCGGGGACTGGCTGACGTCCGCGTTCGACCAGAACGTGTCCGGGGCGGTCGGCTCCTGGGCGGCGGAGCTGGAACGGGAGACCGTGGCGTGGCTGCGCGAGCTGTTCGGGCTGGGCGAGGCGCACAGTGGGGCGTTCGTGACCGGGGCGACGGTGTCCAACACCGTCGGTCTCGCGATCGCCCGCGAGTGGCTGGGCGAGCGGCTCGGAGTGGACGTATCCCGGGCGGGGGCGGCCGCGCTCGGCCCGGTCGACGTGCTCTCCGGCAGTCCGCACTCCAGTGTGGTGAAGGCCCTGTCGGTGCTGGGCATCGGCCGGGACCGGCTGCGGCGGGTCCCGCTGCTGCCGGGCGGCCGGGAGGCCGTGGACGTGGCCGCGCTGGAGGCGGCGCTGGCGGAGCTCGGCGGGCGGCCCGCGATCGTCGTCGCGAACGCGGGGACCGTGGACACCGTCGACTTCGACGACCTGCGGGCGATCGCCGCGCTGAAGGAGCGCCACGACTTCTGGCTGCACGTGGACGCCGCGTTCGGCGGCTTCGCCGCCCTCTCCCCCGAGTACGCGGCTCTGGTCGACGGGCTGGACGCGGCCGACTCGGTCTGCGTGGACCTGCACAAGTGGCTCAACGTGCCCTACGACGCGGCCGTCCAGTTCACCCGCCGCCGCGACCTCCAGGTGGCGGTCTTCCACAACGCCTCGCCGTACCTGGGCCTGCCCACCGGTGAACCGGACTTCCTGCATCTCACCCCGGAGAACTCCCGGCGGCTGCGCGCCCTGCCGGCCTGGTTCTCCCTGGTGGCCTACGGCCGGGCCGGGCACCGCGAGATCGTCGAGCGGAACGTCGCCCTCGCCCGCCAGCTGGGCGAGGGTGTCGACGCCCTGCCGGGCCTGCGTCCGGTGGCCCCGGTCCGGCTCAACGTCGTCTGCTTCACGCTCGCCGGGGAGGAGCCGACGCAGGAGCGGGTGGCCGCGCTGGCGCGAGCTGTCGCCGAGTCCGGGGAGGCCTTCGTGACGCCGACCGTGTACGGCGGGGTGCCCGCGCTGCGGGCCGCGTTCAGCAACTGGCGCACCACCGAGGCCGACGTCGACCGGGTCCTGCACGTGCTGGCGGCGGCCTCCGCCTGACGGCTCAGGACTGTTCGGGAGCCGTGCGGAACCCGCGAGGAGGCACGGTTTCACCGGTATCCGGTCACGTCCGCCGGCTTGCCCGGGTCCTGCACCTCGACCAGGTACCGCCAGGCGTCGGGACGGCTGCCGTCGAGGTCGGTGAATCCGTACTCCCGGGCGAGGCCGCCGCTGGAGAGGGACCGCCCGTTGAAGCGGGCCACCTCGGGGTCGCCGGCCAGCGCGGCGACGGCGCGGCCGACGAAGCGGGGGGTCTCGGACACGGCGAAGTGCGGTTCGCGGTCGAGGGCGTCGCGCCAGTTGTCCTCGCGTACGCCGAAGGCGTCGAGCATGATCTCCGAGCGCATCCAGCCGGGGGTCAGCGCGAGGGCGGTGGCGCCGCGCGGGCCGAGTTCGTGGCCGAGCGCGAAGGCCATGCGCAGCACGGAGGCCTTGGCGAGGTCGTAGAAGAGGTTCACGCGGTAGGTGTCGCGGTTGTACTCGGCGGTGCCGTCGGTGACCTCCACGACCAGGCCGCCCGGGTGGCGCAGCAGGAGCGGCAGCGCGAAGTGGCTGGTGACGGCGTGCGTTTCGACGGCGAGCCGGAGCAGCCGGAGCCCGTTGTCGAGGTCGTGCTCCCACACCGGTGTGTCCCACTCGAAGAGCTTCTCGCCACCCCAGATGTCGTTGACGAGGAGATCCAGGCGGCCCTGTTCGTCCGCGACACGGTCCACGAGGGCCCGTACCGCGGACTTGTCGAGGTGATCGACGGGGACGGCGATGCCGTGTCCGCCCGCCGCCGAGACGAGGTCGGCGGTGTCCTCGACAGTCTCGGGGCGGTCGTACTCGGAGCGACGGGCGCGGGTGCTGCGTCCGGTGACGTAGACGGTGGCCCCGGCCGCGCCGAGTTCCACGGCGATACCCCGCCCCGCGCCCCGGGTCGCCCCTGCGACCAGCGCTACCTTGCCTTCCAGCGGCCCTGACATGTCCGACCTCCCGTGCGGTACGACTCTCATCGTCGACCACTCTCACGGCAAAGCCGGACATCTCCTGTCGCCTTTTCTCAGCGGTGCGGTCTTGTCAGTGCCCGCGTCCGATCCACTCCTCCAGGTGGGGTGCCTCGGCGCCGATCGTGGTGGATTCGCCGTGTCCGGTCAGGACCTTGGTCTCCGGCGGCAGGGTGAGGAGCCGGTCACGGATGGACTCGATGATCGTCGGGAAGTGGGAGTACGAGCGTCCCGTGGCGCCGGGACCGCCCTGGAAGAGGGTGTCGCCGCTGAAGACGACACCGAGCCCGGGGTCGTACAGACAGACGGCGCCGGGGGCGTGGCCCGGGGTGTGCAGGACGGTCAGGTCGGCGCCGGCGGCCTCGATGACCTGGCCGTCGTCGAGATGGCGGTCGGGGTCGCGGTGGGGGTGGGTGAGCTTCCACAGCGGCAGGTCGTCGGGGTGGAGCCAGATGGTGGCGCCGGTGAGGTCGGCGAGGGCGGGGGCCGCGTCGATGTGGTCGTTGTGGGCGTGGGTGCACAGGATGGCGGTGAGTCGGCGGTCGCCGACGGCGCGGGCGATGGCCTCGGCGTCGTGGGCGGCGTCGATGACGACCACCTCGTGGTCGTCGCCGACGATCCACACGTTGTTGTCCACGTCCCAGGTGCCGCCGTCGAGGGTGAACCGGCCCGAGGTGACCAGGCGTTCGATGCGGGCGGTCATCACAGCACCACCACCGAGCGCAGCACGTCGCCCTGGTGCATCCGCTCGAACGCCTTCTCCACCTCGTCGAGCTGGATCGTCTCGGTGACGAACACGTCCAGCGGCAGGCGGCCCTGGAGGTGGAGGTCGATCAGCATCGGGAAGTCCCGGGAGGGCAGGCAGTCGCCGTACCAGCTGGACTTGAGCGCGCCGCCGCGCCCGAAGACGTCCAGCAGCGGCAGTTCCAGCTTCATCTCGGGGGTGGGGACGCCGACGAGGACGACGGTGCCGGCCAGGTCGCGGGCGTAGAAGGCCTGCTTGTACGTCTCGGGCCTGCCGACCGCCTCGATGACGACGTCGGCGCCGAAGCCGCCGGTCAGCTCGCGGATGGCCTCGACCGGGTCCGTCTCCCTGGAGTTGACCGTGTGGGTGGCGCCCAGCGTACGGGCCTGCTCCAGCTTGCGGTCGTCGATGTCCACGGCGATGATCCGGGCCGCGCCCGCGAGGTTCGACCCGGCGATGGCCGCGTCACCGACGCCGCCGCAGCCGATGACGGCGACCGAGTCGCCGCGGCCGACGCCACCGGTGTTGATGGCGGCGCCGATGCCGGCCATCACGCCACAGCCGAGCAGCCCGGCGACGGCCGGGGAGACGGCCGGGTCGACCTTGGTGCACTGTCCGGCCGCCACCAGCGTCTTCTCCGCGAAGGCGCCGATGCCGAGCGCCGGCGACAGCTCCGTGCCGTCGGTCAGGGTCATCTTCTGCTTCGCGTTGTGGGTGTTGAAGCAGTACCAGGGGCGGCCGCGCAGACAGGCCCGGCAATTTCCGCAGACAGCACGCCAGTTCAGGATCACGAAGTCACCGGGTGTCACGTCGGTGACTCCCTCGCCGACCGACTCCACCACACCGGCGGCCTCGTGGCCGAGCAGGAAGGGGAAGTCGTCCGAGATGCCGCCCTGTTTGTAGTGCAGATCGGTGTGACAGACACCGCAGGCCTGGACGCGTACGACGGCTTCGCCGGGCCCCGGGTCCGGGACCACGATCGTCTCGACCCGTACGGGCTCGTCCTTGCCCGGTGCGATCACGCCGCGTACTTCCTGCGCCATGGCCTGGCCCCTTTTCCTCGATGTGCCTTCGGAGCCGACCCTACGCGCGCGGGCCCGTCGGCCGCATGGACCACGGCGGCGGAAGTGGATCTTTCGGGCGCCGCCGCTTCGCCGGTGCGGGCAGCGGTGAGGGCCGTCCCGGTCGGGACGGCCCTCGGGTGCGTGGGGCGCTCAGGCCTGGACGGCGGGCAGCAGACCGGTCACGGGCGCGACGAGGTCGGTGAGCTGGTGCAGCTCGTTCAGCTTCTGCAGTTCGCTCACCTGGTTCAGCGGGCGGAGCTGGTCCGAGACCCGCGGGATCTGTCCCTGGTGCTCCGCGGGGAGTTCACTGACGGCGAGCGAGTCCACCATGGTCATCGGGTTGATCTGCCCGGAGTTCGATGCGCTCGCGTCGGCCGCGTTCGCCAGCGGCGCGGCGAGGCCCGTGACACCGACGGCCAGACCGACGGCGGCAACGATACGTCGTGTTGAGATCATGCCCTCAGCAACGGCGGCGGGCCCCGCCCGGACACGGCCCCCGGGCGCCGCTCACCCGTCAGGCGGACCGCCTCGGCTGCGCTTGCCGTTGGCGCCGGTGCGGAGGAGTCTCGGAGGTGGGGCCCGTGCGGCCTGTTCCCGCCGGGCCAAGGGTGCCTTAAGGAGGTCACCATGGGCGCTGCGACAGGCTCCGCCTTCGACACCGAGACACTGCGCCGGGGCATAGAAGGGAACACCGGGAACTCCCTGCTCGCCCTCTACGCGGACGACGCCGAGATCCGCATCATCGACCGCAACTCCCAGCCCAGTCATCCCAAGGTCCTGCACGGCCGGCGCGAGATAGCCGAGCTGCTCGACGACGTCTACAGCCGCGACATGACGCACAAGCTGGACCACTGCGTCATCCAGGGCGACCGCGCCGCCTTCTCCGAGTCCTGCGAGTACGAGGACGGCACGCGTGTCCTCGCCGAGTCCATGATCACCCTGCGTGACGGGAAGATCGCCGAACAGATTCTCATCCAGGCATGGGACGAGTAGGCAGGAAGGTCGCGAGGGTCCAGGTCACCTCCCGGCTGACCTGGACCTTCTCGGCCCGGGCGACGCTGGGCCGGGCGCGTGGCCGCTCTCGGCTGCCAGGACCAGCTTCCGCAGCAGGTCTGCAAGTGACCGCCGCTCTTCTTCGGTCAGTGCTGCGAGCAGCGCACCCTCACCCGCGTCCTCCGCTGCCGCATGCGCCTCGAACGCGGCGTGCCCGGCCTCGGTGAGCCGTACCCGCACCCTACGGCGGTCACCGGTCTCGTGGGTACGGGTGATCAGCCCGGCCTCCTCGACGGCCCCGAGCCGCGCCGACAGCGCTCCCCGGGTCAGGCCGAGCCGTTCGGCGAGCTGCGAGGGACTCGACTCGTACGGCGGCCCGGACCTGCGCAGCATCAACAGCACCTTGTACTGCCAGTACTTGAGGCCGTCGGAGTCCAGCACGTCCCGGCGGGCCTGTGCGGTGTGCCGGCCGAGGATCGCCAGCCTCGCGACGATCGCCTCCTTGACCGGGTCGAGCCAGTCCAGCTCGCGCGCCCAGACGGCCACGTGCCGGTCCACCGAGTCCTGCACTGCCTGCCTCCCGCAGTGGTTTTCTTGTGGATCATTTTTTGCCCAACTACCTTGCCCGGCATGACCTCTGCACCGCACCCACTCGTCGATATCGATGAACTCCTTTTTGCAGTACGTGAGTTGAGCGTCAGCGGCCGCTGGGAGCGGGCCGCGCGACTGCTCGGCGCGGCCGCCACCGACGACCCCGCCGCTCGCGCGCGGATCACCCGGGCAGCGGCCGAAGTCGCTCTGGACCGCGACTGGTTCGCGGGGACGGACACCGCGGCCGAGCGGCTGGAGGCGGCGGAGAAGGAGTTCCCGGTCGGCGACTGGGACACCGGCTTCCTCCGGCTGAGGCACACCTACGGCCGGCTGCTCCTGGTCGACGGCACCCTGCGCATCGGCCCGGACGGCAAGGACCCAGCGGCGCTCGCCGCCCTCCTCGACCGGGCGCGGGAACTGCACGACAGCGCCCCGGACGAGGTGCGGCGGGGCTGGGCGGCGATGTACCGGGGGCTGATCACGGAGAACCACTTCGCCGAGCGGGCGGCCGCCGCCGGGCACTACACGGCCGCGCTGCGCGCCGGGGAGGCCGGCGCGGACGGTCTGCTGGCCCGCGAGGCGCTGCGGCATCTCGGCGACCACGACCACGACGCCGGTGACGGCGAGCGGGCCGGGGAACGCTGGCGGCGAGCCACCGCGCTGGGCGCCCGGGCCGGCACGGTGCCGGGCACCCTCTCCCAGCAGTTGCTGCTGGCCGTGCTGGCCCGGGACGCGGGCGACGAGGCGGGCGCCGTCGCGCTGGCGACGGAGATCGTCCGCTGGGCCGGGGCGATCGGCGCGGACCGGCTGGCCGCCCAGGCGGACGCCTTCCTCACCGGGGCGGATCCCACGGCGCCGGGGCCCACGGACGCGGACTGAGCGCAGCCCGCACTCTCGGTTAGGCTGTGGACGGGCCGTGACTGGCGCTGAGGTGGATCACCACCGGGGAGCGGCCCGTGGAGCATGCCGCGCGCCTGGGCGATGAAGGTCAACCCAGCTCAGGAGTGCAGATGACACAGGCCCGGCTCATGGACGGCACCGCCCTCGCCCGCCGCATCGTCGAGGAGACCGCGAAGAAGGCCGCCGATCTCACCGAACGGACGGGCAGCGCGCCCTGTCTGGCCACGGTGCTGGTCGGCGAGGACCCGGCGTCCGTCACCTACGTCCGCATGAAGCAGAACCGCTGCCGCAAGGCCGGCATCGAGTCCCGGCACGTGGCACTGCCCGCCGCCACGACCACCGCCGAACTCGTCGGCACGCTGCGGGAGTTGTCGGCCGATCCGGCCGTGCACGGCATCCTGCTCCAGCACCCGGTGGGCGACCACATCGACGAGCGGGCCGCGTTCGAGGCGATCGCGCCGGAGAAGGACGTCGACGGCGTCACCTTCGCCTCGTTCGCCACGATGAGCTTCGGCCTGCCGGGCTTCGTCTCCTGCACGCCCGGCGGCATCGTCCGGCTGCTCGACGAGTACGGCGTCGACCCGGCCGGGAAGCGGGCCGTGGTGGTGGGCCGCAGCGCGATCCTCGGCAAGCCGGTGGGCATGCTGCTCCTGGCCCGCGACGCGACCGTGACGTACTGCCACTCGCGCACCCGGGACCTGTCGGCCGCGGTCCGCGAGGCGGACATCGTGGTCGCCGCCGTGGGCCGGCCGCGTCTCATCCGGGGCCAGGACATCAAGCCGGGCGCGGTCGTCGTCGACGCGGGCTACAACGCGGGGAACGTCGGCGACGTCGACTTCGACTCGGCCGTGGAGCGGGCCTCGTTGATCACGCCGGTGCCGGGCGGTGTCGGTCCGATGACGATCGCCACGCTGCTGGAGCAGACCGTTGAAGCCGCGGCCGCCGCCGCCCGGCGGCTCGGGGTGTGATCAGCGCATCCAGGCGCGGTACTCCATGACGTCCCCGGCCCTGACCCGGTACTCGGGCCGGGCCCGGGTGAAGGTGGTCTCCATGCCGAGGACGGCGCCGGTGCGCGGCTCCAGGATCAGCATGTGGCGGACGCCCCCGGTGTCGTACACGTACGCATGGCCGGGGCGGCCCAGGCGGTCGGTCACCTCGCCGGCCGGCCGCAGCCCCTCGGCCTCGGCGAACAGCCGGACGAGGGCCGCCGACTCACGGGCACCCAGGGTCCAGTGGTCGAGCAGTTCCCCGACGGCGTCGAAGAGTTCGGCACTGCTCAGCGGGGCCTTGCTGCGGTTGATCTGGGGCCGGGCGATCTCGGTGAGGTAGGCCCGCAGACGCGCCGCGGTGTGCGGCGGGGTTCCCTCGGGCGGGGCGTCGCTCCACGTCGGCGGGTAGGTGGTCCGGCTGATCACATGTCCGTCCGCCACCTCGTGCGGGTCGTCGCCCGCGTCCGTGAGGACCGGGCGGCCCGGCCTGCGCGGGTCGGTCGCGACGGCCAGTTCGGTGTGGCTGTCGTCCGCCCGCCAGCGCACCACCCGCTCCTCGGGGACGGTGACGGGGTGCTTGCCGTCGCTCATGCCGAGGCTCCACGACTGCACGTGCGTGCCCCTGCGCAGGCGCGGGGAGCCGCCCGACGCGGCCGCGTCGGCCAGGGCGACCATCTCCTTCAGGGGTACAGGTGTGGCGTGGAGGCGGACGGTCAGCGGGCGCGGCGCGGCGACGGCCCGCGGTGTGCTCGGACCGCCCAGCACGGCATTGCCGGCGACCACCAGGACGACGGCGGTGGCGGCGAGGCCCCAGGCCAGCCGGGCCCGCGGGGTACGGCCGGGGAGCGCCGGAAGCAGCCGGAGACGGCGCCTTGGGCGGTCCTCGTGCAGCAGCCGCTCCAGTTGCCGCTCGGCGCGGTGGTCCAGCGGCCCGTCGCCGAAGTGGGGGCCGTCGGTCGGCACCGGGTTGGCGCGGCGCAGGAGTTCGAGTTCGTCAGCCATGTCGGTGGTCCTCGCAGAGGGTCGCGTCGGCGGGGGCGGGCAGGGCTGCCGCGGTGGGCCGCATCCGGTCGATCTCGGCTCTCAGCCGGCGCCGGGCCCGGTGCAGGCGCATGACCGCCGCCCGTCTGCCGCAGTCCAGGGCCACCGCGATCTGCTCGGCGTCGAGTTCCTCCCATGCCGCGAGGCGGAGCACCTCCCGGTCCGCCGGGGAGAGCCGGGCCAGCGCCTCGTGCACCCAGGCGCCGGGGGCCTCGGCGTCGGGGCTGTCCACGACGTGCCGGCCGTGCGCCGCCTCGTCGTTGCCCAGCCGGTCCACCAGCCGGCGCCGCCGTCCGTAGCCGCGTACCGCGTTGGCCAGGCAGTTGCGTGCCACGCCGTACAGCCAGGGCAGCGGCGCCTCGGGCAGGTCGGACCGGCGGCGCCAGGCCACCGTGAACACCTCCGCCACCACTTCCTCCACCTCGTCGGCCCGCCCCTGCAGTCGCCTGGCGACATAGCGGCTGACCGCCCAGTAGTGCTCGCGATAGGCAGCGGCGAAGATCTCGTCGTTGCTCATGTTCGGTTCGTGTCCGGCACCCCCCGGATCGTCACACCCTTCTTGCGTGATGCTCGTCGCGCCGTCCGAGTGTGACCGACGGGCCGGGCGCGGACACAGGCGGGGCGTGAAGAGGATCAGAGACATCAGGGCCGTGCGGTGGCTGACGACCACCGATCACAAGACGATCGGAACGCTCTACTTGGTCACCGCGTTCGCGTTCTTCCTGATCGGTGGTGTGATGGCGCTGCTGATGCGCGCCGAGCTGGCCCGTCCGGGTCTGCAGATCATGTCGAACGAGCAGTTCAACCAGGCGTTCACGATGCACGGCACGATCATGCTGCTGATGTTCGCGACGCCGTTGTTCGCCGGTTTCGCGAACTGGATCATGCCGCTGCAGATCGGCGCGCCGGACGTGGCGTTCCCGCGGCTGAACATGTTCGCCTACTGGCTCTACCTGTTCGGCTCGACCATCGCCGTGGGCGGTTTCCTCACCCCGCAGGGTGCGGCCGACTTCGGCTGGTTCGCCTACTCCCCGCTGTCGGACGCGGTCCGCAGCCCGGGCATCGGCGCCGACATGTGGATCATGGGTCTGGCCTTCTCCGGCTTCGGCACCATCCTCGGCGCGGTCAACTTCATCACCACGATCATCTGCATGCGTGCCCCGGGCATGACCATGTTCCGCATGCCGATCTTCGTGTGGAACGTGCTGCTGACCGGTGTGCTCGTCCTGCTGGCCTTCCCGGTCCTGGCGGCCGCGCTGTTCGCGCTGGAGGCGGACCGCAAGTTCGGTGCGCATGTGTTCGACGCGGCGAACGGCGGAGCACTGCTCTGGCAACACCTCTTCTGGTTCTTCGGACACCCAGAGGTGTACATCATCGCGCTGCCGTTCTTCGGCATCGTCTCCGAGGTCATCCCGGTCTTCTCCCGCAAGCCGATGTTCGGCTACATGGGTCTGATCGCGGCCACCATCGCGATCGCCGGTCTGTCCGTGACGGTGTGGGCCCACCACATGTACGTCACCGGCGGTGTGCTGCTGCCGTTCTTCTCCTTCATGACGTTCCTGATCGCCGTACCGACCGGTGTGAAGTTCTTCAACTGGATCGGCACGATGTGGCGCGGCAGCCTCTCCTTCGAGACGCCGATGCTGTGGGTGACGGGCTTCCTGGTGACGTTCGTGTTCGGTGGCCTGACCGGGGTGATGCTGGCCTCGCCGCCGCTGGACTTCCCGACCTCCGACACCTATTTCGTGGTGGCCCACTTCCACTACGTCATCTTCGGCACGGTGGTCTTCGCGATGTTCGCGGGCTTCCACTTCTGGTGGCCGAAGATGACCGGCAGGATGCTGGACGAGCGCCTCGGCAAGATCACCTTCTGGACGCTGTTCATCGGCTTCCACGGCACGTTCCTCGTGCAGCACTGGCTGGGCGTGAACGGCATGCAGCGCCGGATCCCCGACTATCTGGCGGTCGAGGGGCTCACCACGCTCAACACGGTCTCGACGGTCTTCTCGTTCCTGCTCGGCTCGTCGATGCTGCCGTTCTTCTACAACGTCTGGAAGACGGCCAAGTACGGCGCGAAGGTCGAGACCGACGACCCCTGGGGCTACGGCCGTTCGCTCGAATGGGCGACCTCCTGCCCGCCGCCCCGGCACAACTTCCTCTCCCTCCCGCAGATCCGCAGCGAGTCGCCGGCGTTCGACCTGCACCATCCGCAGGTGGGGCAGCAGGAGCGGGAGCTGACCGCGCGATGAGCACGGGAGAGGAACGGGCGCTCGTCCAGGAGATCGAGGGCCATCTGCTGCTCGCCGCCGCCCGGGAGGAGGGTCGTACGGCCGCGGCCCGTGCGGCCGCCCGGCTCGGCTGGCTCACCGACACCCAACGGGACGACCTGGAGCGGCTCTTCGAGACGGAGTACCTGGCCCTGTCCCGCGCCTCGTGGCGGCGCACCGCAGAACGCGCCGAGGAGCTGCGGGACACCTACGAGGCTAGGTACCGGGCGCTGCGGCAGCGGCTGGTGGCCTGGTGCGTGCTGGGCTGCGCCCTGCTGGCGGCGGCGAGCCTGCTCGTGCTCGCCGCCGCCTAGCGGGCTCATGAAGATCTTGTCGAGGGGCTGTCCGGTCTCGGGCCGGGTGGCCTCTCGGTCCATGGGGCAGCGGGAGCAAGGTTCATCAGCCGGACGAGGCCGAGGGCGGCCGCACCCGAATCGTCGTCCGCCGCGGCGCCCGGCTCTGCGCCGATGCCGGAAGGTACCTGCGTCGACGGGTTCGGTGGATCTCCGGGGGACCCCTGTGGGTGTCCGGGTAGCCTGGACTCATGGGAATGCGGGACACCGCGCTCTTGGGCACGCCGAGTGACGCGCCGGAACCCGCAGGTGACATCTGCGTCGTGGTCGGCGAACACGGTTCGCTCCTCGGCTGGGGCCCCGCTGCGCAGCAACTGCTCGGATACTCCGCGTCCGAGCTCTGGGAACTTCGCTGGGCCGATCTCGTCGAGCCCGGGACGGAGGCCGCCGAGCTCCTCGATCGCCGGCCCGACAGCCGGCCGATCGTCTTCTCGCCCGCTCGTCTGCGTCACAGCAGCGGCTCCGGAGTCGAGGCGAGGATCTGGGCACACGGCTTGGTGACACCGGCCGGTGCGCAGTGGCTCATCCAGGCCGAGCCCCTTGAGGACGCGTGTCGAAACGACCTCCGCCGCGCTCTGCTGCGGGGACTGTTCACCGAATCGCCGTACATCATCGACGTCTTCGACAGCGATCTGCGATTCCTTGGGCAGAACGAGTCCCGGAGTCGTTCGGGAGGCTTCGCCGACGACGTCGTCGGCCGCACCATGCGGGAAGCGGCGCCCTCCGGCCTGCTGGACGTCGACGCTCTGGAGGAGCGGCAGCGACGGGTGCTCAACACCGGCCGGGCAAGCATCGGCGCCGAGGTACGAGGTGGCATCCCGGAAAGCCCGGACGGGGAATCCGTCTGGTCGGAGACCATCGTCCCGCTGCGCAGCGGCTCCGGTGACGTGGTCGGCCTGGTGCACTTGGTGATCAACGTGACCGAGGAGACCCGGGCGCGTGAGCGACTGGACCTGATCAACGAGGCGAGTGCCAGGATCGGAAGCAGCCTGGACGTCATGCAGACCGCGCAGGAGCTGACGGACGTGGCCGTGCCGCAGTTCGCCGACTACGCCTATGTAGATCTGCTCGACCCCGTCCTCGGTGGCAGGAACGCCGATGTCGGCCCCTTGGGCGAGGGGGTGCCACTGCGCCGGGCGGCGCACACGATACGTGCCGGCGGACCGCTGGACACCAGGGTCGCCCGGGGAGAGATCGACCTGATCGCCTCCGCCCCCGAGTCCTCGGCCACCAAGGCGCTGGCAGACGGCAACCATGTGCTGCTGACGGGCGACGAACTGTTCGAGGAGTTCATCAGTGACCCGGCTCGGGCCGCTCTGCACCGCAGTCGACGCGTCCACTCCTGGTTGCTGGTGCCGATGTACGCCCGGGGAGAGGCACTGGGCACGGTGACGTTCGCCAGGTACCAAAGACTCCAGCCGTTCGAGGCCGATGACATTCTGCTGGCCAAGGAGTTCGCCGCGCGCGCCGGGGTGTGCATCGACAACGCCAGCCGCTACACCCATGAACGGTCCAGGGCCCTGGCACTGCAGCGCAGTCTGCTGCCGCAGCGCCTCCCGGCACTGCGGTGTGTCGAGACGGCCTCGCGCTACCTGCCGGCGAACGGCCACACCATGCTGGGGGGCGCCTGGTTCGACGTCATCCGGTTGTCCAGCGCACGCGTGGGCCTGGTGGTCGCGAATGCCGTGGGCCAGGGGCTGCGGTCCGCGGTGACCATGAGCGCGCTGCGGACCGCCGTACGGACGCTGGCCGACCTGGATCTCTCGCCGGGGGAACTGCTCACCGAACTCAATGAACAGATCAAGCGGTTCCAGCACGAGGAGGGCGCCGGCAACGACGCCGTCGGAACGACCTGCACCTACGCTGTCTTCGATCCCCTCTCGCGGCACTGTGAGTTGGCCAGTGCGGGGCACCCGTCCCCCGCCCTGCTGCCGGAGCTCGGCGAGGCCACTTTGATCGAGATGCCGGTAGGCCCTCCGCTGGGCACCAGCGGTGCGCCCTACGAGTGCGGTGGGCTGACACTCACCGATGGGGACCTGCTCGTCCTGGACACCATGGGCCTGGCGAACCTCGACGGGGGTGATGTCGGCACAGGCCTGGAACGGCTCCGTGACCTGCTGTCCGCGGCCGGTGCCGCCCGGCCGTCCCCGGCCGCGAGTCCTCGCCAAGGGCTCGGTGAGTTCTGTGACGAGGTGCTGCGGCGGATGGTTCCCTGCCCCGCGCAGCAGGACGTGGCGCTGCTCGTGGCGCGGGTCCGCGGGCTCGAATCGGAACGCCATGTCGCCTGGGACCTGCCGGCTGAGTTCGAGGTCGTCGGGAAGGCCCGGGAGCTGGCCGGACGGGCACTGCGGGAGTGGGACCTCGATGAGATGCGATTCACCACGGAACTGCTGGTGAGCGAACTGGTCACCAACGCCGTCCGCTACGGCCTGCCCCCCATCCGGCTGCGCCTGATACGCGACCGCAATCTGATCTGCGAGGTGTCCGACCACAGCAGCACCTCCCCTCATGTACGGCGGGCCCTGGACACGGACGAGGGAGGCAGGGGACTGTTCCTGGTCTCCCAGATGGCCGATCTCTGGGGCACCCGCTACCACGCGCGCGGCAAGTCCATCTGGGCAGAACAGTCCCTCCGCACGCCCCCTTGCGACTGAGAGTGGCTTCAAGCACCCAGGTCCGGAACTTCAGGTCCTGGACCACTTCTGGTTGTCGCCGCCGTTGCAGGCCCACAGCACCAGGGACGTGCCGTTGCCGGTGCCACCGTTGTACGCGTCCAGGCACAGGCCCGCGTTGACGTCGGTGATCGTGCCGTCGGCGTTGACGTTCCACTGCTGGTTGGTCTGGCCGTTGCAGTCCCAGATCACCACCTTGGTGCCGTTGGTGGTGCCGAGGTTGTAGGCGTCGAGGCACTTGCCGCCGTAGACCACGAGCTCCTTGCGGGAGGTGTAGGTCCAGGCCTGGTTGGCGCCGCCGTTGCAGTCCCGGAGTTCGGCCTGGGTGCCGTTGGTGATCGTGTTGTCGTAGATGTCGGCGCAGCGGCCGGACTGCTTGCCGGCGAGCAGGGTGCCGTCGGTGCCGGGGACGGGTCTCACCGTGAGGGTGCCCAGGGCGGGACCGCCGGTCAGGGTGAGGGAGTTGCCGGATCCCTTGGTGAGGTGGACCTGGACCGAGACCGTGCCCGGGGTGGATCCGGTGGGCGGGAAGGAGACGGCGGTGGCGGTCTGCCCGTTGACCTGGAGCGTGCCGGTGACGGCGGTGGACGACGTGTTGGTGTAGGCGAGGTCGACCACGTCCAGGCCGGTGCTCGCCGCACCGACGCCGGTGTACTTGCCGGTGGACGTGGCGCTGTAGCCGCTGCTCGCCGCCTCGGTGCCGGTCACCTTGAGCATCACCGAGCCGCCCGCCGGGACGCTGGTGGTGTAACTCGTCGCGGAGGAGCCGAGGTTCTGCTGTGCCCACAGGTCGCGGACGCTCGCCGCGGCGCCGGTGAGGCCGAGGTCGGACCAGCGGACGGTGATGTCCTTGGCGGAGGAGGTGCGGTTGAGGAGCACGACGGCCCGGTTCCCGGTGCCGGCGAGGACCTTGCCGTACACCTGAAGGCCCGTGGTGTCCTCGGCGACCTTGACGCCCTGGAGGCCGCGCGGGTCCTGGTCGACGGCGATGACGTCCGGGTTCTCGAGGACGGCCGCCGTCTCGCTCGACATGGTGGTGAGGTCGTTGCCGGCCAGCAGCGGGGCGCCGGAGATCGCCCACAGGGACATGTGGGTGCGGTTCTGCGCGGCGGTGAAGCCGGGCATGCCGACCATCAGCATGTCGGGGTCGTTGTAGTAGCCCGTGTGCTGTGCGGCCGGGTGCAGGGCCTGGTCGAAGTTGGACAGCATGCCGGTCTGCGAGGGCGCGTCGCCGTAGTAGACGATGTCGGTGCTGGTCCGCCACATGGGGGCGAGGCCCGGCGCCCAGTTCCAGGGGTTCTGCCTGCCCCAGTTGCAGACCGAGAGGGTCAGCGGGCGGCCGGTGGTGGCGCTGGCCTCGGTGACGGCGGAGCTGATCGCCTCGTACGTGGTCGCCGCGTCCAGCCCTTCGGCGTCACCGCCGCACCAGTCGACCTTCACGAAGTCGAAGCCCCACTTGGAGAACTGCAGCATGTCCTGGTCGTAGTGGCCCTCGCTGCCGGTGTTCGCGGCGGCGGGGCGGCCGGTGGGGTAGTAGTAGCCGCAGCCGTTCTTGCCGGCGTCGGTGTAGATGCCGGCCTTCAGACCCTTGCTGTGGATGTAGTCGGCGACGGCGCTCATGCCGCCGGGCCACTCGGCGGTGTCGACGGTGATGTTGCCGGCACTGTCCCGGGTGCCCTGCCACCATCCTTCGTCGATGTTGACGTACCGGTATCCGGCGGCGGGGAGTCCGGCCGAGACGAACGCGTCGACCTGCCGCTCGATGACGTCGTGGTCGATCTTCGCGGCGAAGCTGTTCCAGGAGGCCCAGCCCATGGGGGCGGTGGGGACGGACACCTGGCGGATGGTCGCCGCCTGCGCCGGGCCCGGCTGGGCGAACACGAGGGCGGCTGCCGCGGTCAGGACGAGGACCAGGGCGCGTACGGCTGCGGTTCTGCAGCGTCTTGCGAGACCGGGTGGGGGGTACATCGGCTCCTCCGCGTGCGGGACGAAATGCATCAATGATCGATATTTCGAACGAAGGTCGGCTAACCGAACGTGCTGCGCGCGCCGACGGTAGAGCCGCCCGGGGGTGAAGTCAACGGCTGCGACAGGCGTGAAGTCGCCGGGCGGGCCGGGTCGTTGGGCCGCCGCGCGGCGCGGCGCCGTCATACTGGCCGCCATGCGGGTTGCCATCATGACGGCGGGATCCCGGGGCGACGTGGCCCCCTACACCGGTCTCGGGTACCGGCTCGGCCGTGCCGGGCACCAGGTCACCCTGGTCACACACGGCTGCTTCGAGCCGCTGGTGGCGGGGTCGGGGGTGCGCTTCCACGCGCTGCCGGTCGATCCGCGCGCGGAGCTGGAGTCACCGCGGGGCCGGGGGCTGCATCGCAGCACCAGCGGCGCCGGAAAGCTGGTGCGGGTGGTCGAGCTGGCCCGGCGGCTGGTCGGGCGGATGACCGACGACCTGGTGGCGGCGGCACGGCAGAGCGATGTGCTGCTGCTGTCGGCCTCCCTGGCACCGCTCGGACATGCCGTCGCCGAGGGGCTGCGACTGCCCAGCATGGGCCTCTATCTGCAACCGCTCGCCCCCACCGAGGAGTTCGCCCCTCCGGTGCTCGGTGGCGGCACGTTCGGGGCGCCGGTCAACCGGCTCGCCGGGCACGGGGTGAACCTCGCCGTGGAGCGCGTCTTCGCGGCGACCGTGCCCGCGGTCCGCGCCCGCCTCGGGCTGCCCCCGGTCGGCGCCGGCTCCGCCCGGCGCGCCCGGGAGCGGCGGCTGTGGCCGGTGCACCACGGCTTCAGCCCGCTGGTGGTGCCAAGGCCCCGGGACTGGCGGCCGGGCCTTGGCGTGTGCGGCTACTGGTGGCCGTACGACTCCGGGACCGGACTTCCTCACAGGCTGCGGGAGTTCCTCGACGCCGGACCGCCGCCGGTGTTCGTCGGGCTGGGCAGCGCCACCGTGCCGGACGCCGGCCGGCTGAGCGCGCAGGTCGTGGCGGCGCTGCGGCGGGCCGGGCTGCGCGGGGTGATCCAGCGCGGCTGGGGCGGCCTCGCGGCGGACGGCGACGACATGCTGACCATCGGTGAGGTACCGCACTCGGCGCTGTTCCCGCGGACGGCCGCCGTGGTCCACCACGCCGGGGCGGGCACGACCGCGGCGGGCCTGCGCGCCGGGGTGCCGGCCGTGCCGGTCCCGATCCAGTTCGACGAGGGATTCTGGTCCGCCCGGCTGGTGTCGCTGGGCGTCGCTCCGGCCGCCGTACCGCTGCGCCGGCTGACCGTCGGCGCACTGTCCACGGCGCTGCTGCGCGCGACGCGCGAGCGGTCGTACGCCGAGCGGGCCCGAGCGCTCGGTGAGCGGATCCGCGCGGAGGACGGGGTGGCGCCGGTGCTGGAGGCGGTGAACGCGCTGGGCGGCTGATCCTCAGCCGTTGGTGAGCACCATGCGGAAGCGGGCGGCGCCGGCCAGCATCTTCTGGAAGGCCTCGTCCGCGCGGTCCAGCGGCACGGGCTCGGTCATCGGGCGGATGCCGTGCAGGGCGCTGAACGCCATGGTGTCCTCGACGTCCTGCGCGGTGCCGGACGGGTGGCCGCGGACGATCCGTCCGCTCATCAGCAACTGGACCGGGGTGATGCCCAGCGGTTCGACGTCCGCTCCGATGACCACCAGCTCACCGCGGTGGGCAAGACCGTCCACGGTGGACGTGATGGCCTCGGAGTTCCCGGCGGTGGCGAGGACGACCTTGGCGCCGCCGAGGGACTGCAGCGCCTCGGCGACCGGGGTGGCGGAGGTGCTGTCGACGTAGTGGTGGGCGCCGAGCTGTTTGGCGAAGTCGGCCTTGTCGGGGCCGCGGGCGATCGCCACGGTCTCGAAGCCCATCGCGACCGCGTACTGCACCCCGAGGTGCCCGAGGCCACCGAGGCCGAGCACGGCCACCAGGTCCCCCGGCCGGGCGGAGCTGCGCCGCAGCCCGTTGTACGTGGTCACGCCCGCGCAGGCCATGGGCCCGGCGTCGCTCGCGGACAGCCCCTCGGGGATCCGGGCCAGGGCGTCGACGGGCGCGATCACCTTCTCGCCGAAGCCTCCGTCGTACGCCCATCCCGGGACCTTCAGGTTCTGGCACACGACGAAGTCCCCCTCACGGCAGGGCACGCAGTGGCCGCAGCTGCCGCCGAACCAGCCGACGGCCACCCGGTCGCCCACCCGCCAGCCGCGCTCATGGGCCCCCGGGCCCAGCTCCTCGACCTGCCCGGCGATCTCGTGCCCGGGCACTTCCGGGAACGTCACGCCCGGTAGTCCCGCGCTCCAGAAGATGGCGTCGCTGTGGCAGATCCCGCAGGCCTCCACGGCGATCCGCACCTCGCCGGGCCCGGGCTGCGGCACCTCCCGCTCGGCCAGCTCGAACGTGCCGCCCGGGGCGGTCACCTGCGCGACTCGGTAGGTACTCATGCGTCACTCCGGAGAACGGGTACGTAGGCCCCCCGGTCCAGCAGACCAGCTCCGGACCGATCCCGCGCGTCGAACCCCGCGAGTCCTGCGATCACACCCACGCTGACCTGGGGAAACGTGTCCCGGTCGGCCCGATCCGGCCGGTCAGCCGGACTCGGGGTGCCAGCCCTGCGGGCGCAGGATGCCCAGCAGTTGGCGGACGAGTTCGTCGACGACCTCGTCCAGGCTCGCGTCCACCCAGCCGGCGCTCCAGTCGTGCAGCAGACCGTTGACGCTGCCGATGAAGGCCGTGGCCGCGAGGCGGTAGTCGCGCGGCGCCGCCTCCCCGCGGGCCACCGCCGCATCCGCCTCCGAGCGGATCAGGTCGACCCAGCGGGCCCGGCGGGCCAGCCGCTGCTCCTCCAGGCGGGCGCTGACGCCGATGATCTCCACGAAGGCGATCCGGATGCGGCGCGGGTCGGAGGTGACGTCGCGGGCGTAGGCGTGGAACAGCACGGCCACCCGCTCGGCCAGCGGCAGCCCCCCGGCCGCCGCGAGCGCGTCCAGCACCGCCCCTTCCGCCCAGCCGTTGACCTCCAGGTGCAGCGCGGCGAGGACGTCCTCCAGGGTGCGGAACTCCTCGTAGAACTGGCGGGTGGACAGGCCCGCGGCCTGGCTCAGCGCGGCGACCGTCGTGGCACGGTAGCCCGGGCTGTCACCGAACGTCTGCAGTGCCGCCTCCAGGAACCGGCGGCGCCGGTCGGCCTTCCGTTCCTCGGCGGACCTGCCGCCGTAGCGGCCCGTCGGCGCCTTGAGCCTCCCCGCCACGCTTCCCCCTCCGTCATCCACCGATGACCAATCTTGTCGTGCACACATCTTGTCGAGAAGGGCGCCCCGTCCTTACTTTTCAGTAAGTTCACTGTGAATCCGCCCGTGTTCAGATTTCCCCGAGGAAAGAGAGCAGTCATGCCTGCCTCCAGAACCAGGCACCTTTGCTCCGTGGCCGCCGCCCTCGTGCTGACCGTCGCCGGACCGGCGACCGCCGCCTCCGCAGCCTCGTCCGACGCCGCGGATCTGCGCGAGGTGCTGTTCGTGGGCAACAACTGGGACGGCACCGCCGATGTCATCAAGTCCTCCGGCGACTTCGCGAAGGTCGGCCGGATCAACGTCGTCCCGGACAAGGACCGGCGGATGGCGGAGATCAACGCGGACCCCATCAAGTGGATCTACTTCATGGCGATCCGCAACAGCGTCGGCGAGGGCCACGACCAGTTCGCCGACGACATGTACTCCACACCCGACGGCAGGTCGGTCGTGGTCTCCCGCCCCAGCTTCGCCGACGTCGTCTCCATCGACCTGGCGACCGGGAAGATCAACTGGCGTTTCCCGGTGTCCGGTTACCGAGCGGACCACATGGCCGTCTCGCCGGACGGCACCCGGGTGGCCGTCTCCGCCTCCACCGCGAACACCGTGCACGTGCTGGACATCGCCACGGGCAAGCAGCTGGGCTCGTTCGCGACCGGCGACAAGCCGCACGAGAACATCTTCACCAAGGACGGCAAGTACATCTGGAACATGGCCATCGGGGACGTCAACACCGCTCTGGACGACCCGGCCTGGGACTGGACCAAGGGCGACCGGCACATCACGGTCGTGGACGCGACCACGTACAAGCAGGTCAAGGTCATCGACATGCGTCAGCGGCTGGACGCGATCGGACTGAAGGACTTCTCCGACGCCGTGCGTCCGGCCGTCTTCTCCCCCGACGAGTCGAAGCTGTACTTCCAGGTGTCGTTCTTCAACGGATTCCTGGAGTACGACGTGGCCGCCGACAAGATCACCCGGGTCAAGACGCTGCCGAAGAACCCGGCGACCAGCGAGGACCGCACCACCTGGGTCAACGACTCGCGCCACCACGGCATCTCGATGAACCCCGCGGGCACCAAGCTGTGCGTCGCGGGCACCATGGACGACTACGCCACGGTGGTGGACCGGGCCACCCTCCAGGAGGGCACACTGGTCCCGGCCTCCAAGCCGTACTGGGCCACGGTCAGCGGTGACGGCAAGGACTGCATCGTCTCCGAGAGCGGCGCCGACCAGGTCACGGCCATCGACTTCGCCACCGGCCAGAAGGTGACGTCGATCCCGGTCGGCGACCATCCGCAGCGCGTCCGGCTGGGGCATGTGCAGGCCGACTGGACGGGGCCCGGCGGAAGCTGAGCCGCTGCCGTGCGGCCTCCGGGGTGCCCCACTCGCCCCGGAGGCCGCAGCGCTGTCAGAAGTGCGCCTTCGCCCAGGAGCTCAGCTCGGAACCGGCGGCGCCCAGCAGGTCCGGCGACGGCGCCGTGGCCCCGTTGGTCACCAGGGCGTAGTGCAGGACGCCGGAGTCCGTGTCGGTGAGCAGCAGCCGGCGGCTGCCGGTGCCGCCCGGCTCGGGGGCCGCGCCGACCGGGGTCCGGGCGGTGTACGCGGGCGGTGCGTACACCGTGCCCAGGTCGGAGACGACCGTGGTCGCCGAGGTGGGGAACGACGCCGGCAGGTGCAGTTCGGTGGGTGCGGTGCCGTCGCCGGAGCGCCACACCAGCAGCCCGTACTGTCCCGAGCCCACCAGCCGCGCCACGTTCGGCAGCGAACTCGGCACCGGGTTCCAGGTCAGAGTGGTCGAACCGTCCCGGGAACGGTCCTCGTAGGTGAAGGCGAGCGTCGAGCCTGCGACGGCGCTCGGGTAGACACGGTCGAGCAGCCGGGCGTCCTGACGGAGGGTCGCGTTCCCGGAGTCGTCGAGCCGCACGGCGGACAGATCCTCGTCGTTCCAGGCGTCGCCGGAGGTGAGGACCTTGCCGGGGTTGCCGTTCATCAGCTCGTGGTGACGGCCGTTGTAGAGATCCCACTGCCACTGCGAGCCGGACAGCACCGGTCCGGAGGCGGCCGGGTTCGTCCACCAACTCGCGCCGGGGAGGCGTGCATCGAGCGCCTGGTACATCGCCTTGAGCACGGTGGGCGCCTTGTCGGACACCGTGCCGGACAGCGGGTGCCCGAACTCGCTGACCACGGCCGCGGTCCCGGCGGCCGAGGCGCGGTCGCGGACCGTGCCGAAGTCGGCGGCGTACTGGCCGTCGGCCGCCTTGCCCCACATCAGGATTCCGGAGATGGCCTTCTGGTCGTAGAAGTGGGTGTTGAAGACATAACGCGGGCCGAGCGTGCCCGCGTCCAGCAGCCCGCCCTCCTGCTTCTGGGTGGAGATGTTCGCGTTCCAGAAGAGGTTGGGCTCGACGAAGGCGGGCTTGTCCTGCCAGCCGGCGGCGTCCATGCGGGCCCGGAACTTCACGTAGAACGGCAGGAGCAGGTCGCGTTCCCAGGTGCGGGAGGTCTGCCCGGAGTCGTAGCTGCCCGCGTACGGCTCGTTGTACGGGTCGAAGCCGACGACGCCCGCGAACTCGCCGTCGGTGAGGTGCTGCTGGAGGTAGGCCATGGCGGTCTGAGCCGTGGCGAGGAAGGCGTCCTGCAGACCGTGGCTGTTGTGCCAGAAGTCGTACTGCGCCTTCTGCACGGCCGCGTTCTGGGTGATGTTCTGCCCCCAGAAGAGGCAGATCCCGCAGGACTCCCTGGGATAACTCCCGGCGTCCACCGCCCACTCGGGCGCTCCGTCGCCCGTGTACCAGCTGCCGGTGTTGAAGAGGTGGCGGGAGTAGAGGTCCTGGTGGAAGTCGGGGTAGACCCGGATGCCCGCGTCCAGGAAGGCACGCATCTGCTCGGTCACCGCGGCCAGGTAGGCGGTGTCCACCTGGCCGCGCGCGGGTTCGGCGTGCGCCCAGGAGAGCAGGAAGCGGACCGCGTCGCCGCCACCGAGGGCGCGCAGCGCGGTCGCCGACCTGCGGGCGTCGGCGACCGAGGCGAAGGGCAGGCCGCCGTTCTCCTCCAGTTTGGTCTCGCCGGAGACGTTGTAGCCGCGCAGCACCACCTCGCGTCCCTGGCCGTCGGTGAAGCGGCCGTTCCGGACGGTGAGCGGGGTGCCGTCGAACCAGAGGGAATCGGCAGGGGTGGCGGCGGTGGCGGGCGGGGCGCCCGCCACCGTCAGGAGTCCGCAGAGGACGACCAGTACAGGAAGCAGACGCGCCCTGATGGTGGACATGTACACCACAGTCCGGGGATGCCAGGAGAGCGTCAATACTACTGACTCAGAAGTAAGTTGACTCTCAGTCAGCACTGCTTCCTCAGTCGCCCACCCGGCGCGTGACGTTCAGCAGGTACTCCTTCCGGTCGAGCGGGTTGTGGTCGGTGCGCGGGCGCTCGGGCAGCGGGCCGCGGGTGACCGGTGCGTAGTGGTCGAAGGCGGACTCCAGCTCGCCCTCGCCCCGGGTCAGCCCCGGCAGCCGCTGCTCCAGTTCATGGACCCGGGCGGCGGGCACGACACCCTCCAGGACACCTTCCTGCCCGTGCGCCTCGGTGCTCTCCGCCACCGCGCCCAGCCGGGCCAGCATCGGCAGCAGGGCGCCCAGCGTGTCCGCCGGGGCCTCGATGCGGAAGCGGTGCATCGGCTCGTACACCTGGGTGCCCGCCCGGCGCAGCGCCTCGGTCAGGACGAGCGGGGTCAGGCAGCGGAAGTCGTAGCCGGTGCTCGACATGCTCTTGTCGAAACCCTGGTGGGCATGGCTCTGCCGGGGCGAGTAGCCGGAGTGGGTCATGGTGACGGTGCAGTCGGGGATCCGCCAGCCGTGCAGGCCCTGGCCGAGTGTCTCGCGGACGGTGTCCTCGACCGCCTTGAAGAAGGCGTAGGGCATGGAGCCCAGCTCCACCTCCAGCCGGAACCGCACGCCGGAGCCGGGCGGGGCGGGGTCGACACGCAGGCCTACCGTCGCCAGGAAGGGGTTGGGGTCCTTCTTGTTGAACTCCACGGCCTGTCCGGCGCCGGCCGGCCGTTCGATGCACAGGGTGGTGGTCTCCCGGAAGGTGACGTCCAGGCCGTACTCGTCGGCGAGGGTGGCCTGGACGACCTCCTTCTGCACCTCGCCGTAGAGGGAGACCGAGGTCTCGCCCCGCAGCTCGTCGTGGCGGACGCCGATGAGCGGGTCCTGTTCGGCCAGCTGGGTGAGCGCGAGGTGCAGGGAGCGCCGGTCCGTACCGGCCCCCGGCACGACGACGGTCTCCAGGGTGGGCGGCGCGAAGTGGTGTTCGTACGCCCGGCCCGGCGCACCGATCGCGTCACCGATCCGGACGCCGCCGAGCCCCCACACCTTGGCGATCCGCCCGGCGCCGACACGGTCCTGCCGGAGGTCGGTGCCGTTCTCGAAGACGGTGAGTGCGGTGATCCGCCCTTCCTCCCGAGCGCCCTTGTCCTCCTTGCCGTCCCTGCCCTCCTTCCGGCCGGCCCCGCCCACCTCGCGACCGTCCCCGAACAGGACCCGCTCGCGCACGTGCAGCGCGCCGGAGAGGATCCGCGCGTAGGCGATCTTCTCGCCCGCCGGGCCCCGTTCGACCTTGAACACCGTGCCGGACAGGGGGCCGTCCGGGTCGCCGGAGGCGGTCGGCAGCAGGCTTTCGATTCCGGCGATCAGCTCGGGCACGCCGGCGCCGGTGATGGCGGAGCCGAAGTAGACCGGGTGGACCAGGCACTGCCGGGTCTGGGCAGCGAGGGCGGCGTGGAGACGGTTGTCGGGGACGCCGCGCGCCACGTAGGCGCGGAGCAGGTCGTCGTCGTGGTCGGCCAGCGTGTCCAGGGCGGACGGGAGCAGGCCGGGGACGAAGCGGGCCTCGCGGGTACCGGGCGCGGCGGCCGCCCCCATGGGCACGAGCGGTACGGACAGCCTGCGGGCCAGGTCGTGCAGGACCGACTCCTCGCGGGCGCCCAGCCGGTCGATCTTGTTGACGAAGACGAGGGTGGGGATGCGCAGCCGGCGCAGGGTCCGCATCAGCACCCTGGTCTGCGCCTGGACGCCCTCGACGGCCGAGACGACCAGGACGGCGCCGTCCAGCACGCCGAGCACCCGCTCGACCTCGGCGATGAAGTCCGGGTGACCGGGGGTGTCGATGAGGTTGACGGTGACCGAGTCCAGGGGGAACGAGACGACCGCCGACTTGATGGTGATCCCGCGCTGCCGCTCCAGCGCGAGGGTGTCCGTCCGGGTGCTGCCGGCGTCGACGCTGCCTACCTCGTCGGTGACTCCGGCCGCGTGCAGCAGCCGTTCGGTCAGGCTGGTCTTACCGGCGTCTACGTGCGCGAGAATTCCGAGATTGAGCAGGTGCACTGAGCGTGATGTCCTTCGGCATGGGTGGGATTCCTTCCTGGGTGGACATGCACGCAGTGCGCATCGCTGGTCCTCTCCGTGTGCCGTCGGGTCAGGGGAAGTGCAGCAGGGCGGCCACTGGACAGCAATGGATTAATGTTCAACAAAACCCGCACCGCAGCACTCGCCGCCTCCAGGGCGCAGCCATAGAGTGACGTACATCACGTCGATCTGGCTGATTCTCGCTCCTGCCCGCACGGCCTGGAGGGCACATGACCCACATCAAGGTGAACGTGGACGGCACGACGTACGAGGACGACGTCGAACCCCGTCTGCTCCTGGCCCACTATCTGCGCGACCGCCTCGGCCTGACCGGCACCCCGATCGGCTGCGACACCTCGAACTGCGGCACGTGCACGGTCGACCTGGACGGGGCGACCGTCAAGAGCTGCTCGGTACTGGCCGTGCAGGCGGACGGCGGCACGGTGACCACCGTCCAGGGGCTGGCCGAGAACGGCGAGTGGACCGCGCTGCAGCACGCCTTCCACGAGCGGCACGCTCTCCAGTGCGGCTACTGCACCCCCGGGATGATCATGGCGGCACGCGATCTGCTGCGCGAGAACCCGCAGCCCACCGCGGACGAGGTCCGGGAGGCCCTGGAGGGCAACCTGTGCCGGTGCACCGGCTACCAGAACATCGTCCGCGCGGTGCTCGCCGCCTCCGGGCAGCAGCTTCCCGAGGAGGCCACGGCATGACCGACCAGGCCGTAGAACACGAGGTGGGCCGGCCCCGGCTGCGCAAGGAGGACGCCCACCTGGTCACGGGCCAGACCAACTGGACCGACAACATCCAGGTCGCCGGGCTGCTGCACCTGGCCGTGCTGCGCAGCCCGATGGCGCACGCCCGCCTCACCCGCGTCGACGTCTCCCCCGCCCTGCAACGCCCAGGTGTCGTCGCGGCGTTCAGCGGTGCCGACCTCGCCGAGGGGATGGGCTCCCTGCCCTGCGCCTGGCCGGTGACCGAGGACATCGTGCACCCCGACCACCCGCCGGTCGCCGTCGACGAGGTCCGCTACGCCGGTGACCCGGTGGCGGTCGTGGTGGCCCGCGACCGGTACGCGGCCGCCGACGCGCTGGAGGCCGTCGAGGTCGACTACGACCCGCTGCCGCCGGTCCTGGACCTGGAGGCCGCCCTGGCGGACGGCGCCCCGCTGGTCCACTCCGACAAGGGCACCAACCACTGCTACACCTGGCCGCTCGCCACCGGCGAGAGCTTCGAGTCGGTGCGGCAGCGCGCCGACGTCACGCTCAAGCGCCGCTACCACCAGCAGCGGCTCATCCCCAACGCCATGGAGCCGCGCGCGGTCGTCGTCACCCCGCTGGCCGCCTCCGGCGAGTACACCGTCTATTCGGCGACCCAGATCCCGCACATCCTGCGGATCATGCTCGCCGTGGTCACCGGCATCCCCGAGCAGAAGCTGCGCGTGGTCGCCCCGGACGTGGGCGGCGGCTTCGGCTCCAAGCTCCAGGTGTACGGCGAGGAGGCCCTCGCGCTCGCCGTCGCGCGCAAGCTCGGCCGTCCGGTGAAGTGGACCGAGTCCCGCTCCGAGGGCTACCTCGCGACCCACCACGGCCGCGGCATGATCCAGGACGTGGAGATCGCCGCCACCAGGGACGGAAAGCTCCTCGGCCTGAAGGTCGACCTGCTGGCCGACATGGGCGCCTACCTGATGCTCGTCACCCCGGGCATCCCGATTCTCGGCGCCTTCATGTACCCGGCGATCTACAAGATGGACGCCTACGAGTTCAACTGCACCGGCGTCTTCACGACCCGCACGCCCACCGACGCCTACCGCGGCGCCGGACGCCCGGAGGCGACGTTCGCCATCGAGCGGATGATGGACGAGCTGGCCGCCGAACTCGGCCTGGACCCGGTGGAGGTGCGGCGCCGCAACTGGATCCGGCACGAGGAGTTCCCGTACACCTCGGTCGCCGGGCTGACCTACGACAGCGGCAACTACGAGGCGGCGACCGAGAAGGCGCTGGCCCTGTTCGGGTACGACGAGCTGCGCGCCGAGCAGCGGCAGCGCAACGAGCGCGGCGACCCCGTACGCCTCGGCATCGGCGTGTCGACGTACACCGAGATGTGCGGGCTCGCGCCGAGCCGGGTGCTGCGCGACCTGCGGTACGGGGCCGGCGGCTGGGAGGCGGCGAGCATCCGCATGCTGCCCACCGGCAAGGTCGAGGTGGTCACCGGCACCAGCCCGCACGGGCAGGGCCACGAGACCTGCTGGAGCCAGATCGCCGCCGATGTGCTGGGCGTGCCGTTCGAGGACGTCGAGGTGGTGCACGGCGACACGCTGGCGGCCCCCCAGGGCATGGACACCTACGGCTCGCGGTCGCTGGCGGTCGGCGGCGAGGCCGTGCACCGGGCGGCCACGAAGGTGGTCGAGAAGGCGCGGAAGGTCGCCGCGCATCTGCTGGAGGCGAGCGAGCAGGACCTGGAGTTCACGAACGGCGTGTTCTCGGTGAAGGGCTCCCCGGAGGCGCAGAAGACCATCCAGGAGATCGCCTTCGAGACGTTCACCTCGCACGACCTGCCCGACGGCGTCGAGCCGTCCATCAACGCCGAGACCCTGGTCGACCCGGAGAACTTCTCCTACCCGCACGGCACCCACCTGTGCGCGGTCGAGATCGACACGGAGACCGGGCAGACACAAATCAGGTCGTACGTCTGCGTCGACGACGTCGGCCGGGTCGTCAACCCGATGATCGTCGAGGGACAGGTGCACGGCGGCCTCGCGCAGGGCATCGCGCAGGCGCTGTACGAGGAGGCCGTGTACGACGACGAGGGCAACCTCGTCTCCGGCACGATGGCCGACTACCTCGTGCCGTCGGCGGCGGACCTGCCGGAGTTCGTGACCGACCGGACGGAGACCCCGGCGGCCTCGAACGCCATGGGGGTCAAGGGAGTCGGCGAGGCCGGGACGATCGCGTCGACGCCCGCCGTGGTCAACGCCGTGGTGGACGCGCTCAGGCCGCTGGGCGTGCACGACGTGCGGATGCCCTGCACCCCGGAGCGGGTGTGGCGAGCGGTGAGGGAGGCGTCGGCATGATTCCCCCGGTGTTCGAGTACGCCCGTCCGACCAGCGTCGACGAGGCGGTCCGCGCGCTCGCCGACGCGGGCGAGGAGGCGAAGGTGCTGGCCGGCGGGCAGAGCCTGCTGCCGCTTCTGCGGCTGCGGCTCGCCTTCCCGGAGCTGGTGGTGGACGTGGGCCGGATCCCCGAACTGCACGGGGTCCGCGAGGTCGGCGACGCGCTCGTCATCGGCGCGCTGACCACGCACCACGACGTGATCCGTGACCCGCTGGTGCGCCGGCACGCCGGTCTGCTCGCGGAGGCGACGGCCACGGTCGCCGACCCCGCGGTACGGCACCGGGGCACCCTCGGCGGCTCGCTCGCGCACGCCGATCCCGCCGGCGACCTGCCCGCGGTGCTGCTGGCGATGGACGGCGAGATGGTCGTCGCCGGGCCGGACGGGCGCCGGACGATCCCGGCCCGGGACTTCTTCGTCGACTACCTCCAGTCGGCCCTGGCCCCCGACGAACTCCTGGTGGAGGTGCGGGTGCCGAAGGCGGACGGCTGGGGCTTCCACTACGAGAAGTTCCACCGGGTCGCGCAGGCGTGGGCGATCGTCGGCGTCGCGGCGCTCGTACGGCGCGACGACGGACGGATCGCCGAGGCGCGCATCGGACTGACCAACATGGGCACCACCCCGCTGCGGGCCACGGCGGCCGAGGAGGCGCTGTCCGGTGCCGATGGTCCCGAGGCCGTGGCACGGGCCGCCGAGGCGGCCGCCGAGGGCACCCGGCCGGCGCAGGACCTGTCGGCCTCGCCCGAGTACCGGGAGCACCTCGCACGGGTGCTGACCAGGCGGGCGGTGCTGACCGCCGGCGGAATGGGGTGAGCGCCGATCACCCGCATGGACGACCCGGAGCAGGTGCGGGCCCGCCTGGAGGAGACGGGGTACCTCGTCGACGAAGGGCTCGGCGTCACCTGCTTCCTGGCACTGAGGCTGCACCGGCCGCTCTTCTGCGAGGGCGACGCGGGCGTGGGCAAGACCGCGCTCGCGACCGCCCTGGCCGCGGCGCTCGACGCGCCGCTGATCCGCCTGCAGTGCCACGAGGGCATCGACGCCTCCCAGGCCCTGTACGACTGGGACTTCCCGCGCCAGCTGCTGCACCTCAGGGCCGCCGAGGCGGCGGGCGTCCAGGACGCCGACCGGCTGGAGAGCGAGCTGTACGACCGGCGTTTCCTCATCGCCCGGCCGCTGCTGCTGGCGTTGCAGACGCAGCCGTCGGTGCTGCTGGTCGACGAGATCGACCGGGCCGACGACGAGTTCGAGGCGTTCCTGCTGGAGCTGCTCTCCGAGTACTCCGTCACGATCCCGGAGCTGGGCACCCTGCGGGCCGAGGAGCCGCCGGTGGTCGTGCTGACCTCGAACCGGACCCGGGAGGTGCACGACGCGCTGAAACGGCGGTGCCTCTACCACTGGTTCGACCATCCCTCCTTCGCCCGCGAACTGGCCATCGTGCGCACCCGGTTGCCGCAGGTGTCGGCACGGCTGGCCGAGCAGGTCACCGCGCTGGTGCAGGCGCTGCGGGGCGCGGACCTGCTCAAGCCGCCCGGGGTGGCCGAGACGATCGACTGGGCCGAGGCCCTCGACGCGCTGGGCGCGAACGAGGTGGACGCGGAACTGGCCGTGGCGACGCTGGGCTCGGCGCTGAAGTACCGGGAGGACGTGGACCGGGCGCGGGCGCTCGATCTCACGGCGGTCCTGGCGGCGCGGGGGACGTGATGGCCATGGCCGGACCGGGACGCGGGGGAACGCGGACTTCGGGGACCGGGGGCGGAGATCGGCCTTGGGACGGACCGGAAGACGTCACCCGCGCCGGTCCGCCGACGCCCGGCACGAGCGGACCCTCCGGTGCCGGGGACCGGCCCTCGGGCCGACCGGCGGATGTGTCGGCCGGAGCGGGCGGGGCCGTAGGGGCGGATGCCGTGCTGCTCGGGTTCGTGCGGGCGGTGCGGGCCGCCGGGGTCGACGCGAGCACCGAGCGGGCGTACGCCTTCCTGCGTGCCGTGGACGTGCTGCGGCCCGGCGTGCGGGCCGACGTGTACGTGGCGGGGCGGGCGACGCTGTGCGGCGGCCACGACGACCTGGAGCGCTACGAGCGGGTGTTCGCCGCCTACTTCGGGCCCTCGGACGAGCCCGCCCGGCAGGCGGCGCGGCACGCTCCCCCGCCCCGGCTGCGGCTCGTCGTGCGGGACGCGCCCGCCGGGAATCGCGCCCCGGGCGAGAGCGAGCCTTCCGGACCGCCGACGGCCGCGCTCGCCAGTGCCACCGAGGTGCTGCGGCATCGCGACGTCGGCGAGCTGGACGCGACCGAACGCGCCCATCTCAACCGGCTGCTGGCCGCGTTCGCGCTGTCCGGGCAGACCCGTCGCTCCGCGCGGCGGCGGCCGGCCCGGCGCGGGGCCGTGGACCCGCGCCGCACCGTACGGGAGCTGCTGCGGCGGGGCGGTGAGCCGGCCCGGCTGCGGCGGCACGCGCGCGTGCAGCGGCCCCGCCGGATCGTGCTGCTCGTCGACGTGAGCGGGTCGATGGCGCCGTACGCCGACGCACTGCTCAGGTTCGCGCACGCGGCTGTGCGCGGGGGCCGCACGGAGGTGTTCACGATCGGCACCCGGCTGACCCGGGTGACCCGGGAACTCTCGCACCGCGACCCGGACCTGGCGATGGCCGCGCTGGCGCAGGCCGTCCCCGACTGGCGCGGCGGCACCCGGCTGGGCGAGCTGCTGCGCGAGTTCCTCAACCGCTGGGGACAGCGCGGCATGGCGCGCGGCGCGGTCGTCGTCCTGCTCTCGGACGGCTGGGAGCGCGATGACCCGGAGCTGCTCGGCGCGCAGATGCGCCGTCTGCACGGACTGGCGCACCGGGTGGTCTGGGCGAACCCGCGCAAGGCACGCCCGGGTTACGCGCCCCTCGCGGCCGGGATGGCGGCGGCCCTGCCCAGCGTGGACGACTTCGTCGAGGGGCACAGCCTGGCGGCACTGGAGCGGCTGGCCGCGGTGGTGCGCGGGGCGGAGGCCGAGAGGGTCCCGGTGGTCCGGGTGAGAGGAGCGGAGCGTGCGTGAGATTCTGCCGGCGCTGGAGCGCTGGTACGCGGCCCGGATCCCGTTCGGTCTGGCGACGGTCGTCGCGGTCAGCCGCAGCGCACCGCGCGGACCCGGCGCCGCCATGGCGGTGGGGGCGGACGACGAGGTCGTGGGAAGCGTGTCCGGGGGCTGCGTGGAAGGGGCTGTGTTCGAGCTCGCGCAGGAGGTGGTGGCGAGCGGCGAGGCCCGGCTGGAGACCTTCGGGTACAGCGACGAGGACGCGTTCGCGGTCGGGCTCACCTGCGGCGGCGAGATCACCCTGCTGGTACGGCCCGTGACGTCCGCGACCGACCCGGCGTTCGGGGCGGTCGCCACGTCCGTCGCCGCGGGTGAGCCCGTGACCGTCGCCACGGTGGTCGACGGGCCCGCCCCGCGCGGGGCCACGCTGGCCGTCTGGCCGGGCACCGAGGCCGGCACGCTCGGCACGGCCGGGCTCGACGTCGCGGTCACCGCCGACGCGCGCGGCGAACTCGCCCTCGGCGCCTCGGCGCTCAGGCACTACGGGCCGCACGGCGAGCGCCGCGAGGACGCGGTCACCGTGTTCCTGCAGTCGTTCGCACCACCGCCGCGCATGCTGGTCTTCGGCGCGATCGACTACGCGGCCTCGGTGGCCCGCATCGGCGACTTCCTCGGCTACCGGGTCACCGTGTGCGACGCCCGCCCGGTCTTCGCCACGCCCAAGCGCTTCCCGGCGGGCGTGGAGGTCGTCGTCGAATGGCCGCACCGCTACCTCGCGAGTACCGAGACCGACGAGCGCACGGTGATCTGCGTCCTCACCCACGACCCGAAGTTCGACGTGCCGCTGCTGGAGGAGGCGCTGCGCCGGCCGGCCGCCTACATCGGGGCGATGGGCAGCCGCCGTACCCACGACGAACGGCGCGCCCGGCTGACCGAGACCGGTCTCACCGAGGCCGAGCTGTCCCGGCTGCGCTCGCCGCTCGGGCTCGACCTCGGCGCCCGTACGCCCGAGGAGGTCGCCGTGTCCGTCGCCGCCGAGATCGTCGCCCTGCGCTGGGGCGGCAGCGGCTCGCCCCTGACCACGACCGCGGGGGCCATCCACCCACGTGCCACAGCCTGAGTGCGAGGAGGAAGTCATGGAGCTGCACCACGAGTTCACCGTCCCGGTCGCGGTCGACGACGCCTGGCGCGCGCTCCTCGACATCGAACGCGTCGCGCCCTGTCTGCCGGGCGCGGTGGTGGAGGAGTACGACGGCACGACCGTGACCGGCTCGGTGAAGGTCAAGGTCGGCCCGGTCACCCTGACCTACCGGGGCACCGCGGTCTTCGAGGAGCAGGACGAGGCGGCGCACCGGATGGTGCTCGTGGCGAGCGGCCGGGAGACCCGGGGGCAGGGCACGGCCCGGGCGACCGTCACCGGCGCGCTGAGCGGACGCGACGGCGGTACTGCGGTGTCGGTGCGGACCGATCTGACGGTGACCGGGCGCCCCGCGCAGTTCGGCCGCGGCCTCCTGTCGGAGGTGGGAGACCGTCTGGTGGGCCAGTTCGCGGCATGCCTCGCCGAGCGGCTGACCGAGCGTCCCCCGCAGATCACCGGCATCGACGAGCAACCGGAGCCGCCCGCCGAGGAGGAGGCGGCCGAGCCGCTCGACCTCCTGCGAGCGGCCGCGGTACCGGTGGCCAAGCGGGCCGCGGAGGCGGCCGTGGTGCTCGCCGTGCTGGTGATGGTCGCCGCGGGGGCACGGCGGTGCAGGCGGGCCCTGCACCGGTAGTCGTCGCCCCGCCTCCCCCGCGGGGATCAGACGCCCTTTGCCACCAGTGCGTGCAGATGCTCGTCGTGCCAGCCGTCGGCGTGCAGCAGGGAGGAGCGCATCGTGCCCTCGAAGGCGTAGCCGGCCTTCTCCGCGACGCGACAGGACGCCGGGTTGCCGACCGCGTGGCACAGCCGCAGCCGGTGCAGGCCCAGGTCGTCCAGCGCCCACCGGCTCAGCCGCCGGGCCGCCTCGACGACGATGCCGCCGCCGCGCGACTCGGGCAGCACCCAGTACATGATCTCGGCGTTGCCGCCCGCCAGACTGATGTCGTGGAACCCGGCGAGCCCCTGGGGCGGGCCGCCGGGCCGGGCGATCGCCCATACGGCGCCGGTCTCGGCGCGCCACCGCTCGTGCATGCGCTCGATCCGGGCCCGGGCCTCGTCACGGGTGCGGACGGAGAACAGGTTCCACAGCTGGATCGCCCGGTCCGACCCGGCGGTGAGCAGCGCGTCGGCGTCGGCGTCCTCGGTCCGCCAGGGCCGAAGCTCCAGACCGCCCGGGAGTCCGAGGACGGGCTGGTCGCACTCGGCCATGCTGCCCGCGGGTACGACGTCGGGTATGTCGTAGTCGGAGATCATCGACGCATCGTGCCACAGGCCGGCCGGCGCGGGGGCAGCCGTCGCAGAGTGACGTCGGTGAGCGTGCCGTCGGTGAGGGTCGCCGTGAGGTAGGTGCAGTGCGGCCGGCGGCGGCGGTCGGTCGGGGAACCGGGATTGAGCAGCCGCAGCCCGCCGGGGCCGACGGTGTCCCAGGGGATGTGGCTGTGCCCGAAGACCAGCACGTCCAGGTCGGGGAAGCGGGCGGCACAGCGGGCCTCGCGGCCCTGCGCGGGGCCGGTCTCGTGCACCACGCCGAAGCGCAGGCCGCCCAGTTCGGCGTACGCCACCTCGGGGAGCCTGGCCCGCAGCTCGGGGCCGTCGTTGTTGCCGTACACGCCGACCAGCCGGCGGCTGCGGCTCTCCAGCAGGTCGAGAGTGGCGGTGTCGACCCAGTCCCCGGCGTGGAACACGACGTCCGCGTGCGGGAGTTCGGCGAGCAGCTCGTCCGGGAGCCGCTTGGCGCGCTTAGGGAGGTGGGTGTCCGACATCAACAGGAGGCGCACGCCATCAGCGTATGCGGCCTGGAGGCGCACCCGATACTATTCAGGCATGACTGAACAGTTTCAGCTGGACAGCCTCCCCTGATGGTTCTACGCTGACGGCATGGCTCACATCTCGGACTCCGCCATCCGCACCGCGCGCGACCTGCGCGTGGTGTTCAGCCGGCTGCGGCGCCGTATCCGCGAGGTCGCGCAGGACTCCGACCTGACCCCGTCGCAGGAGTCGGCGCTCTCCCTCGTCGGCAAGCACGGCGCGGCCACGGCCAGCGCCCTGGCGGCCGCGGAGGGCGTGCGGCCCCAGTCGATGGCGGCCACGCTGGCCGCCCTGGAGCAGCACGACCTGATCCGGCGCGCCCCGGACCCCGACGACGGCCGCCGCCAGCTGATCACCCTGACCGAGGCCGGCCTGGCCCGGGTCGAGGGCAACAGACAGCTGCGCGAGGAGTGGCTGGCCCGCGCCTTCGAGGACCGCTACACCGAGGAGGAGCGGCAGACGGTCCTCAGCGCCCTTGAACTGCTGGAACGGCTCTCGCAGCCGTGAGACCGAAACCCACCCCCCGAAAGGCCTGATCGACCCATGTCCGTCAGCACCCTCGACCCCCGCACCGCCCTCGTCGTCATCGACCTGCAGAGCGGCATCGTGGGCATGCCCACCCAGCCGCACGCCGCAGCGGACGTGGTGGCCCGTACGACCGAGCTCGCCGACGCCTTCCGGGCCCGCGACCTGCCCGTGGTCCTGGTCCGGGTCTCCTTCGCACCCGACTGGGCGGACGCCGTCCCCGGCCGGACCGAGCGCCAGGCACGCGGTCTCGCCTTCCCGGCGGGCTGGGACGTCATCGTCGACGAACTGTCCGGCCACCCCGGCGACATCCACGTCACCAAGCACAACTGGAGCGCCCTGCACGGCACCGACCTGGATGTCCAGCTGCGCCGCCGCGGCGTCACGCAGATCGTGCTGACCGGCATCGCCACCAGCATCGGTGTCGAGTCCACCGCCCGCGACGCCTACGCCCACGGCTACCACGTCACCCTCGCCACCGACGCCATGGCCGACAGCGACGCCGAGGCGCACCGGGGCAGCGTGGAACGGATCTTCCCCCGGCTCGGCGAGAGCGGTACGACGGCGGAGATCCTGGAGCTGCTCGCCAAGACCCACGCCTGACCGGCCAGTTGGGAAATCCCTTGTGCGGGCGGACGTCCGTCCGCGCAAGGGCCCGGGTTAACATTCGGCCACGCGCACCGTGCCACCCAGGCGACGGAAAGCGAACCAAGGGGGCTTGGAAGCCGGATGCCGGTCAAGGTCAGCGTCGTCGTGCCCGTGTACAACCCCGGGCCGTACATCGAGGACTGCGTCGCCTCGCTGCTGCGACAGTCGCTGCCCCCCGAGGAGTTCGAGGTCCTCTTCGTCGACGACGGCTCCACCGACGCCACTCCGGCCCGGCTGGACGCGCTCGCCGCCGAGCACCCGCACATCAGGGTCGTCCACCAGGAGAACTCCGGCTGGTCCGGCAAGCCCCGCAACGTGGGCATCGAGGCCTCCCGGGGCGAGTTCGTGATGTTCGTCGACAACGACGACCACCTCGGCGACGAGGCCCTGGAGCGGATGTACGAGTACGGGGTCGCCCACAAGGCCGACGTGATCGTCGGCAAGATGGCCGGGAAGGGCCGCCCGGTGCCGGTGGAGCTGTTCCGCCGCAACCACCCGTACGCCACGGTGGACAACGCCCCGCTGATCGACAGCCTCACCCCGCACAAGATGCTCCGGCGCTCCTTCCTGGACCGCACGGGGCTCAGGTTTCCCGAGGGCCGGCGGCGCCTGGAGGACCACGTCTTCATCACCGAGGCCTATCTGCGCGCCGACAACGTCTCGGTACTGAGCGACTACGTCTGCTACTACCACGTCAAACGCGAGGACGCCGCCAACGCCGGTATCCAGCGCTTCGAGCCGGCCGGCTACTTCAAGAACCTCCGTGAGGCCCTGGACGTCGTCGAGCGGTACACCGAGCCGGGCCCGCTGCGCGACAGACTGCTGCGCCGCTGGCTCCGGGTGGAGCTGGTCGAGCGGATGAGCGGGCCCCGGCTGCTGGCCCTGCCGGACGACTACCGGCGCGAGCTGTTCCGGGAGATGCACGCGCTGGTCCTGGAGCGCTTCGGCCCCGGCGTCGCCCCCGGGCTGCGGCCGGGCGGGCGGGTCGTCGCCGCGCTGATCCGGGACGACCGTTACGACGACCTGGTCGCCTACGCCGAGTGGGAGGCGGGCGTCCGTCCCGAGGCCGCCCCGACGGGCGTCGAGTGGCAGGACGGGACCCTGCGGGTGCGGTTCAGCGCCGAGTTCACCGACGCCGACGGCCCGCTGGCCGTGCGCCCCGACGGGCCGCGGCCTCCCGCGGACGGTGCGCCCGCCGACCTCGCCGAGGCGGTGTCCTGGCTGGCCACGGCCGCCGCCGACGGCTTCGAGCAGGCGACCGCCGACCTGATCCTGCGCGAGCGGGAGAGCGCCGCCTCCTTCTTCCAGCCCGTGGAGGTCACCCGGGAACGCGTGGCGGCCGGGGACGGCCGGACCCGGCTGGTGCTGCGCGGCACGGCCACCGTCGACCCCGCCACGGCGGCGGGCGGCGCCCCGCTGCACGGCGGGCTGTGGGATGCCTACGTACGGGTCGGTCTCGGCGGCTGGACCAAGGAGAGCCGGCTGGGACCAGGCCCGGCGCAGGGACTCGCGCTGCCGCCCGCCGGTATGTTCGGCGCCGTCCGGCTCGTGCTGCCGTACTGGACGAAGCAGTACCGCAACCTCTCCCTGGACGTCGACCGGGCCGTCAGGTCACTGGGCCTGCACCGGCTCACCCCGGCGGACGCGGCCGTCTCGGACGCCGAGGTGCTGACCGTCGCGCTGCCGTTGTACGTCCCGGACACCACCGAGGTCCTGGTGCGGCTCAAGGACGGCGCGTCGCACCGCAGCGTCGACCGGGCCTCCGTGCTGACCCCCGCGAACGGCGAGCGGTCGCTGCTCGAGGTGCGGCTGCCGGTGCCGCTCCTGAGGAACGCCGGGTGGCGGGCGGCACTCGTGCTGCCCCGGGACGGCGGGCAGGAGCGCGCGCTCGGCCTGCCGCTGCTGTTGAAGGTGGGCCGCAGGCCCGGTGCGGTGGAGGTGACGCCCACGGCGCCGCCCGGCCTCCCGCAGCGGCTGCTGCGCGCGGCACGGCGCCTGCTGGGAGCGGCGCCGAAGAAGACGACCGGGAAGGTGTGACGGAGTGCGGCAGCTGGGCATGGCGGACACCTGGGTGCTGGAGCCCAAGGCGTTCCCGGACGAGCGGGGCAGCTTCCACGAGTGGTACCGGGGCGAGGAGTTCCGGGAGGCCACCGGTTACGACCTCGCACTCGCCCAGGCCAACTGCTCGGTGTCCCGGCGGGGCGTGCTGCGCGGCGTCCACTTCGCCGACGTACCGCCCGGTCAGGCCAAGTACATCACCTGTGTGCGCGGTGCCGTCCTGGACGTCGTGGTGGACCTCCGTGTCGGCTCGCCCACCTTCGGGCAGTGGGAGGCCGTACGTCTCGACGACGGCAACCGGTACGCCGTGTTCCTCGCTGAGGGCCTCGGGCACGCCTTCATGGCGCTGACCGACGACGCGGCCGTGGTGTACCTGTGCTCGGCCGGGTACGCACCGAAGCGCGAGCACGCCGTGCACCCCCTCGATCCGGGGCTGGGCATCGCCTGGCCGGAGGGCATCGAGCCGGTCCTGTCGGCCAAGGACGCCGAGGCGCCCACCCTCGCCGAGGCGGAGCGGTCCGGGCTGCTGCCCACCTACGCGGACTGCTCCGCCCACTACGAGCGGCTGCGCGGCCGGTAGGCCGGGTTCAGCGGTCGGCGCCGTACGGGGACACCGCGCGGCGCAGCTGCTCCCAGCCGCGGGAACGCCCGGTCCCCCGGTTGCGGGCCGCGACGAGCGGCTTCCAGAAGCCCGCGCCGAGGAACTCCTCCGGTTCGACGGCCGTGGTGCGCCCCAGGACGGACTCGGGGACCTTCTGCGGGTCGGGCACCTCGAACTCCGCGACGATCTCGTCGTAGTTGTCCTTGAGCGCGGTGTTCTCGGGGTCGGCGCCGAAGACCACCAACTGGCCGGTGGGCGCGGTGTCGACCAGGACCGTCACCAGGTCGGGGCGGTGCCGGCGCAGGATCTCGACGAGCTTGTAGACGTCCCCGGTCCAGGCGTTGGTGTGCCGGTCACGGGCGGCCTCGTCGATGTTGCGCGGCAGCATGTCGTCGAAGACGATCACGCTTGCCCAGCCGGAGTGGCCCTCGATGTTGATGAAGTCCCGCAGCGCGTACTCGAACAGATGCATGCCGTCGATGAACGACAGGTCCAGCGTGGTGCGCTTCCAGTAGCCGAAGGGGCTGCGGTTGCGGGCCAGGTTGCGCAGCGGGTGGCGGCCGCCCCGCAGGTGCGCGAGGGGATTGTCGCGGGCGAAGAAGTCGTCGCTGGTCGCCTTCGCCAGGTGCACGTCGCAACGGATCTCCGTGACCACCTTGAACGCCGGGTCGATCGCGATGCTGGGCACCCGGGACAGCGTCAGGCTGCGGCCGTCGTTGACGCCTATCTCCAGGTAGTTGCGGTTCGCGGTGACCTTGTGGAGCTCCCGCAGGAACTCGTGCCGTTTCACTGGGACATCTCCTTGCGGATGAGAGGCAGGGCTTCGGACAGGGCGGACCGCCAGTCCCGCGGCGGCGCCAGACCGGCCTCCCGCCAGCGGGCGTGCCCGAGGGCGCTGTAGGCGGGTCGGGGCGCGGGCCGGGTGAAGGTCCGGCCGTCGGTGGGGCGCACCCGGTCCGGGTCGGCGCCGGCCAGCCGGAACACCTCGCGGGCCAGCTCGTACCAGCTGCACTCGCCGGAACCGGTGGCGTGGAAGACGCCGTGCGCGGCGGTGGCTCCCAGGTCGGCGATCCGGGCGGCCACGTCTGCGCTCCAGGTCGGCTGCCCGCGCTGGTCGTCGACGACGTCGACGGTGTCGCGGCGGGCCTCCAGTTCGAGCATCGTGCGCACGAAGCTGCGGCCGTGGACGCCGTACAGCCAGGCGGTGCGCACCACGGCCGCGGCGCCCGGAAGCTCGGCCAGGACGGCCCGCTCCCCGGCGAGCTTGGTGCGGCCGTAGGCGGTGCGCGGCGCCGGCGGGTGGTCCTCTGGGTAGGGGGTCATGGGGGTCCCCCCTGTTCGAGTGGAGCCGGGAGCCTCGGGGAGGGGCTCGCCGGAGAAGACGTAGTCGGTGGAGACGTGGATCAGACGGGCGCCGTGCCCGGCGCAGGCGCGGGCGAGCAGCCGGGGGCCGTCGGCGTTGACGCGCAGGGCGCGTGGCTCGTCGCTCTCGGCGTCGTCCACGGCCGTGTAGGCGGCGCAATTGACGACGACGTCGGGGCGCTGGGCGTCGAACGCGCGCCGCACGGCGGCGGGTTCGGTGATGTCGAGCGCCGCCCGGTCGAGTCCGGTGACCTGCTCGCCGCGGTCCAGCAGTTCCTGCACGGTGTCGTGGCCGAGCATCCCGCCCGCGCCGGTGACCAGCCACCTCATCGTGCACCCTGCTGCTTCAGCGGCTGCCACCAGGCGCGGTTGTCCCGGTACCAGGCGACCGTGTCGGCGAGCCCGGTGGTGAAGTCGCGGCGCGGACGGTAGCCCAGTTCGTCGCGGGCCTTGCTCCAGTCGACCGAGTACCGCAGGTCGTGGCCCTTGCGGTCGCTCACGTACTCGACCCGGCCCCAGCCGGCGCCGCACGCGTCCAGGAGCAGGCCGGTCAGGTCCCGGTTGCTCAGCTCGGTGCCGCCACCGATGTTGTACACCTCACCGGACCGGCCCCTGGTGCGCACCAGGTCGATGCCCTGGCAGTGGTCGTCGACGTGCAGCCAGTCGCGGACGTTGCGCCCGTCGCCGTACAGCGGGACGTCCAGGCCGTCCAGGAGGTTGGTGACGAAGAGCGGGATCACCTTCTCCGGGAACTGGTGCGGGCCGTAGTTGTTCGAGCAGCGGGTGACCCGGACGTCCAGCCCGTGGGTGCGGTGACAGGCCAGGGCCAGCAGGTCGGAGGACGCCTTGGACGCCGAGTACGGGGAGTTGGGGGCCAGCGGGTGCGTCTCCGGCCAGGAGCCGCACTCGATGGAGCCGTAGACCTCGTCGGTGGAGATGTGCACGAACGGGCCGACGCCGTACCGCAGCGCCGCGTCCAGCAGGGTCTGCGTCCCCACCACGTTGGTCAGGACGAACTCCCCCGCCCCCTCGATGGACCGGTCGACGTGCGACTCGGCGGCGAAGTGCACCACCTGGTCGGCCTGCGCCATCAGCTTGTCCACCAGGGCCGCGTCACAGATGTCGCCCCGGACGAGGTCGAGCCGGGGATGACCGGAAGGCAGGTTGGCCGGTGTGCCGGCGTAGGTCAGCTTGTCCAGCACGGTGATGCGGGGCGCGTCGGGCGAGTCGTCGGCGAGGAGCGTGCGGACGTACGTGGAGCCGATGAACCCGGCGGCGCCGGTGACGAGGAGGTTCATGAACGTATCTGCACCTTGCTGTGGTCTCCGAGAACCAGACGGTGGGCGCTGGGGACTCCGGCGGCCGGGGTGACCTCGACGTGCCGGCCGATCAGCGAGGACTCGATCCGGCCCACCCCGGCGATGGAGGAGTCCCGCAGCACGATGGAGAACTCCAGTTCGCTGTCGGTGATCCGGCAGTTCTCCGCGATCGAGGTGAAGGGGCCGACGTAGGAGTCGCTGACGACGGTCCCGGCTCCTATGACGGCCGGGCCGACGATCCGGGAGTGGGTGATCCGCGCGCCCTCCTCGATCACCACCCGGCCGACGGTCTCCGACGCCGCGTCCACCTCGCCGTCGATGCGCCGCCGCACGCCTTCGAGGACGGTCCGGTTGACCTCCAGCATGTCGTCGACGTTGCCGGTGTCCTTCCAGTACCCCTCGATGACCGTGCAGCGCACGTCGGCCCGCGCGTCGATGAGGTGCTGGAGGGCGTGGGTGATCTCCAGCTCACCACGCCAGGACGGGCGGATGGCGCGTACGGCCTCGTGGACCGCCGGCGTGAACAGGTAGACACCGACGAGCGCGAGATCGCTCCTGGGGTGCTCCGGCTTTTCCTCCAGGGCGATCACCTGGCCGTCCGCGTCGAGTTCGGCGACGCCGAAGGAGCGCGGGTCGGGGACGTGGGTGAGGAGGATCTGGGCGTCGGGGCGGTCGGCTCGGAACTCGTCGACGAGGTCGCGGATGCCGCCGACGACGAAGTTGTCCCCGAGGTACATCACGAAGTCGTCGTCGCCGAGGAAGTCCCGGGCGATCAGCACCGCGTGGGCGAGTCCGAGGGGGCGCTCCTGGGGGATGTAGGTGACGTCGAGGCCGAATTTCGACCCGTCGCCGACCGCCTCCTCGATCTCCGCCGCGGTGTCTCCGACGATCATCCCGACCTGGGTGATCCCCGCTTCCGCGAGGGATTCGAGGCCGTAGAACAGCACGGGCTTGTTGGCAACCGGCACCAGCTGTTTCGCCGAGGTGTGCGTGATGGGGCGCAGTCGGGTACCGGCTCCGCCGGAGAGGACCAGAGCCTTCATCGGCCCCACCCTAACGGCGATCGTCCGGATCGGACCTTCGTTTGTCCTACCGGTTTGTCACGACGCTGTGGCTCTGGTGCCGTCGGCGGTTCATGTGGTGTCCATGCGATAGCGTCACCGACGATGACGGAACTACCCGAAATGTCCGACACAAGAGAGATCGTCGCGCGGTACACGGCCCCCGCCCCACGGCCCGGCCGGACCCTGCTGCGCTGGGTCCGCACGACCGACCACAAGGTGATCGGCCGGCTCTACATGGTCACGGCGTTCTGCTTCTTTCTCCTCGCCGGGCTGCTGGCCCTCGCGATGCGCGCCGAACTGGCTCGGCCGGGTCTGCAGTTCCTGTCCGAGCAGGGCTACAACGAGTTCTTCACCGTCCACGGCACGATCATGATGCTGCTGTTCGCGACGCCGATGTTCGCCGGATTCACCAACGCGGTGATGCCGCTGCAGATCGGCGCGCCGGACGTGGCCTTCCCCCGGCTGAACGCGCTGTCGTACTGGATGTACCTGTTCGGCGGGCTGATGGTGGTGTCCGGGTTCCTGGTCCCGGGCGGTGCGGCCGCGTTCGGCTGGTTCGCGTACGCGCCGCTGAACAGCGCCTACTTCTCCCCCGGCGCGGGCGGCGACCTGTGGACGATGGGACTGGTGGTGGCCGGTGTGTCCACGACGCTGGGCGCCGTCAACTTCGTCGCGACGATCGTGTGCCTGCGCGCCCCGGGCATGACCATGTTCCGGATGCCTATGTTCACCTGGAACGTGCTGTTCACCTCGATCCTGGTGCTGCCCGCGTTCCCGGTACTGACGGCGGATCTGCTGGTGCTGGAGTCGGACCGGAAGTTCGGCTCGCACGTCTTCGACGCGGCGAACGGGGGCGCTGTGCTGTGGCAGCACCTGTTCTGGTTCTTCGGGCATCCGGAGGTCTACATCGTGGCGCTGCCGTTCTTCGGGATCATCTCCGAGATCATTCCGGTGTTCTCCCGCAAGCCGCTGTTCGGCTATCTGCCGATGATCGGAGCGACGATCTCGATCACCATGCTGTCGGCGGTGGTGTGGGCGCATCACATGTTCGCGACCGGCGCGGTGTTGCTGCCGTTCTTCGCCATCATGTCGTTCCTGATCGCTGTACCCACGGGCATCAAGTTCTTCGCGTGGATCGGAACGATGGTCCACGGGTCGGTGTCGTTCGAGACGCCGATGCTGTGGTCCCTGGGGTTCCTGGTGACCTTCCTGCTGGGCGGGCTGAGCGGGGTGCTGATCGCCTCGCCGCCGCTGGACTTCCACCTCACCGACTCCTACTTCATCGTCGCGCATCTGCACTACGTGCTGTTCGGGACGGTGGTGTTCGCGATGTTCGCCGGCTTCTACTTCTGGTGGCCGAAGTTCACCGGGAAGATGCTGGACGAGCGGCTCGGGAAGCTGCACTTCTGGCTGCTGTTCCCCTCGTTCCAGCTGACCTTCTTCGTGCAGCACTGGCTCGGCGAGGAGGGGATGCCCCGCCGGTACGCGGACTATCTGCCCTCGGACGGCTTCACGCTGCTCAACACCCTGTCGTCGGTGGGTGCGTTCCTGCTCGGCCTCTCCACGCTGCCGTTCCTCTACAACGTCTGGCGCACCTCCACGACGGCCGAGCAGGTCACCGAGGACGACCCGTGGGGGTGGGGACGTGGCCTGGAGTGGGCGACCTCCTGCCCGCCGCCGCGCCACAACTTCCTGGCACTGCCCCGGGTGCGGTCGGAGTCGCCGGCCTTCGACCTGCACCATCCGGAGGTCGGGCGGACGGCCGAGGACACCGAGCGGGAGGGCCTGCGATGAAGGCCGAGGCGATGCTGTTCGGCGGCGTGGCCCTGTTCTTCGGCGGGTCCGCCGTCCTGTACGGGGTGTGGTCCAAGGACGACACGGGCACGACCGTGCTGGTCGTCGCGTGCGGGATGGCGGCGCTGGACGCCTTCTTCTACCTGATCCAGTACCGGCGCCGGGGGCGCCGGGCACAGGACCGCAAGGACGCGGAGGTGGTGGACGGGGCCGGGCCGGTGGCGTTCTTCCCGCACGAGAGCCCGTGGCCGGTCGTCACCGCGCTCGGGTTCGCGGTGGCGGCGACCGGCGTGGTCTTCGGGCTCTGGCTGTTCCTCATCGGTCTGGGGGTTCTGGCGCGCGGGGTTTTCGGGATGGTGTTCCAGTACGCGCACCGGTGAGCGGCCTGCGCGGCGCGCCGGGCCGGAACCGCTCGACGGGCTCGTGGCCGCTCTCGTAGCCGCCGGTCACGCTCTGGCGGATCTCGCCGGTGGACACGCCCTCGGCCAGGCGCGCGGACTCGGCCTCCGTCAGCGCCCGGCACAGCCACCGGGTCACCAGGAGGGCGAGGACCGGCGCGACCACGAGGGCGACGCGCAGCACCCAGGTCAGGGCGTTGACGGAGATACGGAAGGTCTGGGCGATGATGTCGTTGCCGCCGGCCAGCAGCAGCACGGCGTAGAAGACGATGCCCGCCACGCCGAGGCCGGTGCGCAGGGGGCGCTCGCGCGGCCGGTCGCACAGGTGCTGCTCGTAGTGCCACTCCCCCGTCAGGCGCTGTTCCACGAACGGGTAGGCGTACAGCACGGTGAACAGCAGCCCGGGCAGGACGACGGCCGGGAGCAGCACGTTCCACATGAGGGTGTGTCCGGCGAAGTCGGTCTCCCACGGCGGCACCAGCCGCAGGGCGCCCTCCAGGAAGCCGACGTACCAGTCGGGCTGGGAGCCGGTGGAGACCACGTCGGGGCGGTACGGGCCGTAGTTCCAGATCGGGTTGATCTGGGCGAGGCCGGACAGCAGCACGACCACGCCGGAGACGGTCATGGCGAGGCCTGTGGTGAGGGCGGTGAAGTGCGGGAGGAGCGGCTTGCCGACGGCGTTGCGGTTGCTGCGGCGGGGGCCGCGCCACTGGGTGTGCTTCAAGTAGAAGACGAGGGTCAGATGCACCGTCACCAGGCCGATGAGCGCGCCCGGCAGCAGCAGGATGTGCACCGGGTAGAGCCGGGTGATGATGTCGTGGCCCGGGTACTGGCCGCCGAAGACGAAGAAGGCGACGTACGTCCCGACCACCGGGAGGGACAGCATGATGCCCTCGGCGATGCGCAGACCGGTGCCGGAGAGCAGGTCGTCGGGGAGCGAGTAGCCGGCGAAGCCCTCGGCGAGCGCCAGGACGAACAGGGTGAGTCCGATCGCCCAGTTCAGCTCGCGGGGCCGGCGGAAGGCGCCGGTGAAGAAGATCCGCAGCATGTGCAGGCCGATCGCGGCGACGAAGACGAGCGCGGCCCAGTGGTGGGCCTGCCGGATCAGCAGTCCGCCGCGCACGTCGAAGCTGATGCGCAGGGTGGAGTCGAAGGCCGCCGACATGAGCACGCCCTGCAGCGGCTCGTAGGAGCCGTGATAGACGACCTCGCGCATCTCCGGCTGGAAGAAGAAGGTCAGCCACACCCCGGTCAGGATCAGCACCAGGAGGCTGTAGAGGGCGATCTCGCCGAGCAGGAACGACCAGTGCTCGGGGAACGCCTTGCGCAGCAGCTGCCCGCCCTCCAGGACCGGAAGCCGGGCGTCCGCCACGTCCGCGAGCCGTTCGGCGCGGCGGCCGGCTCGGCTCATGTGTCCTCCGCTGCCGCCGCCCGCTCCACGTCGGCCTCCACCTCCGCACGGGGCCGGTCCGCCTGCCTGGCGTAGTCGTTCACCGCGGTCTGCACGTCCCGCGCGAGCTCCCGCCAGGCGCGCAGGGCCGTCTCGTAGGTGTCGGACTGAGCGCCCGTCATCCCGCGCTCGGCGGGCGGACCGTAGGTGTCGCGCAATTCCTCGACCATGCGGTGCGCCGCGTCGGCCGCGCGCTGCTTCTCCACCAGTTCTTCGAAGGTGTGTGCCACGACAGGAGACCCTAGGCACGGCGGGCCTGCGGGCTCCTCCGACCTGCCGGGAGCGGCCCCGACCGGTACCCGAGTGGCCGTCAGGTCTCGGGGACGAGGTCGGCCCACACCTGTTTGCCGCCGCTGACCGGCACCGTCCCCCAGGCCTCGGACACCGCCTCCACGAGCAGGATGCCGCGGCCGCCGGTGGCCTCCCAGCCGACGTTGGTGTTCTTGAGGGGGCTGCGCGGCGAGGCGTCGGCGACGGCCAGCCGCAGCCGGTGGTTGACCAGGCTGAGGTCGAGACGGACCTGGCCGTCGGTGTGCACCAGCGCGTTGGTGACCAGCTCGGAGACGACCAGGAGGGCCGTGTCCATGGTGTCGGCCGCGACGCCCCAGGTGCGCAGGGTGCGCCGGGTGAAGCGGCGGGCGTGCCGGACCGCTTCGGGGACCCGCCACACGGTCCAGGTCTCGCGCAGCGGGCGTACGGCCATGCCGTCGTAGCGCATCAGCAGCAGGGCGACGTCGTCGCCGCGGTGGGCGCCGGTGAGCAGGGCGTCGGCGACCATTCCGAGGTGGCCGGGGTCGGCGGCGGCGAGTTCGCCCGTGAGCCGCTCCAGGCCCACGTCCATGTCGGTCTCGGCGGACTCCACCAGGCCGTCGGTGGTGAGCGCGAGGACCGTGCCGGGCTGGAGGCGCAGCAGAGTGATCGGGAACTCGGTCTGGTTGAGTACACCGAGCGGCGGGCCGCCCTCGGCCTCGACGATCTCGGTGGAGCCGTCGGGGTGGCGCAGCACCGGCGGCAGATGACCGGCACGCACGCACCAGGCGGTGCCCTGCTCCATGTCGACGTCGACGTAGCAGCAGGTGGCGAAGAGGTCGGTCTCCATGTCCATCAGCAGCCGGTTGGCGTGCGCGACGACGATGTCCGGGGCGTGGCCCTCGGCGGCGTAGGCGCGCAGGGCGGTGCGCATCTGGCCCATCAGGGTGGCGGCGCCCGCGTTGTGGCCCTGGACGTCGCCGATGACGAAGGCCACGTGGTTGTCGGCGAGCGGGATCACGTCGTACCAGTCGCCGCCGACCTCGAGCCCCGCGGTGGTGGGCAGGTACCGGGCGACGGCGACCGCGCCGGGCAGCCGGGGCAGCCGGCGGGGCAGCAGGGTGCGCTGGAGCATGCCGACGAGTTCGTGTTCGGCGTCGAAGGCGTGGGCGCGCAGCAGGGCCTGCCCGGCGAGGCCGGCGGAGGCGGTGAGCAGGGCGCGCTCGTCGGGGGCGAACTCGTGCGGCTGGTCCCAGCCGACCAGGCAGGCGCCGGCCATGCGGCCGCCCGCGGGCAGCGGCAGCACGGCCAGGCCGCCGGGACCGACGCCGGCCAGGGCGGGCTCCAGCGGAGAGCCCGCGGGCCAGATCCGGGCGCGGCCCTCGCGCAGGGCGGCGGCGAGGGTGGGCATGGCGCGCACCGGCGCGTCGGGCCATTCGGTGCGCCACTCGGAGCGCCACAGCTCGGGCCAGGCCTCGGGTTCGGGCGGGTCGAGGACGGTGACGACGAGGCGGTCGTTCTCCAGTTCGGCGAGGGCGATGCGGTCGGCCTTGAGGGGTTTGCGCAGGGCGTCGACGACTGCCTTGCCGACGTCCTTGACGGTGCCGGCCATGGCGAGGGCGGCGGCCAGCCGCTGCACGCGGGCCACGTCGGTGACGCCGGAGCGCACGGTGGAGGCGTCCGCGACGGTGCCGACGAGCCGGGCCGGATGCCCTTCGCCGCCGGGCAGCAGCCGGCCGCTCAACCGCAGCCATCTGGGCGGTCCGGAGGGCTGCAGGGCGCGGAACTCCAGCTCGCGGTCGCCGATCGACATGTGGTCGGCCTCGACCACCGACATCAGCGCGGGCAGGTCCTCGGGCACGGTGAGGGCGAGCAGTGTCTCCACCTTGCCGTCGAAGGTGTCGCGGCCGATCCCGAAGAGGCGCAGGATCTCGTCGCCGACCTCGACCCGCCCGGTGTCCATGGCCAGGCTGAACGCGTCGCCGGGCAGCTCACCGCTGTCGGCGCCCGGGCCGGCCGGCACGGGCACGGCGACCGCGCGGGCGATCAGCTCCAGGCAGGCGCGGTCGTCGCTGCCGAAGCCGCCCGGGTGCTCGCTGACGGCGAGCAGACAGCCGCTGCCGGCCGGGCCGAGCGGCAGCACACCGACGGAGAACTCGGTCGACGGAGTGCGGCGTGCCTCGGCGCAGTCGGCCAGCTCGTCCGGGCCGAGCCATCGTGGCCGCCCGGTGCGGTGGGCCCCGGCGACCGGCGAGCCGCCCGTGGCCGGATAGCCGTCGCGCAGGCCGTACAGCGTGCGGGGCAGCCCCGCCGACTCTGTCAGACACAGCAAGGAGGGGTCGGCGCCGGGCACGTAGACGCCCACGAACGCCGCCCCGGCGAACACGAGTGCCTGTTCGAGGACCCGGCGCAGCCGGTCGGGAGAGGCGGGCACGGCGAAGAGTGTTTCAAGGGCGATTTCGGCACGCTCGGCTCTCGTTCTGCGCACCGCAGCACCCTCACTGGCCACTTGGCCATTACAGCGCGTATGAGCCGCCTGCGCAGCCCCTGTGAACGCTCCGCGTGCCGTCCGTGAAGGACGCGGCTCGAAAGCCGCCGAACACATCTTTACCCATGCGTTCCGCACGGCGATCTCGTGACAGTCGTGACTGTCCGCGACCACCCGCCTGCTGCGAGTGTCTACCGGGTCAGCCGGAAGAGGGGGCGGGAGACGCATGGACAAGCGGTACGAGGTGTACGCGCTGGCCGACGGGCACTTCTACGACACGCCCGACCGGCTCTCGGCGGCCGGGAGCGAGTCCGCGCCGCAGTTCCCGACGGCGCGTCGCGCGGTGCCCGACGGCTGGCACGCGGGGCGCACCGGCGACTGGCTGACGCTGACCCCGCTCGGCGGGGACGGCGAGCCGCTCCCGTCGCCGGCCCAGGGCTGGAAGATCCACTCCTCGGCGACGGCGGCCGACGCGGAGCGGATCGCCGGGATCGTGTGGGACTACTGCGTGCCGCGCCGCATTCCGTTCAAGTTCGTGCCGTCCCCGCATCTGCTGCACCTGCGCAACGCGAAGTACGCGGGCCGCGACACCAGCGGCAAGTTCGTCACCGTCTACCCCGCCGACGAGGAACAGCTGCACGAGGTGCTGCGCGAGCTGGGCGCACTGCTGGAGGGCTGCGAGGGGCCGTACATCCTGACCGACCTGCGCTGGCACGACGGTCCGCTCTACGTCCGCTACGGCGCCTTCGCGCGCCGGTTCGTCGTCGACGAGCGCGGTTCGCTGGTCCTGGCCGTGACCGACGGCGAGGACCGGCTGGTCCCGGACCGGCGGGCCCCGTCCTTCCAGGTGCCCGAGTGGGTGACGCTCCCGGAGTTCCTGCGCCCGCACCTGGAGGCCCGCAACACCACGACGGTGGGCGAGCTGCCGTACCGCATCGAGAAGGCGCTGCACTTCTCCAACGGCGGCGGTGTGTACGTCGGCACGGACACCCGGGACGGGCGCCGGGTGGTGCTGAAGGAGGGGCGCCCGCACGCGGGGCTCGCCGCCGACGGGGCGGACGCGGTGGAACGGCTGGCCCGGGAGAAGGCCGCGCTGGAGCGGGCAGCCGGGACGGGCGTGGTGCCGGAGGTACGGGACTGGTTCACGCTCGGCGACCACCGGTTCCTGGTGATGGACTTCCTCGAGGGCCGCCCGCTCAACTCGTTCTTCGCCGAACGGCATCCGCTGCTCACGTCCGACCCGGATCCGGCGAAGGTCGCCTCGTACACGGCGTGGGCGCTGCGCATCCACCGGGCGGTGGAGCGGGCGGTGGCGGCGGTGCACGCGCGCGGGCTGGTCTTCCACGACCTGCACGTCTTCAACGTCATGGTCGCCCCGGACGAGGAGACGGTGTACCTCATCGACTTCGAGGCGGCCGCCCCGGCCGCGGAGAACGGCCGGCAGACGGTGGCCCACCCCGGCTTCTTCGCCCCGCCGGACCGCCGGGGCATCGACGTCGACCGGTACGCGCTGGCCTGTCTGCGCCTGGCCCTGTTCCTGCCGGTGACCACGCTGTTCGTGGTGGACCGCGGCAAGGCGGCCCATCTGGCGGACGTCATCGCGGAGCAGTTCCCTGACGTGCCGCGCGCCTTCCTGGACGAGGCGGTCGCCGAGATCACCCGGGACACCGCGGGCGGACACGCCCGTCGCACGTCCGCTCCGCCGGTGGTGCCGGGCGACTGGCCCTACAGCCGGGACTCGATGGTCAAGGCGATCCTCGCCGCCGCGACCCCGGAGCGCGACGACCGGCTCTTCCCGGGCGACATCGCCCAGTTCTCCGACGGCGGCGGCCTCGGACTCGCGCACGGCGCGGCCGGGGTGCTGTACGCGCTGGAAGTGTCCGGTGCCGGCCGGTACGACGAGGGCGAGCGCTGGCTGCTGGACCACACCGCCCCGCCGCCGCCCGGCACCCCGCTCGGCCTGTACGACGGTCTCGCGGGCGTGGCCCTGGTCCTGGACCGGCTCGGCCACCGGGAGCGGGCGCTGGAGCTGATCGGCGGCGTGCTGCGGGAGAACTGGCGCAACCTCTCCTCCGACCTGCACGGCGGCCTGGCCGGACTCGGCCTGGTCCTCGGCCGGCTGGCCGCCGCGACCGGCGACCCGGCGCTGCGCGATCGTGCCGCCGAGGCCGCCGAGATCCTTCTGCGACGCCTCGCCGAACCGGTCCCGGACGCGCCCCGGCGGCGGGCCGGGCTGCTGCGGGGCGCGAGCGGGCCGGCACTGTTCCTGCTGCGGCGGTACGAGGAGACCGGTGAACCCCGGCTGCTGGCGGCTGCGGCCGAGGCGCTCCGGCGCGACCTGGCCTGCTGCGTCGTCCAGACGGCGAGCGGCGCCCTGGAGGTGGACGAGGGCTGGCGGACGCTGCCGTACCTCGGCGACGGGAGCGTGGGGATCGGGCTGGTCCTCGACGACTACCTGGCGCGCGCGGGCGGCGCACTCGCCGGATCAGCCGACACCACAAGGGAGTTCGAGCGCGCCAGGACAGGCATCCTGACCGCCGCCACCTCCCGCTTCTACGCACAGCCCGGCCTGTTCCAGGGCCGCGCCGGCATGGTGCTGCACCTCGCCCGGAGCACCGCGCCGGGCGCCGGCCCGGAGCGGCTCGCGCAGCAGATCGACGGGCTCGGCTGGCTGGCGATGGCTTATCAGGGCCAACTCGCCTTCCCCGGGCACCAGATGATGCGGCTCTCCATGGACCTCGCCACCGGAACGGCAGGCTGCCTGCTCGCGCTCGCGGCGGCTCACGAAGCCGGGCGCACCGCGCACCTGCCGTTCCTTCCGCCGCCACCGGCGGCCCCCACCCGCGGCTCCGCGATCTGACGGAGTCGTGACACAACCCCGTCCCCAATGAAGGGAAAGGACACGATCATGGCACTTCTCGACCTGCAGACCCTGGAGTCCGACGAGCTGTCCCACACCGGCGCGAGCACGGTGAGCCTGCTCTCGTGCGTCTCGGCGGCGAGCGTCCTGCTCTGTCTCTGACCGGACCGGTGAGTCCACGGCTCCGGGCAGTCCTCCTCCCCGTCCGGGAGGAGGCTGCCCGGAGCCTTCCCGTCCGCCCCGACACGAGGCCGCAGCCGATGACGCCCTCCCGCGAAGCCCCCGCTCGTCTGCCGCGTGCCGTGCTCCGGCACGCAGGCGCCCGCTGCGCGGCCCTGTGCGCCGTGAGCACGGCCGCCTCGGCCGCCGCACTGCTGCTGCCCGCCGCGCTCGGCCGGACCCTCGACCTGGTGCTCGCCCACGCTCCGGCAGCCCGCTGGGTGGCCTGCTGCGCCGGACTGGTGCTGCTGATCACCGTGCTCGACGGATGCGCGGGCGTGCTCACCGGCACGGTCGACGCCCGGTCCACCGCGTGGCTGCGCCGCCGGGTCACCGGGCAGGTGCTGGCCCTGGGCCCGCGCGCGGGCGCCCGGTTCGGCGCCGGGGACCTGGTGGCGCGGCTGGTCGGCAACGCGGCGCAGGCGGGGACGGCGCCGGCCGCGGTGGCCGCGCTGGTCGCCGCGCTCGCCGGGCCGGTCGGGGGCGTGGTGGCGCTCGGCCTCATCGACCCGTGGCTGGCGGCCGTGCTCCTCGCCGGCGCACCGGTACTGGCGCTGCTGCTGCGGGCCTTCGCCCGGGACACCTCGGCGTGCGTGGCCGACTACCAGTGCGTGCAGGGGCGGATGGCGGCCGCCCTCACGGAGGCGGTCGGCGGCTTCCGGACCATCCGGGCCGCGGGCGCGGAGGACCGCGAAACGGCCCGGATCCTCGCACCGCTGCCCGAACTGTCCCGCGCCGGGCACCGCATGTGGCGGGTGCAGGGGCGGGCCGCCGCACAGGCGGTCACCGTGGCACCGCTGCTGAACCTGGGCGTGGTCGCGGTGGCCGGGCTGCTGCTCGCCCGCCATCGTGTGTCGGTGGGCGAGGTGCTGGCCGCCTCGCGGTACGCCGTCCTCGCCACGGGAGTCGGCGTGCTGGTCGGACAACTGGCCGCGCTCTCCCGGGCCCGGGCGGCGACCGGACGGCTCGCCGAGGTGCTGGACGAGCCGGCGTCCGGGCACGGCACGCGAGAGCTGCCGGCCGGTCGCGGGCAGCTGGAGCTGCGCGGTGTGACGGCGGGCCGGGGCGACCGCACCGTCCTGGACGGCGTGGACCTGCTCGTCCCCGGCGGCACGACCCTCGCCGTGGTCGGCCGCTCCGGCGCGGGCAAGTCCCTGCTGGCCGAACTCGCCGGCCGGCTCGCCGACCCCGACGCGGGCGAGGTCCTGCTCGACGGGATGCCGCTGCGCGACCTCGGCCATGCCGACCTGCGCGGCGCGGTCTCCTACGCCTTCGAACGGCCCGCCCTGCTGGGCACGACCGTCGAGGACGTCATCGGGTTCGGGCTCACCACGCCCTCCCCCGACCGGATCCGGTCGGCCGCGCGCACGGCCCACGCCGACGACTTCGTCCGCCGGCTGCCCGACGGCTACGCCACCCGCTGCGCCGACGCGCCCCGGTCCGGCGGCGAGTCCCAGCGCCTGGGCCTCGCCCGCGCCTTCGCCCACGGTGGCCGCCTGCTGATCCTGGACGACGCCCTCTCCAGCCTCGACACGGTCACCGAACACCGGATCGCCCAGTCCCTGCTGGCCCCGGGAGCGGGCCCGACCCGCCTGCTGATCGCCCACCGCACGGCCACGGCGGCCCGCGCCGACGCCGTCGCCTGGCTGGACGGGGGCCGGATACGAGCGGTGGGCCCGCATGCCGAGCTGTGGCGGGACGCCGAGTACCGGGCGGTGTTCGGGGCATGAAGGCGCGGGCACGGGCCCTGGAGGCGGTGCGGACGCGCCGGCGGGTGCTGGTCCGGCTGGGTCTCTGGTCGGTCCTGGAGGCCGGGCAGACCTTCCTGGCCGGCTATGCCCTGGCCCGCGCCCTGGACGACGGGTTCCTCGCCGGGGACACCCGGATCGGTCTGCTGTGGCTCGGCGCGGCCGGGCTCGCGGTGACCGCCGGCGCGTACGGGACCGGGCGGGTGTACGGCGTGGTCGCGGCACTGGTCGAGCCGGTACGGGACCGGCTGGTGGCGAGCGTGGTCGGGCGCGGGGTGCGGGAGGCGGACGCCGGGGCGCTGTCCGGGCTCACCCAGCAGGTGGAGATCGCCCGGGACACACTGGCCGGACTCGTGCTGGTCTCCCGCTCCTTCCTGTTCACCGTCGCCGGCGCGCTGGTCGGCCTGTTCTCGCTGGCCCCGCTGCTGCTGACGATCGTCGTGCCCCCGCTGCTGGCCGGGCTGTGCCTGTTCGCGGCGACGCTTCGGCCGCTGGCCCGGCGCCAGGAGGCCTTCCTGGCCGCCGACGAGGCGCTGGCCGAGGAGCTGGGCGCGGTGTGCCAGGGGCTGCGGGACGTCACGGCCGCCGGTGCCGAGGCGCGGGTGGCGGCCACCGTCGCGGAGTCGGTCGACGCGGAACAGCGGGCCGCCCGCGCCCTGGCCCGCTGGAGCGTGGCCCGGGTGGCCGCGCTCGCGGTGGGCGGCGAGCTGCCGGTGGTCCTGCTGCTCGCCACCGCGCCCTGGCTGCTGCGCCACGGCGTGACGCCGGGTGCACTGGTGGGCGCCCTCGCCTACGTCGCCCAGTCCCTGCTCCCCGCCCTCCAGAACCTCGTCCACGGCCTGGGCACCAGCGGGTCCCGGCTCACGGTCGTGCTGCGGCGTCTGGCGCCGCCGACGGTCTTCGGGGAACGGCGGCCCGTGGTCCGGACCGGGTCCCCCCGGACCACGGAAACCCCGCCGCCCGCCGCCCCCGCCCTGGCCCTCACCTCCGTCACCTTCGCCTACGGCCCCGCGAGCGAGCCCGTACTCGACGGACTGGACCTCACCGTCCCGGCGGGGTCGCACCTCGCCGTCGTGGGGCCGAGCGGGGTCGGCAAGTCGACCCTCACGGGGCTCGTCGCCGGGCTCCTGGAGGCGCGGGAGGGGGCGATCCGGGTGTACGGGCACGCCGTGCCGGGAGCGGAAGCGGCCGCCTCCCGCGTGCTGATCCCGCAGGAGGCGTACGTGCACGGCGGGACCCTAGCCGAGAACCTGGGCCTGTTCCGCCGGGACCCGGTGCCCGAGGCGGAGCTGCTGGCCGCTGCCGAGGCGGTCGGGCTGACGCCGCTGCTGCGGGCGCTGGGCGGGCCCGGCGGCCGGGTCGATCCGGTCGCGCTGTCGGCGGGCGAGCGGCAGCTGATCGCGTTGACCCGGGCCTATCTGTCACCCGCCCCGCTCGCCCTGCTGGACGAGGCGACCTGTCATCTGGACCCGGCGGCGGAGGCACGGGCCGAGCGGGCGTTCGGGGCGCGGCCGGGCGGCAGCCTGGTGGTCGTCGCCCACCGCATCAGCTCGGCCCGCCGCGCGGACCGCGTCCTGGTGCTGGACGGCTCCCGCACCGCCTGCGGCCCCCATGACGAACTGCTGCGGACCTCGGCCCTGTACCGGGACCTGGTCGGCGGCTGGACGGCGCGGCCCACCGCACCCGTCCGGTGATCACACCCATCCCTCACCGCGGGATATCCGGATCGCGTCGATGCGGTTGCGTGCCCCCGTCTTACGGGTGATCGCCGCCATGTAGTTGCGCACCGTGCCGTGGGACAGGTGCAGGCTGCCGGCGATCTCCGCGATGGACGCCCCGCCGGCCGCCAGGGACAGCACGCTCAGCTCGCGTCTGGTGAGCGGCATCTGCGCCGCCTTGAGGAAGCCGAAGCCCAGCGACGCATCGACGAAACGTTCCCTCTCCGCGACGCAGCGGATCGCGCGCACCAGCCGCTCCGGCGAGCCCGCCTTGTCGACGAAGCCGAGCGCACCCGCCTCGGCCGCCCGCTTCAGCAGCCCCGGGCGATTCGTACTCGCAAGCACCACCAGCGCCGGCGGCCGGCCGCCCGTGCCGGGCGGGCACAGGTCGCCGAGCGGCGGCGCGCCATGGCCGTCGGCGCAGTCCAGGTCCGCCGCGCACACGTCCGGGCACCCGGACCGTACTCGCGCGGCCGCGCCACGCCAGGGTGTGTCCTCCACGTACAGGCCAGGCTCCTCCCGTAACCACTCGGCCAGAACCGATCGCACCAGACACGCGTCGTGCACCAGCAGTACCCGGATCAATGCCCGCCCCTCCAGTCGGCCGTACTTCGCCCCGTATCGCCGGGATCGCATCTTCAGGTGTTCAGCGCGTGCCCCATTCTTGGGCGCGTTTCGCCGTTCGCGGGCGCGGAGAATCGGCCATCAAGGTGCGCGGGGGCGCACACACGGCGCCCGTACGCTGCCGCGCGCATCGACAGCGGGGGCATGGTCCGGTCCCGACGGGGTATGCGCGGGCCCCGCGGTACCCGGGCACCTGCGCAGGTCACGGCCGCGGCCGACGGCGCGCGACACGCGCTCGCCGTGCGCCGCACGCCCCCGAGGGGCAGCCTTGACCCCGAGGCGTGACGCGCGGCCCGGCGAGGAGGTGGTCGGCGTGTCCGACGGGGCAGGGCCGGCACGGCCACCGGCGGCCGACCGCACTCGGGGCGGCCATCCGCTGCTGTCCATCGCGCTGGCCTCGATGATCGAGGACGTGCACGCGCACTCCGGGGCGGTGTACCTGCTCAGGCCCGACGAGCCGGTCCTCGAGATGGCGGTGATGGCGGGCATGCCCCGGGCGTTCGCGGCGCCGTGGGAGCGGGTCGGGCTGAACGCGCCGATCCCGGTGGCGGACGCGGTGCGCGACCGGCAGCTGGTGTGGGTGGGCGGCGAGGAGCAGATGGCGCGCCGCTATCCGCGGATCTCGGTGGTGCTGCCGTACCCGTTCGCCCTTGCCGCGCTGCCGGTGGCGACGGCCGGGACCGTGTACGGCGCCGTGTTCGTGACCTGGCCCGGTGTGCATCCGCCGGAGCTGTCCGGCCGGGAGCGCGACATTCTGACGGCGGCCTGCGAGCGGCTGGCGCTGCGGCTGGAGCGGGCCGCCGCGGAGAACCGGCGGATAGGCCCCGAGGTCGACCTGCTGGCCACGCCGCTGTCGGGCGTGTCGGACACGCTGGGCTCGTTGGAGGCGGCGCGCATGGTGTCCCGGCTGCCGTACGGGCTGATGTCGCTGGACCTGCACGGCCGGATCGTCTTCGTCAACCCGGCCACCGCCGAACTGCTCGGGCGACCGGCCGGGGAGCTGCTCGGCACCCTGCCGTGGGTGTCCGTGCCGTGGCTGAACGACCCGATGTACGAAGACCTGTACCGGGCCGCGCTGATCAGCCAGCAGGTGACGTCGTTCGTGGCGCTGCGCCCGCCGGGCGAGTGGCTGTCGTTCCGGATGTATCCGAGCACGACGGGGCTGAGTGTGCGGATCAGCCGGGCGCGGGCGGTTGCGGAGATGGCACGGGAGGCGCCGCGGACGGGGCCGGGGCCCTCGCGGCTGGTGACCATCACTCAGGTGCTGAGCCTGGCCGCGGCGCTGACCGAGGCGGTGGGAGTGCAGGACGTCGTGCAGTTGGTGTGGGACGAGGTCGCCCCGTCGGTCGGCTGCCAGGCGCTGGTGATCCTCGCTTCGCAGGCGGGGCGGCTGCACGTGCTCGGGCACCGCGGGTACGCGGACCCGTACGTGGTGGAGCGCTTCGACGGGCTGCCGCTGAGCGAACGCACCCCGGGCACCCAGGCCCTGAACAGCGGGGTGCCGGCGTTCTTCGACTCGTGGGAGCAGCTGGTGCGCCTGTACCCGAACCGGCCCCCGGACGGGTTCGGGTCCTGGGCGTATCTGCCGCTGATCGCGTCCGGCCGGCCGGTGGGCACGTGCGTGCTGGCGTACACCGACCCGCATGCCTTCCCCACCGACGAACGGGCGGTCCTCACCAGCCTCGGCGGTCTGATCGCGCAGGCGCTGGAGCGCGCCCAGCTGTACGACGCGAAGCACCGGCTGGCGCAGGGGCTGCAGGAGTCGCTGCTGCCGCGCACGCTGGCGGCGCTGCCCGGAATCGAGGCGGCCGCCCGCTATCTGCCGGCCACTCAGGGCATGGAGATCGGCGGCGACTTCTACGACCTGGTGCCGACCCGGCCGCTGGCCGCGGCGGTGATCGGGGACGTCCAGGGGCACAACGTGACGGCGGCCGCGCTGATGGGACAGATCCGCACCGGGGTACGGGCGTACACCACGGTGGGCCAGGCGCCGCAGGACGTGATGAGCAGCACCAACAGGCTGCTCATCGACCTGGGCGCCGACCTGTTCGCCAGTTGCCTGTACCTGCGGCTGGACCCGGCACAGGGCCAGGCCGTGATGGCACGCGCGGGGCATCCGCCACCGCTGCTCCGGCGCCCGGACGGACAGGTGCGGGTGCTGGACCTCGCCGGCGGCCCGCTGCTCGGGATCGACGCGTCGGCCACGTACCCGACGACCGAGGTGGCCCTGGCCCCGGGCTCGGTCCTCGTCCTCTACACGGACGGTCTCGTGGAGTCTCCCGACGTGGACATCGAGGACTCCCTCGTCGACCTCGGCGCGCTGCTCGCCGATGCGGGCGACCAGCCGCTGGAGAACCTGGCCGACGAACTCGTACGGCACAGCGCGGCGGCCCGGGAGCGGGTGGACGACGTGGCGGTCCTGCTGCTGCGGGCCCACGAGGACGGCTGAGCCACCGCCCCCGACGCCCGTGGCCCGGCCCTCCCGCCGGAGGGCCGGACCACCCCTGCCGACCGGAACCGACGTGGGCCGGCCAGGGACCCTGGGAACGACCCGACCCTCACGCCGCAGGCCGCTCGGCCGACCCCCTCAAGAGGCCGGCCTCACGGTTGCGTCCGGAGGCCGGCCGCCGGATCCCGCTGTGGGACGGCTCGGCGTCCCCGCCGGAGGAGGGTCAGTGGCTGTCGGTCTGGGACGAGGACCCGTCGCCCGTACCGGCACCGGACTGGTCGCCCGTACCGGCACCGGACTGGTCGCCCGTGCCCGCGCCGGACTGGTCGCCCGTACCGGCGCCGGACTGGTCTCCGGTACCCGCACCCTCGCCGGTGCCGCTCTGGTCGCCGGCCGAGGCGGACGGGTCGGCGGAGCCGCCGACCTGGTCGCCGCCCGCCTGGTCACCGGCCCCGGCCTGGTCACCCGCCGAGGCCGAGGGGTCGGCGGTGCCCGCCTGGTCGCCCGCGCCGTTGCCGCCGTCGCCGAGGGTGGCGCCGGTGGCCTGCAGGGCGGCGGTGACCGGCTGGAAGAAGGTCTCGCCGCCGCTGGTGCAGTCGCCGCTGCCGCCGGAGGTGAGGCCGACCGCGCCGCCGTCCTGCGTGAACAGGGAGCCGCCGCTGTCGCCGGCCTCGGCGCAGACGTTGGTCTGGATGAGGCCGTTGACGGTGTCGACGCCGTTGGGGTCGGTCTCGCTCTGGAAGTTGACGGTGGCGTCGAGACCGGTCACCTGGCCGTTGTGCAGCCCGGTGGTGGAGCCCATCCGGAACACGGTCTCGCCGACGGTGGCGTCCTGGGCCTGGGTGATCTGGACGGTCTGGCCGTTGCCGGCGTTGACCTCGCTGGGCGCCTGGGTGGTGGCGTCGTTGTACTTCACGAGGGAGAAGTCGTTGCCCGGGAACTTGGCCTGGTCCACGGTGGCGATGGGCTGGCCGTTCTGCGAGTCGGACCAGTCCTTGGCGGCGACCCCGCAGTGACCGGCCGTCAGGAAGGCGGGACTGCCGTCCGAGGCCTTGACGTTGAAGCCGAGGGAGCAGCGCACGTTGCCGCCCTGCACCTGGGAGAAGATGGCGTCGCCGCCGGAGACGAAGGTCTTGAAGGTGCCGGCGGACTTCTTGAGGGTCGCCATGCCGGAGCCGAGGCTCTGCACGGTCGACTGGAGCCGGTTCCACTTGGCGCCGGTGACACTGGAGTCGGCGGTGACCACGACCTTGTCGGTGCGCGGGTCCACGGCCCAGGCGGTGCCCGGGATGGTCGCCTTGGTCTTCAGCGTCCCTGCGGCGGCCTTGAGTTCGGAGGCGCTGTTCTCGACCTGGCGGACGACCGCCCCGGCCTTCTCCGCCTGCTGGATGACGGTGTTGTCGCCGTTGACCACGTTGACGACCAGCTGCTTCTTGCCGCTGTCGTAGTAGGACCCGGCAAGGGCGTCTCCGAGCAGCTTCTGCAACCGTGTGGAGAGGTCCGAGGCGTCCGAGGCCTTCAGGGTCTTCGCGGTGCCGGCGGCGCCCGCCGTGTTGTTCTGGTCCTGCGACGCGTTGGCGTTGGGCAGCAGGAGGGCCGCCGCTCCGAGCGCCGCGACACCGCCCACCGCTATCGCGGCCTTACGCTTGGGCATTCGCTTGTGACTCAAAATTCTCGACCTCCTGGGGACGGGGGTCTGCCGCTGTAGGGCAGTTGATCGGGGGCGCCTGGATGGCTGTAGGTACGGCCGGGTCATGCGGTGCGTTCAATTCCGTTCGCCAACTTCCGCCCCTGGGAGGTGAATCAGCCACGCTCCGCGTGTCGCGCCGGGCGGCCGGGAAGAATCCCCCATATGACGATGACCACCGCCGAAGCCGACAAGATCCTCTCCGCCAACTTCGCTCCCTGGGTGCTCGACCTCGGACTGTCCGTCCAGGCCTTGGGCGAGGACCGCGCGGTTCTGCGTCTGCCCTGGTCGGAGCGGCTGGCCCGGGAGGGTGGCGGGCTGTCGGGGCAGGCACTCATGGCGGCCGCCGACACGGCGACGGTGATCGCGGTCTCGGCCGCGCGGGGCGGCTTCGTGCCGATGACGACGGTCCAGCAGTCGACGTCCTTCCAGCGGGCGGTGACCGGTTCGGATGTCCTGATCGAGGCGGTCCTGACCAAGCTGGGCCGACGGATGGCCTTCGCGGACATCACGCTGACCGACGCCGCGTCAGGCGTGCTCGCAGCCCGCGCGAGCACCGTCTACGCGCTGATGGGCTGACAGGCCTGCGCACTGACGCACCGGCACAGTTCTGCGCTGACGCACCGGCACATCTCTGCACGGACGCATCGACACGCTCAGCTACCGGTCAGTAGCGGTCCGTTCCGATCACTTAGCGGAATCCCCGCTTCAGGGAATCTGCACATTGAATACTCAACCAAGTCACCGACGCCGCCGGTTCTGCACATCCGCGCGCCCCCCGGCGCGCCTTTGGCGCCCAGTGCCGGATTCATCGCCCGGCGGACAAGGGCCGGGGTGGGGCGATGCCGTGCGGCATGTGAAGGAGTCGCCGACAAGCCGTGCGCGCGCCTGCACGGTTGGGTCTCCGAGTGGGGCAAGTGCGCTGGTGAGAGGCCTGCTTGATTGGAAGCGCGGCCCGCGTGCGTGCTTTGATCCATCGCACCGCGGGGGTCCCCCGGGCTCCCGGAGACGGGGGTTCCGGCACCCGCGGTCGCGGCCGTCGTCTGTCCCCAGAGGGGGGCCGCTTTCCCCCTTGTGAAATATCCATACGAAGGGAAGTTCCACCATGAACTCCACCCCCCAGGTTGAGACCGTCGAGATCTCGGACGCCGAGCTGGACAACGTCTCCGGCGGCCTTTCCGTGAACGCCCTGAACTCCGTGACCGGTGCTGTCAACGGCATCGCCCCGGTTTCCGGCGCGGTCGACACGGTCGTCGGCACCGTCGAGGGTGTCACCGGCCTGAACGTGGCCCCGGTCACCGGCCTGGTCGCCGGTCTCTGATCGCGCCTCGGTGTCACCGAAGTCCCGGAGCCGCCCCCCGGCTCCGGGACTCTCGGGTGCCCGTGGGTGCCCGATGCAGGTCGTAACGATGTCTCTCCTCGGGTGAGGGAAGTTCCGTGCAGTTCCGCCAACAGGCCCTCGCCAAGCTCCAGTCGCCGGAGGAGCTGGACCTTCCGGTGCGGCTGGCCCGCCCCCAGGGCTGGCTCGCGCTCGGCGTCACCGTCGTCGTCATGGCGGCGGCCTCCGTGTGGGCGGTGACCGGCTCGGTCGCCTCCACGCTGAGCGCGCAGGCCATCCTCACCCACGGGCAGGGCAGCTATCTGCTGCAGAGCCCCGTGGCCGGCCAGGTCACGGCCGTACTCGCCAAGCAGGGCGAACGGCTGCCCGCGAACGCTCCCGTCCTCGAAGTGCGCACGAGTCAGGGCGATTCCGTGGTCCGCACGGTCGCCGCGGGCCGCGTCACCGCACTCGCCGCCACCATCGGCCAGATCATCCGGACCGGTGCGAACATCGCGGCGGTGGAGAAGGTCGCCCACGCCTCCGATCCCCTGTACGCCACCGTCTACGTCCCCGCCGAGAACGCCGCGGCCATCCCGGAGCACGCCGCCGTGGACCTCACCGTGTCCTCGGTGCCGACCCAGCAGTACGGCGTGCTGCGCGGACATGTGAAGTCGGTGGACCGGACCGCCCAGTCCGCCCAGTCGATCGCCGCGTTCCTCGGGGACAGCCAGCTGGGCGAGCAGTTCACGAAGAAGGGCCGCCCGGTGGCGGTCCTGGTCGCGCTCGACCGGTCGTCCGGCACGAAGAGCGGCTTCCGGTGGTCCTCCGCCGACGGGCCGCCGTACCGGCTCGACTCCATGACCCTCGCCTCCGGTTCGATCCGGCTGGCCGACCAGCGTCCCGTCGATTGGCTGCTGCCGTGAGCACGACTCAGGAAACCCGCGGCCGCAGAAGAGCCGCCCCGGCCCGGCGCCCGGTGCCCAAGGCCCGCGGCGGCGCGGTCCGTACGCCGACCGTGCTGCAGATGGAGGCCGTCGAGTGCGGCGCCGCCTCCCTCGCGATGGTGCTCGGCCACTTCGGCCGGCACGTCCCGCTGGAGGAGCTGCGCATCGCCTGCGGTGTCTCCCGCGACGGCTCGCGCGCCAGCAACCTGCTGAAGGCGGCCCGCAGCTACGGCCTGACCGCCAAGGGCATGCAGATGGACCTGGCCGCGCTCGCCGAGGTGACGGCACCGGCCATCCTCTTCTGGGAGTTCAACCACTACGTCGTCTACGACGGCATGGGCCGCCGTTTCGGCCGGCGCGGGGTGTACATCAACGACCCCGCGAAGGGCCGCCGGTTCGTGCCCATGGAGGAGTTCGACGGCAGCTTCACCGGTGTCGTGCTCGTGATGGAGCCCGGCGACGGCTTCACCAGGGGCGGCCGCAAGGCCGGTGTGCTCGGCGCGATGCCGGCCCGGCTGCGCGGCACCGCGGGCACCCTGCCCGCCGCCGTGCTGGCCAGTCTGCTGCTGGTGGCGGTGGGCGCGGCGGTGCCCGCGCTCAGCCGTACCTACATCGACATGTTCCTCATCGGCGGCCAGACCTCGCTGCTGGGCGTGCTGTTCGCGTCGATGGCCACCTGTGTCCTGCTCACCCTGGTGCTGACCTGGCTCCAGCAGGCCAACCTGCTGCACGGCCGGATCATCTCCTCCACCCTCTCCAGCGCTCGGTTCCTGCGTCATCTGCTGCGGCTGCCGGTCACGTTCTTCTCCCAGCGCAGCCCGGCCGATCTGGTGCAGCGGCTGCAGTCCAACGACCAGGTCGCCGAGACCCTGGCCCGCGACCTCGCGGCGGCCGGCGTGGACGCGATCGTGGTCGTGCTGTACGCCGTGCTGCTGTACACCTACGACCCACAGCTGACGTTCCTCGGCATCGGCGTGGCCCTGCTGAACGTGGTGGCGATGCGGCTCGTCGTGCGGCTGCGCGCGACCCGCACGGCGAAGCTGCGCGCGGACACCGCACGGCTCACCAACACGTCGTACACCGGTCTCCAGCTGATCGAGACGATGAAGGCGACCGGCGGCGAGGACGGCTACTTCCGCAAGTGGGCCGGACAGCACGCCACCACGCTGGAGGAGCAGCAGCGGCTCGGCGTGCCGAGCGCCTGGCTCGGGGTGGTCGCGCCGGCGCTCGCCACGCTCAACAGCGCGCTCATCCTGTGGATCGGCGGAATGCGGGCGGTCGAGGGGCACATCTCGGTCGGTCTGCTGGTCGCCTTCCAGGCGCTGGTCACCCGCTTCACGGCGCCGCTCACCCGGCTCAACGGCGTGGCGGGCCGCATCCAGGACTTCGCGGCCGACGTGGCCCGGCTGAAGGACGTGGAGAACTTCCAGGCCGACCCGCTCTACGCCCGCCCCGGCGGCGCCGACTCCACGCGGCGGCTGCACGGGCACGTCGAGCTGGAGAACGTCACCTTCGGCTACAGCCCGCTGGACAAGCCGCTGCTGACCGGGTTCGACCTGACCGTGGGCCCCGGGCAGCAGGTGGCGCTGGTGGGCGGCTCGGGCAGCGGCAAGTCGACGGTGTCCCGGCTGATCTCGGGTCTCTACACGCCCTGGGACGGTGTGATCCGCATCGACGGCCGCCGGCTGGAGGACATCCCGCGCGGCACGCTCGCCTCCTCGGTCTCCTTCGTGGACCAGGACGTGTTCCTCTTCGAGGGCTCGGTCCGCGACAACGTGGCCCTGTGGGACCCGTCGATCCCGGACGAGGCCGTCCTGGACGCGCTGCGGGACGCGGCGCTGTACGACGTGGTGATGCGCCGCCCCGGCGGCGTGCACAGCAAGGTCGAGCAGGACGGCCGGAACTTCTCCGGCGGGCAGCGCCAGCGCCTGGAGATCGCCCGGGCGTTGGTTCGGCGGCCCAGCATCCTCGTGCTGGACGAGGTGACCAGCGCGCTGGACGCGGAGACCGAGCTGGTCGTGATGGACAACCTGCGCCGGCGCGGCTGCGCCTGTGTGGTGATCGCCCACCGGCTGAGCACCGTCCGCGACAGCGACGAGATCGTGGTGCTCCAGCACGGCACGGTCGTCGAGCGCGGGCGGCACGAGGAGCTGGTGGCGCACGGCGGCGCGTACGCCGCACTGGTCAGGGAGCGGTGAGATGACGACTGTTCAGGAGGGATACGAAGGCGATCTCGTACTCGGTGCGCTGGGGTCCATGGGCACGCGCGTCGACTGCGCGGGCTCCAACCGGCTGGACCTGGAAGGTCCGCAGGTGCTGTGGCTGGTCACGGCCGGTGCGCTGGACCTGTTCGCGGTGGACGCCGCACAGCAGGGCCACTGGCACCACCTCGGCCGGCTGGAGGCGGGCGCGCTGCTGCTCGGCCCGGTCGCCGGACCGCAGCACACCCTGGTCGCGCGCCCGGCGCGGGACTGTGTGGTGCACCGGATCAACCTGCGCGAGTTGTATCAGCCGGCCCACACCCAGACGTGGTCGTACGACGAGTACGGCAACCCGCAGTACGTGCCTCCGGCGTCGAGCCCGCTGGAGTACGCGGTCGCGCTGGGCGTCGGCCGCGGTCTGTCCGTCCTCTTCCAGGCCCCGATGGCCGAGGAGCGGTCCGCCGCCCCGGCGGACGACGACGTGTTCTGGATGCAGGTCCCGCCGGGCAGCGTGCAGTACGGCTCCCTGTACGGCGCGGAGGCCGCCGCAGACCTGTTGATGGACCCGGCGCTGTGGCAGAGCATGGTCGACCAGCAGTACCGGCTGCTGACCGCGCTGGACCGGTGGATCGAGCAGCTGGAGCGCACGCACGAGACGCGTACTGCCGCCGGTATCAAGGCCGGTGAGGCGGTCCGCGCCCAGGCCGACCAGACCCTGCTCGCCTCCATCGGCAAACGCCCGGCCCGGCGTACGACGGCCGCGGACGCCGACGCCAGTCACGCGGCCTGCAAGCTCGTCGCCGAGGCGGCCGGGATCACCCTGGCCGAGCCCGCGCAGAGCGGCACCGAGAGCGAACGTCTCGACCCGGTCGAGCGGGTGGCCCTGGCCTCCCGGGTGCGCACCCGGGCCGTCCGTCTGAACGGACGCTGGTGGCGGGAGAACGTGGGCCCGCTGGTCGGACACCGGGCACTGTCCGGGGCGCCGGTCGCCCTGCTCTGGCGGCGCGGTGGCTATGTCGCCGTACACCCGGGCACCGGACGCGAGACGCCGATCGAGAAGGCGAACGCGGAGGAGTTCGAGCCGCGTGCGGTGATGTTCTACCGGCCGCTGCCCGAGCGGGGGCTCAGCCCGCTCGGGCTGCTCCGGTTCAGCCTGCGCGGAACCCGCGGCGACCTGCTGAACCTGATGCTCGCCGGGCTGGTCACGGTGGCGATCGGCGCACTGGTGCCGATCGCCACGGGCAAGGTGCTCGGCGAGTACGTGCCCAGGGCCCAGACCGGTCTGATCGTCCAGGTCTGTCTGGCGGTGATGATCAGCGGAGTCGTGTCGGCCGCGTTCACGCTGCTGGAGAACCTGACCATCCTGCGTCTGGAGGGCCGCATCGAGTCGGCGCTCCAACCCGCCGTCTGGGACCGGCTGCTCAGGCTCCCGACCCGGTTCTTCACCCAGCGCTCCACCGGTGAACTCGCCAGTGCCGCCATGGGCATCAGTGCGATCCGCCGCCTGCTGGCGGGCGTCGGCCCGGTGGTCGCGCAGTCGGTGACGGTCGGGGCGATGAACCTGGGTCTGCTGCTCTGGTACAGCGTGCCCATGGCGCTCGCCGCGATCGGCATGCTCGTCGTCATCGCGGCCGTGTTCCTGGGACTCGGGCTGTGGCAGGTGCGCTGGCAGCGACGGCTCGTGACACTCGGCAACAAGCTGAACAACCAGGCGTTCCAGACCCTGCGCGGCCTGCCCAAGCTGCGAGTCGCCGCGGCGGAGAACTACGCCTACGCAGCCTGGGCGGGGGAGTTCGCGCGCAGCCGGGAACTCCAGCAGAAGGTCGGCCGGATCAAGAACCTCACCACCGTGCTGGGCGCGGTCTATCTGCCGGTGTGCACCCTGCTGATGTTCATGCTGCTGGCCGGTCCGGCCAGGGGCGCGATGTCGGCGGCGGCCTTCCTCACCTTCAACACGTCGGTGACGATGGTGCTGACCTCGGTCACCCAGCTCACGGGTTCCTTCGTCTCGGCGGTTGCCGCGCTGCCGCTGTTCGAGGAGATCAAGCCGGTCCTGGACGCCACGCCCGAGGTGCGCACGGCCAGCACCCGGCCGGGCCCGCTGTCCGGCGCGGTGGAGGCCCGCCGGCTTTCCTTCCGGTACGCCGACGACGGCCCGCTCGTCCTGGACGACGTGTCCTTCGCCGTCCGGCCGGGCGAGTTCGTGGCGGTCGTCGGCCCCAGCGGCTGCGGCAAGTCCACGCTGCTGCGGCTGCTCATCGGCTTCGACAAGCCGGTCTCGGGCAGCGTCCTGTACGACGGGCAGGACCTGGCGGCCCTGGACCAGTCGGCCGTGCGCCGGCAGTGCGGGGTCGTGCTCCAGCACGCGCAGCCGTTCACCGGCTCCATCCTGGACGTCATCTGCGGCACCGAGCCGTACACGCCGGAGGAGGCGATGGCGGCGGCCGAGATGGCGGGTCTCGCGGAGGACATCAAGCGCATGCCCATGGGCCTGCACACGATCGTCGCGGGCAACGGAGCGATCTCCGGCGGGCAGCGGCAGCGCCTGATGATCGCCCAGGCGCTGATCCGGCGCCCGCGCATCCTCTTCTTCGACGAGGCGACCAGCGCCCTCGACAACGACACCCAGCGCATCGTCATCGACAGCACCCGCAAGCTCAACGCCACGCGCATCGTGATCGCCCACCGCCTGTCCACGGTGCTGGACGCGGACCGGGTCGTCGTCATGGAGGACGGCAAGGTCATCCAGCAGGGCCCGCCCGCCCAGCTGCTCGCGGACACCGGGGGGCGGCTGCACGAGCTGGTGCGCAGGCAGCTGGCATAGGGCGTCCGGCGCCGGTGGGCCGGGTCGCCGCGCCGGTCCCCCCGGGCGACCATGGTGCCCGGGGCAGCACGGGAGACGCTCATGACGGACACCGAGGTACTGATCGCCGGTGCGGGACCGGTCGGCCTGACCGCCGCCCTCGAACTGAGCCGGCGAGGTGTCGCCTGCCGGCTCGTCGACAGGCTTCCGGAGCGGTTGCCGTACGCCAAGGCGGTCGGCATCCAGCCGAGGACGCTGGAGGTCTGGGACCGGACGGGCGTGGCCCGCGCGGCCCTGGACGCGGCCGTCCCGCTGCTCGGACAGCTCACGTACGTGAACGGCGCCGAACAGGGGCGCATGGAGCTGTCACTTCCGCCGGAGGTGCCGTACGGGTTCGCGGCGCTGCCGCAGTACGAGACGGAGCGCATCCTCGAAGAGCGCCTGGCATGCTGCGGCGGACGCATCGAGCGCGGCACGGAGCTGCTGTCCTTCGCCCAGGACGCCGACGGCGTCACCAGCAGGCTGCGCACCGCGGACGGCGAGGAGCCGGAGGTCCGCTCTCTCTTCCTGGTCGGCTGCGACGGCGCGCACAGCGTCGTGCGCAAGACGCTGGGGCTCGCCTTCGAGGGCGGGGCGCTGCCGGAGGAGTACATGCTCGCGGACGTGGAGGTGGACTGGGACCTGGCACCGGGATGGACCGTGCGCTCGATGCACCGCACCCCCGACGGAGGGGTGGACGACCTGCTCGTGTGCATCCCGCTGCCCGGCCGGTGCCGCTACCGCATGTCCATGCGGGTCCCGCCGGAACTCTCGCAGCAGGACCGGGCGGAGGCGCAGGGCGCAGTCGCACACGGCCTGGACACGGGTCGCGCCCCGAGCCTGGAGCACATCCAGGCGGTCCTGGACCGGCTGTCCCCCTGGCCGACGACCGCGTCGGGGATGCGCTGGTCGTCGGTGTTCCGCATCAGCCACCGGATCGTGGACCGCTACGGCGAGGGCCGGGTCTTCGTGGCCGGCGACGCCGCGCACATCCATCCGCCGACCGGCGCCCAGGGCATGAACACCGGTATCCAGGATGCCTACAACCTGGGGTGGAAGCTGGCCCTCGCGACGCGGGGCATCGCCCGCCCGGGGCTGCTGGACAGTTATCACGCCGAGCGCAGACCGGTCGGGGTCGAAGTGGTGGGCCGCACCCTGCGGCACGCGGCGCAGGGTGTCCAGGCCGACCCGGACGATCCCGTGACCGTGGGGCTGCGGGAGGCACAGCTGCTGGTCGCCTACCCGGACAGTCCGCTGGTCGAGCCCGGCCCGGCCGCCGGTCCCGGTCCGGCCGCGGGCGAGCGCGCGCCGGACTGCGGCGGCCTGCTGGACCCGCTCGCGGCCTTTCCGCTGCGCCTGTACGACGTGCTGCGCGAGCGCGATCACGTCCTGCTGCTGCACGCGGACTCCGCCGACGGGACCAGGGGATTCGCGCAACTGGCCGAGACGGCGCGCAGTCTCGCGCATGACCGGCTGACCTCTACTGCGTGCTGCCGGAAGGCGTGGACGCCGGCCCGCTGCCCGTGCCGGTGCTGCGCGACGGCAGTGGTGAGTTCCGCGAGCGGTACGGGGCATCCGGGAGCGAGGCGTTCCTCGTACGCCCGGACGGGTATCTCGGCGTGCGGGTGTCCCCGGCCGCCCCCGGTCCGCTCCGCGCGGCGCTCATCCGGGTGTTCACCCGCGGGCCGGTCCGGGCCTGAGGGTCAGTCCAGGCCCGGCACTGGCGCACCCGAGGGCACACCGGCTCCGACGTAGCCGTCGTAGAACTCCTTCCAGGGCGCGCTCGCCCCTGTGTGGGGCCCCTCGAGGCGCGTGCCGCGGGCCTCGGCGTCCAGGGCGGCGAGGCAGACCTCCCAGCCGGCGCCGTTGCGGGCGGCGGTGTTCTCGGCGACGAGGACGTTGGTGAGGGTGAACCGGGTGCGTCCCTCGCCTGCCGCCTCCAGGTCGAAGTGGAGTTCGTCGCCGCCCCACTCGAAGGAGAGGTGGCGGGGCGGGTCGACGGCGAGCACCTTGCCGGTGGACTCCGGCAGGTTGGGGTCGCCGCTGAACCGGACGACTCCGCCGGGGCGCAGGTCCATCTCGGCGCGGGAGGGGAACCACTGGGCGAGTTCGTCCGGGTCGGTCACGAACTGCCATACGCGGTCGACGGGATGGTCGTAGGTGCGGCTGAAGCGGACGGCGGGGCGGCCGTCGTCGAGGGTCAGATAGGTGCCGGTGAGGTCGACGGACATGGCGTTTCGTCCTTCGCGACGTGGGGTGTCAGGTGTCGTCCGACGTCTCGTCGAGGCGGCGGCCCAGCGCGTCGAGGCTGCTGTTCCACAGCCTGCGGTACGGGGCGAGCCAGGCGTCGAGGGCGGCGATCGGGGCCGGGTCGAGGGCGTAGACGCGGCGCTGCGCGTCCTGCCTGACCCGCACCAGACCCGCCTCGCGGAGCACCTTCAGATGCTTGGAGGTGCTCGGCTGGCTCAGTCCGCATGCCTCCACGATCTCCCCGACGGGCCGGGGCCGCTCCAGGAGCAGAGCGACGATGGCCCGCCGGTGGGGGTCGGCGAGAGCGGTCCAGAGCGCGGCGTCGGACATAGGACCAATATGCCTCTTCAGTTATATTCCCGTCAAGGAATGTATGGTCGTGGGACCAGCGGGCCGGGCCTCAGAAGTTGGAGATCACGCTGGTCAGCACGTCACTGAGGATCTTCGGATCCTTGGCGTCGTAGGCGTGCGCGCCGGTGGCGGCAGCGATCTCCTCCAGCACGGTCCTGCCGTTCACGTCCTGCTGGTCGGCCTTCGACCCGTAGGCCACGGTGAACACGCGGACGCGCTTGTCCGGGGTGCCGATCCTGGCGAGCACGTCCTTGAGGGTCGGAGTGGGCGGCACACCCTCGTTGCGGCCGTCGGTGAGCAGCACGATGGCGTTGATGGCCGCCGGGTCGTAGTCCTCACGCATGGTGTCCACCGCCGCGTCGACCGTGCCGTACAGGCCGGTCGCGCCGTTGGGGACAAGGCCGCTCACCTCGCCCTTGAGTGCGTCGCTACGGGTCAGCCCGTGGTGGTCCGTCAGCTTCTCCCCCATCGGGCCGATGTCCACCAGGGGGAGGTAGTGGTGCTTGCCGCCCAGATTGGCCGCGTTCGAGAACTCCCACAGTCCTACGCGGTCGGTCTTGGCGAAACCGTCGAACAGGGCCGGTTCGGCGTCCTGCAGCAGCTCCATCTTGGTCCGGCCAGCGCCCGGCACCTTGTCGTCCATCGACTTGGAGGTGTCGATGACCACGAGCACGTTGGCCCTGCGGCGCAGACCCGCCCACACCTGCTGCAGCCGGTAGAGCACCTTGCCGTCGGGCGCGTCGTAGCCCTTGGTCTGCGGTTTTTCGAGGGCCCCGTGGCCCTGGTCGATCCCCGTGTGAGCGAGGGCTTGCCCCTTGTAGGTCCGGTAACCGTACGGCGCGAAGTACTTCCGGTACGCGTCGGTGCTGTGCAGGTAGGTCAGGAAGTCGTCCGACACCTTCTGCTTCGCCGTGCCGATACCCCGCAGCTGGACGTAGGGGTGGTCGCTGGCCGGGTCGCTGTCCTTCGGATAGAAGGAGACGAGGGGCGTCTTCGGTTTGCTCCGCTGCTCGCAGCCGCGCGTGAAGCTGTAGGCCCCACACGGATACCCCTTGTTGTAGGCGACGACCGCGCTCTCCTCGACCGTCACGGCCGAGATGTACTTGAGCACCTCCTCGCGGCCGCCCTTGTCATCGGCGGCACGCAGATTGGCCAGGAACGTCAGGGTGGTGTCGCCGTAGTGGACCACGGACTTCTCGATGTTGCGGACGAAGGCCTGATTGGCGGACGAGTCGACGTCGCGGATGGACAGCTCGCCGGTGGTCCCCGTCTTCGCGTAGAAGGCGCCGATGGTGGCGTTCAGTCCGGACGTGGAGTAATCGGGGTTCGTCTTCCCCAGTTTGAGGGCGCCCCACTGCTTGTTTCCGTGCTCCGCCCAGAAGTGCGTGGGGTCCTCGGCCCACTTGGCCAGGTCGCTCCAGCCGATGGTGGCCTCCGGCCAGCCCATGGTCTCCGCCATCGGCCTCGGCATCGCGATGGTCAACGGGCTGGTCACAATGGACTGCGGCTCACCCTCCGGCAGGAGTTGCGGCGCTGCACTCGTCGCGGGAGTCTGGGCCAGGTCGATCCACTCGCTACCGGCGGGCGACCACACGTCGGGGCGCGGCCCGTCGCCCTCGGGCCAGCCTTCGCGCAGGGCGCGCATGGCCGTACCGGAGTTGACCGACGACACGTCGATCTGCACACAGGTGCCGTCGGGGCTTCGCCGCGCCCCGTAGGCACGGGCGGCGTCGCTCAGAGACTTCGAGAGGTCGATGGACGCGGCGATGTGAAGCTTGACACGGGCCTGAGACACCTTGCAGGACTTCAGCGCCGAGTCCCCGTCCGGAGGGCCGGCATCGGCCGTGGCTTTGAGCAGGACGGCGACGAGCACTCCGACCAAGGCCACCGCTCCACAGGCCATGAGGGTGGTGCGGGTACGCCCGGCGGGCTGTGCCCTCCTGCCTAAGCGGGCCCGCGACAGCAGCGTCCGTCGGCGGCGAGGCGGGGGCACGGTGGGCGGCTCGCCCTCCTCCGGCGGCCCGGACTCGTCGGTCCCGGCGGCCGACTCGCCCAGGAGTTCCCGGGACGCCGAACCCACCCTGGGAGCACCGTCAACACGCCCGACATCGGGAAGAGTCGGAGTCTCCCCCTCAGGAGCCAGCGATGCGAGGATCCGCACCGCCACCGCGGCCGCGCACCACGCCGCGATCTCCTGGGAACCGCCCGCATCCGCCCGGCCCTTGCCCCCGTCGGCCCTGTCGCTGATCCCCCGGATCGTCAACGTGTCGAGTCCGCCGATGAGATGGGCGGCCCGGCAGACACCGGCGCTCTCCATCTCGATGGCGACGGCGTCGTCGTAGTTCCCGCGCAGCACCTCGCCCAGCTCGGAGGTCTCCCGGTCGAGCACGACGTTGCCGGAGGCGATCGGCGCGACCCGTACCCGGCCGGCGACATCGGGCCCGAAGCTCATGCGCTGGACGTGCTGGACGAGCCGCCACGGCGCCTCCCAGCCGCGCGGGCGGTAGTGGTCGCCACGGGGGCTCTGCTTCTCGCGGTAGTCGTAGATGCGCTCGCCGATCACCACGTCGCCGATCCGGACGTCGTCCTTCAGCCCGCCGGCGACGCCGACGAACAACAGCACCCTCGGCCGGTACAGATCGTGGGCGTGCTTGGTGACCACGGCCGCGTTGTCGTTGCCGGGACCGGTCTGCGCCAGGACGACGGTCCACGGGGTTCCGGGCAGCCGACCCCGTTCGAAGATCGTGCCACCGTCGACGTCGTCCCTGGTGAGGCCCTCGAGTCGCCCCCGCACCGCGTCGTACTCGACCTGCAGCGCGGTCAGGATCACCGCGACGGGACCAGAAGAAATGTTTACCACCTGTAACCGATTCCCGACTCAGAGCCCCCATGCCGACGGCGCCACCGTAGCGGACACCGAAGCACCAGGGGGCCAGGTCGAACTACTCCGGAAAACGAAACGTTGCCGTTTCGCTGAAACTCCTCTAGCCTCCATGTGTACGAAACGGTTTCGTTTATGCCGTTGTCGCGCCTCCCCCTCGAACTCCTCGAACGACTTCCCTGGAGTGGTTCCCCATGCCCCAGAACACCCTGACCGACGGCCCCCGCACGGGGGCCCTCGCGAAGGCTCACGCCGAGGCCTCGGCCAGGCGGTGGTGGATCCTCGCGATCATCGCCGTCGCCCAGCTGATGGTGGTCCTCGACGCCACGATCGTGAACATCGCCCTGCCGTCCGCCCAGGCCGACCTCGGCTTCTCCAACGACAGCCGGCAGTGGATCGTGACCGCCTACGCGCTGGCCTTCGCCTCACTGCTGCTGCTGGGCGGGCGGATAGCCGACCTCTTCGGCCGCAAGCCCGCCTTCCTCATCGGCGTCGTCGGCTTCGCCGCGGCCTCCGCGCTCGGCGGCGCCGCGAACGGCTTCACCATGCTGGTCGTCGCCCGCGCCCTGCAGGGCGCCTTCGGTGCGCTGCTCGCGCCTGCCGCGCTGTCCCTGCTCAACACCACCTTCACCGACGCCCGGGAACGGGCCCGCGCGTTCAGCGTGTACGGCGCCATCGCGGGTGCCGGCGGCGCGGTCGGCCTGCTGCTCGGCGGTGTGCTGACCGACGCGCTCGACTGGCGCTGGACCCTGTACGTGAACGTGGCCATCGCGGTCGTCGCCTTCGCCGGCGGCTGGGTACTGCTCGGCAATCACCGGGACGCCGCGGACGCCAAGCTCGACGTGCCGGGCACGGTCCTGGTCGCCGCCGGCCTGTTCTCCCTGGTGTACGGCTTCTCCAACGCCGAGACCCACGACTGGGGTTCGCCGCTGACCTGGGGCTTCCTGATCGCGGGCGGGCTCCTGCTGACGGCCTTCGCCTGGTGGCAGACCCGGGCCGCGCACCCGCTGCTGCCGCTGCGCATCCTGCTCGACCGTGACCGGGGCGCCTCGTTCCTCGCGGTGCTGATCACCGGCGCGGGCATGTTCGGCGTCTTCCTCTTCCTGACCTACTACCTCCAGCTCAACCTCGGCTTCAGCCCCACCAGGACCGGCGTGGCGTTCCTGCCGATGGTCGGCGCGCTGATGGTGACCGCACAGGTCGGCACCACGGTCCTGATGCCCCGCATCGGTCCGAAGGCGGTCATCCCGCTGGGCTTCGCGATCGCCACGGCCGGCATGGCCTGGCTCACCGGCATCGGGCTCGGCTCCCACTACATCAGCGCGGTACTGCCGCAGCTGATCGTGATCGGCGTCGGCCTCGGCATGGTGATGCCGCCGGCCATGCAGCTGGCCACCGGCGGGGTGGCGGCCGAGGACGCGGGTGTCGCCTCGGCGACCGTCAACGCCATGCAGCAGGTGGGCGGGTCGATCGGTACGGCTCTGCTGAGCACCCTCGCCTCGAGCGCCGCCACCGACTACCTCTCGGGCCACAACCCCGCGAGCAAGCTGGTGCAGGCGCAGGCGACGATCGAGAGCTACACCACCGCCTTCTGGTGGTCGGCGGGCTTCTTCGCCGCGGGCACGGTCATCACGTTCCTGCTCTACCGGCGCGGGGTGCCGAAGCAGGACGCCGGGGCCGCACCCGTCGTCCACATGTAGGACCGGGTCCATGGCCGCAGGGGCCGCCGTCAGCAGGGAGACGGCGGCCCCTCCGCGTTGTCGTGGTGGAGATGCGCGCAAGGCGTCGGCAGCGCCTGGTGGCCGCTGCGCACTCCGTGGCGGGGCGTCCGAGAACACGTCGCCGCCCGGCACGGCAACTGTCCGTGCACGGGCGGGTGTTGGCGTCGTCACCCCGTGTACGACACGAGTCACCAATCAGTGGTGTGGACACCTGTTGAAACCAGTTGTTTTTCGCCGCTCCCCGGGACGACCCCCCACAGGCCGTGCCCAGGGAGCGGCTTGGTGCCCGGAAGCCGGCGGGCGGCCCCACTCCGCCCGTCGGTCCCGGTGCGAGATCGCGGTTTCCCCGCTCCAGGGGCCGCACTCCCCAGTTGCGAGCCTGATCCGGCGATGCGGGGACCGCGCGATCCCGGTCCCTAGAAGGAGAAGACGCTGCTGTTGAGCGCATCCTTCATGCAGGTGTTGCCGAAGCTGCGCTCGTAGGAGACGCGCTTGCCCTGCCAGACGCCCTGGACGGTGACGACCACGGGGTCGTACAGCTTGGTGCACCAGACGTCGTCCCGGGCCTGCAGGGCCGAGAAGTCGCCGCCGATGCCACGCAGTTCGGCGCAGGCAGAGGCTGCGGCAGGGTGAGTGCCGGAGGCCGTCGGCGCGCAGTTCAGGGTGACGGCGCGCTCCGGAGTGGCCGTCGCCGCGTTGTCGCCGTGGCCGGTGGTGAGGACCAGCGCCGAAGGGGCGTAGAGCGACGACGGGCCGGCAGCCGGTGCAGCGCCGGCGGCCCCGGTCAGGGGTCCGCAGACGGCGGCGGCCGTGAGGCCGAGAGTCGCTGCCCAGCGCGCGGTGTTCCGCATTGTGTGCATCCTTCCGCTCGAGTAGACGGTTCGCGCTCCAGGCCGGTCGGCGCCGGAGCGGCGAGCGACACTCTGCCGAGTCCGTCGACGAAACACACATCGAACCCACATCTTTCAGTAACCTTGCGTGTTGAAACAGTGGCGTGAAGTTACGGAAATCGACCGCGTCGACCCCATGACTGAGCGGTTCTTGATCGCCGATGGCGGTCGGATGGCTGAAAACCACCGCTTAGTTAATAGGCCTGAAACATTCCGGCTCAGCCCTCGGCGAACCCCTTCGTGACGCCTTGTGTTCATGAAACGGTCGGAGTAATTGTGATTACATGATTACAACAGAGCAGAGAGAGAAGCTGCGCGGCTGGTTCGCCGGCCGCCTGCCCGACGATCTCTTCGAGGAACTGGTCGAGGTGACCCCCGACCGCGAGGAGATCACCGTGATCGGGCGCGTCCCGGAGCCGCGGCTCGCCGAGGGCGCCTCGGACGCCGAGCGGGAGGCCGCCGTACGGGCGCGGATCCAGGAGTTCCGGGAGCGGACCCGCGACGCCCGGATCGAGGTGGCCCGCGAGGCCGAGCACCTGTTCCGCCGGAAGGTGTCCTGGGGCGTGGTGTGCGGTGCGGAGCGCGCCCTGTTCACGCATGTGGCCGCGCCGGTGATGACCCGGCTGCGGCAGCCCGAGCGGCAGGTCCTGGACACCCTGATCGCCGGGGGCGTGGCGCGCAGCCGCAGCGACGCCCTCGCCTGGTGCGTGCGTCTGGTGCAGCGTCACACCGACGACTGGCTGACCGAGCTGCGCGAGTCCCTGGAACACGTCCAGCGGGTCAGGGCGCAGGGACCGGACGGCGAGGAGGTGGTCGATTCCTCCAGTGATGACGGCGAAGATGGATGAAACGTCCTCTGGCAGGGGTCTTCTCCGGCGCCTTACCGTCAGCAGACCCCTCCGGGACGTCCTCCCTCCCGCGTCGCACACCCCTGCGGCTGCGCCGGTCGTCTGCCACCGCCGCGCCACGAAGCGCTCCACCGCCGCATACTCGCTGGAGCCTGCCTTGACCGCTCAGTCCCCCGACTCCCCCGCCGCGCCGCCGTCCCTGACCGAGGTCGAGCCCTACGGCGTCGAGCGCATCCCGGACGCGGACCGCACCGCGACCCCGCTCGACCTGTTCCGGGTCGCCTTCGGCGGCGCCAACACGTTCTCGACCTGCGTCCTCGGCGCGTTCCCGATCCTGTTCGGGCTCTCCTTCTGGCAAGGACTCGCGGCCACCCTCCTGGGGGTCGTCGCGGGCGCGCTGATCCTGTGTCCGATGGCCGTGTTCGGCCCGGTCAACGGCACCAACAACGCCGTGGCGTCCTCCGCGCACCTGGGTGTGCACGGCCGGGTGGTGGGCTCGTTCCTGTCGCTGCTGACGGCCGTCGCGTTCTTCTCCATCTCGGTGTGGAGCTCCGGTGACGCCCTGGTCGGCGGCGCGCACCGGCTGTTCGGCCTGGAGCGCAGCACGCTGTCCTACGTCGTCGCCTACGCGCTGTTCGCCGGGCTGGTCCTCGCCGTGTGCGTCTACGGCTTCCGGTTCATGCTCTTCGTGAACAAGATCGCCGTGACCTCGGCGACCGTGCTGTTCCTGCTCGGCGCGATCGCCTTCGCCGGTGACTTCGACGCCTCGTACGCCGGTGTCTTCACGGCCTCGGCGGACGCGGCGACCAAGTCGCTGTTCTGGCCGTCGTTCATAGGTGCGGCCCTGATCGTGCTGTCCAACCCGGTGTCGTTCGGGGCGTTCCTGGGCGACTGGTCGCGCTACATCCCGGCGGACACCCCGCGCCGCAAGGTGGTCGGTGCCGCGTTCCTCTCGCAGATCGCGACGCTGCTGCCGTTCGTCTTCGGTCTGGCGACCGCGAGCATCATCGCGACGAAGGCCCCGAAGTACGTCGACCCGGCCGCGCCCGACTACGTGGGCGGACTGCTGGCGATCTCGCCGAGCTGGTTCTTCCTGCCGGTGTGCCTGCTCGCGCTGATCGGCGGCATGTCGACGGGCACCACCTCGCTGTACGGCACCGGCCTGGACTTCTCGTCGGTGTTCCCGAAGCTGTCCCGCGTCCGGGCGACGCTGCTGGTCGGGGTGCTGTCCATCGGGTTCATCTTCATCGGCCGGTTCGGCCTCGACCTGGTGCAGTCGATCTCGACGTTCGCCACGATGATCATCACGTGCACCACACCGTGGATGGTCGTGATGATGCTCGGCTTCTACACCCGCCGCGGCTGGTACGACCCGGACGCCCTCCAGGTCTTCAACCGCCGTCAGCGCGGCGGCCGTTACTGGTTCGCGCACGGCTGGAACTGGCGCGGTATGACGGCCTGGTGGGTGGCCGCCGTGATCGGCGTGCTGTTCACCGACATCCCGGGGCAGTTCGTCGGACCGCTGGGCGACCTGGCGAACGGCGTCGACATCAGCCTGCCGCTGTCGCTCGCGGTCGCCGCCGTGCTGTTCCTGGCGCTGCTGCGGCTGTTCCCCGAACCCCGGGCGGTGTACGGGCCCGAGGGTGCGCGCCTGGCCCGTACCGTCGAGGCCCCGGTGCCGCCGATCACCGGTCCGGGTGCTCCGGCGGACGAGGTGCCGACCGTGCTCGCGGCCGAGGGCGGCCGATGACCGGGTGGTTCGACCTGTCGGTGCCCGTGGTCACCGGGATGCCCGTCTATCCCGGTGACCCGGAGGTCACAGTCTCGCCCGCCCTGCGGGCTCCGGCCGACGGCGTCAACGTCCTGTCCCTGCACATGGGTTCGCAGTCCGGCACCCATGTCGACGCGCCGTACCACGTCGACGACGCCTGGCCCCGGCTGGACGAGCTGCCGCTGGACCGGTTCGCGGGGCCCGCGGTCGTGGCCGACGTCCGCGGGCTGCCCGCCCAGGCGCCGATCACCCCGGCCCTGCTGGCCCCCGCGCTCGACGCGCTCGCCGAGTCGCCGGGCGCGCTGCTGCTGCTCGTCACCGGCTGGTCGGCGCACTGGGGCACGGACGCGTACCTCGCGCACCCCTGGCTGACCCCGGAGTCGGCCCGGGCCGTGGTGGCGGCGGGCGCACGCACGGTGGCCGTCGACGCGCTCAGTGTCGACCCCACGCCCCAACCGGGTGATCCACAGGCCGACTTCGGGCTGCCCGCCCATCGGGTGCTGTGCGGTGCCGGCGGGGTGATCGCCGAGAACCTCACCGGGCTGGAGCGGCTGGTGGGCGCGGCGGCGGTGGAGGTGTTCCTCTTCCCGCTGCGGCTGCCCGGGGCGGACGGCGCTCCGGTCCGGGCGGTCGCCCGGACCGGCTGAGCGCCGTACGGGCCGTCGCCGGCCGCCGGGCCGGAATCCCCGGCGAAGCGGCCGGCCGCGCCCGAGGCCCCCTGCCGACGTGCGTCTACTCGCCAGTATGGTCGGGCCGCAGCGCGTACTCAGCAACGAGAGGCGGACGGCCGGATGGCGAAGCACTGGGCGGACTTCCAGTACGAGATCTATCTCAACGGGATGTCAGGGGCCGTGCCCCGGCTGCCTACGGACCTGACCCGGCTGGAGGAGCTGGCCGCGCACCGGCTCGGGCCCGGCCCGGTGGGCTATGTGGCGGGCAGCGCGGGCGACGGCAGCACGGCACTCGCCAACCGGGCGGCCCTGGCCCGGCGCCGCATCGTGCCGCGCATGCTCAGGGACGTGCAGGAGCGCGATCTGTCGGTACGGGTGCTGGGCCGCTCCCTGCCGGCGCCGCTGGCCCTGGCCCCGGTGGGCGTGCTCTCGATCATGCATCCGGACGCCGAGTCCGCGGCCGCCCGGGCCGCCGCCGCGCAGGGGGTGCCCTACATCCTGTCGTCGGCGTCGAGTACACCGATGGAGCAGGTGGCGGAGGCCATGGGGGACGCCGAGCGGTGGTTCCAGCTGTACTGGGGCAAGGACCGTGAGGTGACCCGGAGCTTCCTCGCCCGGGCGAGGACGGCCGGGTACTCGGTACTGGTCGTCACCCTGGACACCCCGCTGCTGGCGTGGCGGCCGCGCGATCTGGACCAGGCGTATCTGCCGTTCCTGCACGGGGTGGGCACCGCCAACTACTTCACCGACCCGGCCTTCCGGTCGGGTCTCGACAAGCCGGTGCACGTGGACCCGAACGCGGCGGTGCTGCACTTCCTCGGGCTGTTCGGGGACGCGAGCCACACCTGGCCCGACCTGGCGTTCCTGCGCGAGCACTGGGACGGGCCGATCGTGCTCAAGGGTGTCCTGCACCCGGACGACGCCCGGCTCGCCGCGGACGCGGGGATGGACGGGGTGGTGGTCTCCAACCACGGGGGCCGGCAGGTGGCCGGCTCCGTCGCCGCGGCCGACGCACTGCCCCGGATCGCGGACGCGGTCGGCGACCGGCTGACGGTGCTGTTCGACAGCGGGGTGCGCACCGGCGACGACGTGTTCAAGGCCCTCGCCCTCGGCGCCCGGGCGGTGCTGCTGGGGCGGCCGTACGTGTACGGGCTCGGCCTGGAGGGGCAGGCGGGCGTGGAACACGTCGTCCGCTGTGTGCTCGCGGAGCTGGACCTCACGCTCGCCCTGTCCGGGCACGCCACCCCGGCCACCGTCACGGCGGACGACCTCGTCGAGGCCGCCGGCTGACGGGCGGGTGTCCCGCCGCCGGCCGGCGGCGGGACACACCGATCGCTGCTACGTGCCCGTTCCGGGCAGCTCCGCGGGCTGTGCGGACGGCCCTTGGGTACCGGCTATCGACAGCGAGCCGGGGCCGGCCGACGGCCCGTCGGTCAGCCAGCGCTGCCCGGCGGAGCGGTCCCTGACCTTGACGACGATGTCGGCGCCCGCGCTCTCGCCGGCTGTGGCGAGGACGAGGGTCTCGTCCCAGCGGGGCAGCAACTCGCCCTGCGCGGTCAGGCCGTAGCGCACGTCGTCACCGCGCCGCGCGCCCGCGTCGGCGCAGGTGCCGAGGATGACGACGCCAGCGTCGGCGTGCGAGTCCAGACACAGGCCGGAGCCGGCCGCGCTGCGCAGCAGCCCGTCGGTCTCGTACGTCCACCGCTGCGTGGGCGCGGAGGAGCAGACGGCGAGCGTGGCGCTCGCGCCGGCCGCGGGCTCGCCCTTGATGTCCAGGCACAGGTCGGCGGCGGCGTTGTGCAGCCGGGTCGGCCGGCCGGCCGTGGGAAGACCCGCCGTGCCGGGTGCGGTGGCCGAGCCGGTCGGGGACTGGGCGTCGGTGCCGGGGGCGGCGCCCGTCGAGGCGACCGGGTCGGTGGCGTCGCCGCTGTCCGGCCACACGCTGATCGCGAGGACGGTCGCGAGCAGCCCGGCCGAGGCGACCCCGACTCCGGTGAGCAGCGTCCTGGACGACCAGCCGTCGTCCGCCGCCCGGCGCCCGCGGGTCCGGGTGAGAGTCCCGGGCTCCGCCGTGCCCCGCCGACGGCCACCGGGCACCGCGACCCTGCCGAGCAGTCCGGGCTTGCCGCCGCCGCGTCTGCGGCCGCCGGAGCGCCGGGAGGTGCCCCGGGTGCGCGCGGGGCCGGGCCGCCGACGGCCGGGGCGCGACTCCAGGTACCGGCGGGCGCCCCAGCCGAGGACCGCCTCGGCGAGCAGCACGCCGAGTCCGGCCTCGATCTGGCCCAGTTGTTCGGCGGCGTGCCGGCAGTAGGGGCAGACGGAGAGATGCTGCTGGACGTCCGGCAGCAGTGCGCCGCCCCGGCGGATCGGCACGTCGAGAAGGCGGTTGTAGTGGCGGCAGTCGGTGCTCGGCGCGAGTTCCCGATGGGCGCGGACACAGCCTTCCCGGAATGTGTCGCGGGCCTGATCGAGTGCGGCCGCCGCACTGTCGAAGTCCATGCCGAGCAGTCCCGCGGGGACGCTTATCGGTTCGGCCTCGACCTCGGTGTGCCAGAGCAACGCCTGTTCGAGCCGGGGAAGGCTCTGGAAAGAATGTTCGGACAGTGCACGGTTTTCCGGTATCAGGGTCTTCGCGGTACGCATACCGCGGCCACCGGCGGGTTTCATAAGGCCCGGCAGTACGTCGGCTATCCGGTCCGTGGCGGCCCAGTTCACGACGGTGTCCCGGACCGCCACGAGCAGGCGCGGCCGTATCGCGTCGGCGGGTTCGCCGAGCGCGAGCCGGTCGAGAACCTGGTGGAAGGCCGCGGCGGAGACCATGTGGGCGAGGGGCCCGGGTGCGGCCAGGCAGATGACCGCGTAGTCGTGGACCGGCTGCCAGTGCCGGGCCATCAGGAGGGCGGCGGACCGGGAGGCCTCCGCGTCGGAGCCGGCGCGCAGCGGCGCGGCGAGGGACTCGTCCGACTCCCCGGCATCGCCCCCTGGGGGCGGATAGGGAGGACGAGGGGGGTGGGGGGTGGGCACTGAGTGGATTCCTTTGTGCGTATGGCGAGTTGGCGCCCATCTCGGGGATGTGCGCGCGGGGAGCGGGAATTCTCCGGTGCGGCTCTACCGGCCCGGTTCCCCAACTGCCGAAAGGACTCCGGCGATTACCCCCCGCACGGTCGTTTCAACCCTTGCACAACTTCCACACATGCAACAAGGCGCACGTACGACATCGGCCGGTTTGAAAGAAAGTCAGAATTCGGCAGGGGTCGCAGGTCCGCCGCTGCGGCTTTCGGGTTTCCGTGCGCCCCGTGTGAAGGGTGCGCACACACCGGCCCACCGCGCACGCTCCCGGGGCCTGCGGCCCGGTAGTGGACTGGGTTCCGGCCCTCTCGGAAGGCCCCGCGCGAGGTGGGGGTCCCCCCGGCTCGAGCGAAGCCGAGAATTGGGGGAGGCTCTCTCGCGCGAAACCGGCCGCCGGCCCCGTTCCTCCCGCCCGCGGCCGGCGGCCCCGGCGGCTTCCCCCGGCGGCCGCGGGCGGTGACGGATCCGCCCGGATCAGATCTGCCAGGAACGGAGCCGGTCGGCCGCCCCGTACACATCGGCCTTGCCGGACATCAGGTCGCGGGCGAGGTCGACCAGGGCACCGTAGGGCGGGTCGATGCCGACGCCGCTGACGAACATGTAGGCCACCGCGGTCGCGCAGGCGAAGCGGGCGTTGGCCGCGGGCAGCGGCTTGAGCATGGTGAGGGTGTGCAGCAGGGCGGCGGCCCGCCAGGCCGGATCGGAGTCCACCCCCAGCCGGGGCGGGTCGACACGGTGCCGGGCGACGGCGGCGACCAGCGCGGAGAAGTCGTCGACGGTGGGCTGGTCGGGCAGGACCTCCTCGTGGCGCTGGAGCAGCCACGGGACGTCGATATGGATGACGGAGGACATCGCTCAGGCGGCCTCGCCCTTGGCGGGGGCCTCGTCGTCGGGGAACGCGGCCGCGAACTCCTCGGCATGGGCGGTGAAGAAGCTCCGGAAGGCCTCCGCGCCCTCCTGCAGCGCCCGGTGCCGGGCGATGTCGGCGGCGGCGGCCTCGCGCACGAGGGCCTTCATCGACGTACCCCGCTCCTTGGCGATCTGCCGCAGGTCCTCTAGTTCGCGTTCGCTGAACTCCACGTTGAGAGCTGGCATGCCCCTCACGGTACCGCGCGGGTACTCACCCGTAAATACACACAGGTCAGACACCATGCGCTGCGGTACCTACCACCCCTCAGCGCGGCGTCCGAATGCCGCCGGTGGCAGGACGCCGGGCGCAGCAGACTGGGCCCATGGAGTTCACCCCGGCCGAGGCCCGCCGTCGCGTGGCCGGCACCGACTGGGCCGCGCTCGCGGCCGAGTTGGACGAGCACGGCTGCGCGCCCACGGGCCCGCTGCTGACCACCGAGGAGTGCGCCGGCCTGGCGGCCCTGTACGACAGGCCCGAGCTGTTCCGCACCACCGTCGATCTGGCCCGGCACCGGTTCGGGTCCGGCGAGTACCGCTACTTCACGCACGACCTGCCCGCCCCCGTGGCCGCGCTGCGGGCCGCCCTCTATCCGCGTCTGCTCCCCGTCGCCCGGGACTGGGCGGCCCGTCTGGACCGACCGGCGCCCTGGCCGGACTCCCTGACCGGGTGGCTGGAGCGCTGCCACGCAGCCGGCCAGGACCGCTCGGCGCAGATCCTGCTGAGCTACGGTCCGGGCGACTGGAACGCCCTGCACCGGGACGTGTTCGGCGAGCTGGTCTTCCCGCTCCAGGTCGTCATCGCCCTGGACGCGTACGACACCGACTACACCGGCGGCGAGTTCCTGCTGGTCGAGCAGCGGGCGCGCGCCCAGTCCCGGGGCACAGCGACCGTCCTGCGGCAGGGACACGGCCTGGTGTTCACGACCCGCGACCGGCCCGTGGCCAGCCGCCGCGGCTGGACGGCCGGAGCGGTGCGGCACGGGGTGAGCACCGTACGGTCCGGCCGCCGGCGCACCCTGGGGCTGGTGTTCCACGACGCCGCCTGAGACGGCCGGGTTCCACCGCCTCCGCGACCCGACATCATCAGACGCGCCGCCGAGGTTCCCTCACATATCAGCGCAAAACGTGTCTTATTTCATTCATGCACACACCTTCGCGGCGTACCCTGCTCCGAGCCCCGTTCGCTGCCGCCGGCGCGGGACTCCTGGCTGCCTGCACCGACTCCGGCTCCCACCCCCACTCCAGCCCACGACGGGGCGCGGCGGCCGGCGACGGGGACTTCGTCCCCCCGGGTCCCAAGGGATATGTCGAGCCGTCGGGTCCGGAGGTCCGAGCCGCCGAGCGCAAGCGCGGCTCCGGTCCGGTGCGCATGCTGAAGTTGACCGCCGCCGAGACGACGCTGGACCTGGGCGGGCGGAACGTGCGGACCTGGGCCTACCACGACCAGCTGCCCGGGCCGCTGGTGCGCGTCACCGCCGGCGACGTCCTCAGCCTCAACCTCGCCAACCGGTTGCCGACGACCACCACGCTCCACTCCCACGGCGTGCGCATGCGCTGCGACATGGACGGCGTTCCGAGCCTGACCCAGCGGGCCATCGACGCGGGAGACGACTTCACCTACCGGTTCACCGTCGCCCATCCGGGCACCTATTTCCTCCACTCCCACGTCGGGCTCCAGCCCGACCGCGGTCTGTACGCCCCGCTCATCGTCGACGACCCCAAGGAGCCCCTCAAGTACGACAAGGAATGGATCCTCGTGCTGGACGACTGGCTCGACGGCGTGGACGGCTCCACCCCCGACGGTGTGCTCGCCCAGCTCATGCCGGCGGGCATGAAGATGGGCAGCATGGCCATGGGCCCCGGGCAGGACGATCACAGTTCCGGCAAGCCGGCGAGCCCGCACGCCTCGCCCTCGCACAAGTCCTCCGGCCCCTCCCGCGTGTTGCACGGCTCGCACAGCCAGTTGCTGCGCGGCGAGGCCGGCAGCGTGAACTATCCGCTCTACCTCGCCAACGGCCGCATTCCCACCCAGCCCTCGACGTTCCGCTGCCGCCCCGGTGAGCGCATCCGGCTGCGGATCATCAACGCCGGCTCCGAAACCGCCTTCCGCGTCGCGCTGGCGGGCCACCGACTGACCGTCACGCACACCGACGGCTATCCGGTGCAGCACAGGACGACCGACGCCCTCCTCATCGGCATGGCCGAACGCTACGACGTTCTCGTCACCGCCAAGGACGGCGTCTTCCCCCTGGTCGCGCTGGCCGAGGGCAAGAAGGGCCAGGCCCTCGCCGTCCTGCGCACCGACAAGGGGAGGACCGTTCCCCCGGCCGACGTCCGCCCGGACGAGCTCGACGGGGAGGTCGTACTGGCCCGCCGCCTCGTACCGGCCGACTCCGTGGTCCTCGACGACCGCGAACCCGACCGCGAGATGCGCGTCCGGGTCACCGGCACGATGGAGAAGTACGACTGGGGCTTCGACCACGAGCAGTACGACGAGCGCCAGCGCCACCCGGTCCGCGCCGGTGAGAGGGTGCGGCTCACCCTCATCAACGCCACCGACATGTGGCACCCGCTGCACCTGCACGGTCACACGTTCGCCTTGACCGGGCTGGACGCCGCCGGCGCGCGCAAGGACACCGCGATCGTGCTCCCGCACCGCAAGCTGGTCGTCGATTTCGACGCCGACAACCCCGGCCTCTGGATGCTCCACTGCCACAACCAGTACCACTCGGAGAGCGGCATGATGACCATCCTCGGGTACCGCAAGTGACCGGGTGATCCGGAGGGGACACTCCTACCCCTGGTCCGCCACGAACGAGGCCATCCAGGCCGGCGCCGCGTTCCGGTCGACGGCTGTTTCGTCGGTGGACCAGGACTGGATGTCGTCGACGTAGCAGAACTGGCCCGGGCAGCCGGACTGCGCGGGCCGTCCCCGTCCGGACCCTCGAACCGACTAGACGTCGAGCCTGCTGATGCGCACCGCTCCCCCGGCCTCGCCCGGGTGCGCGCTGGTGAGCGTGAGGCGCACGCGTGAGCCGCGTACCGCGGCGAAGGTGATCACCGTCGGGCTGTCGGAGGCGGTGGCCCAGTCCACCTCGGCGCCCGTCACCGGCGCATAGGCGCTCCCATCCCACACCGCCACCTCGACCGCGGCGGGCAGGGCGTGGGTGCCGTCGACCGTGAAGGAGACCGCCACCCGGTCGACGGTCCGGGCCCGCCCGAAGCCGACCGACACCCAGTCCTCGGCGCGGGCCCCGTCGAAGGCGGGCAGCAGAGCTGTGGCCGACTTGGCGAAGGCGTTGGACCAGCCGGTGGCAGGGTCGCCGTCCAGCGTCGCGGCGGGCAGGGTGTCCGGGCGGCCGGAGTAACTGGCGTCCGCGTGGGGATGGCCGGGGGCGGCCGGCCAGTCGGGCTCGAAGGCGGGCGCATCGGTGGTGGTGGCGCCGCGGGCCGGTGTGGTGCGCACGCTCGTCGTGCCCTTGCGCAGGCCGTCCACCCGCGCCGTGACCTTCAGGGTGCCCGGCTCGGCGCCGGAACGGACGATGGCGAGGGCCTTGCCGTGGAACGCGGTGCGGGTACTGGCCTGGTAGCGCTCGGCGCTCTCCTCGCGGCCGTTGTCGAGGCCGGCCAGGGAGCCGCCGGTCACGTCGAAGGTGATGAGGTGCTCGGCGTCGGGCACGACCACTCCGTGCGCGTCCACGATGTCGGCGGTCACGAAGACCAGTGAACGGCCGTCGGCGGCCAGGGCCCCCCGGTCGGCGGTCAGGCGCACGGCGTGCGGGGCGCCCGCGGTGCGCAGCACGTCGGTGGCGACCACCTTGCCGTCCCGCCGGGCCACCGCCTTCAGCTCACCGGGCCGGTACGGCACCTTCCAGGTCAGGTGCAGCTTGCCCGCGCTGCCGTTGGGGCTGGTGTAACTGCCCGGGTAGGGGCCGTCGGTGAAGGTCTTGTCGTCGCCGGTGGCCTCGGTGGTCTCCAGGTAACCGCGGCCGTCGGTGGTCTTCTTGGCTTCGAACTCCCGCACCCCGAGGGACCGTCCGTCGAGGAACAGCTCGACCGACGGGACGTTGGCGTACGCCCAGACCTCGACCGTGTCGCCCTCCTCGTGGTTCCAGGTCGTCGGCAGCAGATGGACCATCGGCTCGGTCGTCCACTGGCTGCGGAACAGGTGGTACATGTCCTTCGGGAAGCCGGCCGTGTCGACGGCGCCGAAGAAGGACGCCTTCACCGGGAAGACGTCGTACGGGGTCGGCTCGCCGATGTAGTCGATGCCCGACCACAGGAACTGCCCCGCGAACCACTTCCGGTCCCGGTCCTTCTTGTGCCCGTACTCGCCGCTCATCGTCCAGGACGCGAGGTTGTTGTCGTAGGAGGAGGCCTCCCGCCTGCCCGGTGTGTGGTTCTCGCCGGTGTTGAGGTGCTCCGGTTCCTGGTACGAGCCCCGGGTCGAGGTCTCCGAGGAGGACTCGGACTCGAAGAGGAACAGATGGGGGTACTTGGCGTGCAGGGCGTCGACCGACCTGGCCGTGTTGTAGTTCAGGCCCAGGCCGTCGAGCTTGGCGAGCATGCGGTCGGCCGCGGAACCCGTGGCGGGCACGCCGTGGTACTTGTTCGAGCCGATGACGACCGGGCGGGTGCCGTCGGCGGCCTTGACGGCGCCGATGATCCGGTCGGCCATGGCGAGCCCGGCGGTCGAGGTGGAGTCGGGGATCTCATTGCCGATGGACCACAGGACGACGGCGGGCGAGTTGCGGGCCGCCAGCACCATCTCCGTGGCGTCCCTCTCGCACCACTCGTCGAAGAACCGGCCGTAGTCGTACCTGGTCTTGCCGGTCTTCCAGCAGTCGAACGCCTCCACCATCATCAGGATGCCCAGCTCCTCGCAGACCTGGATCATCTGCGGCGAGGGCGGGTTGTGCGAGGTACGGAAGGCGTTGACGCCCATCGACTTCATGATCGTCATCTGCCGGCGCACCGCGTCGACGCTGATCGCCGCGCCGAGGGCACCCTGGTCGTGGTGCAGGTCGACGCCCTTGATCTTGGCGTAGGTGCCGTTGAGGGAGAAGCCCTCGTCCGGGTCGAAGCGGTAGGTGCGGATGCCGAAGGGGGTGCGGTACGTGTCGGTGGTGCGGCCGCCGGCGCGGAGTTCGGTGTGCAGGGTGTAGCGGTGCTCCGGGCTCGTGAAGTCCCACAGGAGGGGTTCGGGGACGGTCAGTTCGTGGGTCTCGGTGGCCTGCTCGGAGACGGCGGCGGTGGTGGACGTGCGGGCGACCGTGCGGCCGTCGGGGCCGGTGATCCGGGACAGGATCTCGACGTCGGTACCGGCACCGGACTCGTTGAGCACGGTGGTGGCGACCCGCACCACGGCCCGTTCCGGACCGACCTCGGGTGTGGTGACGTACGTGCCCCAGCGGGCCACGTGCACGGGCTCGGTGATCACCAGGCGGGCCTCGCGGTAGATGCCGCTGCCCGAGTACCACCGGCTGCTCGGCAGCTGGTTGTTGACCTTGACCGCGAGGACGTTCGGGGTGCTGCCGTCGGTGTGCACCAGGTCGGTCAGGTCGAGTGCGAAGCCGGTGTAACCGTAGGGGTGGCGGCCGGCCTCGGCGCCGTTGCAGTAGACGTACGAGTCCATGTAGACGCCGTCGAACTCCACCGAGACGCGTTTGCCGGCCTGGGCGGGCGGCAGGGTGAAGGCGAGCCGGTACCAGCCGAGGCCGCCCGGGAGGAATCCGGTGCCGCTGGTGGTGCCATGGGCCGTCGTGGGGGTCTGCTCGATGCTCCAGTCGTGGGGTGCGGCAACCTCGCGCCAGGCCGAGTCGTCGTATCCGGGCTCGGCGGCCTGTGCGTAGGCGCCGGTCGGGTCGGTGATGCCACCCGGGTCGACCAGCGCGAAGCGCCAGCCGTCGCGCAGCGGGACGGTGTGGCGTCCCGGCGCGGCACCGGACGCCCCGGCGGCCGGTGCGGCCGCGGCGTCCGGGCCGCTCAGGAGTGCTCCGGCCGCGGGCGCTGCCGTGGCTGCGACCAGAACCGATCTGCGAGTGACCGTCATGACGACTCTCCCTCATCAGGGCCCAGAAGTACTCACAACTGATCGTGAACAAACAGATTCTGACGGTCCGCCACGGGCGATCGTCAAGGGCGCCGCACCTTGTACCTGCCCTGGCCGGCACTTCGGCCTGAATTCCCCCTTGACCGTGTTCGACGGATCGGCCCGGTCTCCGGGGGTCGGGGTTCACGGGGGTGCGCGACGCACTACGCTGGAACGCAAGTGGTGCCACCTGTTCACTGTGAGTGTGCGCTTGGGAGCGGCGACGATGAGCCGGGTCTATCCGTTCGACGATGCGGCGACGGCCCGGGCTGTCATCGACGACGACGGAACACTGGTGGAGTGGAACGAGGGCGCGCGACGCCTGCTCGGCCACCCGGCCGACGAGGTCGTGGGCCGCCCCGCGACCCTGCTGCTGGCCGGGCAGGACTCCCTGGTCACGCCCTCCGGCCGGCGCTGGGAGGGGACGGTCGGTTTGCGCCACCGGGACGGCCGCACGGTCTCCGTGTGGCTGCTCGCCCACCGCCGCCCGCCCGGTGACGGGCACCGCGGCGACTGGCTCGTGGTCACCCCGCTGACCGGCCGCGACCCCGGCACCGACGACGACCCGCTCACCCGGGCCGGACTGGTCCAGTCGCCGTGCGCCGTCGCCGTGTACGACGACGCGCTGCGGCTGCGCCGGATGAACGAGGCCATGGCCGAGGTGATCGGCCTGCCCGAGGAGCGCGTGCGGGGCCTCAGGGTCGCGGAGATCGGCGGCAAACAGCAGAGCGAGGAGCTGGAGCAGAACATGCTCCAAGTACTGACCACGGGCCGACCGCTGGACATCGAGACCCTCATGCGCACCGGCGGCGGGGACCGGGCGCACGCCTGGCTGGCCCGGATGGCGCCGGTCACCGACGACGAGGGCCGGGTGCGGGGCGTGTGCCTGGCGGCACACGACGTCACCGACAACTACCGGGCCAGGCAGCGGCTGCAGCTGCTGAACGAGGCCAGCGTGCGCATCGGCTCGACCCTCGACGTCACCCGTACGGCACAGGAGCTGGCGGACGTGTGCGTGCCCGCGCTCGCCGACTTCGTCACCATCGACCTGCTGGACCCGCAGGAGTACGGCGGCGAGCCCCCGGCGCGCATCACGGCCCCGGTGAACCTGCGCCGGGTCGCACACCAGTCGATCCTGCGCGGCATTCCGGAGGCGGTCGCCAAGCCCGGGCAGACCGAGGTGTACCCGGACTTCTCCCCGCAGGCGGACTCGCTGACCGCCGGCCGCACCATCCGGGCCACGGTGGCCGCGGGCGACATGGCCCAGTGGCTCACCTGGAGCAGCGTGCGCGGCGACCGCGTGCGGGACTTCGGCATCCACTCCTCGATGTCGGTGCCGATCCAGGCCCGTGGACTGACCCTCGGGGTGGCGGTCCTCACCCGGCACCGGAGCCCGGGGCCGTTCACCGACGACGACATGCTGCTGGCCGAGGAGATCACCGCCCGGGCCGCCGTCTGCATCGACAACGCGCGCCGCTACTCCCGTGAGCGCGAGACCGCCCTCGCGCTGCAACGCAGCCTGCTGCCCCGCACGCTCCCGCGCACGGCCGCCCTGGAGGCCTCCTCCCGCTATCTGCCGGCGGCCCGGGCCGGGGTGGGCGGCGACTGGTTCGACGTGATCCCGCTGTCCGGGATGCGGGTCGCGATGGTCGTCGGGGACGTCGTCGGGCACGGCATCCAGGCCTCGGCCACCATGGGCCGGCTGCGCACCGCCGTACGCACCCTCGCCGACATCGACCTGGCCCCGGACGAGCTGCTCACCCACCTCGACGACCTGGTGGTCCGGCTGTCGGAGGAGTCCGGCGGCGAGGGCAGCCCCGGCGAGGTCGGCGCCACCTGCCTGTACGCCGTCTACGATCCGGTGTCGCGGCGCTGCACGCTGGCCCGGGCCGGGCATCCGCCGCCGGTGGTGCTGGTGCCGGGCAGCGAGCCCCGGCAGCTGGACCTGCCCGCCGGTCCCCCGCTGGGCCTGGGCGGGCTGCCGTTCGAGTCGGCCGAGGTGGGGCTGCCCGAGGGCACCGTCCTCGCCCTGTACACGGACGGTCTGGTGGTGTCCCGGGCCGGGGACACCGGCCGGCAGCAGCTGTTCCAGGCGCTGCGGGCCCACGCGGACTCCCTGGACGAGACCTGCGACCAGATCCTGCACGCGCTGCTGCCGCCGGGCGGCACCGCCGACGACGTGGCGCTGCTGCTGGCCCGCACCCGGGGGCTGGCCTCCTCCCAGGTGGCGACCTGGGACATCCCCGCCGATCCGGCGCTGGTCGCACCGATCCGCAAGCAGGTCCTGGAGCAGCTGGAGCGCTGGTCGCTGAGCGAGGTCGGGTTCACGGCGGAGCTGGTGGTGAGCGAGCTGGTCACCAACGCCATCCGGTACGGCGCCCACCCGATACGGCTGCGGCTGATCCACGACCCCGTCACGCTGATCGTCGAGGTGTCCGACACCAGCCACACCGCCCCGCACCTGCGGCGTGCCAAGACCTTCGACGAGGGCGGCCGCGGGCTGCTGCTGGTCGCCCAGCTCACCCAGCGCTGGGGCAGCAGGCACACCGCGGAGGGCAAGACGATCTGGGCGGAGCTGTCGCTGCTCGACGAGGACCAGTGACCGCTGCCGCAGGTCTGGACGTCTGGAGGTCCAGTGGCAGGGGATCGGTGACCAGGAGTCGGAAGCAGCGGTTCAGTAGCCCCGCAGCCAGGGTCGTACCAGTTTGCGGGCCTCGTGCAGCCGGGACTTGAGCGTGCCGAGGGGGATGCCGACACGCTCGGCGATCTCGGCGTACTCCAGCTGGCAGATGTCCCGGTAGACCAGGGGCGCGACCAGGTGCGGGTGCTCGCGCTCCAGCCGGTCCAGTGCCTCCAGCAGATCGATCCGGGAGCCCGCGATGACGCTGGTGGTGCGCGGGTCGATGTGCTCGGCGGGCTCGATGACCACGGGCTGCTCGGCCGCCCGGCGCTTCAGCTCGCGGTACTTCTGCCGGCAGCAGTTGGCGACGACCGTGTAGAGCCAGGTGCTGAAACGGCTGCGGCCCTCGAAGGCGGAGATGTGCCGGGCCACCTGGAGAAGTACGTCCTGGGCGGCCTCCTCGGCGTCCTCCCGGCAGGGCAGGAAGCGCCCGCAGCGGCGCACCACCTCGGGCCGCAGCTCGCTCAGCAGCCGGTCCAGGGCCGCTCGGTCGCCCGCCGCGGCACGCCGGGCGAGGTCTTCGGCCGTCACCCCATCCTGCACGTCAGGGTCCCCCTCGAAGTCGATCTCAGGGCAGGCATGATAGTCGTATGCACTCCCTGGAGCGGATCGGCCGCTACCGCCTCGAACGAACCCTGGGCACCGGCGCCTTCGCCACGGTGTGGCTCGCTCACGACGACGAGCTGGACGCCCTGGTCGCGGTGAAGGTCCTTGCCGAGAACTGGGCCCACCGGCTCGACATCCGGGAGCGCTTCCTGTCCGAGGCCCGGCTGCTGCGCCGGGCCGGCTCCAGCCGGGTCGTCCAGGTCTACGACATCGGTGAACTGCCGGACGGCAGACCGTACTTCGTGATGCAGTACGCCGACGGCGGCACCCTGGCCGATCTGCTGGCGGCCGGCCCGCTGCCGGTGTCCCAGGCGCTCGTGCTGACCGCGCAGGCCGCGCGGAGCGCCGCCGCACTGCACGAGGCGGGCATCGTCCACCGCGACATCAAGCCGAGCAACGTGCTGCTGCACACCGCCCCGGACGGCGAGAGGCGACTGCTGCTGGCCGACCTGGGGCTGGCCAAGAGCCTCGCACAGGCCTCGGTGCTCACGCTCGCGGCGGGCTCGGCGGGCTATCAACCGCCGGAACAGGCCGAACCCGGGGAGGGCATCGACGCCCGCGCCGACGTCTACAGCCTGGGCGCGGTGGGCTACGAGCTGGTCACCGGGACCGTGCCCGGGCCGCCGGGCAGGGTCGTACCGCCCCGGCGGCTGCGGCCGGACCTCGGCGAGGACGTGGAGCGGGCGCTCCTGCGCGCCCTGGAGCCGGACCGGGAGCGGCGCTGGCCGGGAGCGCACGCGTTCGCGGACGAACTGGAGCGGCTGGCCGCGGCCTCCGGCGTACGGCACGGCAGGCGGCTCGACGGCGTCCGGGGCCGGCTCGGCACCGGGACGCTGGTGCTGGCCGCGGTACTCGCCGCCGGGGCCGCCGCCGTCACCGTCACCGTGCTGCTCCACCGGCCGGACACCGCCGAACAGTCCACGGTGAAGGACTCCACCGGCCGGGTCGCCGTGCAGGTGCCGGCCGGCTGGGCCCGGCAGGTGCGCGGCTCCGGCTGGGATCCGCACGCGCTCGGGCTGCCGGCGGGGCACGAGCCGGGCCTGGTGGTCGCCGACGACGTGGCGCACTGGTCCGACCTCGGGGCCGCGGTCGACGGCGTCTTCCTCGGGGTCAGCGAGCACGGCGACGTCACCGCCCGGGTGAAGACCCTCGCCCACTCCGGCTGCCGCGAAACCGGCAGCCGCACCTTCGCCGGCACCCGCTGGCGCGGCCTGATCCGGACCTGGGACACCTGTCCGGACGGCGGCTCCGTCACCGAGTCCGCGCTCCGCCCGGCGGACGGCTCCACCGGGCCACAGGTGTACGTGCAGGTACGCCGGCAGGGTGACAGCGACCCGACCGAGGCCATAATCCGCTCCCTGCGGGTCACCTGACGCGACGCACGAGGTCGGGCGGGGTCAAATCGGGGAAAAGAACCCTGCGAGTCCCGAACTTTTCCGGTGGCCCGGGCATCGCAGTGTGATGACGGCGCACCCGGCGCCGAAGGCACGCGGCAGCCGCGTGCCACGAACATCCAGGAGTGTTGAGCGACATGGCGTACTCATCCCGGTCATTGCAGCGCGGGGCCCTGCTCGCGGGCACGGCGGCCGTACTGGGCCTCCTGACCGCCTGCGGCAGCAACGACACCCACTCGACACCCCAGACGGTGCCGGGCACCGCGGCTCCGGCGACCGAGACCACGGGCGGCGCACCCTCGTCCGGCAAGTCCGCCACCGCCTCGACACCGGACGGCGGCACGGCGTCCGCCGCCCCGGGCAAGGCCACCTCCTCCGGCACCGGTACCACGACCCAGAGCGGCAGCACCCGGTGCCACACCTCCGAGCTGCGTGCCGCCGTCGGCAGCAACAACCCGGGCGCCGGCCAGGAGAACTTCCCCATCGTGCTCACCAACAAGTCCGCCCGGACCTGCACGTTGCGCGGCTATCCGGGCGCGGCCTTCGTGAACGCCTCCGGGACCCAGCTCGGCCCGGACCCCAAGCGGTCCGGGGGCTCGCCGGTGACGGTGACCCTGCGGCCCGGACAGAGCGCCTGGGCGGGCCTGACCTTCTCCAACCCGGAGATCAGCGGCGCCAAGACGGCCACGCCGGCCACCCTGGTGGTCACCCCGCCGGACGAGCGGGACCCGCTGAGGGTGGCGTGGACGGCCGGAGCGGTCCCGGTGTCCGGGAACTCCTCCTCCGTCTTCCTGACCGTCTTCAACTCCGGTACCGGCGCCTGACCGAAGCCCCTCCGAGAACCCCGCTGCCCGGTCACGGACAGCGGGGTTCGTCATGAGCGCGCCACAAGTGTCACAGGACGGCAACACGTTCCGGCCGCCGCGATCTTTCCGCGTGGACCCCTCATCGAACCCGTCGACCGCACAGCGAGAAGGCTCCGCAGGGAGCCGCGACGAGGAAACCGGGGAAGAACATGAGCGGCATTTCACGCAGGCGGGTGCTGACGGCGGGGGCGGCCGCGGGCGCCCTCGGGGCCCTGTCCGCCTGCTCCACCGCCGGCGGGCTGTCCGTCGGCGAGAAGGACCCGGCGTACGGCAAGGGCAGCGAGCAGGCCCGCCCGGCGAAGCCCATCGGCGACGGGTCCACCGCCGACACCGGCCCGCAGCCGCACCAGCCGAAGCCGGTCCGGCTGAAGCCGGGCCAGAAGCCGCCGCAGTTCGTGGTGTTCTCCTGGGACGGCGCCGGTGAGCTGAGCAACAAGCTGTTCACCCGGTTCCGCAAGGTCGCGTCCGACCACGGCGCCAAGATGACCTTCTTCCTCAGCGGCATCTACACGCTGCCGGAGGCCAAGAAGGAGCTGTACCGGCCGCCGCGGCACGCGGTCGGCGCGTCCGACATCGGCTACCTCGCCGACCGGCACATCCACGCCACCATCCAGCAGGTGCGGTCCGCCTGGCTGGAGGGCCACGAGATCGGCACCCACTTCAACGGGCACTTCTGCGGCGCGACCGGGGTGCGCAACTGGTCGCCCGCCGAGTGGCGCAGCGAGATCGACCAGGCGATCGACTTCGTCACGAAGTGGAAGACGAACACCGGCTTCTCCGACCTCGAACCGCTGCCCTTCGACTACCGAAAGGAGCTGACCGGCGGCCGCACCCCCTGTCTGGAGGGGCAGGCCAACCTGCTGCCCACCGCGGCCGCGCTCGGCTGGAAGTACGACGCCAGCTCCCCCGGCGGCCTGCAGATCTGGCCGGGCAAGGTGCAGGGCGGCCGGATCTGGGACTTCCCGCTGCAGTCCATACCCTTCGCCGGCCACTCCTTCCAAGTGCTGTCGATGGACTACAACATGATGTTCAACCAGTCCGGCGGGAACCCCCTGGGCGATCGCACCCGGTTCGACGCCTGGCGCGCCCAGGCCAGAGACACCTACCTGGCCGGGTTCCGGCGCGCGTACGAGACCAACCGCGCTCCCTTCTTCATCGGCAACCACTTCGAGCGCTGGAACGGCGGCATCTACATGGACGCCGTCGAGGAGGCGATCGGCCGGATGGCCGAGCACGACGACGTCCGGTTCGTGTCCTTCAAGCAGCTCGTGGCCTGGCTGGAGGCCCAGGACCCGGCGGTGCTGCGCAAACTGCGCACGCTGGCGCCGGGGCAGGCCCCGGTGGGCGGCTGGGAGGAGTTCCTGGGCGCGGCGGGCACCCGGTCCTCCTAGTCCGCGCTCCGGCGTTTGTTTTCATGGGCGGGCACCGTCTGATCGATCCGGAGGACCCGCCCTGAACACCCTGCTCCTCGAATCCCTGTCCGCCGTGCTGCTCGCCGCCGTGCTCGCCTGGGCGGTGGTACGGCCCTTCGGGTGGCCGGAGGCGGTACTCGCCGTCCCGGCCGCCGGGATCGCCGTCGCCGCCGGGGCGATCTCGCCGGACCACGCCCGGGCCGAGGCCGAACAGCTCGGGCCGGTGGTGGGGTTCCTCGCGGCCGTGCTGGTGCTCGCCCACTTCTGCGATGTGGAGGGGCTGTTCCAGGCGTGCGGGGCGTGGATGGCCCGGTGGGCGGCGGGCCGTCCGGTGCGACTGCTGGCGGCGGTGTTCGCGCTGGCGTCGGCGATCACGGCGGTGCTCAGCCTGGACGCCACGATCGTGCTGCTCACCCCGGTCGTCTTCGCGACGGCCGCGCGAACGGGCGTACGGCCGAAGCCGCACGTGTACGCCTGCACGCATCTGTCGAACACGGCGTCGCTGCTGCTGCCCGTCTCCAACCTGACGAACCTGCTGGCCTTCGCGGCGAGCGGGCTGACCTTCACCCGGTTCGCGGCGCTGATGGTGCTGCCGTGGCTGGTGGCGATCGGCGCCGAGTACCTGGTGTTCCGCCGGTTCTTCGCCCGTGACCTCAGCGCGGCGGCCCCGGCCGGCCGGGACACCGGTGAGGCGCCGCGGCTGCCCCTGTTCGCGCTGGTGACCGTCGGCTGCACGCTGGCGGGGTTCGTGGTGGCGTCGGCGTTCGGGGTGGACCCCGCGTGGGTGGCCGCCGCGGGGGCGCTGGTGCTGGCCGGGCGGGCGCTGGTACGGCGGAAGGCGACTCCTGTCACCGTCGTACGGGCGGCGGCGCCGGCCTTCCTGGCGTTCGTACTGGCGCTGGGCATCGTGGTGCGCGCGGTCGTCGACAACGGGCTCGCGGACGCGCTCGGACACGTCCTGCCCGGCGGCACGGGACTGCTCGCACTGCTCGGGACGGCCGCGCTGGCCGCCGTCCTCGCGAACCTCATCAACAATCTGCCCGCGGTGCTGGTGCTGCTGCCGCTCGCCGCTCCCGCCGGTTCCGGCGCGGTGCTCGCCGTCCTGCTCGGGGTGAACATCGGCCCGAACCTGACCTACGCCGGGTCGCTCGCCACCCTGCTGTGGCGGCGGATCGTGCACCAGCACGAGCACGGCGTGGACCTCGGGGAGTTCACCCGGCTCGGCCTGATCGCCGTGCCCTCCACGCTGGCCGTGTCGGTGGTGGCACTGTGGGGGTCGCTGCAGATTCTCTGAGGGTTCCCCTCCTCCAGGGGGTTCCCCTTCTCCGAGGGTTCCGAGAGCCGAGGGAGGCCGGCCGGATGCGTGTGATCGCCTGGCTCGTCGAGGGCACCTGGCCCGCCTGTGTGGACGCCGTACGCGACCACGCCCCGCACGCCTCCGAGGTGGTGCTGCTGCATGTGACCGGTCCGGACGTGCCCGGGGTCGCGCACGGCGCGTACGCGGGGCTCCTCGGCCGGGGCCGTCCCGAACGCGACCCGGGCAGCCGCCTGGAGGCGCTCGGTGACAGTTCGGCGGCCGAACTCCTGGCCGCGGCGGCCGAGCGGCTGGGACGCCCGTGCACCTGCGAGGAGCGGGCCGGGCGCGTCGAGCGGGAGGTGGTGGCCGCGGCCGACGGGGCCGATCTGCTGGTGCTGGCGCGGGACGGTGACCGTTCCCGGCTCGGGCCGCACAGCCTGGGCCCGGCCGTCCGGTTCGCCGTCGACCACGCGCCCTGCCCGGTACTGCTGGTGTGGCCCGAACCGGCCCCGGGTCTCGGGACGATCCCTCCCCCGCCGCCGCACCACCACGGGGCATGACCCGGATAGGCGCCGGCCGAGTGGCCGGCCATGGAGGTCTGTCCGGTCGAGCTGGTGGAGGACCGGCAGCGCGAGGCTCTGCTGGTCGAGTGCAGGGCCCGGAAGATCGAGCCGCTGGGCCGGACCCGGGTCGAGAAGGATCCGCCCTGATCTGCTCCAGTCTGCGACCGATCGACCACGGAAACTCGATGAAGCCGTGGAACCAGACCTTGTCCTGGAGGGCAGAGCAGCCGGCGGTGTCCTTCTTCTCGAAGCTCGTCGGCCCGGGATCCTTGTGCCGTCCGGTCGGCCTCGACGGCGGGGTGGTCCATGCCTGCTACGGGGCGAGGCGCACACGGATGCCCAGCGTCCCGTCCCCTCCCCGGCTCAGCCGACTGCTGAGGATCATGAAGCGGCCAAGGATGCCGTACTTGCGGGCGATGAGTTTGCGGTAGCGGGCGCCGGTCGCCTCGTCGACGATCTCGGCGGTTGCCGGGACCTGGTCGCCCGTCAGGTTGCCACGCAGGTCGCAGGGGCCGACGAGGATGTCGCCGCGTGCCCGGATCCGCTTGACCTTCCAGGAGTCGGCAGGGGTCCGCACGCCCAGCGTGTCACCGTCGCGCACCACCCACACAGGGGTGGCGACCGGGGTGCCGTTCTTGCGGTAGCTGGTGACCAGCACGTATTTGCCGGTGCCGAGCTGTTCCAGCAGCGTGTCGCTCATGATGCGTCTCTGCTCCTTGCTGTCGATTCGCCGCACCGACCGGTGGCCCGGTGGTACCGGCCGTTGCGTCGGTTTCCGCGTCGACGCCGCTGGGGGCCGGCCCCCAGCGGCGTGAGGTCCTCCGCCCGCGGGAACTGGTTGCGTCCTTGGGGCCGGGCCGCTTTCGAGCGCGGTGGCGGTGCCGGTGCTCAAACCTGCTCGGTGGGGCGCACGAGCACCTCGGCGACGGCCACGTGCCGGGGGCGGGTGACGATGAAGCCGACGCTCTCGGCGACGTCCTGGCTCTGCAGACGCTCGATGCCCCCCATGACGGCGGCGAGTTGCTGCTGTACGGCGTCCGAGTTGTGGCTGCGCAGTTCGGTGTCGACGCTGCCCGGCTCGACTACGGACACGCGGACGTGCTGGCGGGCCAGTTCCTGGCGCAGCGCTTCGCTGAACGCGCCGACACCGAATTTGGTGGCGCAGTACACCGCCTGCATGGCGTAGGCATTACGCCCGGAGAGTGAGCCGACGTTGACGATGTCTGCGACCTGGCGCGGCCCGTCGGCGGCGGCCTTCACCAGGTGGGGGATGGCCGCGTGGGTCGTGTACATCAGGCCCATGAGGTTGATGTCGATCATGCGGCGCCATTCGTCCAGGTCCGCGCCGGGGACGGGGCCGAGCAGCATGAGACCGGCGTTGTTGACCAGGGTGTCCACACGGCCCAGGCCCTCGACGGTCCGCTCGACCGCTGCCGCGGCGGCAGTGGCGTCGGTGACGTCGGCGGGTACAACCAGGGCCTTGCCGCCGGTGCCGGAGATTTCCGCGGCGAGGGCTGTGAGCCGGTCTTCACGGCGGCCGACGAGGGCCACGGAGGCACCTTCGAGGGCCAGCTCCAGGGCGGTGGCACGGCCTATGCCGCTGGATGCCCCGGTGACCAGGGCGACGGTTCCTTCAAGACGGCGAGTCATGATGTTCGAGCCTTTCGGTTGTGAAGGAGTTGCGAAGTAGTACAGCCACGTCGTGCGGGGCGGACGGGAGGGGGATACGGCCCTGTCGGTCCGGCGCCGAGTCAAAGGCACAATGGGGAAGTGAGCATCAGCAGGCAGCAGACGACCGACACGACGCGGCAGGGGACTCGGGCGGACGGAGGGCTTTCGCCCCGCGAGCGCCTGGTCAGGGCCGCGTCGCGGCTCTTCTACTACGAGGGCGTTCGCGCGGTCGGCGTGGAGCGGCTGATCACCGAGGCCGGGGTGACGAAGGTGACCTTCTACCGCCACTTCGCCGCCAAGGACGACCTGGTCGTGGCCTATCTCCTGACCAAGGACGCCTACTACAAAGAGGTGGCCGAACCGCTGGCCGCCGCACACCCGCCCGCCGAAGCGATCGACCTGATCTTCGAGGCCATCGCCGAGCACGCGCGCGAGCGCGGCTTTCGCGGATCGCCGTTCCTGAACGCGGCCGCCGAGTACCCGGACGCGGACCACCCTGTCCGCGTCTTGGTGACGGCACACCGGGACTGGATCCGCGGCCTGCTCCAAGGCCTGCTCACCCGCCTGGGCCACACCGACCCGGAGTCGGCGGCCGGTGCGCTGCTGATGCTGTACGACGGAGCGATGGCGGCCGGCTACCTGGACGATTCGACGGCCGCCCACAAGACGCTGCTGGACGCCGTCCGCCTGATCCGATCCGGAGGCTGAGCCTGGCGCGACCGCGCGGAGCACCGGCTCCGTGCGGTGCCCCGGCCAGGCAGGGACAGGGATCGACTTCATGGAATCCTCTGATCGCTTGCCGATGTGCATCGGCGACCCACGGCAGCCCTCCCGGGAAGATGGCCCGAGTGGGATGCCTTGCCGGCCACCCCAGCAAGTAGGTAGACCGGTCACTCTACTTCTCGACGGTAACACCCATGGCGCCCGCGCGCTAACAGTTACCTTGTGTACTGTCACCCTCGCCGACCGTCACGGGTTCTGGGAGTGCATCCCGCGGGACAGGAACACCCTCACGTAACAGCCCGGGCTTGTGAGCGACGATTTCAAGCGCGTGGAATCGCACGACTGTCCGGTGTCCACCTGCGCCGCCCCCGCGGGCTCCCCGTGCCGGACCGGCAAGAACAAGGTGGCCATCCAGCACCACACCGCCCGGTCGTCCTCGATATGCCGGGCAAGGTCGCCGGCTTCCGCCGCGCAGCCCGGCTGGACGGCACAGAGCGGGCCGTGCTCGACCAGGGCGTCACCGTACGGCGAGGGCAGGGCTACGCCTTGCACGTCACCGCCGTGCTCGCGGTCCACCGCCGACTTCTCGACCTCTGCCAGCCCCTCGACGGCAACCCGGGGACCGCCGTGACCCGGCCCAGCGCAAGGCCCGCCGCGAGTACGCGAACCTTGTCACCGCCCTCACCGACGCCCGCCACTGGTCCCGTCAGATGTCCAAGATCATCCCATGGCGGGTTTCTGGCGCATCCGGGTCATGCCCCACCACTGAGCCGCACCGCGGGCGGGCTGCGGCCGGGCGACGCTCAGCGGTGGTGACCCCCCGTGCCGCCGCCGTAGCCGCCGCCGTTGTAGCCGCCGCCGTTGTAGCCGCCGTCGTTGTAGCCGCCGTCACCGCCCCAGTCGCAGTAGTCCGGGTAGACCGAGCAGTAGTCGCGCGTGGGGGAACTCGACGGCGCCGGGCTCGACTTGGACGCGGTCGGGGTGGGGGTCGGGGACGGGGTCGCCGAGGCCTTGGAGGTGGACTTGACCGACGGGGGCGGCGCGGGGGTGTTGTCGGTGTCCCAGTTGACGACTTCCATCTGCAGGTCCGGCTTGGCGGTGTCGACGGTCCAGCGCTGGGCCGGGTTCGCGGCGCGGTTCTTGAGGACGAGGGCGCCGGAGCCGTCGGTCGCGGCGGGGGTCAGCGCCAGGTCCTGGTCCGAGCGGGGCACCAGGGCGCCCTGGAGCGTGAAGTCGTAGCGGATGTCCTTGGCGGCCGCACCGGTGACCGAGCAGGGGGCGAGCCGCACGGAGTAGCCGAGATGGGAGTCCAGACACAGATCCGGGGCGGAGGCGTTGCGCAGCAGTCCGTCGGTCTCGTACGACCACTGCTGGCTCGCCTCCGAGGAGCAGTCGGCGAGTTCGGTCTCCGCGCCCTCGACCGCCTTCCTGCCGACGACGCCCACGCATTGCCCCGAGGCGAGGTTGTGCAGCCGGCCGCGCAGCACGCCCTTGGTGGTGCCGCTCGCACCGGCCCAGGACGGAGCCGGCGTGCCGGAGTCCTTGCCCGGCGCCCGGGAGGGCGTGCCGCCGGGGGCCGGGGTCCGGTCGTCGCCCGAGCCGAGCACCGACCACAGTATCAGCGGGAGGACGACCAGGCCGCTGACGGTGACGACGGCCAGGGTGAGATTGCGGCGCCGGACACGGCGGGCCGCCCGGTGCGCGGAACGGCGGGAGCGGCCGGGCGCGTCGGCAGGGGCGGCGGCGGGCGCGGGTGCCACGGGGGTGAAGGCCTCACCGCCCAGGGGAACCGTGGGGGCCGGTGCGGGCTCCGGGGCCGGGGCGGTGGTCTCCTCTGTACGGGCCGCCCGGGATTCCATGTAGGCGTGGGCGCCCCAGCCGAGGACCGCCTCGGCGAGTGCGAGGCCGAGTCCCCTGTTGAACTGGGCCAGCTGGTCGGCGGTCTGGCTGCAGTGCCGGCAGCCGGACAGATGCTGCTGCAGGTCCGGGTCGACGTCGATCCCGCCGCGGCGGAAGGTCACGTCGAGCATGCGCAGGTAGCGCTGGCACTCGGCCTCGGGGGCGAGCTCGCGGTGGGCCTGGAGGCATTCCTCGCGCAGCCGTTCGCGGGCGCGGCGCAGTTCGACCCGGGTCTCCTCGTCGTCCAGGCCGAGCAACGCGGCGGGGACGGCGAGGGGTTCGGCCTCGACCTCCATGTGCCACAGCACCGCGCGGGCGGACTGGGGCAGCCGCTGGAACGCGCGGGACAGCAGTCGCCGGCCGGACGGCGGCAGCAGACGGGCGGCCGCCCGCTCCCCGTTGCCGGTGTCCGCCCGCAGCGCGGGGTGGAGGAGTTCCTGACGGCCGTCGCCGTCCCATTCGGCCGCGATCCGGCGGACGGTGACCAGCAGATGCGGGCGCCAGGCGGCTGACGGGCCCGCCTGACGGAGCGACTCGCCGAAGAGCCGGGTGAAGGCGGCCGTGGTGAGCATGCCGGCGGCGCGCGGTCCGTCGGTGCACAACCGGGCGTAGGCGAAGGCCGCTTCCCAGTGCCGGTCCAGGAGTTCACCGACCGGGTGGAGCGCGGGTGTCGTTCCCGTCCACTTCTTCAGTTCGGCGCTCAGTTGCTCGTCCGAGACGTCGAACCGACGGGTGGTTGGGACGGAATCCGACCGGCCTGCGTCATTCACGGCTGCGTTCCTCCGGGCGCGACACGGGATTTAGTCCGTACCAAGGGTACGGAATTGGGATTCGGCATCCCGAACGTCCGCCTGGGCTGCTCTTTTGAAGCGTGGGGGGCGAACGGGAGCGGCCTGGCGCATGCAGCAGGAAATGTAATTGTCTGCACGCCGACAGCGCACACTTTTGCACAGGCCGACGCCATTGAACAAGAGATCTCTCACTTTTAAACATTGCGTCGACAGGCGGCTATTTGATCATTCGTCAATGAGGGCCTTTGCCGTGCATTACGAGCGACGCTCCCCCGCGCGATAGGCGCCGGGCGGCACTGCGTAGCGCTGGCGGAAGACACGGCTGAAATGGAAGGGGCTCGGGAACCCGGACGCCGCCGCCACCCGCTCCACCGTCAGGTCGGTGGCCTCCAGCAGCCGTGCCGCGTGCCGCAGCCGGGCCTCACGCAGGGCGCGCATGGGCGGTCTGCCGGTCCGCAGGGTGAACAGGTGGGCGAACCGGGACGGGGAGAGCGACACGCTCGCGGCGAGCGAGGCGACGGTGTGCGGCGCGCCCGGGTCGGCGGCGATCAGCTCCTCGGCGTGTCGCACACGGGTGTCGTCGCCCGGCTCGGGTGCCGGCTCGTGGGCGCGCGAGGCGGCGAGCAGTACGACCTCCTCCAGCGCGCACAGGGCCAGCTCCCGCGCCAGGCTGTCGTGGGCCACGGCCACCGGGTCCGCCACCTCGGGCGGCGTGCCCGGTGCGGGCCGGCGGGCGTCGGCGAGCATCCGGCCGAACGCGGCCTCGATACGCCCGTGCAGGCCCGCGGAGACGGGGGCGACGACGTACAGACCGTCGGCGAGGGCGTACGGGCCGAGCCAGGGCGCCCAGTACGGGCGGGCCTGGCAGTGCACCCACCAGAACCGCCAGTGCGGAGCACCGGACGCCACGGCGTAGCGGTGGGCCACCCCCGGGGCGAGCACCACCAGATGCCCGGCGGCCGCCTCGGCACGCGCGCCGCCCTGCCTGATCGTGCCGCGCCCGCCCGTGGTGAAGGTGAACAGCCAGCTGTCCGACCCCCGCGGCCGGTCCACGCCGTACCCCGGTCCCTGGTCGTAGCGCCCGGTCACCACCAGGCCCGGGTGCGGCGACGGGACGCCGGCAGCAGTCCCGGGCAGTCCGTCAGCATGCATGGGCATCCTCCGCGAAGGCGCGTCGCCCTAGCGTGGCAGGCAGGTGACCAGCGGACGAGGAGCGGACACATGACAGCCACGGGCAACGGCGGCATCCTGCCCGACGCACTGCGCCGGCAGTTCGAGGAGGCGGGATTCACCGTCGTGCGCGGGCTGTTCGGACACGACGAGATCGAGCGGCTGCGCGACGGCTTCGCGGCGCTGCAGGCGGCCGGACCGGTCCCCGGGCACTTCGAGCCGCGGCCCGCGGACCCCGACCCGCTGCGCAGGCATCCCCGGGTGATGCAGCCGCACGAGTTCAGCGCGCCGGCACGGGAGTTCCTGCTGGACGCCCGGCTGCGGGCGGTGCTGGAGGTGCTGTTCGGTGAGGAGGTGCTGGCCGCGCAGAGCATGTTCTACTTCAAGCCCCCGGGCGCCCGGGGCCAGGCGCTGCACCAGGACAACTTCTATCTGCGGGTCGAGCCGGGCACCTGTGTGGCCGCGTGGGTGGCCTGTGACGTCATCGACCGGGACAACGGCGGCCTCGAAGTCGTGCCGGGCACGCACCGGATGGATCTGTTCTGCCCCGAAGCGGCCGACGAGAAGCTGTCGTTCGCCCGCGAGTACGTCCCGCCGCCGCCCGGTCTGGCTCCGGTGCCCGTGGACATGGCACCGGGCGACGTACTGTTCTTCAACGGCAGCCTGGTGCACGGTTCGGGGCCCAACCGCAGCGCCGACCGCTTCCGGCGCTCCTTCATCGGGCACTACGTGGGCCGTTCGGCCGAGCGCATCGGGGGCTACTACCGGACGCTGGCCATGTCCGGTGCGCGGGTCCCGCTTCCGAGCAGCGAGGGTGGAGGTCCGTGCGGCACGGAGTTCGCACCGCACGGACCGCATTGAGGAGCAACGGACCCGTCGGGGATCAGTGGCCGCTGATCGCGCGCGGGGTGTAGGCCTCCTCCAGTTCCTCGATCTCCTTGTCGCTCAGCTCCAGTTCGACGGCGGCCACCGCGTCCTCGATGTGCTGCGGCCTGGCCGCGCCGACGATCGGTGCGGCCACCGCGTCCTGGTGCAGCAGCCAGGCGAGGGCGACCTGCGCGCGCGGGACACCGCGGTCGGCGGCGATACGGGTGACGGCCTCGACGATCGAGCGGTCGCTCTCCAGGTAGAGCCGGCTGCCGAAGTTGTCCTGGGCGCTGCGCTCGGTGACGGTGCCCCAGTCGCGGGTGAGCCGGCCGCGGGCGAGCGGGCTCCAGGGCAGCACCCCCACACCCTGGTCCGCACAGAGCGGCAGCATCTCCCGCTCCTCCTCGCGGTAGAGCAGGTTGTAGTGGTTCTGCATGGACACGAACTTGGTCCAGCCGTGCCGCTCGGCCGTGTACTGGGCCTTGGAGAACTCCCAGGCGTACATCGAACTCGCCCCGATGTAGCGCACCTTGCCCGCCTTGACCACGTCGTGCAGCGCCTCCATCGTCTCCTCGACGGGCGTGGCGTGGTCATAGCGGTGGATCTGGTAGAGGTCGACGTAGTCGGTGCCGAGGCGGCGCAGGCTGTGGTCGAGCTCGGACATGACGGCCTTGCGGGACAGCCCGCCCCCGTTGGGGCCCGGCCGCATCCGGCCGTGCACCTTGGTGGCCAGCACGATCTCGTCGCGGTCGGCGAACTCACGCAGGACCTTGCCGACGATCTCCTCGCTGGTGCCGTCGGAGTAGACGTTGGCGGTGTCGAAGAAGTTGACGCCCGCCTCCAGCGCCTGCCGGATCAGCGGCCGGGACGCCTCCTCGTCGAGGGTCCACTCGTGGACACCGCGGTCGGGCAGCCCGTAGGTCATGCAGCCCAGACAGATCCGCGAGACGTCCAGGCCCGTCGAACCGAGCTTCACGTACTGCATCGTCACTGCTCCTGCCTTCCGGGGCGATGGTCACTCAGGAGCGTACGGCGTGCTCCGGCGCCGACTTGACTGCGACGTCGGGCGGACGATTGGATCCTGACACGTGATCGATCGAGCGGACGTGCCCACCAGAGGCGTCTCCGGTGTCCCAGGTCCCGGGAGGACCGTCGGCACCGTACTGCTCGCCGTCGCCGTCGCGATGTCGGCCCTGACGGGTTGTGACTCGGGCAGCACGCCCGACGAGCGGTCCCAGAAGCCTGCCGCCGTACGCCTGCCGCCGCGCCACGCCGGCTTCGACTACCAGATCGGCGGCGGCTATCCCCCGCCCGCCGGCGTCCGGATCGTCAGCCGCGACCGGTCCGACTCCCCGGCGCCGGGCCTGTACAACATCTGCTACGTCAACGCCTTCCAGGCCCAGCCGGAGGAGCGCTCCTCCTGGCCCGCCGACCTGCTGCTGCGGGACGGCCGCGGCAAGGTCGTCATCGACGAGGACTGGAACGAGCCGCTGCTCGACCTGCGCACCCCGGCCAGGCGCAAGCGTGTGGCGGACCGGGTCAACCAGTGGATCGACGGCTGCGCGAAGAAGGGCTACGACGCCGTCGAGCCCGACAACTACGACAGCTACACCCGGTCCCACCACCTGCTCACGGCCGCCGACGCGACCGCGTTCATGCGCCTGATCTCCCGGCACGCACACGGCCTGAACCTGGCCGTCGGGCAGAAGAACACCGCCGAACTGGCCGGGCGGCGACGGCAGGCCGGGCTGGACTTCGCGGTCGCGGAGGAGTGCGGGCAGTACGACGAGTGCGAGGTGTACGCCAAGGCGTTCGACGACCGCGTGGTGGACATCGAGTACACCGACAGCGGCCTGCGCCAGGCCCTCGCCCGCTGGGGCGAGCGGCTGAGCATCGTCCGCCGGGACGTGGACGTCTCCACACCGGGCAAGCCGGAATACGTCCGAAAGGTGCGGTGACTCGCCGGAGCGGCCCGCCGCCCCTCAGGGCCGCTCCAGCAGGTCCAGCGCGCTCTCCCAGGGGAACTCGGGCCGCCCGCCGCCTTCCTCGGGCATGCCGGAGTACGGCTCACCGAAGCGGACGCCCATCCCACGCAGCCGGATCAGGCTGTCCTGGTAGGCCGGGTGGGCGGCCAACGCATCCGCCACACAGGGCAGGACGGTGATCGGCACACCCAGCCCGGCGGCCTCGCACAGGGTGCCCACGGCGAGGGTGTCGGCCAGCCCGGCCGCCCACTTGTTGACGGTGTTGAAGGTGGCGGGGGCCGCCACCACGGCGTCCGGCGGCGGGAACGGGCGCGGGTCGGCCGGGGACCGCCAGGCGGACCGTATCGGCCGGCCCGTCTGCGCCTCGACGGCGGCGGTGTCGAAGAAGCCGCCCATGGCGACCGGTGTGGCGATGACCCCGACCTCCCAGCCCCGCTCCTGGGCGGCGGTGATCAGCTTGCTGACGCCGGCGGCGATCCCGGCCGCGCAGACGACGACGTAGAGGAAGGGCTTCCGGTCCTGTGCGGTCATCCGGGCACCCTACTGAAGCGGGAAGGTCTGCCCCCGCTCGGCCTCGGGCCGCGGCTCGCGGATGCGCCGCTGGTCCTCCTCGATGCGGAGGTCGTTGATGCTCGCCTCCCGCCGGGTCATCAGACCGTGCTCGTCGAACTCCCAGAGTTCGTTGCCGTAGGAGCGCCACCACTGCCCGTCGGCGTCCCGGCACTCGTACTGGAAGCGGACGGCGATGCGGTTGCCCTCGAAGGACCACAGGTCCTTGCGCAGCGCGTAGTCACGCTCGCGGTGCCACTTGGCCGTGAGGAACTCGACGATCTCGGCGCGGCCGGTGACGAAGGTGTCGCGGTTGCGCCAGACGGAGTCCTCCGAGTAGGCGAGCGCCACCTTGTGCGGGTCGCGGGTGTTCCAGGCGTCCTCGGCGGCCTGGACCTTCTGCGCGGCGGTCTCGTGGGTGAAGGGGGGCAAGGGCGGTCGGTCGGTCATGGCGGCTCCTCGGCCTGTACGGGTCGCACGGCTTGCACGACAGCGGAGAACGAGCGTTCTCCGTATGTGCTGCTACCGTAGGAGAACGTTCGTTCTCTCGTCAAGGAGTGGGGTCGCAGATGGACAGCGCGGTCGCCCGGGACCAGGCGCTCGACGCCGCGGAAGCCCTGTTCTACGCCCGGGGCATCCAGTCCGTGGGCATGGACGAGCTGCGTGGCGCGTCGGGCGTGTCGCTCAAGCGCCTCTACCAGCTGTTCCCCACCAAGGAGCAGCTCGTCGAGGCTTATCTGGCCCGGCGGGACGAGCGCTGGCGCGGACGGCTCGCCGAACACGTGGCACGGCAGCCGGACCCGCGGGAGCGGATCCCGGCCGTCTTCGACTGGCTGGAAGGGTGGTTCGGCGAGGACGGCTTCCGCGGCTGTGCCTGGATCAACGCGTACGGCGAACTGGGCGCCACGTCGGCCCGTGTGGCGGAGCAGGTGCGCGCACACAAGGAGGCGTTCCGGGACTACCTCGCCTCGCTCGTGACCGGGGCGGACTTGCCCCCCGCACTGACCGCCCCGCTGTTCCTGCTGGCCGAGGGCGCCATGGTCACGGCGGGCGTCACCGGCAGCACCCGGCCGGCGGCCGAGGCCCGCGAGGCGGCCCGGGTGCTGGTGGCTGCCGCCGGTCAGGGCTTGTCCGGCTTCGGGCCGGACGCCGCGGGGCAGGCGGGAGTTGTCGGACAGGCCCTGGGGCCGGGCCTGTCCGGGCGGATCAGGCCGGCCCCGGGCGACGGCACCTCACCGGCACAGGCAGAGGCGGGCAGAGGTGGACAGGGGTCCGCACGAACGCAGCCGAGTGCAGCCGAGCGCGGGGAGCCGGCAGACGGCGGCAACGCGGCCACGGGCTCGCCACGCCCCTGACGCAATGCGGGCGAGCGTCGGGAATCTGCAGCCGGCGGCAACGCGGCTGCAGAACCCCCGCGCCCTTCAGGCGATGCGGGAGGGTCGGGAGGGTGTGGCGGGCCCCGTGATTCCGGCACGATCCGGTGGACAGGCCGGTGCAGGCTCAGCCGGCCGGCTCCGTCACCTTGATCGCTCCCACCGGGCAGGCGCGGGCCGCCTCGCGGACCATCGGGTCGCCCGCGCCGTCCTCGTGGTCGGGGATCAGCATGCTGTAGCCGTCGTCGTCCTGGGTGAACACGCGCGGCGCGGTCAGCGCGCACTGGCCCGCGCCGATACAGACGTCCTTGTCGATCTCGATGTGCATGGACTGAGCCTCTTACCAGGTCACGGGGAGTTCCAGCATCCCCTGGATCGTGTCGCCGGGTTTGAAGGGGATTTCCTCGGCGGGCGCGGCCAGCCGCAGGCCGGGCAGCCGCCGGAGCAGGGCACCGAGGGCGATCTCCAGCTCCGCACGGGCCAGGTTCTGGCCCAGACACTGGTGGATGCCGAACCCGAAGGCCACGTGGTGGCGGGCGGGGCGGTGGAAGTCCAGGGCGTCGGGGTCGTCGTACAGGGACGCGTCGCGGTTGATGATCGAGGTCGCGAAGAGCACGCCCTCGCCGGCCCGGATCGTGGTGCCGGCGACCTCGATGTCCTCCAGGGCCACCCGCAGCATGCCCTCCGCGATGGACAGCATCCGCATCAGCTCCTCGACGGCGGCGGGCAGCAGCGCCGGGTCGGCACGCAGCTCGGCCAGCCGGTCGGGGTGCTGGAGCAGCGTGTAGGTGCCGAGGGAGATCATGTTGGCGGTCGTCTCGTGGCCGGCGACCAGCAGGATGACGGCCAGCGAGAGCAGTTCGGTCCGGTCCAGCGTGCCCTCGCTCAGCTGCTGGTGGACGAGGTCGTCCAGGACGCCGTCACCGGGTTCGGACTGCTGTGCCTTGCGGTCGATCAGGTCGCCGAGATACGCGTCCAGCCGCTCGCGCGCCGCCTGGGTGTCGGCGGCAGTCGGGCCGCGCAGCAGCCGGCGGGACTGCTCCTCGAAGAACTCGTGGTCGGCGTACGGCACCCCGAGCAGACCGCAGATCACCATGGACGGCACGGGCAGGGCGAAGGCGGAGACCAGTTCGGCCGGCGGGCCCTTCTCGACCATCTCGTCCAGGAGCCCGTCGACGATCCGCTGGATGGCGGGCCGCAGCCCGGTCGCGCGTTTGAGGGTGAACGACGGGATCATCATCCGCCGCTGCCGCTGGTGCACGGGGTCGTCGACGCCGAGCAGCGCGACCCGGCGGTCGCGGACGGCCGCGAAGCGGGCCGTGGGGATCGGGAAGTCGGGGCGGCTGCGGTCGGTGGACAGGCGGCCGTCGGCGAGCAGCGCGCGGGCGGTGGCATGGCCGGTGACCAGCCAGACCTCGCGGCCGTCGAAGAGGGTGGCGCGGGACAGGTCTCGCCCGTCGCGCAGCGGCTGGTATCCGGTGGGCGGGTGGTAGGGGCAGGTGCGGTCCTGGGGGAAGGCGACGGGTTCGGCCGGGGTCGCCGGGCCGGTGATGTCCGTCAGTTCCGTCATGGAAAGACCTCGCAGACGAAAGAAGTGCGTCGTGCCGATCTTCATTAGATGCCCCAGGCACCTATGGGACGACGACAAGTTCGGCCAGATCGGTGATCGGTGCGATCTGGCCGAAGAGTGTGGTCACCGGGGTCGGGAACGCGCCGAAATTCGCTTGCCGCCGGGGAGCCGGCGGCCCGAGGATCTGCCCATGTTGCTTATGGACACCATTCTGCCGCCGACCGCCGCCACCGTCCTTCCGGTGCGGGGCCAGCAGCAGCCCGGCCGTCGTCGGAGGCCCGAGCCCGCACGCCCGTGACCGCCGCGCTCCTCGCCGGTCTGCTGGCCGGCTACGGCATCGCGATTCCCGTCGGCGCGGTCGGGACCTACCTGGTCTCCCTCACCGCCCGCACCTCGCTGCGCACCGGCGCCTGTGCCGCCCTCGGCGTCGCCACGGCCGACGGCCTGTACGCACTGGTGGCCGCGGCGGGCGGATCGGCCCTGGCGGCATCGCTGCGGCCGGTGCTGACCCCGTTGCGCTGGGCCTCGGCCCTGGTCCTCGTCGCCCTCGCGGCCTGGGGCGCGGCCCTGGCTCTGCGCCAGTACCGCGCCCATCGCCGGGCCACCCGACCCGAGCGGCCGGTTCCCGGCGCCGGACGCGCGTATCTCGGCCTTCTCGGGATCACGCTCCTCAACCCCGTCACGGTGATCTACTTCGTGGCTCTGGTGCTCGGCACCAGTACCGCGGACGCCGTACGGCCACTGGAGCGGGCCGTGTTCGTCGTGGCGGCCTTCGCCGCCTCCGCGAGCTGGCAGCTGCTGCTGGCAGGGGGCGGCGCCCTGCTCGGCCGCCTCCTCACCGGCCGCCGGGGACGGTTGCTGACGGCGCTGGCCTCCAGCGGGGTGATCCTGGTGCTGGCGGTGCGGATGACGGTGACACCCGGGTGACCGCCGTCGGTCAGGGCACGCGGGTGCGCCAGGTCTTGACGACAGGGTCTAGGGGCCGGGTGCGAAGGCGCGGGCGACGGCGAGGCTGTCCTCGTAGACGTGGTGGCGCACGACCAGGCCGTCCCGGACGGTGAGGTGCAGGGCGAACCGGGCGGTGTAGGAGCGGCCGGTCGGTTCGGCCGTCTGCCGGATGGCGCCGAGGACGACCGCGTCGTCGCCGTCGACCAGGATGTGTTCGATCCGGGTGTCCGCCTTCTCCGGGATGTGGTGGGCGGCCAGTTCGCGGTAGTGGGCGACGGCGTCGGCACGGGTGGAGCGGTGCCGGATCCACGGGGTGTCGGCGCGGCCGTGCTCCTCCTCCGGCCAGCTCAGCTTCCAGTCACCGTGCTCCGCGTACAGCTCGCCGATCCGCTCGGGGTCGCCCCGGCCGATCCGGCGGAGCAGTTCCTCCACGACGGAGCGGGTCGGGGTGGTGCAGGTGGGAAGCATGAGCGCCGAGCCCCTTTCTCGTCTTCTCGTCTTCTCTTCTCCGGGCCGGCCGCGGCGGGGGTGTGGTGATCACCCGGGATCACTGTGCCCGAGGCGTCCGGGGCGGCGCGATGACCCGCGGGGTAATCACCCGCCTGGGCGAATCGGCCGGCGGTACGGATGATTCGGGCGGCCGCGGGTGTTGTAGCCGGTCGCACGTGAGTCGTTGGACCGACCGAGGAGACGGTTGCCATGCCGCTTGAGGGCGAGTACGAACCCAGCCCGACGCAGTGGGTGCGCGAGCAGGTCGAGCTCTACGAGAGTTCGGGCGGGACGAAGGGCACGACGCTGATGGACACCGGGATGCCGGTGATCATCCTGACCACCCGGGGCGGCAGGAGCGGAAAGGTCCGCAAGACGCCGCTGATGCGGGTGGAGCACGAGGGACGGTACGCCGCGGTCGCCTCCCTCGGCGGCGCTCCCAAGCACCCGGTCTGGTACTTCAACGTGAAGGCCGACCCCCATGTGGAACTGCAGGACGGTGCGGCCAGGCAGGACATGAGGGCCCGTGAGGTCACCGGTGCGGAGAAGGCCGAGTGGTGGGAGCGGGCCGTGGCCGCGTACCCGCCGTACGCCGACTACCAGAAGAAGACCTCGCGAGAGATCCCCGTGTTCGTCCTGGAGCGGTTCGGCGTGAGCTGATTCAGGCCGGGAAACGGCCCGTTCTAGAAAAATCTGTGTCCGGGAGGCATGAACCGGCTTCCGGCCGGGCAGTCGTGCGTCAGGGCCCCGCCGCGTTCCCCCGTCGCGGCGGGGCCCTTCTGTGCCCTGCCCGGCGGCCCGTCCTAGGTACCCGGGCGAACGGGTGGCGCCGCGCGGGCCTCCCGCTCGCGGGGCGCGGGGCGCGGGGCGAGGAAGGAGTGACCCATGGCGAAGTACAAGAAGAAGAAACTCCCTCTCGTCTACGCACCGCTCGGCTTCGCGCTCAGCTGGGCGGGCGGGGCGCTCGCGGGGCTGGCCTTCCGCAGGGCCTGGCTGGCGCTCCGGCACGAGGAGGTCCCGCCCGACGCGCTGGACCCGGACCGCGGCTGGGGCGAGGTCCTGCTCGCCGCGGCGGTCCAGGGTGCCGTCTTCGCGGTGGTGCGCAGCGCCGTCGACCGTACCGGCGCCAAGGCCATCGCCCGGTCGACGGGTGCGTGGCCGGTCGCCGACAAAGCCGGCCGGGATCACGGCTGACCCGCCGGCCCTGCCCGCGGGCCGGTCACGGGAGTCAGTCGGCGACCAGCCACACCCCGTCGCGCATCAGCTCCCGCCCCTGCAGCTCGTTCTCCTCGCGCCAGGCCTGGACACGCTGCGGAAGGACGTTGAAGTACAGGTAGCGGGTGGTGAGTCGGCGCGGGTCGAAGCCGGTCTTGCCGGCGAAGATCTCGGCGTCCTCCTCGGGCAGGTCCTCGGGGGTCACGGCCCGGACGACGCCCTCGATGATGACGACGTCCCGGGTCGGTCCGATGCCGATCCGGGCCCTGCCGGTGGCCACGAGGTTTCGGCCGGTGGGGCTCGCGGCCGGGGTGGCGATCAGCAGCGTGGCGCCGTCCCAGACGAACGACAGCGGGACCAGATAGGGCGCGCCACCGTCCTCGCCCGCCGTGGCGACCCAGGCGTCCTCGTCGTGCTCCAGCCGGTGGAGAGTGTCCTTCTTGCGCTGTTCCGCGGTGCGGGCGGGCGGCGGGGTCATGTCGTACGGCCTCCTCGGGACGGGCTTGTACTCGTATGACGTGTGAACGGCGTCCAGTGTGACCGTCAGCCTTCCGTCTGCGCACGGAACTGATCAAGGCGTGTCTGAGCCGCCGTCAGCAGCAGCTCCAGTGCGGCCGGGTAGGAACTGGTCCGCATGGAGGCGACGAGATGGCGGGCGGTGGCCGCGATGTTCGGGTGGGTGTCGGCCGGCAGCCGGGCGTAGGTGTCCCGCCACACCTCGGCCTCGGCCTGCTGGGCGGCCCGGGGCAGGGCGGTGACGGCGGAGTCGAGGGCGCCGAAGGCGAGGGCCTGGTCGACGAAGGCATGGTAGATCCGTACCGCCTCCGGATCCGGGAAGCCGGCCACGCGCAGCACGCCGATCATGCTCTCGACCGCCTGGATCTCGTGCACCCGGCCGGTGACCCGGTGGGCGCTGAGCATCGCCGCCCGGGGGTGGGCGAGGGCGCCCGCGTGCATGCGCAGTCCGAGGTCGCGCAGGTCGGCGCGCCAGTCGCCGGTCGGCCGCCAGACCCGCAGGGTACGGCCGATCAGCTCGTCGGCGATGGCGAGCATCAGATCGTCGGTGTGCCGGAAGTACCGGTACAGGGAGCTGGGGTCGGCGCCCAGGGCACGCCCGAGGCGCCGGACGGAGAGGGCGTCGGCGCCGTGCTCCTCGATCAGCCGGAGCGCGGTCTCGACGATCAGATCCGCGGAGAGCACGACGCCCTGTTTGGTGGGGCGCCTGCGCCGGCGGTCGGCGGCCGGGACGACACGGTCGGTCATGAGAGCCCTCCCTGGTGTGTGCCCGGCACCTTACGACAACACCGTTGACCTGTGAAGTCCACGGGCGGTTTCATCTGCGGTCACCGGGGCCGACCAGGCCCCCCGGTGCGAGCGGAGAACCGGCGATGAGCGAGACCCCCTTCGGTGTGGATCCACCCGCGCAGCCCGAGCTGCGCAAGTCCCTGAGCGTGCTGGACGGCGTCGCCGTCGCCGCCTCCAGTACGGCCGCGACCACCAGCATCGGCATCGGCCTCGGCGTGACGGCCGGTGTGGTCGGCCTGCATCTGCCGGCCATCATGCTGCTGGCCTTCGTGCCGATCCTCGGCATCGCCGGTGCCTACTCCCGGTTGAACCGGGTGGAGCCCAACGCGGGCAACGGCTACGTGTGGGTGGGTCGTAGTCTCAGCCCCTGGCTCGGCTTCATGGTGGGCTGGGTGAACTTCGTGGCGAGCGTGGCGTTCCTCGCGTACACCACGGCGGTCACCGGTTCCGCGATGCTGCAGCTGGCCGGGGACGCGGGCCTGCACCGGATCGGCTCGCTCGCCCTGGACCCGGACTCGACCGCGCAGACCACGGCGGTGGGCATCCTGGTCCTCGTCGTGGTGACCCTCACCGCCGTGACCGGCGTCCGCACCGCGGCCCGGCTGCAGACCTGGCTGCTGGTCTTCGAGTACACCGTGCTGCTGGGCTTCTGCGGATACGGCATCGTGGCCGGCCCGCACCCCTTCCGGCTGTCCTGGTTCAACCCGTTCGAGATCCCCTCGGCGACCGGGCTCGCGCAGGGAATGCTGCTGTCGGTGTTCTGCTACTGGGGCTTCGACGCCGCGTTCACCGTCAACGAGGAGGTACGCGACCCCCGGGACGCCTCCAGGGCCGGCACGATCACCCTGGTGACCATGCTCGGGCTCTTCCTGCTCGGCTCGATCGCCTTCCAACGGGTGTTGTCCGAAGGCGAGCTGGCCGGACACGGGGCACAGGGCCTGGCGTACTTCGGTGACCGGCTGGCCGCTCAGCCGCTGGCCGCTCTGCCCCTGGTGGCGCTCATGTTCTCGGCGGTGGCCTCGCTGCAGGCCGGTGTCATCCCGACGGCCCGCGGCATGTTCGCGATGAGCCGGGACCGTACCCTCGGACCGGTGTGGTCCAAGGTCAGCCCCCGGTACGGGACGCCGGCGGTCGGCACCCTGCTGATCGGGGCCCTGGCCACGGCGGTCGCGGTGCTCGCGCTGGTGATCCCGCGCCTGTCCGACATGATCAACGCGACGGTGAACGCCGTCGGGATCGTCGTCGCCCTGTCCTACGCGCTCACCGCGCTCGCCGCCGCCGCGCGCTTCCGGTCCCTGCTGCGCGAGGACTGGCGCCAGGGGGTACGGGCGGTGGTGCTGCCCACGCTGAGCGCCGTCGCCCTGCTGGGTCTCGGCGGCTACCTCGGCTGGTCCTTCTACAGCTCCGCCGACCACTTCGAGGTCAGTGCGGACAACGGCTGGTTCCTGCTGCTCATGCCGCTGCTGATGATCGCGTCCGGGTTCGTCGTCGCCGCGTGGGCGAAGTGGGTGCGCCGATCACCGTACTTCCGCACCGGCGTCGGTACCGACGCAGACTCCCAGCAGCTTCTGACCACCGTCAACTGACCTACCAGGAAAGGCATCATGCACGCTGATCTGCTCTTCACCGGCGGCCTCGTCCTCACTCCGGACGGCCGCACCGCGACCGCCGTGGCGGTCACCGGGGGCCGCATCACCGCCGTCGGGCACGACGAGGTGCGCGAGCTGGCCGGGCCGCGCACGGAGGTGGTCGACCTGGCCGGGCGGCTGCTGCTGCCGGGCTTCCAGGACGCGCACGTCCACCCCGTGCCGGCCGGCCTCGAACTGTCCCAGTGCGACCTGAGCGGCAGGACGACCGCCGAGGACACCGTGGCCGCCGTGCGCGCGTACGCCGAGGCCCACCCCGAGCGGGAGTGGATCCTCGGCGGCGGCTGGTCGATGGAGGCGTTCGAGGGCGGTACGCCGACGAAGGAGCTGCTGGACGCCGCCGTCCCGGACCGGCCGGTCTACCTGCCCAACCGGGACCACCACGGCGCCTGGGTGAACAGCCGCGCGCTGGAGCTGGCCGGCATCGACAGGCACACGCCCGACCCGGCCGACGGACGGATCGAGCGGGACGCCTCGGGCGAGCCGAGCGGCACGCTGCAGGAGGGTGCGATGCAGCTGGTCGGCCGGCTGACCCCGCCCGCCACCGCGGCGGACCGGCTGGCCGCGCTGCTGCACGCCCAGCGGCATCTGCACGCGCTCGGCATCACCGCCTGGCAGGACGCGCTGGTCGGGGACTTCCTCGGCATGGACGACCCGGCCGGGGCCTATCTGACGGCGGCCCGGGACGGCTCGCTGACGGCCCGGGTGACCGGCGCCCTGTGGTGGGACCGGGAACGCGGGGCCGAGCAGATCCCCGAACTCGTCGAGAAGCGGGCCGCGTCGAGCCACGGCCGGTTCCGCGCGGGCACCGTGAAGCTGATGCTGGACGGGGTCGCCGAGAACCACACGGCCGCGCTGCTCGACCCCTACCTGGACCGGTGCGGCTGCGCGACCGCCAACCGCGGCAAGAGCTTCATCGATCCGGCCCGGCTGCCGGAGTACGTGACCGAGCTGGACGCGCTCGGCTTCCAGTGCCACTTCCACGCCCTGGGCGACCGGGCCGTACGGGACGCGCTGGACGCCGTCGAGGCGGCGCGCGCCGCCAACGGGCCGAGCGACACCCGGCCGCACCTGGCGCACTTGCAGGTGGTGCACCCGGACGACGTGCCGCGCTTCGCCCGGCTCGGCGCCACCGCCAACATCCAGCCGCTGTGGGCCGCGCACGAACCGCAGATGGACGAGCTGACCATCCCGTTCCTCGGGCCCGAACGGGCCGCGTGGCAGTACCCGTTCGGGGCCCTGCTGCGCTCCGGGGCGCGGCTGGCGGCGGGCAGCGACTGGCCGGTGAGCAGTCCCGATCCGCTCCAGGGCATCCATGTCGCGGTCAACCGCGTGGAACCGGACGGCACCGGGCCGGTGTTCCTGCCGGACGAGCGGCTCAGCCTTGCGGACGCCCTCACGGCCTACACGGCCGGGTCGGCGTACGTGAACCACCTGGACGACACCGGCCGGGTGGCCGTCGGGGCGCTCGCCGACCTGGTGGTGCTGGACCGGGATCCGCTCGCCGGGCCGCCGGAGGCGATCGCGGAGACGAGCGTGGCGCTCACCTACGTGGAAGGCGAACGGGTGTACACGTCCGGGGCGTGAGGTGCTCCGTTTGTCACCGGCGCTCAAGTACCGCACGGACAACTGTCCCTGAGTGATGAGCCCGCGGGTGTTACCCGCGGGTATCGTCACCAGAGTGCCGAAGAGAGCCGCGGCGGCGGGCATGGACACGGGCGGCCCCTTCAAGGCGTTGCCCCCGGGTCTGCCGGACCGCCTCAGACCGTATGTCCCCGAGATCACCGAGGAGGTGGTCCGCGCGATCGGGACCGGGATCCCCGAGTACGCGCGCCCCATGGACGACACGTACATGCAGGCCGTGAACCGGGGCGTGGACCACGCGCTGCGCGGGCTGCTGGAGCGGATGGCCCAGCCGGACACCGATTGGGAGCCGGTGCGGGAGACGTACGAGCGCATCGGCCGTGGGGAGGCCGAGGAGGGCCGCAGCCTCGACTCGTTCCAGTCGGCGCTGCGGCTCGGCGCCCGGGTGACCTGGCGCCGGGTCAACGCCCTGGTGGACGGCGGGCTGCTGCCCCGCAATGTGCTGGGCGCCTTCGGCGAGGCGCTGTTCCTGCACCTGGACGAGATGGCGGCCGCGGCGACCGCGGCCTACACCGAGGCCCGGCTGCACGCGGCCGGTGAACTCCACCAGCGGCGGGCCCGGTTGGCCGATCTGCTGACCGCCGATCCCCCTGCCTCGGCCGGGGCGATCACCGATCTCGCGCACGCCGCGCGCTGGACGATGCCGCGGGCGGTGGCGGTGGTGGCCGTGGACCCCGGCCCCGGAGCGGGGCCGATCGTGCCGCCGGAGTTCCTCACCCGGTTCGACGTCCAGCCCGCGCTGCTGGTGGTGCCCGACCCGGAGGGGCCGGGCCGGGCGCGGGCGGTGGCCGGGGCGCTGCAGGGGCTGCGCGCGGCGATGGGGCCCACGGTGGCGCTGCACGAGGGTGCGCGCTCGCTGCGCTGGGCCACCGAGGCGCTGGACCTCGTGCGGCGCGGTGTGCTGTCCGGCACGGATCCGGCCGGCGGGGTGGTGCGCTGCCAGGACCACCTGTCCACGCTGCTGCTCCTGCGCGACGACGCGCTGCTGGACGCGATGGCCGAGCGGTGGCTGCGCCCGCTGGAGCAGGTGCGGCCACCGCAGCGGGAGCGGCTCGAGGAGACCCTGCTGGGCTGGCTGCAGTCCGGCCGCGGGGTCGCGGAGGTGGCCGTACGTCTGGCGGTGCACCCGCAGACGGTCCGCTACCGGATGCGGCAGCTGGACGAGTTGTTCGGTGAGCTGCTGCACGACCCGGCCGCCCGCTTCGAGATCCAGCTGGCGTTACGGGCCCGGGAGCTGCGCAGGGGTGCCGCGGCCGGGGTGTGGACCCCCGAGTGACTTCCTGGACAGGTGTCCAGCTATCCTGGACACCTGTCCAAGTAGATGAGGGGGCCGCCGGTCATGGAGATCGTGGCGAACGTGCTGGTCGGCCTGGTGGCCGCGCTGCACGCGTACATCCTGGTGCTCGAGATGTTCCTGTGGCAGAAGAAGCCGGGGCGTGGGCTGCACGGGTTCGATCCGGACATGGCCCGGGCGACCGCGCCGCTGGCCGCCAACCAGGGCCTCTACAACGGCTTTCTGGCCGCGGGCCTGGTGTGGGGGCTGCTCGCCGGCGATCCGACCGGGTTCCGGGTGCAGGTCTTCTTCCTGTCGTGTGTCGTGGTGGCGGGCGTGTTCGGCGCCGTCACGGCCAACCGCCGCATCCTGTTCGCCCAGGCGCTGCCCGGCGCGCTGGCCCTGGCTGCCGTGCTCGTCGCGCGATGACCCCGGCGCCCCAGGAGGACCCGCGGGCCGCGCGCACCCGCGCCCGGCTGCGCGCGGCCCTGCTCGCGGAGTGCGCCGAACGCCCGCTGGAGGAGGTCGGGGTGGCCGCGCTGGTGCGCCGGGCCGGGGTGGGCCGGGCCACGTTCTACGTCCACTACGACGGGCTGGAGGCGCTGGCGGTCGACACGTGCGCGGACGTCGTACGGCAGGCGGTGGACGCGCTGCACGCCTGGCGGGGGCGGCCCGACCCGGTCCACTCACCGCCCGCGCTGCGGGAGTTCTTCGCGGGCCTCGCCCCGCACGCCGCCCTGTACCGGTCGTTGCTCACGCCGGGCGGCGGCGGGCCGCTCGGCCGGGTGCTGAACCGGGATCTGCGGGCCCGCAGCCTCGCCGAGCGCGAGCTGGCCGGCGCGGCGGACGCCCCACTGGTCGCCTCCGCGGTCGCGGCGACCTTCGCGGGGGTCCTCGCGGACTGGCTGCACGGACTGTTGACGGCCGGCCCGGAGGAAGTCGCGGACCAGGTCTGGCAGTTGCTGGTCGCGCTGCACCGGAGCCGGTGACGGGTCACTTGCAGGCGGGACCGTTCCTCGTCCGCGGCCGGGCCTCCACTCCGCCGGAGGTACGGACGTAGGCCGTGTCCTTGTCGCCGGTGAGCCACAGGCTCCGGTCGCGGTAGTGGTACCCGGTGTCACGAGCGCCCGCAGGCATGCTCACCTGCTCGCGGTACGACGCCGCGAGCAGGCCGGTCCAGACCTCCCAGCCCTGGGCGGCCGCGACCTCCGCGGGAAGTTCGGCGGGGTCGCAGGAGGCGTTCGTCTCCGGGCCCCGACCGGGCCGGTCCTGCTGGTCCTCGGCCACCACTACGGCCACCTCGGTACGGCCCTTCATGCCCCACCTGTCGGGGCCGCCGCCCTCGAAGATCTCCCCGTCGCACTCCAGCGCCCGGCCCGCGGCTCCGGAGGCCGGCCGGAGGGACCGGGGGCCGTCGTCGTCCACGGCCTTGACGGGAACGTGGAGCGGACCGCTGCAGGGGGTCGCCGGAGGAGTGCCGTCGACCACCACCCGCACTCCGGTGCCGTCGTCGCACCCCACCGCCGTCACGGCTGTCAGTACCGCCACGGCCACAAGTCCCCTGCGCATGCCCACCCCTGTCACTGGACTGTCGTCACGCTTCTCCGACGCGGGGACGGGCCGGAACGTTCGGGGCTCGGCGAGCCTGCCGGACCATCCGGCGACGGCATGGCACGCGCTGCCCCGGCCGCCCTGGAACCCTGCCGTCCACATCACGGAGGGACACGCGGCGACAAACTCGAAGACATATGTCAATCGAACATGCTCAAATTCCTTCTATCGAGGGTAACTTGACGGTCGAGAGACGGTTTCCAGGCGCGCGTGGGAGGTGATGCCGTCGTGCAGGAGGGGCCCACGCCGTTCACTCGGCATCTGCGCATACGCGAGGACCGCGGGCACACGGTGCTGGAGTTCCGCGGCGAGATCGACATCGCGGCGGCGACGGAGATCGCTCCCGCCCTGGACCGGATCACCGACCGGCCCGGGGCCCGGATCGTGATCGACCTGCGGTCCGTGGAGTTCTTCGACTGCTCGGGGCTGCGCCTGCTCTACCGGGCCCGAAGCCGGGTGCTGGAGCGGGGCGGGCGGCTGCACCTGGTGTGCACCCACCCGCTGATCCTGCGCGTCTTCCGGGTCACCGGACTGTCCCGGCTGCTGCCGCCGCAGGCGACACTGGATGCGGCCCTGGAACAGCCCGAGGCCGCGTCCGGCTCGCTGTGACGACGGCTGCTTCCCGGCTAGGCGCCTCTCGGCTCCTCGAAGAGGGCGCTCACGGACTCACCGTTGTGGATGCGGCGTACGGCCTCGGCGAGGGCGGGACCGATGGACAGAACGCGCAGCTTGTCGGTGTGCTCGTCCAGGGGTACCGGGACGGTGTTGGTGCACACGATCTCCAGCACGTCGGGCTGCTCGCTCAGCCGCTTGAGCGCACCGGCCGCGAACAGACCGTGCGTACAGGCCACCCGGATCGAGCGCGGCCCCAGCTCGCGCAGCTTCTCCAGGAGTTCGATGACGGTGCTGCCCTTGGCGATCTCGTCGTCCAGGACGATGACGTCCCGGTCGGCCACGTCCCCGATCACGGAGCTGATGCTCACCCGGTCGTCGGCGAACCGCTGCTTGGCCCCGGCCGCCACCTGCGCGCCGATCAGCCGGGCGAAGGCGGCGGCCTCCTTGGCGTTGCCGAGGTCCGGGGAGACGACCGTGGTGCGCGAGAGGTCGTACCGCCTGAAGTGCGCGGCCAGTTCGCGCAGCGCGTGCAGATGGTCCACCGGCACCGAGAAGAAGCCGTGCACCTGCGGCGCGTGCAGGGTCATGGCGAGGACCCGGCCGGCGCCCGCCGCCACCAGCAGGTCGGCGACCAGCCGTCCGCCGAGGGAGATGCGGGGCGCGTCCTTCTTGTCGGAGCGGGCGTAGGAGTAGTGGGGCATGACGACGGTGATCCGGCCGGCCGAGGCACCCCGGGCCGCGTCGCACATCAGCAGCAGCTCCACCAGGTGCTCCTGGACGGGTCTGACCAGCGGCTGGATCAGGAAGACGTCCCGTTCCCGGCAGTTGGCCTGAAGCTGCACCTCCAGACAGTCGTTGGCGAAACGGCTGACCCGGGTCGGGCTGAGCGGCACGCCCAGGTGGGCGCAGACCTCCTGGGCCAGTTCGGGATGGGCACTGCCACTGAAGACGGCGATGTCTCGCACGATCCGCTCCTCGCATGATCAGCACGGGCTGCGTCGATCATGCTACTGGCGGCCGGGGAGGCGGGGCATCGCACGGTCAGCCACCCAGCACCCCGGGCAGGGTCAGCGCGCCCAGCACGGTGGCGCCGACCAGGAGCCAGGCCACGTAGTCGCCGATGTGGCCCGACTGCAGGCGGCGCAACGGCAGCGCCCGGCCCGGGGCGGCCGCCCAGCGCGGGCGGGTCACGGCGAGAGCTGCGAGACCCACGGCCAGCAGGGCGGAGACCAGGCCCAGCAGGACGCCGTGCGCTGTCCAGTGGACGGCGGCGTGGGCACCGCCCGACCCGGCCTCGTTGACCGAGCGGGCCACCAGTGCCGCGAAGCCGGGGGTCACGCCGACGGCGAAGGCCGCGGCGAGCAGCACGGCGGGCACCGCGGTCATGGAGTACGGGATGCGGGCCAGTCTCCTGCCGGTCTCGGGCTGCTCCCCGGACCCGCTGGTCTCGTACGCGGCGTCCTCCGGGCGCGGCCCGAGCCCGAGGAACACCCGGGCGGTGACCCGCAGCACCGCGCCCGCGGTCACCGCGGAGGCGAGCACGTACACCATGGTGAGCGGGCCGCCGGCCGTCTCCTCGGTGACCGCCTTGCCGAGGGCCGTCCCGAACGGGGGAAGGCCCGCGAGGGCGAGCCCGCCGATCGCGAACATCACGGCGAACGCGCGCATCCCGCGGGCCCTGCCGTGCAGGGCGTGCTCGTCGACGCTGCCGAAACGGTTCAGGAGGGCGCCGGCGCAGGCGAACAGCGCGGCCTTCACCCCGGCGTGCCCGACGAGGTACAGGGCGACCCCGTCGTCCCCTTCGGGGGTGAGCAGGCCGAGGCCCACGAGGAACAGGCCGGTGTGCGCGACGGTGGAGTAGGCGAGCAGCCGTTTGATGTGCCGCTGGTACCAGCACATGACGGCACCGACCGCGGCGGTGAGGGTGCCCAGGGTCACCAGGGCCCGGGTCAGGTCGGCGGCGGGGATGCCGCCTGGCCCGGCGAAGACGGTGCCGTACACGCGCCAGACGCCGTAGGCGCCGAGTTCGACCATGACGCCGGACAGCAGCATGCACACCGGGGTGGGGGCGACCGCGTGCGCGTCGGGGAGCCAGAAGTGGAACGGCACTGCGGCCGCCTTCACCAGCAGCCCGGTCATGACCAGCACGAAGGCTGCGAGCACGAGGGCGTCCGGCCCGCCCTGCACGGCCGCGCCGTCCAGGCCGCGTCCGATCTTCGCCATGGTCAGTTCACCCGTGCGGGCGTACAGCAGACCGATGCCCGACAGCATCGCGTACGCACCGAGGGAGTTGACCACCCCGAAGGTCAGCGCGCCCTGCACGGCCTTCGCCTCGTCGATCCGGTAGCCGGTCAGCGCGTAGGCGGCGACGCTCATCAGCTCGAAGAACACGAACGCGTTGAACAGGTCGCCCGCGAGCGCGAAGCCGCACATCGCTCCCTGGAAGACCAGCATCAGCGCGGGGTACGAGCCGGCGTGGCCGATCGGCGGCTCGTCGAAGTAGCGCCAGGAGTACACCAGCGCCGACAGGGTGAGCAGCGCGACGAGCGCGGCCATGCCCAGCGCCGGACCGTCCCCGACCAGCACGATGCCGACGCTCTCCCCGTCGACGGGTCGCCAGCCGCCGACCCATTCCACCAGCGGCGGAGAGGAGTTGAGGAGCAGCACGAGCGCGAGGGCGGCCGTGGCGCCGGAGACGGCGCACCCGGTGGTCTCGGCCACGACCCTGGACAGCCGGCGGCCCGTGGCCACCAGCAGGGCGGCCCCGAGCAGTGGCACCGCGAAGAGCAGCGGAAGCAGGTGGTGCATCAGCCGCGCAGCTCTCTCAGCTCGTCCGGGTCGAGGATGCCGTGCCGCTTGGCGACCTGCAGGACCAGGGCGAGCAGCAGCGCGGTGACGGTGGCGCCGACGACGATGTCGGTGAGGGTGAGCGCCTGCACGACCGGGTCCACGACGGGCCGGGACCCCGGCTCGATGTCGGAGAAGACCGGCGCGGTCGCCCCGTCGCGGTAGCCGACGGCCAGCAGCAGGACGTACGTGGACGACTGGCACACGGCCAGACAGCCCACGGTGTGGATCAGGTTGCGGCTGGTGGCGAGGCCGTAGCAGCCGGTCAGGAAGACGTAGGCGGCGATCAGGTAGGGAAGGACGTGCATCACGGCGTTCTCAACTCCCGTGTTCCTCCTCGATCTCGACGGCCTGGTCCAGAAAACTCGCGAGCAGGAGGACGACCGCGCTGGTGACCTCCATGCCGACGGCCGCGTTCAGCAGGGGGACGGTGCCGCCGGAGGACAGGGTGTTGAAGGTGCCGTACGGCAGCAGTGTGTTGGCCAGGAACGCGGTGCCCGCGAGGAGGCCGGCGAGGCCGAGGACGGCGTAGGCGGAGACGGCGAGCGCGTCGCAGACGTCGAACACGCCGAGGGGGCGGACGCGTTCCAGGGCGCGGTAGTCGGCGCCGAGGTACAGCAGGTGCAGGGCGGTCGCGGCGACGACCCCGCCCTGGAAGCCGCCGCCGGGGCTGAGCTGGCCGTGGGCGATGACGTAGACGCCGGTGAGGAGGGCGACGGGCAGCACGATCAGGGCGTAGCGGCGGACGGGCCGGGCCACCTCGGCGGGCTGCGGCCGTACCCGGTGCTCGTCCTGGGCCTGGCGCAGGAGGACCAGGCAGCCCAGGACGGCGGCGAACAGGATGCTCGTCTCGCCGAGGGTGTCGTAGGCGCGCTGGTCGAAGTTGACGGAGGCGATCGTGTTGGCGGTGTGCCGGGCGAGGGAGGCGCGGACGGCCCGCTCGCCGTACGGGTGCCACCGGCCGCCGAATGCGGGCAGGTCGAGGCCGGCGGCGACCAGCAGGGCGGCCACCCCGGCGCCGCCCACGGCGAGCAGCCACAGCCGCAGCCGCCGGGTCATCGCGCGCGGTCCTTCGTGCGGCCCCGCCGTCTGACCTTTCGCACCGACAGCATGATGAGCAGCGGGGTGAGCGCGGAGCCCACGGCGAGCTGGGACAGGGCGACGTCCGGGGCCTGGAGCACGGTGAACAGGACGGCCAGGACGACACCGAGCACGGACAGCACCAGGGCCTGCCGGGCCGGTTCGCGCTGGGCCACGGCGGCGGTGGCGGAGGCTGCCACGAGCAGCAGGGCCACGACGATCACGGCATCAGTCATGCCGCACCTCGCTCCCGCCCCGCGCCGCTGCCGCGTCAGGCATCGCCCACCGCCCGGAAGCCACCCGCCAGGGCCCGGGACGCGATGATGTTGCCGCCGATCAGCAGGGCACCGATCACCAGCAGTTTCACCATCGCCCGGCTCGGGCCGGTGGCCACGCACACCGCCACCACGACCGTCGTTGCCAGGCCGACGGCGGCCCAGGTCAGTGCCCAGGCGCGCGGCGGCCCGTCCGCCAGGTCGTCGGCGAGCAGACGGGCGAAGACGAGGGTGCCGACCGGGCCCAGCAGGGCCATCAGCAGGGCGAGGTCGACGTAGGCGGGGCGGCCGTAGCCCTGGGCGAGGAGCAGCAGGGCCGGGCAGACCGCGGAGGTGGCCAGGTTCTGGGCCATGACCCGGCGGGGCAGCGGGCCGGTGGCCGTCCCCCACAGCACTGCCGTACCTGCGCCGCCGAGTTCGACGGTCGCGGCGAGGATCCAGCCGTTCACCGCCAGGTCACCGCCCGTCGTCCGGCCCGGGCCAGCAGCGCGCCCACGGCGGCGGCGCTCGCGCCGACGATCCGCTCCAGGGTGTCGACCGAGCTGATGAACACCAGCCACAGCAGGGCCAGTCCGGCCCACCAGGCGAGGAGTTCACCGAGGACGAGGAAGGCCGCGCGCCAGGTCATCCGCCTCCTCCTCGGTCCGTTCCGCAGTGCTTTGCACACCTTTGTCCGGTGCGCCGCTTGGGGCATCCAAGCACCGCGAGCCCTGCCATCGGCGGCGGCACGCGGGCTCGGAAGCGGGTGCCCCGGGAGCACGAGTCGAAACGGCGGACAGGCGTCCGACACGGCCGGGGCGCCGCCCTACCGTCCAACCGCCCTGCGAAACGCGGGACTTGACTGGGCCGTCGACCGAGCGGTCGCCGACGAGAGGTCCGTACCAAGGTATTGACGCCTTCTTACTTCACTCCTTAAATCAAGAGTCATCTCGCCCCCCACATGAACGGAGAGTCATGGCCTCCCCACGCCTGCTCCGCAGATGTCTGTTCGCCGCTCTGTCCGCCGTGCTGGTCGGCTCGGCCGCCGTCGGTCCGGCCCGGGCGCAGGCCGCGGCCCCGGCGGCCGCGGCCGTGACCACCTTCTCCGACGGCTTCGACGGGCCCGCGGGCGCCGCGGTCGACTCCTCGAAGTGGACGCTGGAGACCGGCGACAACGTCAACAATCACGAGCGGCAGTACTACACCTCCGGGACCAGGAACGCGGCATTGGACGGCCAGGGTCATCTGGTGATCACGGCCCGCAAGGAGAACCCGGCCGGCTACCAGTGCTGGTACGGCAGCTGCCAGTACACCTCTGCGCGGATGAACACCGCCGGGAAGTTCAACGCGCAGTACGGCCATGTCGAGGCCCGGATGAAGATCCCGCGCGGGCAGGGCATGTGGCCCGCGTTCTGGATGCTCGGCACTCCGGTGAACTGGCCGGACTCGGGAGAGATCGACGTGATGGAGAACGTCGGCTTCGAGCCCTCGACCGTGCACGGCACCATCCACGGCCCGGGCTACTCCGGTTCGGGCGGTATCGGCGCCGGCTACACCCTGCCGAACGGGCAGGCCTTCGCGGACGCGTTCCACACCTTCGCCGTCGACTGGGCGCCCGACTCGATCACCTGGTCCGTGGACGGGAACGTCTACCAGCGGCGCACGCCCGCCGACCTCGGCGGGAAGACCTGGGTGTTCAACAAGCCGTTCTTCCTGATCCTGAACCTTGCGGTCGGCGGCTACTGGCCCGGCGACCCGGACGGCTCCACGCAGTTCCCGCAGCAGTTGGTCGTCGACTCGGTGTCGGTGACGACGAGCGACAGCTCGGCCGGTGTCCCGATCCGGGGACTGGCGGGCAAGTGTGTGGACGTGGCCGGCGCGGACTCCGCCAACGGCACCCCGGTCCAGCTCTACGACTGCAACGGCACGGGCGCCCAGCAGTGGAAGGTCGGCTCGGACGGCACGATACGGGCGCTCGGAAAGTGCCTGGACGTCACCGGCAACGGTACGGCGGACGGCTCGACCGTCCAGCTGTGGGACTGCACGGGCGGCCCCAACCAGAAGTGGGCCGTCTCGGCGGCGCACGACATCGTCAATCCGCAGGCGAACAAGTGCCTCGACGTGACCGGGAACAACTCGGCCAACGGCACCCGGCTGCAGATCTGGACGTGCACCGGCGGCGGCAACCAGAAGTGGACGGTCGGCTGAGCCGCCTGCGGATCAGATGGGTGTCCAGTGGTACTGGCCGCCGCCCACCCAGCGGACCGAGTCCGGATCGTTCAGGTCGTGGATCGTGATGCCGTGGGCGGCGGCGACCTCCAGCACGTCGGTCGCGGTCCTGGCCCGGCCGACCACCTCGCCGTCGATCTCCACCACCCGGAAGGGCGGCTCCCCCGGCCTGCCCGCGCACACGCCGTGCACCAGGACCCGCGGATGGGAGATGTAGGGCACTGCTTGTTCGGTCATGCAATAGAGCGTAGAACGCAACCGGGGCCGACGACTCGTCCGTGCCGCCGTCCAGGCCCCTCGCCCCTCGGCAATTCGGGCGCGGGCCGGCGGGCGTGCGGGGCGGGTCCGCCCGGGGAACCCTGGAGGGGCATCGCTCGGGGGCATCGCTCGCTGGAGGTGACCATGGACCCCGTCGCGGCCCTCGACCGGATCGCCTTCCTGCTGGAACGGGCGCTGGCGCCCACCTACCGGGTGCGGGCCTTCCGGACCGCCGCCCGGGTGCTGTCCCAGCTGCCCGGGGACGAGGTCGCCGCGCGTGCGGCGGCCGGGACGCTGGAGTCGCTGAAGGGGGTCGGGCCGAAGACCGCGCAGGTGGTGCGGGAGGCGCTGGCCGGGGAGGTGCCCGGCTATCTGCGCAGGGTGGAGGAGGAGAGCGGCGGACCGCTCACCGCCGAGGGCGGCGCCGAGCTGCGGGCGCTGCTGCGCGGTGACTGCCACACGCATTCGGACTGGTCGGACGGCGGCAGCCCGATCGAGGAGATGGGGCGCGCGGCGGCCCGGCTGGGCCACGAGTGGACGGCCCTGACCGACCACTCCCCCCGGCTGACCGTGGCCCGGGGCCTCAGCCCGGAGCGGCTGCGCGAGCAACTGCAGGTCGTGGCGGAGCTGAACGCGCGGTGGGCGCCGTTCCGGCTGCTCACCGGCATCGAGTGCGACATCCTGGAGGACGGCTCGCTGGACCAGGAGCCCGAGCTGCTGGAGCGCCTGGACGTCGTGGTGGTGTCCGTGCACTCCAAGCTGCGGATGGACGCCCGCTCGATGACCCGCCGCATGGTGGCCGCCGTACGCGATCCACACGCGGACATCCTCGGCCACTGCACGGGACGCCTGGTCACGGGCCGTGGCCGGACGGAGTCGGAGTTCGACGCGGACGAGGTGTTCGCCGCCTGCGCCGAGGCGGGTACGGCCGTGGAGATCAACAGCCGTCCCGAGCGGCTGGACCCGCCGCGGCGGCTGCTGCGCCGGGCCGTGGCGGCCGGGGTGCTGTTCTCGATCGACACCGACGCGCACGCGCCCGGCCAGCTGGACTGGCAGATCCTCGGCTGCGCCCGGGCCGAGGAGTGCGAGGTGCCCGCCGAACGGGTGGTGACGGCCTGGCCGGCCGAGGAGCTGCTGGCCTGGACACGGGAGGGCCGTACACCCGCCCGGGCGTCATGAGAAAGCCCCGACCGCGACGGGGGAATCACGGCCGGGGCGGCCAGGTGGTGGGCACGGACGGCGGTCGCCTCTCGGCGATGGGCACCACAGGGCTTCAGCCGGACGATCGTCCCTGCGGGCGGATGGTGAGGCCCGGGGACACTGTCCCGTCCGCACCCACGGCTGGTTCAACGGGCAACCGTCTCGTGGTGGTCCAGCCGGGGTCCATGAGGTGTGTCACGAGGGTCAGCGCGGTATGCGTTCCTCCAGCGCGGCCCGCCAGGCGGGGTTCCGGTCCTCGGTCGCCTGTTCGGCGCGGCGGCCGCCGCGCGCGAAGAAGTCGGCCAGGGGCAGGATCGCCGCGCCGACGGTGACCGCGTCGGGACCGAGCCGGCCGAGATCGATGCTGACCTTGTCCGCCGGGTACCGCAGGGCGTACGTCGACGCGTGACGGCGTACGGCGGGCAGGAACCTGGTGCCGAGCTGGAGTCCGGCCCAGCCGCCGATGAGGATCCGCTCGGGCTGGAAGAGGTTGATCAGGTCGGACAGGCCGGCACCGAGGTACTCGGCGGTCTCCTCCAGAACGGCGAGCGCGACCGGGTCGGGGTCCCTGCCCTCGGCCGGGTAGGCGGCGGCGAGCATCGCGGTGAGCGCGGTCTCCTCGTCGGCGCCCTCGGGCGGCCGTCCGCCCTCCTCGCTCCAGCGGGCGAGCAGCGACTCGGCACCGGCGTAGGCCTCGAGGCAGCCCGGCGCACCGCACCGGCAGCGGCGCCCACGGACCCGCACGGTCAGATGGCCCCATTCGACGGCCCGCCCGTACTCCACCTCGGGGGTGACCAGGCAGGCGCCGACGCCGGAGCCGAAAAGCACGACCACCGCGTTGCGGGCGCCGCGCCCGCCGCCGAACCACATCTCGGCCTGGCCCAGGGTCTTGGCGCCGTTGTCGATGAAGTACCGCACGGTGTCCGGCAGCCGGGAGGTCGAGCGGAGCAGCCGCTCCAGCGGTACCGCGTCCCAGCCGATGGTCTGCCCATGCACGACGGCACCCCTGTCCGGCGTGTGCTCGACGATGCCCGGGACGCCGACGCCTACGCCGAGCAGCCGCTCGGGCGAGGCCCCCTCGGCCTCGAGGACCTCGGCGATGCCGTCACGGATGTGCCCGACGATCACGTCGACGTCGTAGCCCTGCTGGGTGAGCGGGCGTTCGGTGCGGGCGAGTTCGGTGAGGGCCAGGTCGAACAGCTCGACGCGGACGCGGGTCTCGCCGACGTCGACGCCGATCATCTGGCCGCTGTGCGGGGAGACGCGCAGCAGGGTCCGGGGGCGGCCGCCGTCGGAGTCGACGCTGCCGGCCTCCTCGACCAGTCCGTCGGCGACCAGGTCCGCGACCACGTTGCTGACCGAGCCGGAGCTCAGTCCGGTGACCGGGCCCAGTTCGAAGCGGCTGAGCGGGCCGTCGAAGTAGAGCCGTTGCAGCACGGCCGTGCGGTTTCCCCGTCTGAGGTCGCGTACCGTTCGCCCGTTCCGCCCCGCCATGTGGCTCCCTTCGAACCATGTCCCGACCTGCAACATACCCCTCGGAACCGGCTGCACGCGACTTTCGGACAACCCTTATTTCATGTGATGAGCTAAGCGTCGGCCGCCTTGATCCCGTCCAGCGCGGCGACGGGCTCCGGGGCGACGGTGTCCCGGGCCCGGCGGGAGCGCCCTTCGTCGGCCGCTCGCGGGAACGTCACGATCAGCATGATCAGGACCGCCCCAAAACATGCTCTCACCGTCGATCAGGCCGCCGGACGGACAGCCGAAGCCGGGGCCGGTCACCCGGTGCAGGCGGGCGACCGGCCCCGGCTCCCCGCACAGGTCGGCTCGTTCCGCGTCGGAGAGGGAGTCGTCCCGAGGGGTTCCGGGGCAGGCGGTCTGCAGCAGCCGGGGCTCGTGGCGCAGGCCCGGTGCCGTCGGCGCGGTCTTCAGGGCGCAGCGGGTGCCGTCGGTGAGCCGCAGTTCCTCGACGGTGTTGCAGGTGCCGCAGCCCAGCGGGCGCACAGCGGCCGGCCGGCCGGGGTCGATGCCCGCAGCGGTCAGGACCCGCCGGGCCCGCTCCTCCGGCTCCCGCATCGTGCGCCCCCTTCCCCCTGGCGGTCAGCCCGCCGCGTACACGTCCTCGACGTAACGCCCGTCCGCCATCAACGAGTCGAGCCACCGCCCGGCGGCCGCCTCATCGGCGCCGGGAGTCCGTTCCCGGTACAGGGTACGGAACACTTCGCGAACTCCGGGTGCCATGCGGGAGCCGTCGCCGCAGACATGGACCCGGGCCCCTGCGCGGAGCAGTTCCCAGACCTCGTCGGCCTCGGCGGCGATGCGGTGCTGCACGAACAGGGCGCCGTTCTCGGGGGCGGCGCTGAAGGCCGGGCGCAGGCGGACGGCTCCGGCGGCCTCGGCGGCCCGGAGTTCACCGGCGTGCAGGAAGTCGGCGTCGGGGGCGTCGCAGCCGAAGTAGAGCAGAGCCGGCGGGAGTTCGGTGCCGGCGGCACGGGCCGCGGTGCGGTCGGCGACGGCTCCGCGGAACGGCGCGAGGCCGGTACCCGCGGCGATCATCACGACGGGTGCGCCGCCGTCGGTCCGGAACACCTCCCGGCAGGGCTGGACACGGGCGTACACGGTGTCACCGGGTCGCAGGGCGGCGAGGTACCCGGAGCAGGTGCCCCGGTAGCGGTCCCTGCCCATGGGGGTCCCCCCGCTGGAGCGCAGCCGGGAGTGGGAGCGTGCGGGGGCGTCCAGCACGGAGACCATCAGGTCTGCGTGGCGCGGGTCGGCCGCGGGGGACGAGGAGATGGAGTAGTGGCGCGGACGCAGCGGGGTCAGCAGGTCGAGGAGGTGCGGCCAGTCCAGTGCGCCGCGCAGGGCGGGGTGGTCCTCCGCGATCTCCACCAGGGTGCGCGGATCGTCGCCGGCCAGGGCCGCGAGGGCGGCGCGCTCGGGCGGGCAGGGGTTGGCCTCGGCGAGCAGGCTCAGCCGGCGTGCGGTCGGCCGCTCCTGCAACTCGACGTGGTGCGTGAGCAGTTGCCGTACGGTGAGCGGACGGTCCACGGCGAGGCCGTCGCGGCGCGGGCGGGTGGCCCGGATGTCCAGGACGGCGTCGAGGTCGACGCCGAGCGCGGCGGCGGCACGCTCCACGAGACCGGGGGCGTTGGCGGGGAGCACGGTCAGGTGGTCGGCGGTGCGGTAGGCGACACCTTCGGGCAGGGCGATGCGCAGGAACCGCTTGGTGCGCGGGTGTCCGGGCGCGGTGAGGTCGTACGCCTCGGTGACGGTCATGGGGACCAGCCCGTGCCGCTCGGCCACGCCGTCCAGCGGGCCGCCGGTGACGGGGCGGACCTCGTACGCCGTGGCGGGCTCCTCTTCGGGGCCGGTGACGGCGTCCGGGTCCCCGTACTCCTGGAGCAGGGCGGTGCGCAGCCGGGCGGTGAAGTCGCGGACGGTGCCGCTCAGGTCGCCGGAGGCGTCGGCGGCGGCGCGGTCGGTCAGCCGGGAGGCGCCGAGTTCGGCGAGGCGGGCGTCGACGCGGGTGGGGACGTGCTGGTAGGTGGCGGCCCAGTTGCGGTCGCCGACGCCGAGGACGGCGTAGGTCACGCCGGTGAGGTCGGGGGTGCCGTCGAGCCAGGCGGTGAAGGCGGTGGCGTCGTCGGTGGGGCGGCCGTTGTAGGAGGCGGCGGTGATGACGACGGGCCGGTCGGTGGGCAGGCCGTCCGCGTACTCGTCCAGGGCGGCGACCTCGGTGGCGCAGCCGACGGCGGCGGCCTCGTCGGCGAGCTGGTCGGCGAAGGCACGGCAGGTGCCGTAGTTGCTGCCGTGCAGGAAGAGGGCGCCCGTGCCGGGGCGGACGCGGGCCGGGAGGGTGTCCGGGGCCGGGGCCGGGGCGCCGAGAGCGGCCGCCGCACCGGGAAGCGGAGCGTGGACGCGATCGGCGTCGGTGCGCGGGGTCAGGGTCAGGGTGAAGCCCTCGGGCTTGAGGGTCAGCGTCTCCTTCACCGTGAGCGCGTAGTCGGCGTGGTCGTGCAGCCGGTAGCGATGGACCAGCATGGCCAGCAGCATGGTCGCCTCGTGCAGCGCGAACTGCCGTCCGATGCAGGCACGTTCACCGGTGCCGAAGGGCTTGAAGGCGTGCACCGGCCGGGCCGCCTCCGCCTCGGGGGTGAAGCGCTCCGGGTCGAACAGCTCGGGGTTGTCGCCCCACACGGGCTGCCGGTGCAGCATCGGGGCGAGCACGGTGACGGCCTGTCCGGCGCGCATCGGGATCCGGCCGCCGAGCAGGGTGTCCTCGCGGGCGTGCCGGCTGAAGGCGGCGGCCGTCGGCCACAGCCGCAGCGCCTCGTTGAGGACCTGGCGGGTGTAGGTGAGGCGGCCGATGTCGTCGTACGTGGGCTCGGGGTCCGGGGCGTCGCCCCACAGCGCGTCGGCCTCGCGCTGGACGAGGCGGAGCACGGCCGGGTGCTTGGCGAGGTAGTACAGGGCGAAGGACATCGCGCCGGAGGTGGTCTCGTGGCCGGCGATCAGGAAGGTGATGACCTGGTTGCGGATGTTGGCCGGGTCCAGGGTGGTGCCGTCGGCCGGGTGCGGGGCGCTGAGCATCAGTCCGAGGAGGTCGTCGGCCGTGCTCTGGTCGGTGCCGGTGCGGGAGGCGATGACGTCGTCCACGACCTGCGTGAGGTGATCGGCATCCGCGCGGAAGGCGGCGTCGGCCGCCGTGTGGTCCTGGCCCGGGGTGCGGGCGAGCCGGGTCATGGCCCACTCCAGGCAGCGCACCATCGACTCCACGAAGGGGTGCGGCTCGGCCCGCTCGAAGGAGCCGAAGTCGTAGCCGAATCCGGCCAGTCCGATGGTGTCGAGGGTCATGCGGGTCATGTCGTCGGGAACGTTCACCGGCTGACCGCCGTGCGCGGCCCGGTCCCAGGAGTCGATGAGCCGGCGGGCCACCTTCAGCATCACCGGGTGGTAGGTCCGCATCGAGCCGAGCGCGAAGGCGGGCATGAGGATGTCGTGCGCCCTGGCCCAGTTGGGCTCGTCGTTGTAGGCGGTGAACAGGCCGTCGGCGGTGAAGGCGCGGACGTTCTCCAGGGCGGGCCCGACGTGCTTGGCGAACCGCTCCTCGTCGGCCAGGTCGGCGACCAGGTCGGCATCGGCGACGAACATCACGTGACGCCCGTGCAGCCGGCGCACCAGCACCGGCCCGTGGGCGCGCATCAGCTCCATGACCTGCTGGATGGGGGTACGGCCGGGCCCGGTGGCGGTGATGTCCACGACGGGGACACCGGGGAGGACACCGGCGGTCTCGGGGCGCAGTGCGGTGGGGGGCATGGCGCGACAACTGCCTTTCGCGGTACGGGGAGTACTGCGTTCCAGCGTGGTCGACCGCTGAGGGGCGCACGGGCCGCGGCACTACACGATCGTGCAGTCAAAAGTCGGTACGAGGGCTTGCGCGACAACCACGCGTTTGCCGCTGACCTGGCTGTTCCTCTTGGATGGGCGGGACGTCGGGAGGTGCGGATGGACCTGGGCCGGAGCGAGGCCGTGGTGTGGCGCAACCGTGCGCTGACCCTCTTCGACCGGGTCTCCGTACCGGTCGCGGTCTGCGACGTGCACGGCCGGGTCCGACTCGCCAACCCGGCGATGGCCGCCGAGTGCGGTACGACTCCGGGGCGGCTGCGGGGCCGGGACGTGCTGGAGCTGTTCCGGCCGCAGGAGGCCACTCAGGTCGACCGGATCGCCGAGGCGCTGCGGCTGCGGCACCGCTCGCGCTATGAGGTGTCGGTGTGCTGGCGCTCCCCCGGCGGGGCCGAGCGGTACGGCGAACTGACGGCGGACCCGGTGAGCGACAGCGTGGACGAGACGCCCGCCCTGCTCGTGATGCTGCACGTCCAGGGCGAGCGCGAGGCCCGGCGCGAGCCGGAGCCACCGCCGGTCACCCCGGTGGAAGGCCAGGTACTGGCGCTTCTGGCCGGGGGTGCCACCACGACCCGGGCGGCGCGTGAGCTGGGCCTGAGCAGGGACGGCGTCACCTATCACCTGCGCCGGCTGTCGGCCCGCTGGGGCGCGGCCAACCGCACCGAACTGGTCGCCCGCGCCTACGCCTCGGGGGTGCTCGCACCGGGCGTGTGGCCGCCGGCGGCGAGGGTCGCCGAGGCGGAGTAGGGCATGGCACCGGCCGCCCGGAAAACCGTTCGCCGACCCTCCTCTTGGCTGCCTAGGCTAGCCATGAACCTAGAGCCTCTAGGTTCATGGCATCGAACCCGGAAGGCCTCCCCATGAAGTCCCTCACCGAGCAGGACATCCGCAACTCGTTCGTCAACTGCTCCAAGGGCGACGCCAAGCGCCTGGCGATCCCGCGCGACCTCGGCGAACAGCCGTGGGACGACCTGGACTTCCTCGGCTGGCGCGATCCCGGTGCACCCGACCGCAGTTATCTGGTCACCGAGCGGGAGGGCAGGCTCGTCGGTGTCGCGCTGCGCTTTCCGGCCTCGCGGCGCGGGTTCCTGCACCGCAGCATGTGTTCGGTGTGCCTGACGACGCATCCCGGCGGCGGGGTGTCGCTGATGACCGCCCGGAAGGCCGGCGCGGCGGGGCGGGAGGGCAATTCGGTCGGGCTGTACATGTGCACCGACCTGGCGTGCTCGCTGTACGTACGCGGGAAGAAGGTGCCGGAGTCCGGGAGCCGGTTCGAGGAGAGCCTGACCCTGGAGGAGCAGATCGCCCGCACCACGGGCAATCTGTCCGCCTTCGTCGACAAGCTCTACGTCTGACGCTCCCGGAACCCGCTCCGCCTGACCCCGGCGGGCTCGGCGCCCGACGCCTCCCGGCCCCGTTCAGCCACCCGGGGTGAGCACGATCTTGCCCCGGTTGTCGCGGCTCTCCAGCCGCTCGTGCGCGACGCGCGCCTCGGACAGGGGCAGCACGGTCTCGACCGGCACCCGGTAGGCACCCGCGGCCACCCGCTCGGCCAGCTCACGCAGGTCGGGGCGCGGATCCCAGCCGTGGATCTGCAGGTTGGTGAGCTGGAAGCCCAGGATCGCGATGTTCTTCGGGTAGAAGTCGCGGGTGTCGACGGTGCTGGACTCCAGGGCGACGTTGGCGAGGGAGACCACCCGGCCGCCGTGCGCCGTCTCGCGCAGACTCCGTCCGAAGGCCCGGCCGCCCACGGTGTCCAGGACGACATCGGCGCCGCGCCCGCCGGTGAGCCGCAGCACCTCCTCGACCTCGGCCTCGTCGGCGTGCCGGGAGGTGTCGACGACCTCGGCCGCCCCGAAGCCTCCTGCCCAGGCGGCCTTCTCGGCCGATCCGGCGAGGGCGACCACCCGGGCGCCGGCCTCGGCGGCGATCTGCACCGCCGCGGTGCCGACACCGCTCGCGGCGGCCTTGACCACGACCGTGTCCCCCTTGGCGACCCGGGCCAGCCGGCGCAGGCAGTACCAGGCGGAGAGCCAGGCGACGGGCAGGGTCGCCGCCTCGGTCGGGTCCAGGCCGTCGGGCAGGGCCGTGACGCGCGTGGCGGGCACGGCGGCCAACTCGGCGTAGAACCCGGGTGAGTCGATGCCGTCGAGTGCCATCACCCGCTGTCCGATCTCGAACCCGCTCACCCCCTCCCCGAGCGCCGCCACCGTCCCGGCGGCCTCCGCGCCGGGGATCAGCGGGGGCCGCCCGGCCCGGTGGTAGGCACCGGCCCGGACCAGCGCGTCCGCGCGGTTCACCCCCGCGGCCTCGATCCACACCAGCACCTGGCCGGGTCCGGCCACCGGGTCCGGCACCTCCACCGGCACCAGCACCTCGGGCCCGCCGAACTCCTCGATCCGCACCGCACGCATCCCGTACCGCCTCACTCGCGAAACAGCTCCCTGACACCGCTTGAACGAGTGTCACGATGCGACACCTGTTCATCCGGTGTCAAGTCACCTCATGAAGCAGTGTCGCGAGGTAAGCTGCCCCCATGACCCAGCCATCCGACCCGGCTCTCGCCTTCCCCTTCCTCGGCGGCCGCTTCTGCCTTGACTTCGTCGCCACACTCGGCAAACGGCACGCGACGCCCCTGGAGCGGATTCCCGATCCCGGCGCCCTGGGCCGTTGGATCACGGAGGCGGGACTGGCCGCGGAGGACGGCCCGCTCACGGCCACCGCGCGGGAGCTGGCCGAGGCCCGCACCCTGCGGGAGGCCGTGTACCGCGTCGTACGGTCGGCGATGGCCGGGCAGGAGCCGGACGCGGACGATGTGCAGCTGGTCAACGAGGCGGCGGCCCGGCCGGATCTCGCGCCCCAGCTGGGTCCCTGGCCCTGGACGGCGCGGCACCCGGTGCGCGCCGCCCTGGCGACCGTGGCCCGGGACGCCGTCCAGCTGGTCGGCGGCCCGCTCCTGGACCGCGTCAAGGAGTGCGGGAACCCCGACTGCTCGCTGCTGTTCCTCGACGACTCCCAGGCCCGGCGGCGCCGCTGGTGCTCGATGGAACGGTGCGGCAACCTCGCGAAGGTCGCCGGCTACCGGTCGCGCAACCGGGCCGCCTCGACGCGCTGACCCACGCCCACATGGCCGAGCCGAGCCGGTCACGCGGGAAGACGCCGTGCACCCTCGGGTAGTGGACCTCCAGCGCGACGTAAAGGTCGTTGCAGACAGATCCGGTCCTCGGCCGATCACGTTCGACCCACCGCCGGAATGGGAACAGGCCAAGGGATGCACGACGTACGCAAGTGGAGCGAGCCACTCCTGCGCCTGGTGGGACGCCGCGGTGAACCGGTGGTCGTACAGACGCTGCGGTCGGCCGCCGCGGCCACGATCGCCTACGTCATCGCGCTGCGCCTGAGCCCCGAGCCGGCCCCGCTGACCGCACCCCTGACCGCCCTGCTGGTCGTCCAGGTCACCTTCTACGCCACGCTCACCAACGGCATCCGCCGGGTGAACTCGGTGGTGGCCGGGGTGCTGGTCGCCATCGCCTTCAGCCTGCTGGTGGGGCTGACCTGGTGGAGCCTCGCGCTGCTGATCGTCGCCTCACTGGCCGTGGGACACCTGGTGCGCGTCGACGAGTACGTGGCCGAGGTGGCGATCAGCGCCATGCTGGTGCTCGGGGTCACCACCGTCGGCTTCACCGCCTGGGCGCGGATCGTGGAGACGCTGATCGGCGCGGTCGTCGGCATGGCCTGCAACCTGCTGCTCCCGCCCCCGGTCTGGGTGGACGAGGCGGGCCGGTCGATCGAGGGCCTGGCACGCCGGGTACGGCAGTTGATGCTGCGGATGGGTGAGGAGGCCGCGGGCCGCACCCCCTGGCAGCAGGCGGCCGAGCGACTGCACGAGGCACGCCGGCTGGACCATGACATCGTCCAGGTGGACGCGGCGCTGCGGCAGGCCGAGGACAGCCTGCGGCTCAATCCGCGCGTCAAGGAGGGCCTGCTGCACCGGGTGGTGCTGCGCACCGGACTGGACACGCTGGAGATCTGCACGGTCGTGCTGCGGGTGCTGGCCCGCACCTTCACGGACCTGGCGAAGACCCGCGGCTCCGAGGAACTGTTCCCGCCCCGGGTCGGGGCGACCGTGGAACAGCTGCTGTCCGAGATCGCCGACGCCGTGGTCAGCTTCGCGGTGCTGGTGACCACCCATCTGAGCGAGAACGCCGAGTCGGCGGAGGCACGCCTGTCGGCCGAGCTGACCACGGCGGCCGGCACCCGCGACCGGCTGGCCGAGCTGCTCCGGGAGGAGATCGGCGAGGACCCGACGAACTGGCACCTGATGGGTGCCGTACTGACCGAGGTGAACCGGATCATCGACGAACTCGACACCGAGCACCGCACCCGCCGCCTGCTGGAGGACCTGGACCGGGTGCCCCGGGAGCAGCGGGCCAAGCTGCCGAGGATGAACCGGCTGCGCGAGCGCCTCGGCGTCCAGGAGGAGCTGTGGCGGAACCGTACGGGGGTCAGCGGGCGTTCTCGGTGAGGGAGCGCCGGGGCGGGGCCGGCACCGAAGGGCGAGGGAGCGGGTCTGTGGCCGACACCGGGGTACGCATCGACGGGAACACACTGCGGCTGCCCGGCGGGGTGGCGGTGCGGTTCATCCGCACGCTGCGGCTGCCGGAGACGGGCACGCATCCGCTGCCGCCGGGGCTCGGCGAGTTCCCGGTCAGACGGGTGTCCGACTACGCCGACCGGGTCCCCGCGGAGTGGCGGGCGCGCGGTGGCGTGATGCTGCCGGTGTATCTGCGCGAGGCGATGTGGCTGAGTTTCGCCGGTACGAAGGAGCCGGCCGCCCTCCAGGTCGGCGTGGGCAAGGTGTGCGCCGTCTCCGGCAAGCCGTGGCGCGACCGTCTCTCCCGTGATCCGCAGAACTACGTGGTGCTGCCGCGCCAGCCCTGGCTGGACGGCATCAACTCGGGCAAGGGGACGGTCCGCCAGTTCGTCGCCGTGCCGCTCGGTCTCGGTGCGACCGTGGAGGGGCAGGTCACCGGCGAGGAGGTGTGGGGCGGCGTGCAGTTGCAGTCGTTCCCGCTGACGGACGAGGCCTTGGGCGAATGGCGGCGCCTGGAGCGGGAGCGGGAGCGAAAGGCGCGGGCGGCCGGGAAGTTGCACGGCTACGGCGCCCCCCTCCCCATGGCCGCCGCCGCGCCCGGCGGACCCCTGCCGCCTCCCTCCGCCCCGGGCGCCGTGGCCGCCTCCGGCGGGCCGGCCGCGGCGCCCCCGCGGCGCGCGGCGGCGATGGGTCTGGGGGTCGGCGGCTCGATGCGCCAGGAGGTGTACGAGGACGACCGGCCTCTCGCGGACTGGTCCGGGACCCCCTCCGGGCGCGTGTTCGTCCACCTGGTCACGCCTCCGGAGTGGCGCCGCATCACGGGCGAGGCACCGCCTCCGTCACCGGTGGACCGGGCGGCCTACACGAGCGCGGGCCTGCCCTGGTTCGACTACTACGACGAGGACGCCGAGGACCTCGCTCCCACGGAGACCCTGGAGGGCGTCAAGCCGGTCGGCGACTGGCTCGGGGACGACCTGGAGCCCTGGCAGGAGCCGCACCCGGGCCAGGTGGCACCACTGAAGGACGCGCCGGGCAAGGCGGTCGAGGACGGGGAGTGGTAGCCGGGACAGAAATTGCATCCTGCGCAACGCCTGTTGCCGTTCTTGCCTTTCGCGCCGGATCCACGCCAAGGTGGCTGTCACGAGCGGGGCAACCGATGACCTGAGGTGCGGGATGGACAGGGACGCGCGGGCGACGCGACGGGGATCGTCCCTGCCCGAGCGCGGCCGGGAGCCCGGGGGAGGCTGGACCAGGCGCCGGTTCGTCGGAGTGGTGGCGGGCACGGCCGCCGTGGTGGCGGTGCCCGCACCGGCGGCCCCGCCTGCGGACGGCGCACCGGCGGCCGGGGGACCGGCGACCCGGCCGGCGTCCCGGCCGGGTCGGAAGGACCCCCTCCCCCACCCGCTCTACCTCGGTACCTACACCTCCGTCGAGGGCGGCGGCACCGGGATCGGACTGGCCGCCTACGATCCGGCGTCGGGCCGGATCACGGGCTCGGGGACGATTCCCCATGTGCCCGACCCGTCGTATCTGGCACTGCACCCGGACGGCCGCACGCTGTACGCGGTCGACGAGCGCCAGGAGGGTGCGGTCACCGCCGTACGCGTCGCCGACCGGCGGATCCTCGGCAGCCGGAGCACCGGCGGGGCGGGCCCCTGCCATCTGTCGGTCCACCCGGGCGGCCGCTGGCTGCTGAGCGCCAACTACGCGTCGGGCAGCGTGGCCGTGCACCCGATCGACTCCTCGGGTGCCCTCGGCGAGCGCACCGACCTGGTCACGCACACCACCCCGGCACCCGGCCCGGGACAGCAGGGCCCGCACGCGCACCAGTTCCTCACGAGCCCCGACGGCGGTCATGTCCTCGCCGTCGATCTCGGCACCGACACCGTCTACACCTACCGCCTCGACCCGGCGAAGGGCACGCTCACCGAGGCGGCCCAGGCGCGCGCCCGTCCGGGCGCGGGCCCGCGCCATCTGACCTTCCATCCCGGTGGCCGGTACGCCTATCTGGCCAACGAGGTGGACGACACCGTCACCGTCTGCGCCTACGACCCGGCCACCGGGCGCCTCACCATCGGCGCCGCGCAGCCCACGGGCTCCGGCTCCGGCACCAACTACCCGGCGCAGATCCTGGTGACCGCGAACGGCTCGTACGCCTTCCTGGCCAACCGCGGCCACAACAGCATCGCGCGCTATGCCGTCGAGGCGGACGGCGCCCGGCTGCGGCTGCTCGGCACGGTGCCGGTGGCCGGGGACTTCCCCCGCCAGATCGCCTTCTCGCCGGACGGCCGGTTGCTGTTCGCGGCGAACCAGCGCTCCGGCACGGTCAGCGTCTTCCAGGTGGACGCCGAGAGCGGCGAACTGAAGCTGACGGGCGAGCCGTTCGCGTCGCCGGTCGCTGTCTGCGCATTGCCGCTGTAGCGCCGCCGAGGGAACGCACCGCAACCGGCCGGCGCCTGCCGAGCGGCCGCCGAACGGGGCGGACCTCCCCTCAAGCGCGGGCCGTTCGCCTCACCTGTCGCCCTCCGCACGCTGCCGCTGCAGCGCGCGCGGGCAGGCCGCGGCGCTCGCCTGGGCCAGTAGCGCGTGCATGCGTTCGGTGAGCTGGGTGACGTCGTCGGCGGGCGTGTGGAACGTCAGGCGTACATCACCGTGGGAGCGGGTGCGTTCGACACGCAGGGTGAGGCCGTGCCGGTCCACGGCGAGGGGCGTCACCCGGGTCGCGGCGTGCAGGCTCTCGGGCCGCACGAGCCGGGTGAGCCGTTCGACGGCATCCGCGTGCGCGTCGGCGAGGTGGGTCAGCAGCCGGGCCTCGGCGAGAGCCAGCGGGTCGGGCCGGGCGGCGGCGAACTCGTCCAGGTCGACGAGGACGGCACCGGACGGCTGCCGCAGCACCACACGCGTGGGCCGCAAGAGCAGCGAGCCGTCGTCGGCGGGCGCGAACCAGCCGGCCAGCCACAGCCTGGCCCGGATGCGCTGCCGTACCGGGACGGGGGCCACGTCGGCGAACTCCAGGACGGCCGACGGCTCCCCGCGCGGGGCGCACAGCGCGGCCGCGAGCAGGGCGCCGTCCTCGGGCACGTCGAGCAGCACCCCGCCGTCCTCGGTCACGGAGTGCGCGCCGACGTACTCCTCGCGGGCACCGTCCGCGGTCACCCGGCACGACCACGCGGCGGCGAGCACCGACCGTGCCCGCTCCGCCGCGCCGGGTCCGGCCGCCCAGTCCTGCGTGTCACCCATCCCGAGACCTCCTTAGGTAAGCCTTGCCTAACCTATCGAAGATCCGGGCGCGCGCCAACCACGCCCGGCAAGGACGGGGAGTTACGCGAGGACACCCAGCAGGGCACGCGCACACAGGTCGCGCACCTGCTCCCGGGTCAGCCCGCCGTCGCGCAGCCACTCCAGACAGACGGCCGTGGTGAAGGCGAGCCAGCCGCGCACGGCCAGGCGCACGTGCGGGGCGCTGTCGAGGACGGGACCGAACTCCGGGTCCGCGGCCAGCGCGGCGAGGATCTGCTGCTCCTGGGCGGCGAGGGCCCGCCGGTAGACGCGGCGCACGGCCTGGTCGCCGGCCGCGTCGGCGCGATGGAAGGCACGGAAGCCGTGGGCGTGGGCCTCGACGTGCCCGAGATAGACGTCGAGGCCGGCGGCCAGCTGCTCGCGCACCGGCACCCCGGGGACCGCCGCCGTCATGCGCAGCATCCGCTCGCTCTCGCGCTCCACGACCGCCGCGAAGAAGTCCCGCTTGGTCGGGAAGTAGTGATAAAGCAGCCCGCGGGAGACTCCGGCGATCTCGGCGACCTGCTCGATCCACACGTCGTCGTAGGGGCTCTCCGAGAACAGGCACGCCCCGACCGACAACAGCTGCTCACGGCGTTCCTCGGTGCTGAGTCTGCGCCGGGCTCGCTCCCCCTGATTCGCGGCCATGCCGTCACCTTACTTGACGCGGGTTCAACAAGCGGACCACACTGAAACACGTTATTGAACCCACGTACAACACGCGCGTCACAGGTTCGACCATCCGCTGGATCAAGGGAGATCGCGTCATGGCGGGGACGAGGGAGACCGGGCTGCCCAAGGGGTTCCGGGGTGCCGAGCAGGGCTGGCCGGAGCTGCACCGCATCCCGCATCCGCCGCGCCGGCTGCCGCTGGCCGGTGACGTGCTGGGCGTCGACCGGCGCAGGCCCGTGCAGGACTCGATGCGCTTCGGGCGGGAACTGGGCCCGGTCTTCCGGCGCCGGGCGTTCGGGAACGAGTTCGTGTTCCTGTGGGGCTCACGCCTGGTCGCCGATCTCGCCGACGAGTCCCGGTTCGCCAAGCACGTGGGCCTCGGGATCGCCAATCTGCGCCCGGTCGCCGGCGACGGCCTGTTCACGGCGTACAACCACGAGCCGAACTGGCAGCTGGCCCACGACGTCCTCGCGCCCGGCTTCACCCGGGAGGCCATGGAGGGTTACCACGGCATGATGCTGGCGGTCGCCGAGCGGCTGACCGGCCACTGGGACCGGGAGCTGGCGGCCGGGCGGGCGGTGGACGTCCCCGGCGACATGACCAAGCTGACCCTGGAGACGATCTCGCGCACCGGGTTCGGGCACGACTTCGGCTCCTTCGAGCGGGACCGGCCGCACCCCTTCGTGTCGGCGATGGTGGGCACGCTCAGCTATGCCCAGCGGCTGAACAGCGTGCCCGGGCCGCTGGCGCCGCTGCTGCTGCGCGGCGCCTCCCGGCGCAACGCGGCCGACATCGCCCATCTCGACCGCACGGTCGACGAGCTGGTGGCGGCCCGGCGCCGCACGGGCGGCGGGGACGGGGACCTGCTGGACCGCATGCTGGCGACGGCCCACCCCGAGACCGGGGAGCGGCTGTCGCCGGAGAACGTCCGCAAGCAGGTGATCACGTTCCTGGTGGCGGGCCACGAGACCACCTCGGGCGCGCTCTCCTTCGCCCTGTACTACCTGGCCCGGCACCCGGAGGTCGCCGCCCGGGCCCGCGCCGAGGTGGACCGCGTCTGGGGCGACACCCCGGAACCCGGCTACGACCAGGTCGCCAAGCTGCGCTACGTCCGCCGGGTGCTGGACGAGTCGCTGCGGCTGTGGCCGACCGCGCCCGGCTACGCCCGGGAGGCCCGGCAGGACACGGTGCTGGCCGGCGAGCACCCCATGCGGCGCGGCGCCTGGGCGCTGGTGCTGCTGCCGATGCTGCACCGCGACCCGGAGGTGTGGGGCGAGGACCCCGAGCGGTTCGACCCGGACCGGTTCGACGCCGCCGCCGTACGCGCCCGTCCCCCGCACACCTTCAAGCCGTTCGGGACCGGCGCGCGGGCCTGCATCGGCCGCCAGTTCGCGCTGCACGAGGCGACTCTCGTCCTCGGCCTGCTGCTGCGCCGCTACGAGCTGCGGCCGGACCCGGACTACCGGCTCCGGGTCACCGAGCGTCTGACGCTGATGCCGGAGGGCCTGCGGATGCACCTGGAGCGCCGCACCGCCCCGGTGCCGGCCGCACCGGTCACGGTCCCGGACGACGGCTCGGGGTCAGCCGGCCGCTGCCCAGTGCACGGGGCGGGCGAGTGACTCCGGCAGCCTGGTGCCTGCGCTCCCCCGGGCCGCGTTCAGCTGCGGCTGGGTGAGGAAGAAGGCGCCGGTGAGGTCGGCGTCGGTGAGGTCGGCGTCGCGCAGGTCGGCGCCGATCATGTCGGCTCCGCGCAGGTCGGCGCCGGTGAGGTCCGCGGCGATCAGGTAGGCACCGCGCAGACTGGCACCGCGCAGGTCGGCGCCCCTGAGCCGGGCCCCGATGAGGTCGGCGCCGCGCCGGTCCTTCCCCTTGCCCTTCCTGCCCTTGCTCCCCTTGGCGTCGGTCACGCTCGCCCGGACCAGTTCGCTGGTGCGCAGCAGGAGCACGTTGACCTGCTGCCGGTGGGCGGCCACGTCCAGCGCGGCCAGGTCCTCGGGGCTCTGCCGGGTGAGTCGCTCGGTCTCCTCCAGCGCCCGGCGCAGATCGGCGTGGACGGGCCGGGCGGCGTCGAGGCCCAGTGCCTCGGTCAGGTACCAGAGCAGTTCGTGGAGCTGGCGCACGACCGGGAACACGTCGAACATCCGGCGGGCGTGCTCCTTCGGGCCCGTACGCCAGTCCTGCCCGCCGAAGGTGATCTGCGAGACCTTCTGCCCCGCGCCGAAGCAGTCGTAGACCGTGCAGCCGGTGAAGCCCTTGTCCCGCAGGTCCGCGTGGATGCCGCAGCGGTGGTCGCCCCTGAGGTTGGGGCAGGGCTTGCCCGCGGGCTTGTCGAGGGCGAAGTCCGCGGAGGCCGCGAAGGGCAGGGCGACGCAGCACAGCCCGAAGCACTGGGCGCAGTCGCCGCGCAGGGCGGAACGGTCGGTGGTCTGATCCGGCATGCCGTCCAGCCTACTGACCTGCAAAACCGTCCTGACCACGGCGGTACGGTCATCCCTCCAGCTCGGGCAGGTCCAGCCCGGCGATGCGGTCGGGGTCGGCGAGGATGTACAGGCCGGTGATCCGTCCGTCCACGATCGTGAACGCCGTGACCGACACCGGCCGTCCCTCGGGCGCGGTGACCAGGCCCACCGCACCGTTGACCAGCGCCGGGCGGGCGTACACCGCCAACCGGGAGAACATCGAGGCCTGTTCGGCGACCGTCCGCGCCCCGTGCACGGTCTTGGAGGCGGCCGCACCGCGCACCAGGGACCCGGCGTCGGCACGCAGCGTCGCGTCCGGGTGGAGCAGGGCGAGGAGCGCGTCGAAGTCGCCGCCGCGCGAGGCGGCCAGCCAGGCGTCGACCACCTGCCGCTGCCTGCCGAGATCCGGGTCGACCGCGGGAGCCGCCCCCTGCACCCGGCGGCGGGCCCGGCTGGCCAGCTGCCGGGTGGCCGCCGGGGTGCGCTCCACGATCGCGGCGATGTCGTCGAACGGCACCGCGAACATGTCGTGCAGGACGAACGCCAGCCGCTCGGCCGGGTCCAGGGTCTCCAGGACGACGAGCAGGGCGAGCCCGACCGAGTCCGCCTCCAGCACCTCCGCCTCCGGATCCACCTGGGACAGCGGGCGGACCATCGGGTCGGGGACGAACGTGTCGTCCATCGGCTCCTCGCGGCGGGCTGTGCGCGAGCGCAGCATGTCCAGGCAGACCCGGCCGACGACCGTGGTCAGCCAGCCGCCGAGGTTCCTGATCTCCTGCGTGTCGCTGCGGCCGAGCCGCAGCCACGCCTCCTGGACCGCGTCCTCGGCCTCGGCGAGCGAGCCGAGCATCCGGTAGGCCACCGCGCGCAGTTGCCCGCGGTGCTCCTCGAAGCGGTCGGCCAGGAGGTCGGTGCCGTTCATGGGGTCCCCGTTCGGTGGTGGTTCGTCGGCTCGGCTATCGGCGGAACAGTTCGAAGGCCACCGCCGGCTTCCCGCCGAAGCGTTCCCCGGTGGCGGTGGTCGTCTCGGTCAGGAATGCGCGGACGTACGTCTCCGGGTCCTGTTCGGTCAACGCCTCTATGTAGGTGCGGTGTTCCAGCAGAGAGCCCACCGCGCGCTCCAGGCCGGCCGTCGCGTCCACGGCGTGCGTGGGGCTGCTGGAACCGGCGACGGCAACCCAGCGGACGCCGTTCCAGGGCTCCAGTCCCTGCTCCTCGAGTTCCGGGAAGATCCAGCGGTTGCCGGCGTCCGCGGCCGCGTCCAGGGTGGCGCGGCCCACGGCGACGTGATCGGGGGTGTTCCAGGCGACACCGCCCCATGTGTCGCGGTGGTTGAGGGTGACGACGAGTTCCGGACGGTGGCGGCGGATCGCGGCGGCTATGTCGCGGCGCAGCGCCTGGCCGTACTCGATGACACCGTCCCGGTGGCCGAGGAACTCCACGGTGGTGACGCCGACGACGGCAGCGCTCGCCCGCTGCTCGCGTTCGCGCAACGGACCGCAGGTCGCGGGGTCGAGGGTGTCGATGCCCGCCTCGCCGCTGCTGGCCAGGACATAGGCGACCGACCGGCCGGCGTCGGTCCAGGCGGCGACCGCGGCCGAGCACCCGTACTCCAGGTCGTCGGGGTGCGCGACCACCGCGAGGGCACGCTGCCAGTCGTCGGGCAAAGGCTGGAGCTGGGTGATCTTCGGCTCGCTCATGGGCGCAGACTATGCGGCCGAACCCATGGCGCAACTCCTTTTTCAGCGTGGGTTTCTAGCGGGCGGTACGGCGGCGGTGTGCGGGTCGGCGGACGCTCCCCCGGTGTTCAGCAGGACGGCCACGTACGGCAGGGCCCTCGGGGAGGACCCGGTCTGCAGCAACCTGCCTCACACCTCGTCGCGGGTCAGCGCGAGCAGCCGGTCCAGGACCCGGGGTGCTCCGGCGCGCAGGCCGTCGTGCTCGAACTCGTCAGTCACCCAGGTGCGCAGGCCCCGGACGGCGCGGGCGGTCTGCAGGGAGTGGGCGGTGTCCACGTACATGTCGTCGTGGTAGACCGCCGCGGAGACCGGGACCTCGTTGGCGGCGAGGCGGGCGGGGTCGTACAGCGGCTGCCAGTCGGTGCGGGTGGCGAGCAGTTCGGCGGTTTCGCGCAGCGGGCACAGGGCCGGGTCGGTGTCGAACATCCAGGGGTGGACCGTCTCGCCCGTGAACAGCACCGGGGCGTCGCCGGCGATCGCCTTGGCCGCGTCGAACTGCGGGAACTCCGAGCGGACCCGCTCGGCGGCCCAGGCGGTGGGGCGGGCGTCCTGGCCGTAGATCGCCTCGTGGACGAGCGCGTACAGCGGGTGCCCCGCATACGACAGCAGGCCCTGGACCTCTTCCTGGAAGGCGTCGGACAGGTCGAAGCCGCCGGGAGTGCGGACGAAGGCGTCCTCCAGGAGGTAGTGCAGCTGGTGGCTGCCGTCGCTCGCGCCGAGCATCAGGCCCAGGGACTGGAACGCCTCGACCGTGAGGCGGTAGCCGCCCGGCAGCACGACGTCGTGGGTGAGGAGGTGGTCGGCGATACGGCGGGCCCGCTCCACGTCCTGGGGGTAACGGGCGTAGTGCGCGGCGACCTTGCGCTCGATGCGCGGGTAGGCAGCCCGGTAGACGTCGTCGGCGTGGGCGTCGAGGGAGGGCAGTCCGCCGGTGATGACGGCGGCGCTGAGCCCCTCGGGGGCCGTGGAGAGGTACGACACCGTGCAGAAGCCGCCGAAGCTCTGGCCGAGCACGGTCCAGGGGGCGCCGCCCGTCACCTCGGTGCGGATGGCCTCGCAGTCGCGGACGATCGAGTCGGCGCGGAAGCGGGTGAGGTAACCGGCCTGCTCGGCGGGTCCGCCGCGCAGCGGGAGCGTCTGCCGGGTGGCGGGGGCGGAGCGGCCGGTGCCGCGCTGGTCGAGCAGGAGGACGCGGTAGTCCTCGAGGGCGCGGTCGAGCCAGGCCTGCCGTCCGGCGAAACGGTTCGCCCCGAAGCCGGGCCCGCCCTGCAGATACAGCAGCCAGGGCAGGTCCTGGCCCGCCTTGTCACTGGCGACGGCCTCCCGGGCGTACAGCTCGATGGTCTCGCCGTCGGGGTCGCCGTGGTCGAGGGGCACGGTGAAGTGACGGTCGGTGAGGACGACGCCGGGCTGGCGGTAACTGATGCTCAACGGGTCTCCCGGGACGGATGGGTCGGACGCGTCCCAGTTCAGCACATGGACGGCGGTGAGCCGAGCCCCGGGATCATGGTTCGTTACTGAACTTCCGGTCAGCGGGCGGCCAGGCTGGAGCGGCGCACCACCAGCTCCGGCTGGAGCACCACGCGCCGGTGTTCATGGGCGCCGGCTCCGCCCTCGGTCTCGGTCTCCTCCAGCAGCAGCTCGGCGGCAAGTGCGCCCATGGTGACGGCGGGCTGCCGTACGGAGGTCAGCGGTACGGCGGCCGCGGCGGCGAACTCGATGTCGTCGTAGCCGACGATCGCGAGGTCGTCGGGAACGGTGACGCCCGCCGCGTACATGGCCTGCAGGACTCCGAGCGCGAGCAGGTCGTTGGCGCAGAAGACGGCCGTGGGGCGATCGGCGAGGCCGAGCAGGCGGGCGCCCGCGTCCCGGCCGGCGGCCACGTCGAGCCGCTCGGTGGGCAGCTCGCGCAGCGCGTCCGGGCCGAGTCCGGCCTCGGCGAGGGCGTTCAGCGCGCCGGTGCGGCGGTCGCGGACCTGGTTGAGTCCGGGCGGGCCGCTGACGTAGGCGACGGAGCGGTGCCCGGCGTCGACCAGGTGCCGGACGGCGAGGGCGCCGCCCGCCACGTCGTCCACGGAGACCGAGCACTCGGTGGTGCCTTCGGCGACCCGGTCGACCAGCACGAACGGGATGCCGTGCCGGCGGAAGGTCTCGATGTTGCGGCCGGTGGCGTCGGCCGGGGTGAGCAGCACCCCGCGCACCCGCTGCTCGGCGAAGAGGGAGAGGTACTCGGCCTCCTCGGCCGCGCTCTGCGCGCTGTTGCAGACCATCACGCCGACCCCGGCCTCGCGTGCGGCCCGCTCCGCCCCGCGTGCGACGTCCACGAAGAAGGGGTTGCCCATGTCCAGGACGAGCAGGCCCATGATCCGGCTGCGGCCCGCGCGCAGCTGGCGTGCGGACTCGCTGCGGACGTAGCCGAGCCGGTCGATCGCGGACAGCACCCGGGCCCGGGTCTCGCCGGCGACGGTGTCCGGGCGGTTGATGACGTTCGACACCGTGCCCACCGACACTCCGGCGGCGCGGGCGACGTCCTTGATACCCACCGACTGGGCCATCGGGCGGGGACCTCCAGGGAACGAGGGGCGGCGGGAAGGCCTTCACATTACCGTCATCGCCGCCCAGAACAGACCGGTCACGCGGGGAGTGCGAAGTCCACGACATGCAGCGGCGAGGGGGTGGTGCCGCTCGACTTCTCCTGGTACATGAAGGACAGCACGTCGTCGGCCCGCACGCGCATCTCGTCGATCACGACCTCCCCGAACGCGTGCAGGTCACCGCCGTCGTACAGCAGTGCCCAGTCCGTGTACCCGGAGGACTTCGAGGCACCCGCGATCCGGCCGTACGGGAAGATCGCGTAGGCGTTGTCGTGTCTGTCCAGGACCAGCTTGGTGCGCTGGCTGGAGTTCAGTGCGACCGGGATCTCGGTCTTCTGCCAGCTGCCTGCGGAGTTCTTGCGGAGATGGAAGGCGCGGCCGCCCGCGGTGCGGTCGGCGATGTAGTTCGTGGTGCACGGGCCGAGGCGGCCTGGGACGTGGCTGATGATCGCGTGCGGCAGGCCGGACGAGTCGGTGGTCTGGCTCTCCTGGTTCATCAGGCAGTGGTCCGGGTCCAGGGCGTCGACGACGAGTCCGGCGTCGCCGACGGCGACCGTGTCCGAGGTACCGGTGGTGCCCACGACCGTGCCCGCGTCGTTGCGCCAGGTGCGGCCCCGGTCGGTGGAGTGGACGTAGCCGGTGTCGTGATTCGTGATGCCGCCGCTGTGGCGCATCACGGCCGCGTTCTGCTCGCGCCAGGTGAAAAAGGCGTGCAGCCGGCCGCTCGCGTCGTAGTCGATGCCGTGCAGGTACATGTTGCGGGCGGTGCTGGAGCCGTGCGGGCTCGAATAGGTGCCGGTGGAGCTGGTCCACTCCCCCAGCGCGGTCCAGGCCGAACCGTCGTACTCGGCAAGGGCGTTGCGGCCGTTGCCGGAGACGCCCACCCGGTAGCCGAGCTGGAGCCTGCCCTCGGGCGTGCAGACGAACTGGGGGTAGCAGAACTGCGGGGTGAGCGCGAGTCCGTCGAGAGTCGTCCGCACGGCGCCGAAGACGGACGAGGTCCAGGACGTGCACTCGGGGTCGTCGAGGAGTCCGGCGACCGACTTGACGTAGAAGAAGCCGTCGCTGTGCGAGTCCATGGCGAGGTGGAGACGGCCGTCGGTCCTGGAGACGCCCATGGAGACGACGTTGTGGGAGTCGTCGCTCTTGAGGGTGTGGGGCAGGGTGACGGCCGACCAGGTGGAGCCGCCGAGGACGCGGCGGGCGACGACGGCGTTGCGGGTCGAGGTGTACCAGGCGGCGTACTGGTGCCCCTGGTAGGTCAGCAGACCGTTCTTCTGGAAGGAGTTGTTGTTGACCAGGCCGTCGTAGGAGACGAAGTAGACGGCCCGGCCGTCGAGTCGGGTGATGCCCTTCTTGGTGACGGACGGGCCGGGGGCCGCCGCGGCGGCCGGACGGGCTGACGCCTGCACGGTGTGCCTTCTCATCAGCGGGACTCCAGGGATCAGGCCAGGTGGAACACTTCGGTGAGCGGTTCCATGGCCTCGTCGGGCCGGGCGCCGGCCGGCGACTCGAAGAACGGCGTCATCTCCGCCTGCCACCGGGCGTTGACGTCGGTGGCCTCCATGCCGGCCCGGGAGGCGGCGAAGTCCTCGGTCTCCAGGTAACCGACGAGCAGGCCGTCCTCGCGCAGGAAGAGCGAGTAGTTGTGCCAGCCGGCCGCCCGCAGGGCGTCGAGCATCTGTGGCCACACGGCGGCATGCCGCTCGCGGTACTCGTCGAGCCGGTCCGCCCGGACCTTCAGCAGGAAGCACACGCGTTGCATCAACGGCCCCTCGATCGCTAGAAGTTGAACTGGTCGATGTTCTTTGCGTCGAACACGGTCGGCTTGCCCAGGTTGATCACACCGTCCTTGCCGATGGTGTACGTGGTGTCGCCGGCCTTGAAGGTCTCGCCCTCCTTGCCGGTGATCTGCCCGGACACCAGGGCGACGGCGGTGCGGGCGGCGAGGTCGCCGAGCTTGGCCGGGTCCCACAGCTCGAAGGCGTCGACGGTGCCGTTCTTGACGTACTTGCGCATGTCGTCGGGCGTGCCGAGGCCCGTCAGCTTGACCTTGCCCTTGTACTTGGAGCCGGACAGGTACTGCGCTGCCGCCTTGATGCCGACGGTGGTCGGAGAGATGATCCCCTTCAGGTTCGGGTGCTCCTGGAGCAGGCCCTGGGTCTGCTGGAAGGACTGCTGGGCGTCGTCGTTGCCGTAGGCGATCTTGACCAGCCTGATGTCCTTGTACTTGGGGTCCTTCAGCTCGTCCTTCATGTAGCCGATCCAGGTGTTCTGGTTCGTCGCGGTCTGCGCGGCGGACAGGACCGCGATCTCGCCCTTGTACCCGATCTGCTCGGCCAGCAGCTGCACCTCGGTACGGCCCAGGTCCTCGGCGGACGCCTGGGAGACGAAGGCGTTGCGGCAGCCGGGGTCGGTGTCGGAGTCGTAGCTGACGACCTTGATGCCGTTGCTCATGGCCTGCTTGAGCGCGGTGCACAGCGCCCCCGGGTCCTGCGCGGACACGGCGATCGCGTTCACCTGCTGCTGGGTGAGGGTGTTGACGTAACTCACCTGTCCGGCGGTGTCGGTGGCGCTGCTGGGGCCCACCTCCTTGTACGTGGAGCCCAGTTCGGCGAGGGCCTGCTCGCCGCCCCTGTCGGAGGTGGTGAAGTACGGGTTGTTGACCTGCTTGGGCAGGAAGCCGACGGTCAGCCCCTTCTTGGTGGCCGCGTTCGGGTCGGCCTTGCCTGCGGAGGCGGCCGAGGCGTTGTCGTCCTCGACGTCCTTCTTGGTGGTGCCGCCGCAGGCGGTGAGGGCGAGGGCGAGGGCGAGGGAGGTGAGCGCGGCGAGGGCGGCGCCGGAGCGGCGGAGGGCTGCTGTGCGCATGGCGGGGTCCTTTGATACGAGGATGAGTGGACGCGCCCTGAGGGGCGCGGGGAACTGCGCGACCGGCCACAGACGGCCCGCAGCTTTCGAACGGCCTATCCGGCGGAGCGAGCCGCCCTCGCGATGGCCACCTGGTGTGCGACCCGCGGGCCGAGCACGGATACGACGAGCAGAACACCGGTGACGACGATCTGCGACTGCGCGGAGACGTTCGACAGGCTCATCACGTTCTGCAGCGCACCGAGCAGGAAGACACCCGCGATCGCACCGCCCAACGTGCCCTTGCCCCCGTCGAAGTCGATCCCGCCGAGCAACACGGCGGCGACAACGGAGAGTTCGAGCCCGGTGGCGTTGTCGTACCGCGCACTGGCGTAGTGCAGCGCCCAGAAGATGCCGGTGAGCGAGGCCATCAGCCCGGTCACCGTGAAGAGGATCAACTTGTGCCTCTTGACTCGGATGCCGGCGAACCGAGCCGCCTCCTCATTCGCGCCGATCGCGAACAGCGACCGCCCGAACGGGGTTGCGTGCAGGACGACCACGGCGACGGCGAGCAGCGCCAGGAAGGGCAGGAAGGCCTGTGGGATGAACGTGTTCCCGATCCGCCCCGCAGCGAAGTCCAGGTACTGCGCGGGAAAGTCGGTCACCGCGTCCGAGCCGAGCACGATCTGCGCGATGCCCCGGTAGGCGGCTAGCGTGCCGATGGTGACGGCGAGGGAGGGCAGTCCGAGCCGGGTGACGAGCAGACCGTTGACCAGCCCGCACACCATGCCGAGCAGCAGACAGACCGGGATGGTCGTCTCGATGGCCATGCCCTCGTTCCACAGCCTGCCCATCACCGCGCCCGACAGGCCGGCCGTCGAGGCCACGGAAAGGTCGATCTCTCCGGCCACCACCAGGAGGGTCATCGGCAGGGCGATCAGGGCGATGGGCAGCGTGTTGCCGATCAGGAACGACAGGTTGAGGGCGTTGCCGAACCCGTCGACCGTGCCGAACGACACCAGCGACAGGAGGACCAGGAGCGCGCCGACCACGGTGTCCCAGCGGACCGCGCGTGTCAGGGACTCAGACATGGCGGACCCTCCTCTTCTTCAGGGCGGCAGCCACCCGCAGCGCGACGATCCGGTCGACGGCGATGGCGAGCAGCAGCAGGACGCCGTTGATGGCGAGCACCCAGACTGAGCTGACGCCGAGGGCGGGCAGCACGCTGTTGATCGAGGTGAGCAGGAGTCCGCCGAGGGCCGCGCCGTAGACGCTGCCGGAGCCGCCGGTGAAGGCGACGCCGCCGACCACGACCGCGCTGACGACGGTGAGTTCGTAGCCGTTGCCGGTGCCGGAGTCGACGTTGCCGAACCGGGCCAGGTACAGGGCTCCGGCGAGTCCGGCCAGTGCGCCGCAGAGGGTGTAGGCGGCCAGGATCCGCTTGCGGACGGGGATGCCGGCGAGGCGGGCGGCCTCCGGGTTCGAGCCGAGGGCGTACAGTTCACGCCCGCCGGCGAAGTGTCTGAGGTAGTAGGCGGTGGCGACGAGTACGGCGAGGGCGATCAGGGCCGGCCACGGGATCGCCGAGAGTCCGCCGGAGCCGAAGTCGACGAATCCGCCGGGGAGATCGGCCGCGGTGATCTGCCGGGAGCCCACCCAGATCGAGTCGATGCCGCGGATGATGTAGAGGGTGCCGAGGGTGACGACCAGCGCGGGCACCTGGCCGAGGCTGACGAGCAGGCCGTTGAGGAGGCCGCAGCCGACACCGAGCAGGACGGCGAGGGCGATCCCGACGACGGGGTTCCCGCCTCCGTGGAGGTAGGTGCCGGCCGCGAAGGCGCTGATGCCGAGGGTGGAGCCGACGGACAGGTCGACGTTCCTCGTGATCACCACCAGGGACTGGCCGGTGGCGACCAGCACCAGGATCGTGGCGTTGAGCAGCAGGTCCTTGACGCCCTGTTCGGACAGGAACTCGCTGTTGCCCGCCTGGGTGACGGCGATCATCACCAGGAAGACGACCAGGATGGCGAGTTCGCGCATCTTGAGGAGGCGGTCGACCAGCCGGGTGCCGCCGGCCCCCGGAACCTCGGCGGGCGGTGCGTGGTCGGGTGCGGTCACCGTCATGCGGCGGCCCTCCCGGTGGCTGCGGCCATCACGGTTTCCTCGGTGGCTTCGGAGCGGGGGATCTCGGCGGTGATCCGGCCCTCGTGCATCACCAGCACGCGGTCGGCCATGCCGAGGACCTCGGGCAGATCGGAGGAGATCATCAGGACGGCGACCCCGTCGGCGGCGAGCTGCGACAGCAGCCGGTGCACCTCGGCCTTGGTGCCGACGTCGATGCCGCGGGTGGGCTCGTCCACGATCAGTACCTTCGGGCCGGTGGCCAGCCACTTGGCGAGGACGACCTTCTGCTGGTTGCCGCCGGAGAGCGTGGAGACGGCGTCGGCGATCCGGGCGTACTTCACCCGGAGCTTCACCGCCCAGTCGACGGAGCGGCTGCGTTCGGCGCCACGGTCCACCAGTCCGGCCTTCACCGTCGTACTCAGCCCGGTCAGGCCGATGTTGCGTTCGATCGACATGCCCATCACCAGGCCCTGCGCGCGCCGGTCCTCGGGGACCAGGGCGAGCCCGGCGGCCATCGCGGTGGAGGGCGCGCCGTTGGTGAGCCCGCGGCCGTCGACCTCGACCTCCCCCGCGTCCCAGCGGTCGACGCCGAAGACCGCGCGGGCGACCTCGGTGCGACCCGCGCCGACGAGCCCGGCGAGGCCGACGATCTCGCCGCGCCGGACCTCGAAGGAGACGTCGGTGAAGACGCCCTCCCGGGTCAGCCGGCGTACGCTCAGCGCGACTTCGCCGGGTGTGACGTCCTGCTTGGGGTACAGCTCGTCGAGGTCGCGGCCGACCATGCGGCGGACCAGGTCGTCCTCGGTCATGCCGTCGAGGGGCTCGCCGGCGATCCACGCCCCGTCCCGCAGCGTGGTCACCCGCCGGCAGATCTGGAAGATCTCCTCCAGCCGGTGGGAGATGAACAGGACGGCGGCGCCCTGTTCGCGCAGGGCGCCCACGACGCCGAAGAGGCGGGCGACCTCACCGCCGGTCAGGGCGGCCGTGGGCTCGTCCATGATCAGGACACGGGCGTCGAAGGAGAGGGCCTTGGCGATCTCCACGATCTGCTGGTCGGCGATCGACAGACCACGGGCCGGGCGGTCGGGGTCGAGATCCACGCCGAGCCGCCGCATCAGGGCCGCGGTGGCCGCGTGCGTGGCCTTGTGGTCGATCCGGCCGAGGGCACGGCGGGGCTGGCGGCCCATGAAGATGTTCTCGGCGATCGACAGGTCGGGGAAGAGGGTCGGTTCCTGGTAGATCACGGCGATACCGGCGTCGCGGGCGTCACCGGGTCCGTGGAAGACGACGGGCTCGCCGTCGAGCAGCACCTGACCGGCGTCCGGTCGGTGCACGCCGGCGAGCGTCTTGATCAGGGTCGACTTGCCCGCGCCGTTCTCGCCGGCGAGGGCGTGCACCTCGCCGGGGAACAGCTCCAGGGAGACGCCGCGCAGGGCGCGTACGGCGCCGAAGGACTTGGACACGTCCCTCAGGGCCAGCACCGGGGCCGGTCCCGGGTCAGGCGGGTGGGTCATGGATGGCTCCTCGACGACGCCCGCGGCGGTCCCCACGGCGTCGTGAAAGGTTTCAACTGGATGGCCGGGACGTTAGGCATCCCGGCCATGTCACGTCAATGGGTCCGTGTCGAAAAGATTTCGATAGCCGAAGTTCACGGTCGGGGCACGGATAACAGGGCGGGCCGGAGCGCTTGACACCCCTCGGGAGGGCTCATAGCTTGCTGTTCTGAATCGTTTCACATGTTCCGTCGTTCGACCGGACCCCACAGGAGCCCTTCAGTGACCGACCTCGCCGCGGTGAAGGCCGCGCTCAAGACCCAGGCCGTCGAGACACCGTCATGGGCGTACGGGAACTCGGGGACCCGGTTCAAGGTGTTCGCCCGGCCGGGCGTGCCACGCGATCCGCACGAGAAGCTGGCGGACGCGGCACAGGTGCACGCACTCACCGGCGTGGCCCCGACCGTCGCCCTGCACATCCCCTGGGACAAGGTCGAGGACTACGCGGCCCTGGCGAAGTTCGCCGGGGAGCACGGCCTGAGGCTCGGCGCGATCAACTCCAACACCTTCCAGGACGACGACTACAGGCTGGGAAGCATCTGTCATCCGGATGCGGCGGTGCGCCGCAAGGCCGTCGGTCATCTGCTGGAGTGCGTCGACATCATGGACGCGACGGGCTCCGCCGATCTGAAGCTGTGGTTCGCCGACGGTACCAACTATCCGGGGCAGGACGACGTACGGGCGCGGCAGGACCGGCTCGCAGAGGGGCTCTCCGAGGTGTACGCGCGGCTCGGGGACGGGCAGCGGATGTTGCTGGAGTACAAGCTCTTCGAGCCGGCGTTCTACACGACCGACGTCCCGGACTGGGGTACGGCGTACGCCCACTGTCTGAAGCTCGGGCCCAGGGCACAGGTCGTGGTGGACACGGGGCACCATGCGCCCGGGACCAACATCGAATTCATCGTGGCCACACTGCTCAGGGAGGGGAAGCTCGGGGGGTTCGACTTCAACTCGCGGTTCTACGCGGACGACGACCTGATGGTGGGGGCCGCTGATCCCTTCCAGTTGTTCCGGATCATGTACGAGGTCGTGCGTGGGGGTGGGTTCACCTCCGAGGTCGCGTTCATGCTCGACCAGTGCCACAACATCGAGGCGAAGATCCCGGCGATCATCCGGTCGGTGATGAATGTGCAGGAGGCGACGGCGAAGGCTCTGCTGGTCGACCGGTCGGCGTTGGCCGCGGCGCAGGTTTCCGGTGATGTGCTGGGCGCCAATGCCGTGTTGATGGATGCGTACAACACGGATGTGCGGCCGCTGCTTGCGGAGGTTCGGGAAGAGATGGGGTTGGACGCGGATCCCTTGGCCGCGTATGCGCGGTCGGGGTGGGCGGAGAGGATCGTTGCCGAGCGGGTTGGTGGGGAGCAGGCGGGGTGGGGGGCCTGAGCGTAAGCGTCTGCCCGGTTCTGTTCGTTGCGGGGTGCGGGCCGTGTGTGGCTGGTCGCGCAGTTCCCCGCGCCCCTGAGGAACTGCACTGATCCCCTTTCAAGTTAGGACTGGAAGTTCATGGCACCGCATCCCGAAGCCGCCGCTCTTCTCGGCCGGTCCCACCGGCTCGGCTCCGATCCCCGTAACACCAACTACGCCGGCGGGAACGCCTCCGCCAAAGGCACCGGCACCGACCCGGTCACCGGCGGTGACGTCGAGCTGATGTGGGTGAAGGGGTCCGGTGGTGACCTCGGCACGCTCACCGACGCTGGGCTCGCCGTGCTGCGGCTGGACCGGCTGCGGGCACTCGCCGGCGTGTACCCGGGTGTCGAGCGCGAGGACGAGATGGTCGCCGCCTTCGACTACTGCCTGCACGGCAAGGGCGGGGCGGCTCCCTCCATCGACACCGCCATGCACGGACTCGTGGACGCCCCGCACGTCGACCATCTGCACCCGGACTCCGGCATCGCGTTCGCCTGCGCCGCCGACGGGGAGAAGCTGACCGCCGAGTGCTTCGGCGACAGTGTGGTGTGGGTGCCGTGGCGGCGGCCCGGGTTCCAGCTGGGGCTGGACATCGCCGCGATCAAGGAGGCCAACCCGCAGGCCGTCGGATGCGTCCTCGGCGGGCACGGGATCACCGCCTGGGGATCGACGTCCGAGGAGTGCGAGCGGAACTCGCTGCACATCATCCGCACCGCCGAGGCCTTCCTGGCGGAGAAGGGGAAGGCGGAGCCGTTCGGGGCGGTGATCGAGGGGTACGAGGCGCTGCCCGGGCGCGAGCGGCGGGAGCGGGCCGCCGCCCTCGCGCCGTTCGTGCGGTCCATCGCCTCCCAGGACCGGCCGCAGGTCGGGCACTTCGACGACCCCGAGATCGTTCTCGACTTCCTGGCGCGGGCCGGGCATCCCCGGCTCGCCGCACTGGGCACCTCCTGCCCCGACCACTTCCTGCGCACCAAGGTGCGGCCGCTCGTGCTGGACCTGCCGCCGAGCGCGCCCCTGGAGGAGGCCGTCGCCCGGCTGCGGGAACTGCACGCCGCCTACCGGGTGGAGTACGCCGCCTACTACCGGCGGCACTCGCTGCCCGGCTCCCCCGCCATGCGCGGCGCCGACCCGGCGATCGTGCTCGTTCCCGGCGTGGGCATGTTCTCCTTCGGCAGGGACAAGCAGACCGCCCGGGTGGCCGGTGAGTTCTACGTCAACGCGGTCAACGTGATGCGTGGGGCCGAGGCCGTGTCCACGTACGCGCCGATCGAGGAGTCGGAGAAGTTCCGCATCGAGTACTGGGCGCTCGAAGAGGCCAAGCTCCGGCGGATGCCGAAGCCGAAGCCGCTGGCCACCCGGGTGGCATTCGTGACCGGTGCGGGCAGCGGGATCGGGAAGGCGATCGCGCACCGGCTCGTGGCCGAGGGGGCATGTGTCGTCGTCGCCGATCTCGACGGCGAGAACGCGTCCGCCGTGGCGGAAGAGCTGGGCGGCCCCGACAGGGCCGTCGCCGTCACCGTGGACGTGACGGACGAGGCACAGATCGCCGGTGCGTTCGAGGCCGCCGCGCTCGCCTTCGGCGGCGTCGACCTCGTGGTGAACAACGCCGGCATCTCCATCTCCAAGCCGCTGCTGGAGACTTCGGCCAGGGACTGGGACCTCCAGCACGACATCATGGCCCGTGGTTCCTTCCTCGTCTCGCGGGAAGCGGCCCGCGTGATGATCGCGCAGGGACTGGGCGGGGACATCGTCTACATCGCGTCGAAGAACGCCGTCTTCGCCGGCCCGAACAACATCGCCTACTCCGCCACCAAGGCCGACCAGGCTCATCAAGTACGGCTGCTGGCTGCCGAGCTGGGCGAGCACGGGATCCGGGTGAACGGGGTCAACCCGGACGGTGTGGTGCGGGGGTCCGGGATCTTCGCGGGCGGCTGGGGAGCTCGGCGGGCCGCCGTGTACGGGGTGCCGGAGGAGAAGCTGGGCGAGTTCTACGCGCAGCGGACCATCCTGAAGCGGGAGGTGCTGCCGGAGCATGTGGCGAACGCGGTCTTCGCGCTCACCGGCGGGGACCTCACGCACACCACCGGGCTGCACATCCCGGTCGACGCGGGTGTGGCGGCCGCGTTCCTTCGGTGAGCGCGGGCGTGAAGTCGTACGCCGCCGTCGATCTGGGCGCGTCCAGCGGGCGCGTGATGGTCGGGCGGGTCGGGTACGACACGCTGGAGCTGAGCGAGGCGTACCGCTTCCCGAACCGGCCGGTGCGGGTCCCGGAGGGGCTGCGCTGGGACGTCCTCGCGCTGTACGCCGGAGTGCTGGACGGGCTGCGGGCGGCCGGTGCCCACTGCGGTGGACGACTCGACTCCGTCGGCATCGACAGCTGGGCCGTGGACCACGGCCTGCTGGACGCCGACGGGGCGCTGCTGGGCAACCCGGTGCACTACCGCGACGCCCGCACCGAGGGCGTCGCGCAGAAGGTGTGGGCGAGCGTGCCGGCCGCCGAACTGTACGCGGCGACCGGGTTGCAGTACGCCCCCTTCAACACGCTGTACCAGCTCGCGGCGGCCCGCTCGACCGCCCGGTTCGCCCACGCGAAGCGGCTGTTGCTCATCCCCGACCTGCTGACGTACTGGCTGACCGGCGAGCAGGGAACCGAGCTGACCAACGCCTCCACCACCCAGCTGATCGATCCCCGGACGCGCTCGTGGTCGTACGACGTCGCCGAGCGGCTGGGGATCGACCTCGGGCTGTTCGCGCCGCTGCGGCAGCCGGGCGACCCGTCGGGTGTGCTGCGGGCGGCGGTGCTGGCGGAGACGGGGCTCACGGGTCCGGTGCCGGTGACGGCCGTCGGGTCGCACGACACCGCTTCGGCGGTGGCCGCGGTACCGGCAGCCGGTGAACGCTTCGCCTACATCTGCACCGGCACCTGGTCCCTGGCCGGCCTGGAGCTGGACGCGCCGGTGCTCACCGAGGAGAGCCGGGCGGCGAACTTCAGCAATGAGCTGGGGCTCGACGGCACGGTGCGCTATCTGCGCAACATCATGGGGCTGTGGCTGCTCCAGGAGTGCGTACGGGCCTGGGGCGAGCCCGATCTGGGGCTGCTGCTGCGCGAGGCCGCCGGCGTGCCGGCACTGCGGTCGGTCGTCGACGCGGGGGACGAGGCGTTCCTGGCTCCGGGGCGGATGCCGGAGCGGATCGCCGAGGCGTGCCGCGCCTCGGGACAGCCGCTGCCCGGCACGCGGGCCGAGATCACGCGGTGCATCCTCGACTCGCTGGCCCTCGCCCACCGCAGGGCCGTCGAGGACGCGCGGCGGCTGGCCGACCATCCGGTGGACGTCGTGTACGTCGTCGGGGGCGGAACGCGTAACGCGCTGCTGTGTCAGCTGACGGCCGACGCGTGCGGGTTGCCCGTGGTGGCGGGCGCCACGGAGGCTGCGGCCCTCGGCAACGTGCTCGTACAGGCCCGCACCCACGGGCTGGTCGGTGACCTCGACGGCATGCGCCGGCTGATCGTCCGTACCCAGCCGCTGACCCGGTACGCGCCCCGTGGTGACACGGCGCGCTGGCGGGAGGCCCAGGCCCGGCTCGCCACGCGGTGAGTCGCCCTCTGCCCCCGGCGGTGTCCGCCCATTACCCTGCACTCGTCCGATGACCGACCCCGAGGAGCCGCGATGCGTGTCGCCCTGTTCCTGACCTGTGTCAACGACACGCTCTATCCGGACACCGGCCGAGCGGTGGTGAAGCTGCTGACCAGGCTGGGTGTCGAGGTCGACTTCCCGATGGCGCAGACGTGTTGCGGACAGGCGCACTACAACACCGGTTACCGGCATGAGGCGGAACCCCTGGCCCGGCATTTCTCCGATGTCTTCGGGGAGTACGAGGCCGTCGTGACCCCGTCCGGGTCGTGCGGGGCGATGGTGCGGGAGCTGTATCCGAGGATGGGCGAGCGGGCGCGGGCCGAGGGGCGCGGAGACGGCCTCGCCCGGACGCTGGCGCCCGTGGTCCCCAGGACCTTCGAGCTGACCGAGTTCCTGGTGGACGTGCTGGGCGTGACGGACGTGGGCGCGTACTACCCGCACAGGGTCACCTACCATCCGACCTGTCACGGCCTGCGCGGTCTCGGGCTCGGCGACCGGCCCCGGCGGCTCCTGCAGGCCGTCGAGGGGCTGGAGTTGGCGGAGCTGCCGGGGGCCGAGGAGTGCTGCGGGTTCGGCGGGACCTTCGCGTTGAAGAACGCCGAGGTGTCGGCGGCGATGGGCGCCGACAAGGTCCGCAACGCGGAGTCGACCGGCGCCGAGGTGCTGTGCGCGGCCGACAACTCCTGCCTGATGCACATCGGCGGGACCATGACCCGGCTCCGGGTGGGCATGCGGCCGGTGCACATCGCGGAGATCCTGGCGAGCACGGAGGAGGAACCGGCGGTATGAGCGGGACGTTCGTCGGCATGCCGGCCTTTCCGGAGGCGGCACACGATGCCGTCGGCAACCAGACCCTGCGCGGCAATCTCCGACACGCCACGCACACCATCCGCGCCAAACGGGCCAGAGCGGTCTCCGAGTTGTCCGACTGGGCGGAGCTGCGGGAGGCGGGCCGGGCCGTCAAGGAGCACACCCTGCGCCATCTGGACCGCTATCTGGTGCAGTTGGAGGAGGCGGTCTCGGCCGCCGGGGGTACGGTCCACTGGGCGGCGGACGCCGACGAGGCGAACCGGATCGTCGCCGAACTCGTCCTGGCCACCGGCGAGTCGGAGGTCGTCAAGGTCAAGTCCATGGCCACGCAGGAGATCGGTCTCAACGAGGCTCTGGAGGCGGAGGGCATCCGCGCCTACGAGACCGATCTCGCCGAGCTGATCGTGCAGTTGGGCAAGGACCGGCCCTCGCACATCCTGGTCCCGGCCATCCACCGCAACCGGGGCGAGATCCGGGACATCTTCCGCAAGGAGATGGGCGAGTGGGGCCGACCCGCCCCCGAAGGCCTCACCGACTCACCCGCCGAACTCGCCGAGGCCGCGCGGCTGCACCTGCGGGAGAAGTTCCTGCGTGCCAAGGTCGGCATCTCCGGCGCCAACTTCATGGTCGCGGAGACCGGAACGCTGGTGGTCGTGGAGTCCGAGGGCAACGGCCGGATGTGCCTCACCCTCCCAAAGACGCTGATCTCGGTCGTCGGCATCGAGAAGATCGTCCCCACCTGGCGCGACCTGGAAATCTTCCTGCAGACCCTCCCCCGCTCCTCCACGGCCGAGCGCATGAACCCGTACACGAGCATGTGGACGGGCACGACGGACGAGGACGGACCGCAGGCCTTCCACCTGGTCCTGCTCGACAACGGCCGCACGGACACCCTCGCCGACCGGGTCGGCCGCCAGGCGCTGCGCTGCATCCGCTGCTCGGCCTGCCTGAACGTGTGCCCGGTGTACGAGCGGGCGGGCGGGCACGCGTACGGGTCGGTCTACCCGGGCCCGATCGGGGCGATCCTGAGCCCCCAACTGCGGGGCACGGCGAGCGAGATCGACGCCTCGCTGCCGTACGCGTCCTCGCTGTGCGGCGCCTGCTACGAGGTCTGCCCCGTCGCCATCGACATCCCCGAGGTGCTGGTGCATCTGCGGGAGCGGGTCGTGGAGGGCGGTCCGGCGGTCCGGGAGGGCAACAGGGTGGTCCTGAAGCCCGCGAGGGGGCATGCGGCCGAGCGGGCGGCCATGCGGGCGGCCGGCTGGGCGTTCGCACATCCGGGGGTGTTGCGGGCGGGGCAACGGATCGTTTCGCGGACCCGCCGGCTGCACCCCCGCACCCTTCCGGGCCCGGGCAGGGCGTGGACCGGCACCCGGGACCTGCCTCCGGTGCCCACGGAACCCTTCCGGGACTGGTGGCAGCGGACGCGCGGCGGAAAGGGCGGCACCAAGTGAGCAGCAGGGAACGGATCCTGGGCCGGGTGCGGCGCGCGCTCGCGGACGTGACGCCGGACGACGAGGCCGTCCCGCGCACCTACCTCGCCGAGCACGGCGAGCGAAGTGCCGAGCAGACCGTGGAGTTGCTGGCGGAGAACCTGGCGGACTACCGGGCGATCGTGCACCGCTGCACGGAGGACGAACTCCCGGCCCTGATCGCCCGGCTGCTCACGGACCGGAAGGCGGGCTCGGTGCTGGTGCCGCCGGGGCTGACGGAGAGCTGGCTCGCGGAGGCGGACGTGACGCGGGTCGCCGACCGGGCCGACAGCACGCCGCACGAGCTGGACCGCGTGGACAGCGTGGTCACGGCCTGTGCGGTGGCGATCGCCGAGACCGGAACGATCGTGCTGGACGGCGGCCCGGACCAGGGCCGGCGCCGGATCAGTCTCGTCCCCGACCATCACATCTGTGTGGTGCGGGTGCCCGGCCAGGTGGTCTCCTCGGTCCCGCAGGCCCTCGCACGCCTATCCCCCACCCGCCCGTTGACCTGGATCTCCGGCCCGTCGGCCACGAGTGACATCGAACTGGACCGGGTCGAGGGTGTGCACGGCCCCCGCACCCTGGAGGTCGTCCTCCTGGGCTGACACTCCGCCACCCTCTCCTTGGCGCGCCGGCGCGAGCGGTCCCGCTAGCGTGAGGGAATGATCCGGTTCGAGCAGGTCACCAAGCGGTATCCGGACGGTACGACGGCCGTGGACGGCCTCTCCTTCGAGGTGTCCGAAGGTGAACTCGTGACGCTCGTGGGTCCCTCGGGCTGCGGCAAGACGACGACCATGATGATGGTGAACCGGCTGATCGAGCCGACCTCCGGCCGGATCTTCGTGAACGGAGAGGACATCGCGCGGGTGGATCCGGTGCGGCTGCGCCGCCGGATCGGCTATGTCATCCAGCAGGTGGGCCTCTTCCCGCACCGCACGGTGCTGGACAACACGGCGACGGTGCCGGCACTGCTCGGCTGGAAGCGGGCGAAGGCGCGGGCCCGGGCGGCCGAGCTGCTCGATCTGGTGGGCCTCGACCCGAAGACGTACGGGCCGCGCTATCCGGAGCAGCTCTCCGGCGGCCAGCGGCAGCGCGTGGGCGTGGCGCGGGCGCTCGCGGCCGATCCGCCGGTGCTGCTGATGGACGAGCCGTTCGGCGCGGTCGACCCGGTGGTGCGGGAGCAGTTGCAGGACGAGTTCCTGCGGATGCAGGCCGCGGTGCGCAAGACGGTGCTGCTGGTCACGCACGACATCGAGGAGGCGGTCCGGCTCGGTGACCGTATCGCCGTGTACGGCCAGGGGCGCATCGAGCAGTTCGACACGCCGGGTGCGGTGCTCGGCTCGCCCGCCACGCCGTACGTCGCCGGGTTCGTGGGCACGGACCGGGGGCTGAAGCGGCTGTCGGTCACCGAGATCGAGCCGAGCGATCTCGAACAGCCGCCGGTGGCCCGGCCCGCCGAGCCCGCCGAGCGTGCCGTGCAGCGGCTGCGGGCCGAGGGTGCCCGGTGGGCGGTGGTCCTCGACGCGCACGGCGATCTGCACGGCTGGGTCGGCATCGACGAGCTGGTCGCGGGCGGCACGGTCGGGGACCGCGCGCACCGGATGACGGCATGGGTGCCGGTGGGTGCCCCGCTGAAGCAGGCGTTCGGGGTGATGCTCCAGCACGACGCCGGGTGGGTCGCCGTGCTGGACGGGGCGCGCTTCCTTGGCGTGCTGACCCCGGCGAAGCTGCACGAGGCGCTGCGCCGCTCGGTGGACGCGGACGCCCGGGGTGTCGCGCGGGGGCAGGTGGCGTTCGACTCGGTCTCGGACGCGTGAGGCGGGCCGTCACTTCAGCAGGCCCTTGTCCTGCAGGTAGGTCCGGGCCACGTCGGCCGGCAGCCGGCGCCAGCTGTCGACCTGCCGGTTCATGTCCGCCAGGTCCGCGGTCGTGAGGACGTCGTTGAGCCTGCCCAGTGCCTTGGCCACGCCCGTGCTGCCCGCGCGGGCGCGGTTGACGACCGGGACGACGTAGTCGGCGTTCTGCAGGTGCTTGTCGTCGGCGAGCAGGACCAGGCCGAACTGGTCGAGGGTGGCGTCGGTGGAGGTGGTCAGCACCATCTGGTCGCGGCCGTCCTGCACGGCCCGCTTGGCCTGGGTGGTGCCGACGCCCTTCGGGTCGATCCCGGTGATGTCGATGCCGTAGACCTTCTTCAGCCCCGGTTCGCAGTAGGGACGTTGGACGCACTCGTCACCGGCGGCGAGCCGTACCTTCAGCTTCGAGGCGCCGAGGTCGCTGAGCGTCTTGAGGTGGTGCCGGCGGGCGTAGTCGGCGGTCACCGCGAAGGCGTTCTGGTCCACCGCGCGTCCGGGCGGTAGGACGGTGAGTCCGCGGGGTGCGGCGAGGTTCCGCAGGGCCTTCATCGTGGCGTCGAGGTCGGGTGAGCCGACGGGTTTCGCGTCGGCGCCGTGGGTCTTGGCGTTCAGCCAGTCGGCGAGGGTGGCCGCGTACTCGGGCACGACGTCGATCTGGCCGGCCTCCAGGGCCGGTTCGTACAGCTCCCGGTTGGCGACCGTGATGATCGAGGTCTTGTAACCGGCCTGGTTCAGCAGCTGGGCGTACAGCTGGGCGAGCAGGTCGCTCTCGGTGAAACCGGCCGTGCCGATGGTCAGGTGGTGACTGTCGCCGGGCGATGCGGTGACCGCGCCGCGGTTCTCCAGGGAGGGGCCGGTGGAGCAGGCGGTCAGGGCGAGGAGCCCGGCCGCCGTGATCGCGGGGCGGCCTCTCATCGGCCGCCCCTGGCCCAGGCCGGTGCCAGGCGTTCGGTGACCTCGAAGACGGCCTCGACGATCAGCGCGAACACGGCGACGAGGAGGGCCCCGGCGACCACCATGGGTGTGCTGGCCAGGTTGAAGCCGGCCGTGATGATCCGGCCCAGTCCGCCGCCGCCCGCGAGTGCGGCGATGGTGACGGTGGCGACGAGCTGGACGGCGGCGATCCGCACCCCGTTGAGGACCATCGGGAGCGCAAGGGGCAGTTCCACATGGAACAGCATCTGCCGCCCGGTCATCCCCATGCCCCGCGCCGCCTGTACGACGCTCCGGTCGACCTCGCGCATGCCGACGTAGGCGTTGGTGAGCAGGGGCGGCACGGCGAACAGCACCAGGGCGACCACGGTCGGCCCCTCGCCCCACTTCCCGACCGGGGTCAGCAGGAGCAGGACCAGGACCGCGAAGGTGGGGACGGCCCGGCCGACATTGGAGATGTTGACGGCGAGCGCGCCGCCCCTGCCCAGGTGGCCGAGGACCAGCGCGACGGGCAGCGCGATCAGGCAGCTGATGACCAGGCAGACGACGGTGAGCACCAGATGCTGGAGCAGCCGGTGCAAGATGCCGTCGTCGCCGGACCAGTGGGCGGGGTCGGCCAGCCAGTCCCAGGCGGCGCCGAGGGTGTTCATCCGCGGGCCGCCCTCGCCCAGGGGGTGATCAGCCACTGCATGCCGAGCAGGAGGAGGTCGGCGGTGACGGCGATCAGTACGCACAGCACGGACGCGGTGAGCACCTGGGCCTTGAAGTAGGTGTTCATGCCCGAGTAGATCAGGTTGCCGAGGCCGCCGAAGCCGACGATCGCACCGACCGTGACCAGGGAGACCGCCGAGACGGTCGCGATGCGCAGCCCGGCCATCGCGGCGGGCAGGGCCAGGGGCAGCTCGACGGTGAGCAGCAGCCGGACCGGACCGTAGCCGAGGCCGCGCGCCGCCTGCCGGGTCTCCTCGGGGACCGCGCGCAGCCCGGCCAGGATGTTGCGCACCAGCAGGGTGAGCGAGTAGAGCACCAGCCCGGCGACGACCAGGGTCGCCGAGAGGCCGTAGAGGGGCAGGAGCAGGGAGAACATCGCCAGGGACGGGATGGTGTAGAGGATCGTGGTCACGCCGAGTACCGGACCGGCCGCCCAGCCCCAGCGGCGGGCCAGTACCGCGAGCGGCAGGGCGATGACGAGCCCGATGAGGACCGACACCGACGTCAGCTGGAGGTGCTGGACGACCGCGTCCAGGAGGATCTGGCGGCGGGTGGTCAGATAGGCGCCGCAGATCCATTCGTTGCGCGCGAGGCAGTCGTCCGGGGGCGCGGTCACGCATCCATTGCACCGGGCGGGCGAGCGGGGCGGCGCGTTGTGGTGGCCCGTACGGGGTGGGGGCCGTCGGGTGCGGGCTACCGCATTGCGGCGGCGTCCATGAGCGCGGTCACCGTCGCGGTGGCGAGTCCGTCGTCCAGTCGTTCCACGCGGGCTCCGGCGCGGGCGCCGGCTCCGTCGAAGACCAGCATCAGCTGGCGGGCGAGCAGCTCGGGGTCCCGGGCGCCGCCTTCCTCCGCCTGGGTGCGGAAGATCTCCGCGAGGTGCTCCTTGGCCGCGCGGGCGACCCGGCTCGCCGGGTGCTCCGGGTCCTTCAGCTCGACCAGTACGGCCAGGTAGGGGCAGCCGCAGTAGTCGGGTTCGGCGGAGGACTTCTCGACCTGTTCGAAGACGTACAGGATGCGCTCGCGCGGTGTCCCGGCCACCGGGTCGGGTGGCATCAGCAGGGCCTGGTAGCGGGGCAGGCGTCGCTCGAGGCTCGCGGCCAGCATCTCGTCCTTGCTCTCGAAGAGCTGGTACATCGACCGCTTCGAGACGCCGGCCGTACGGCACAGCGCCTCGACGCCGATGGAGACGCCGTCGCGGTAGAAGAGCTGATCGGCCGCGTCGAGCAGCCGGTCTCGGGGGGACGCCTTGTCCGTGGTGGCCATACGGCGAGGTTACCGCGTCCGGGACGAAAGGAAACCGATCGGTATACATCCCGCCGGACGCCCGAGGAATTCCGTGACAAGGAAGGTGAACAAGCGCTTAGATAGTTCCCTACGTAGACCGGACACAGATACCGACCCAGCCGGAGGCCCCGTTGTTCTCATCCGTCGACGACGTCTCCGCGCGCCTCGCCGAGACCGGGTACCTCGCCTCGCCCGCCGTCGCCACGACCGTCTTCCTCGCCGCCCGGCTGGGCAAGCCGCTGCTGGTGGAGGGCCCTGCAGGCGTCGGCAAGACCGAGCTGGCCAAGGCCGTCGCCCAGGTCACGGAGGCCCGGCTGGTACGGCTGCAGTGCTACGAGGGCGTGGACGAGTCCCGGGCGCTGTACGAGTGGAACCACGCCAAGCAGCTGCTGCGCATCAGCGCGGGCCGCGACGAGAGCTGGGACGAGACCCGCACCGACATCTTCAGCGAGGAGTTCCTCCTCCCCCGCCCGCTGCTCACCGCGATCCGCGGCGACGAGCCGACCGTGCTGCTGATCGACGAGACCGACAAGGCCGACGTGGAGATGGAGGGCCTGCTGCTGGAAGTGCTCAGCGACTTCCAGGTCACGGTCCCCGAGCTGGGCACCATCGCCGCGACCCGCCGCCCCTTCGTCGTGCTCACCTCCAACGCGGGCCGCGAACTGTCCGAGGCGCTGCGCCGCCGCTGTCTGTTCCTGCACATCGGGTTCCCCGAGGAGGAGCTGGAGCGGCGGATCGTCCGGCTGAAGGTGCCCGGACTCGACGCGGCGCTGGCCGAGTCGGTGGTGCGGGTGGTCGGGGCGCTGCGCGCGATGGACCTGCGCAAGGTGCCGTCGGTCGCCGAGACCATCGACTGGGCACGCACCCTGCTGGCTCTGGGCGCCGGCACCCTGGACGAGACCGTCGTGCGCGACACCCTGGGTGTGATCCTCAAGCACCAGGACGACGTGCAGAAGGCCGCGGCCAAGCTGGACCTGGACGCGCTGTGAGCGGTGTCGAGGAGCGGGTCACCGGTCTGGTGGGGGCCCTGCGCGCGCACGGCGTCCGGATCGGCACCGGCGAGACCGTCGACGCGGCCCTCGCCGTGAAGGCCCTCGGTTTCACCGATCGGGACCTGCTGCGGGAGGGGCTGGCCGCGACCCTGCTGCACGGGCCGGGACAGCGGGCGGTGTTCGATCCGGTCTTCGACCTCTACTTCCCGCGCGGCGTCGGCGGTCCGGGCACGGAACAGGCGGGCCGGGACGAGCTGCGCGACCGGCTCGCCGAGGCGCTGGCCGCCGACGACCGGTCGCTGATGGCCGGGCTGGCGGCCGAGGCGGTGGACGGCATGGGCGGGTACGGGAACGCACCGGGGTCGGACGGCTGGTCTGCGTACCAGACCCTGGACCGGCTCCGCCCGCAGACCCTGCTGGCCCGGGTGCGGGCCGACATCAGGGGCCGGGACGGGGGCGCGGGGTTCGCCGACCGGCTGCTGGACGACGAGATCCGGCGCCGTATCGAGGCGTTCCGGCAGCTGGTCGCGGTGGAGGCGCGGCGCCGGGTCGCCGAACTGCGCGGACGGGACGAGATCGCCCGGCGGGCCGTGGCGCCGACCGCCGACCGTGTGGACTTCCTGTACGCCGGCCGGGACCAACTGGCCGAGCTGCGCAGGACGGTGCAGCCGCTGGCACGCAAGCTCGCGACCCGGCTGGCCGCACGCCGACGCCGGGCCGCGCGCGGCACGATCGATCTGCGCCGCACCGTTCGCTCCTCGTTGTCCACGGGCGGGGTGCCGATGCGGCCGGTGCTGCGCCGGCGCCGTCCGGCCCGGCCCGAACTGGTGCTGCTGTGCGACGTGTCGGGGTCGGTGTCCGGGTTCTCGGACTTCACGATGCTGCTGGTGCAGGCGCTGCACGACCAGTTCAGCAAGGTACGGGTGTTCGCCTTCGTCAACCGCCTCGACGAGGTGACCGGTCTGCTCGACCACGGCCGCGCCGACCCGGAAGGGCTCGGCGCCCGGATCCACGCCGAGGCCGTGCTCACCGGCTGGCACGGCAGCAGCGACTACGGCGTCGCCCTGGGCGAGTTCACCGAGCGGTACGGCGCCGCCGTCGGGCCGCGCACCACCGTCTTCGTCCTCGGTGACGCGCGCACCAACATGAGCGACCCGAACCTGCCCGCCGTCCGCGAACTCGCCCGGAGCGCCCGGCGCGTCTACTGGCTGAACCCCGAGCCGCGCGCCCAGTGGGGCACCGGCGACTCGGCGGCGCCCGCCTACGCCGAGCTGGTGGAGATGCACGAGTGCCGCACGGCCCGGCAGCTCGGCGCGCTGATCGGGCGGCTGCTGCCGGTGTGACGCGCAACGGCCCGGCATGATCGACTGGGCCCAGCCGGCCGCCGTACGCTCGGCAGCCGCTCGCCATCTCATCGGTCCACCAGCTCCCAAGCCGCCGTCCGGCATCCGCCCGGCAGACGAGGACGTACGACATGAGCCACCAGCCCGTGCAGCTCGGCACCTTCCCGACGCCCGTCGAACCGGCGCCCCGGCTCGCCGCCGCACTGGGGCTCGGTCCGGACGACCTGTGGGTCAAGCGGGACGACCTGACAGGCCTGGGCGGTGGCGGGAACAAGATCCGCAAGCTGGAGTGGCTCGCGGGCGCGGCCCTGGCCGAGGGCGCGGACACGCTCGTGACCACGGGCGCCGCGCAGAGCAACCACGCCCGGCTGACGGCCGCCGCTGCCGCCCGGCTGGGCCTGGACGCCGTCCTCGTACTGCGCGGCTCGCCGGGACGGTCCCGGTCCGGGAACCTCGCCCTGGACGGCCTGTTGGGAGCCCGGCTCGCCTGGGCGGGCGACGTGGACCAGGCCGGACTGAACGCCGCGGCGGCCGAGGTGTGCGCGCAGCTGCGGGCCGGCGGTGCCCGCCCCGCGCTGATCCCGTTCGGCGGGTCCAGCACGCTGGGCGCACGGGGCTATGTGCGGTGCGGCGAGGAACTGCACGCGCAGGTACCCGGCCTGCGGACGGCGGTGGTCGCGCTCGGCTCGGGCGGCACGATGGCGGGGCTGGTCGCCGCCCTCGGCACGGAGTCGGTGCTCGGTGTCGACGTGGGCGCGCTGGCCGACCCGGCCGCCGCGGTCGAGGAGTTCGCGGCCCCGCTGACCGCGGAGAAGGTCGTGGCGGACCGGCTGCGGGTGCGCCGGGACCAGGTGGGCAGCGGCTACGCGGCGCTGACCGGTCCGGTGGCTCATGCGCTCCGGCTCGCCGCCCGCACCGAGGGGATCGTCCTCGACCCGACCTACACCGGCCGGGCCCTGGCCGGGCTGGCGGCCGCCGTGCGGGAGGGTGACGTACGGCCGGGCGAGAAGACCGTGTTCGTGCACACCGGCGGGCTGCCCGGCCTGTTCGGGCACGCGGACGCCGTCGCGGACGCCGAGGAGGGGGCCGTCACCCACCCCCGCTGAGACACCGGTCCCCTACACGCACCCGGGCTCGTCCTTCCCGCGGACTACGGCGCTTCCCCGATGTCCGGCCGGCGTGCCTCGCTCTAGCCTGCGGGTACGGAGCGAGGGGGGAGATCATGAAGGCAGTGGTCCAGGACCGGTACGGCTCACCGGACGTGCTGGAACTGCGGGACGTGGACACGCCGGTGCCCGGTGACGACGAGGTGCTGGTGCAGGTGCGGGCCGCCGGGTTGAACGCGTACGACTGGCACCTCATGCGCGGTGATCCGTACGTCGCCCGGCTGGCGCTCGGACCGCGGGCGCCCCGGGCCCGGATCCGGGGCCGGGACTTCGCGGGCGAGGTGGCGGCGGTCGGCCGGAACGTACGGGATCTCCGGCTGGGCGACGAGGTGTTCGGCGAGGTCGACGGCACGTTCGCGGAGTACGTGTGCGTCCCGGACGCCTGGGTGGAGCGCAAACCCGCCACCCTGACCTTCGCGCAGGCGGCGACCCTGCCGCTGGCCGGGAACACCGCTCTGCGTGGCCTGCGGGACGTGGCGGGGCTGCGGTCGGGGCAGCATGTGCTGATCAACGGGGCCTCCGGCGGGGTCGGCACGTTCGCCGTGCAGATCGCCAAGGCGTTCGGCGCGGAGGTGACCGGCGTGTGCAGCACGCGCAACGCCGAGCTGGTCCGCTCGCTGGGCGCGGACCACGTCGTCGACTACACGCGGGAGGACTTCACGCGCGGCGGGCGGCGGTACGACGTCGTCCTCGACCTCGCGGCCGGCCACCGGATCGCCGGCCTCCGGCGCGCCCTCACGCCCACCGGGACGCTCGTGCTCGGCAGCGGGGGCAGCGCGGGGCAGTTCCTCGGGGCTACCGTCCTCATCCTCCAGGGGCTCGTGCTCTCCCCGTTCGTCCGTCAGCGGCTGCGCCCGCTCGTCGGCCCCGCGCCGAGCAAGGCGGTGCTGGCGGAGCTGCGCGAGCTGGCCGACTCCGGCAGGCTCGCCCCGGTGATCGACCGGACGTACTCGCTGAGTGAGGCGCCCGAGGCCATCCGGTACCTGGAGGAGGAGCACGCGCGCGGGAAGGTCGTCGTCACGGTCTGACGGGGTGGCCTCGACGCCACGGGTGCCCCGGCACACGGATGCCCCGCGGTGACGGGCCCACCGCGGGGCACGTGCGGGACGGGTCAGGTCCCCTTCGCCTTCGCGTAGTCCGTCGCCGTGGGTCCCGCGAAGTCGTACACCACGACCTGCTCGTCTCCCACGACCCACGCGTCGTGCCCGGGCGGGCACATGAAGACGTCACCGGGGCCCACCTCACCCTCACCGCCGTCGTCCATGCGGATGTGCAGCCGGCCCTGAACGACATAGGCGCTGTGGGGGAACTGACAGCTTTCGGTGCCCGCGATCGGTGCCACGGACTCGGACCAGCGCCAGCCCGGTTCGAACGTGCCGACGGCGAAGTCGAGCCCGGTCAGGTGGACCGCTTCGAGATGGCCCCGGGGAAAGTCACGCCGCTCGTCGGGCTTGTCTACCGTCTTCACTTCCAACATGACGGTGTCCTCCCTTCCTGCCGCTCACCACGGCCGGGGCGGGTCACCGTCCCCGGCGGCACCGGCGTTCCGGCGGCGGCCGCACCCCACGAAACCATCGTGTGCCCGTCAACTGGGAGCCGCCATTCGGGCGCACGGCGAAGCCACCCGAAGACAACGTTGTCTCGCTCTGGCCGGCACTTCCGCTCCGCACCGTCTCCCGATACGTGTCAGCCCCACACGGCGCTCTGCGCGGGCACCCCGTCCCCGTCGCCGGTCCGCTCGACGCGCCCCACGGTGAACACCGCGTAGACGTAGGCGAGATCGAGGACGAGACAGCCGATGTAGAGGTAGTACATGAGGGCGTTGTCATAGCGTGGATCCCCGTCGGGGTCGGTGAGCATCGAGAGCGAGGCGCAGGCGGTGCCCAGCAGCTTGGTCACGGCGATTCCCACCGACTGGCCGCGCGTGCCGCGGCGTGCAGCCGCCATCGCCAGGAACATCCCGGACATGGCCAGATTGCTGCCGAACGCGGTGAGCGCACCGACCCCCTCGTCGAACTGCTCGGACGCGTAGTTCATGCCCGGGTAGGCGAGGGCGAGCAGGACGGCCAGCGCGGGCAGGAACAACCGGTCGGGCAGGTAGGGGAATTCGGACCGCCCGAAGCGTACGACGGTGTAGCCGATGGCGAGATCGAAGCAGAACCAGACGATGTTGATCACGTGCATGACCCCGGACGGCGGCCGCACGAACGCGAACATGAACTCCCAGCTGATGTTCGTCGCGAACGCGACGACCGGCATCCCGAACGTGCGCTCCCGCAGCCCCGTGCGGATCAGCAGCACGTACGCGACACTCCAGAAGAGCCCGGTTCCGAGCAGAAATCCTGTGTGCACCGCGTCCACGAACGCCCTCCGTACACATTCCGTCACGGCCGACGGTGCCTACTCTGACACGGTGACAGCCATGAGCACAGCGTCGATCGCGATGGATGACACCGTCGACCCCCCGCTGCGGCCGCTTCCCGAACGGGCCGCCGCCCTGTTGGCGCGAGTTGACGCCCCACCACGTCTGGTGGCGCACCTCTGGGCGGTGCACGACGTGGCGGCACAGCTCGTCGACTGGGTGCAACGGCACTGCCCAGGGCTGGAGTTCGACGCCGAGGCCGTGCTCTTCGGTGCCGCGACGCACGACATCGGCAAGGCCGTGCACGTGGCCGAGTTGTCCGGCCCGGGCGCACGGCACGAGGAGGCCGGAAGGCAACTGCTGCTGGACCACGGTGTGGAGCCCGGACTGGCCCGGTTCGCCGGAACGCACGCCTCCTGGACCGCGGCCCAAAACGGCGTGGAGGACCTGCTCGTGAGCCTCGCCGACAAGGTGTGGAAGGACAAACGCGTACCGGAGCTGGAGGACTTGATCGTGGGCCGGCTGGCCGGAGTCGATGGGCGGGCGGTCTGGGAGTGGTTTCTGGAGCTGGACGAGGTCCTCGTGGGGATCGGGGAGGGGGCCGGCCGTAGGCTGGCGTGGCAGATGTCCCAGCCCCTCGCTCGAAGGTGACCATGTACGCGATCCCCCTCGGTGACGACGGTGCCGAGCTGTGTCCTCTCGGGCCCTGGCAGGCCGGGGAGTTCCTTGCCCATGTGGACCGGGGGCGGGAGTTCGTCGGGCGGTACAACGGGCTGCCGGACGTGGTCACGGATGTGGCGTCGGCCCGGGCGTTCCTTCAGGCGTACGCCGAGAAGGAGGCGGCCGACGCCGGCCGTATCTGCGGGATCCGGTACGGCGGCACGCTCGTCGGGGCGGTGATCCTGCGCCGGATGGACGTGCCGCAGGGCACCGCCGAGGCGGGCTGCTGGCTGGAGCCGGCGGCCGTGGGCCGGGGGCTGGTGACCCGGGCGGCCCGGGTGCTCATCGACTGGGCGGTCCGGGAGCGGGGCATCCACCGCGTCGAGTGGTGGGTGTCGCCGGAGAACGCGCCCAGCATCGCGGTGGCCAGGCGGCTCGGCATGCACAAGGACGCCGTTCTCAGGGAGAGTTACCTCTACCGGGGTGAGCGGCACGACGAGGAGATCTGGTCGGTGCTGGCACCGGAGTGGCTGTCCGGCCCCGGCGAGTGAGCTACCAGGTCCGCCCCGACCGCAGCAGCAGCTCGCGGACGCGGACCACGTCGGGGTTGTCCGAGGCGCCGGGGCGCTGGACGAGGAAGCCCGTGTTGATCGGCGGGTCCTGCGGTGCCAGAAGTTCCACGAGCGCGCCTGACGCCAGCCCGTCCGCGCACAGATAGCGGGGCAGCACGCTGAACCCCGCGCCCGCGACCACCACCGCCAGCACCCCGCGCAGATCGGGCACGGTCACGGCGGCGGAGCAGGACAGACGCCGGCCGAAGACGTGCCGCCAGTAACGGCGGGCGATCGGCAGGTCCTCGGCGTAGGTGATCAGGGGTACGGAGTGCAGGGCGGCCGGCCCTTCGACGGGCAGCCGGTCCCTCAGCCGCTCGGCCCAGACGGGCGCGGCGACCAGGACGAACTCCTCGTCGGCCAGCGGCACGGCGTGGAGCGTGCGGCCGCGCGGGCGGGCGGTGGCGATCACCAGGTCGTGGCGGCCCGCGCGCAGCTCGTCCAGCAGCGGATCGGTCAGGCCGGTGGCCACCCGCAGCCGTACGCCCTCGGCGACGAGCGGGGCCAGGGCGGGCAGGACGGTCGTGCAGAGGAACTCGGCGGGCCCGGCGAGGTGAACGGGCTCCGGACGCACCCCCTCGCGTGGCTCGGGACCGGCGACGGCGGCCAGCTCGTCCAGGGGAACGGCGATCCGGGCGGCCAGTTCCTCGGCCACCTGCGTCGGCGCCACCCCGCGCGGCAGCCGTTCGAACAGTTCCCGGCCGGTCTGCCGTTCCAGCGTGCGCATCTGCGTCGTCACCGTCGGCTGCGACAGGCCCAGCAGGCGGGCGGCGCCGGTGAAGGAGCCGGAGCGGTAGACCGCGAGGAAGGTGCGCAGCAGGTTCAGGTCGAGAGCAGGGATGTCCACGGGGCCGAGTATTCACCGGACCGCGCTCCGCGCGACCCATAGGGGATCCTATGTCTGCCATTCGCCGCTTCATTGGTTGCCTATGAGTGGTGTCGCCTACGTTTGCGACACGAGCGCACGTTCCACAAGCGCAATGTTCAGGGAGCAGAAGACCCATGTCGAAGATCCTTTTCGTACTGACCGGCGCCACCCACTGGACGCTCGCCGACGGCACCCGGCACCCGACCGGCTTCTGGGCCGAGGAGGCCGTGGTCCCGTACCGCGCCCTCAAGGCCGCAGGCCACGAGGTCGTCGTCGCCACGCCGGGCGGTGTGGTGCCCGCGGTCGACCGGGCGAGCCTCGCGCCCGAGTTCAACGGCGGTCAGGAGGGGGCCGACAGGACGGCGCGCGCCCTGGAGGAGATGACCGAGCTGCGGGAACCGGTGAAGCTGGCGGAAGTCGACCTCGACGACTTCGCCGCCGTGTTCTACCCCGGCGGGCACGGGCCCATGGAGGATCTGGCCGTGGACGCCGACTCGGGCCGCCTGCTGACCGCGACCCTCGACTCGGGCAAGCCGCTGGCGGTGGTCTGCCACGGTCCGGCCGCGCTGCTCGCGGCGGTGCGGGCGGACGGCTCGAACGCCTTCGCCGGCTACCGGGTGGCTGCCTTCACCAATGAGGAGGAGACGCAGGGCGGGCTCGCCGACCGGGCCAGGTGGCTGCTCCAGGACCGGCTGACCGAGGCGGGTGTCGAGGTCCAGGTGGCCGAGCCGTGGGCGCCCCACCTGGTCGTCGACCGCAACCTGGTCACCGGTCAGAACCCGGCCTCCTCCGCACCGGTCGCCGAGGAGCTGCTGAAGAAGCTGAGCTGAAGCAGCCGGCTGCTGCGGCTGGGCCGATGCCGCGGCGCTGCTGAGCGGCGGCCGACCACATGTGCGGAAAATTGGTCGGCCGTCGCCTGCAACCTCGCCCGGGGCCGGACGTCTGTCGGGGTGGAGGCCTCCACTTCGACCGATGTCCGAGCGACCCGAGCAACCGAAGGAACACATGTCCGCACACCGTGTCCCCCGCCCTCGCCGCATCCGCAGGCTGCGTACCGTCCTGGGGGTCTCCGCCGTGGGCGCGGCCCTGGCCGTAGGCGGCACCGTGACCGCCCAGGCGGTCCAGAGCAGCGCCCATGCCACGCCGTCGCCCGTGCCGTCCCCGGTCCGTACGGCGACGCCGACGCCGGTGCCGTCGGCCCCCCACACAGGCACTCCGACTCCGGTGCCGTCCGTCCCCCACACAGGCACTCCCACTCCGGTGCCGTCCCCCACGAACCCGGGGACGCCGCAGCCCGTGCCGGCCACCCCCTCACCGGTCCCGTCCACGGCAGCTCCGGCCCCGGTGCCGGTACCGCGCCCCACCCACGGCCACGGCCACGGGTCTGCGTCGCCGAGCCCGGTCCCCGTGACCGGGTACGCGACGCCCTCGCCGGTTCCGCAGCACCACTGAGGCATGCCGGTGTGCGGGGAGGCGCCCGGTGCGGCTCCCCGCGCACCCGGTCGGGAGATCCATGACGACAGCGACACCACCGGCGGCGGCCCTGCCCTGGGACCGGGCCGGTACTCCGGAGTCCGCACCGGCCTGGCGCAGGTTCACGCATGCGCTGCGGGCCCGCGTCCTCACGCGCGTACGCGCCGGTGCGACCGCGGACCCCGCACCCCGCGACGCCGGTGACGGCACCGCGGCACGGGGCGCGGTCGTCCCCGAACGCCGTCCCGGCATCGAGGAGTTGTACCACCACCGCCGGCTGTCCCTGGTGCGCCTGGCGGTGCTGCTGGTGGACGACCTGCCGACGGCCGAGGACGTCGTGCAGGACGCCTTCACGGCACTGTTCCGCCGCCACGGTCACCGGCTCGGCTCGCTGGACGACCCGGAGGCGTACCTGCGGACCAGTGTCGTCAACGGGGCCCGCTCGGTGCTGCGGCGGCGCAGGACCGTACGGGCGCACACCCCCGAACCGGAGCAGCACGCCCCCGCACCGGAGGAGGACGTCCTGCTCCACGAGGACCACCGTGAGGTGCTGGCGGCCCTGCGGACACTGACCCCGCGTCAGCGTGAGGTGCTGGTCCTGCGCTACTGGTCGCACCTGTCCGAGGCCGAGATCGCGGCGACGCTCGGTCTGTCGCGCGGCGCCGTCAAGTCCACCGCCAGCAGGGCGCTGGACGCCCTCGGCCGACGTCTGGAGGGTCTGCGATGAACGAGTCCGGCACCGGGACCGCGCCGACGCCGGTCGAGGAGCGGCTGCGGGCCGCCCTCGCCGCCCGGGCACACTCCGTCGGCCCGGCCGACCTGCGGCCGCTGCGCCCGCCGACCGGGGCGGTCCGCCCCCGCCGGGTGCTCGTGCGCCGGGCCGCGGTGGGTCTGCTGGCCCTGGCCGCGGTGGCCGCCCTGGTGTTCTTCACGGTCCGCGGCCGCCCGACCCACCCGACCGAGCCGGCCCGCTCCCCCCGGCCGACGATCGGCACCCCCTCCCCGGTCCCCAGCCCCGTCCGCCCGTCCACGGCCGTGCCGACCCCGGCCTCCCCGACGCCGTAGTCCGGTGAACTACGCCCCGGTGCGGGCGAGTCCTGACTGCAAGTCAGTTGATTGACTTACCCAAGTGGGTCCGGATTTCTCCGCCCCGTGCACCCCTCGCGCCTCACCCGTCCACACGCTCGGCAACGAAGTCGACCTGACGCTAAGTTGGGCGGCATGAGCAACCTTGACCGCGCTCCCGTACCGAGCGTGTGCGGCGGCCGCGGATTCGTCGTCGCCGAACCCGTCCGCGAGCTGCTGAGCCCCCGCGTGGTGAAACTCGGGGAGTCGACCGAGGTCCGCCGACTGCTGCCGAACCTCGGCCGGCGCATGATCGGCGCGTGGGCCTTCGTCGACCACTACGGCCCCGACGACATCGCCGACGAGCCCGGCATGCAGGTCCCGCCGCATCCGCACCTCGGGTTGCAGACGGTCAGCTGGCTGCACGAGGGCGAGGTGCTGCACCGGGACTCCACCGGCAGCCTCCAGACGATCCGGCCCAAGCAGCTGGGCCTGATGACCTCGGGCCGGGCCATCAGCCACTCCGAGGAAAGCCCCAAGTCGCACGCCCGCTTCCTGCACGGCGCCCAGCTGTGGGTCGCGCTCCCGGACGAGCACCGCCACACCGACCCCAGGTTCGAGTACCACTCCGAACTGCCCACGGTCACCTCGCCCGGCCTGACCGCGACCGTGATCCTCGGCGACCTCGACGGATCGTCCTCCCCCGGTACGACGTTCACCCCGATCGTCGGCGCCGACCTCGCCCTCAGCCGGGGCGCCGACCTCCGTCTGCCCCTCGTACCGGACTTCGAGTACGGCGTGCTGGCCATGTCCGGCGAGGTGCACGTGGACGGCGTGCCGGTACTGCCCGGCTCGCTGCTCTACCTCGGCTGCGGCCGCACCGAACTTCCGCTGCGCGCCGAGTCGGACGCCGGGATCATGCTGCTGGGCGGCGAGCCGTTCGCCGAGGAGCTGATCATGTGGTGGAACTTCGTGGCCCGGACCCAGGCGGAGATCGCGCAGGCTCGTGAGGACTGGATGAAGGGGGCCCGTTTCGGCGAGGTGAAGGGTTACGACGGGGCTCCGCTGCGCGCACCAGAACTGCCGGGAGTACCGCTGAAACCACGAGGAAGGGTGCGCTGACCTGGGAGTATCCGGACTTCCGGTTCATGGAGCTCGAGGCGATCTCTCCGCCGGCCTTGCACAGAGGATCTCTGGCGGTGAGGCCCTTGGATGCTGCCGCACGGACACCTCCAAGACTGTCCGCGTTTCCAAGGTGTGGGCATGTGAGGTCAGCTTTGGCCGGACGAATGCTGACCCCAATGCTGACTTTACTGACGGGCAGTCAGGACATAGTGAATGCGGTGCCGTCGTCTCTCGGAGTCCGGCGAGACGGATAGATCGAATGCATGCCGCTGTCAGCTGATCCGCCTCCGGAATCGATTGACTTTGGGGGCCCGTCATCGAATGCCGAACACCCGGGTGGTTGTGGGTATCCAACAAGTTCAGGCGGAGTGGGAGGAACGTCCGGCCCCTCGCGGCGGACGGTCGAGCGCGCACAGATCCGTCTGCGGCACAGACGAAGATCGTGTCTCGCCGCGCGAGTCTGGGGCGAGATGAACCCCCTAAACGCGTGACGCGCGGCGTGTCCCTGCTCAGAGTGTGATCGCGGACTGGGCGACACGATGCTTCGAACGTGTCGGCGCTCTCCGGTGACGGCGGCACGGTGTCATGGCCGCTCTCCTAGCCAGGTCCGGCCGAGAGGGCCATGGGCATGCGACAACCTTTGCTGCTTCTTACGGCGGCAGCCGCTCTCGGTGCCGCACTTCGAGGACGGCAACAGACCAAGGTCTGCCCTAGAAACTGCACTCCGCTGGGCTGCCGTGCTCTGACCTGCACACTGGATGTATGCGCGGGTTGACCGCCGGCGAGGCGGCGGAACGTGAGGACGTACTCGCGGCCGCCGTCATGGAGGCCGTCCAGGGAACGAGCGCGTATGCGGGGAGCATCTTCCTTCGCTCCCGCGACCGCCGGTCGATCGTTCTCGTCGCGACGTGCGGCGTGCCGCCCTCGCTGCTGGGTGGCTGGCGCCTCGTCGCGGCGAGCAGTCCCATTCCGGTCGCCGTGTCGTACACGTCCGGGCGCACGGTCCACCTGGCAAACGCCGAGGAGACGATGCGGCGCTATCCGCAGCTCGCGGTGGCTCTGCCTTATGCCTTCGGCTCCTGCTCGGTGCCGGTGCGCGCGGGTGGGGAGCTTTTCGGATCGCTGGCGATCGTGTGGCCGGCTTCGCCGGGCAGCGAGGGGCTGTCCAAGGCCCAGCGGCGCCACCTGCGGAGCGTCGCCGGCCGGCTCGGTGATTCCCTGGCCGAACTCCGTGCCCGTACCGGTGATCCGGTGGAGTGCGAACCGGGGACGGTTGCCGTCGAGGCCCCGGCTTACTCGGCGGCGGCCGTGCAGGTGGGCTTGTTCGACTGGAACCTCGGCTCCGGCATCTTCAGCGCCGATGACGTGTTCTGCGCGATCTTCGGTCTCGACCCCGGCGCTTTCGACGGACGTCCCGAAACCCTTGCTGCGTGCCTGCACCCCGGTGATGGTGCCGCCTTCCGGGCCTGCGCGCGCGAGGCGGCCGAGGGCCGGATCACCGCACGGCGCCTGCGCGTCCACGAGAGCAGCGGCGGCGGTGAAACATATCGCGCGGTCGAGCTGTGGGGCCGGGTACCGGAAGGCGACGACGCGCGCGCGGTCACTCATCTGGTGGGCGCGGTCGTGGATGCCCGGGCGGGGGTTGCGGCCGTCGCAGCAGTCGAACGGCTGCCGGACGGGCTGTTCTCCCTCGCCCCCGACGGGCGGGTCACCTACGCCAACCGCCGTGCCCTGCGCTTGCTGGACGTTTCCGCCGACGAGGTCCTGGGCCAGTGCCTGTGGGACGTGCTGCCGTGGCTGTCCGACCCCAGCGTCGAGTACCGGCACCGCTCCGCAATGATCTCGCAGGCGCCGTCCTCCTTCCTGGTGAGCCGGCCGCCCGACCAGTGGCTCGCCTTCTCCCTCCACCCGCAGCCCGACGGGGTGACCGGACGGGTGACTCCCACAACCCGTCCCTCATCGGCCGGGACAGCCCCCGCGCCCCCACCGACCTTTGCACCCACCACCGCACCAGCGCGCCTGGGCGCGATGTACCACGTCCTGCAGCTCAGCAGCGCGCTGACCGAGGCAGTCACCACACGCCAAGTCTGCGAAGTCGTCTCCGACCAGCTCCTGCCGGCCTTCGGAGGCCAGCAAATGGCGATCTATGTGGTCCGCAACAAAGCGATGCACCTTCTCCACCACACCGGCCACCACGAGACCTTCCTCGACTGGCTGCAGGGTGTGCCCCTGCACGCCCGTCTGCCGGGCACGGAAGCCCTCACCTCCGGTGCTCCCCTCTTCATCGAGTCCCAGAGGGATCTCGCGCGGGGTTACCCGGGGATCCCCACGGGACAGGTGAGCTCCTGGGTGTATCTGCCCCTGCTCGCCTCCGGCCGCCCGGTCGGCACCTGTGTCCTCGGCTTCGACGAGCCCCATCACTTCACGGAAAAGGACCGCGGCGTCCTGACCGCACTCGCCGGGCTGATCGCCCAGGCTCTGGAACGAGCACGGCTGTACGACTCGGAGTTCGCAGTCGCGCACGGCTTGCAGCAGGCGCTCCTGCCGCACCGCCTGCCGAAAGTCCCCGGCATCCGGACCGTCGCCCGGTACCTGCCCGCCACCAGCGGTATGGACATAGGCGGGGACTGGTACGACGTCATCCCCACCGGCAGCGGGGTCTGCCTCGTCATCGGTGACGTGGAGGGGCACAGCATCGCAGCCGCAGCCACCATGGCCCAGTTGCGCAGTGCGGTACGCGCGTTCGCGGCCGCCGGCCACGCACCCGGCGACGTGATGTCAGGCGTCAACCGCACCCTCATCGACCTCGACAGCGACTTGCTGGCCAGCTGCTGCTACATCCGCCTCGAAACCCACCGCGATCACGCCGACGCAGTCACCGCCGGCCACCCCGCCCCTCTGCTCCGCCTCCCCAGCGGCACGACAAGCGCCCTCGACCTCGACGTCGGAACGCTCCTCGGCGTGGACCACGCCAGCGCCTACACTCCAACCCGTATCGATCTCCCGCCGGGATCCGTCCTCGCCCTCTACACCGACGGCCTGGTGGAGAAACCCGGAACCGACATCGGCATGGAGATCGACCGCCTGCGAGTATCACTGGCCCACGCCCGCGCGGACTCACTGGACGAACTCGCCGACCGTCTCCTGCACCACGCCCGCGGCTCCCCCTACCGGGCCGACGACATCGCCCTGCTGCTCACCGAACACGGCTCCAGCGGGACTGTAAATCGTTCGGTGTAACTCCCGATCATGGAAGATGCATCGATGACCAGTGAGAACGTGACCGAGCACGAGGCCGTCGAGCCGACGGCGACCGTGTCGACGAAGGCTGTGGACGACCAGTTGATCGACGAGCTGGTACACCGGGGCCAGGCCGAGGGGCTGCAGTACCGTCCCCGCCTCGTCGAAGGTCTCATCTCCAAGACCGGGCTCGACCTCCAACCGCCGTAACCTCAGCCCTTAAAGTTCTATTGGGAGACCTGCTGATCAAGGAGCACTGGGCTCAGAGCGGCTTTGCCAACACCGATCTGGACTTCCGGCTCAAGCAGCACGGCATCACGTACGTCGTCCTGATCGGGCTGCTCGCCAACACCTGCATCGAGTCCACGGGCCGCTTCGCGATGGAGCTCGGCTACCACGTCACCCTCGTCACCGACGCGACCGCGGCGTACAGCGCCGACATGATGCACGCCGCACACGAGCTGAACGGTCCCACCTACGCCCACGCCATCGTCACCACGGCGGAGCTCGTCCACACGCTGGCAGGCTGAACCCGCGAACGGCCCACGCGGCGGTACTGCCCAGGGCCGCCTGGATGACCGTGGCGGTCGCGGTGCGCGCGTCGGCGGCTACCCGGGGTCGTTGCACGACGCGGCATACGCCGCCGCGCCCTCGAAGATCACGGCGAGCTGCCGGGCCAGGCCGTCCGTATAGGCGGGGCCAGCTTGTTGTCTAGGTTCACGGCGGCCGCTTCGCCGTTCCGCAAGCCACAGCCGCTCATCAGGTCGTTGTCCGGCCTTCCACTCCTCGGCGTACTCCTCGAACCGCATCGTCCCGTACTTCTGGATGCGTTCCGCCCTCGACTGAGAACGCGGTGCCGCCTTCTTCTCCTTGTAGACCTCCGTCAATCGCCCGATGGCCTTGTCGCGGTCCGCGAACCCCGACTCCTCCACCTCGTTCCCGGCCGCCGTCCGGTATCGGATCTTGTAAGGGCGCGGGCACTTTGACCACCGAGACCGCGGATGCTCGCACTCCTTGAAGAACGGGCCCATCCCCCGAACCAACTGATCCCGCGCCACGGCCGACCGACTCCTCGCGACCGATTCTGACCTTTTGCTGACCAGGAGCAGTCGCGCAGGCCCTTGACCTGCGAAAACAGCGACGTAGTGCGATATATGGTGGAACTTCGTCGCGCGCACTCAGGAGGAGATCGAGCAGGCCCGCACGGACTGGATGAGCGGGTCGAGGTTCGGCGAGGTGAAGGGGTACGACGGGGAGCCGTTGCCTGCGCCCGAGACGCCGGCTGTGCCGCTGAAACCGCGGGGTCGGGTGCGCTGAGCTGACACATGAGGCCCCCGCGCCGAAGGGCCTTCGGGCCTCCGGAGGCGCCAGGAAGGCAACGGCCGTGTGCCGTCGGCCCAGTTGCTGCGGGTGAGTGGTTCCAGGCCATCAGGGCTCGAAGGCCCCGGGAACGGAGGATCCTGGGCCTATACTCCCCTGCGTGTCATCGAAGGGGGAGTTATCGACGGCCGGCAGTCGGCTCCGGTTCGCTGTTCTCGGTCCGCTCCGGGCCTGGCGCGGTGACGTACGGCTGGAGCTCGGTCCGGTTCGCCAGCAGGCCTTGCTGACGGCGCTCCTGATGCGGCCGGGCACTACCGTCAGCCGGCAGCAGCTGCTCGACGGAGTATGGGGTCCGGAGCCGCCGGGCACGGGCGCCAAGGTGATCCCGGTCTATGTGCACCAGCTCCGCAGACGTCTGGGCGCCGAGGGAGAGAGCCCTTCCGACTCCGTGATCGTCACCGACCGGGGTGGCTACCGCTTCGACCCGCAGAACCTCTCTATGGACGTGGCTCGGCTGCAGGAGATCGTCGCCGAGGCGCACGCCGCGCGGAACTCCGGTGACCTGGACGCCGCAGCAGGCGCGTGGTCCACCGCCCTGGAGCTGTTCCGGGGCGATCCCCTGGCCGAGATTCCCGGGCCGTTCGCCCAGGGAGAGCGCTTACGGCTGACGGAACACAGGCTCGTGTTGGTGCGGGACAAAGTGGAGTGCCAGCTGCAGCTGGGCCGCCACGCCGAGGTCGTGGGAGAACTGTTCGCCCTGACCGAGACGCACCCGCACAACGAGGCCCTGGCCGCTCTGTTGATGCGTGCCCTCTACGCCGGCAACCGGCAGGCCGACGCGCTGGCTGTCTTCACCAGGACGCGCCGCCGTCTGGTGAGGGAACAGGGGGCGGAGCCGGGCGGTGAACTGCGGCGGGTGCACGAGGCGGTGCTGCGCGCTGACGAAGCCTTCCTCATCGGCACGTCGTCACGGCCGCGCCGGTCGGCGGACGGCGCATCGCCACAGCCACGCCGATCGGCGGCCCCACCGCCCGCGGCCGCTCGCCCATCCCGACGCGTGCGTAATGAACTACCGGTCGACGTCGGCGGCTTCACCGGGCGGAACCGCGAACTCGACATGCTCCTCGCGCAGGCCGATGAGCAGATGGTGACGGTCCGCGCCGTGGACGGAATGGCCGGGGTCGGCAAGACCGCGCTGGTGGTGCGCGCCGCGCGTCGGATGTCGGAGCGCTATCCGGACGGCTGCCTGTTCGTGGACCTCCACGGTCACCGCGACGGGCGGGAGGCAGCGGTCCCGCACCGCGTGCTGCGCCGGCTGCTGCGGGCGGTCGGCGACACCGGCGAAGGCGACGACGAGTCGTCGGAGGACCTCGACGGGCTGGCCGCGTCATGGAGGGCCGCGACCGCCGTCCTCCGGCTGATCCTGGTGGTCGATGACGCATCCGCTGCCGATCAGGTGGGCCCCCTACTGCCCGCCGGTCCCGGCAGCCTCGTGCTGGTGACCAGCCGTCAGCGGCTGACTGGACTGGATGCCGACCGCAGGATCTCGCTGGCGCCGCTGGACATCGACGAGGCGGTGGCCCTGCTCACCCGCATCGTCGGCGGTCCGGGCTCCGATCCCGAGCGTGCGGCGGTGCGCGAGCTGGCCCGCCTCTGCGACCGGCTGCCGCTGGCCCTGCGCGTCGTCGGGGCTCGACTACAGAGCCGCCCGTCGTGGGCGCTGGAGCGCATGGCGGCCCGGCTAGCTGACGACGAGCACCGGCTCGGCGAGCTCGCCGTGGAGGACCGCAGCGTGGAGGCGGCCTTCCAGGTCTCCTACGACCAGCTTCCGGACGCCGAACGGTGTGCGTTCCGCGCGCTTGGCCTGTCGCCGACCGTAGAGTTCGACCGGCTGACGCTGGCCGCCATGCTCGACCTCACACCACCCGACGCCGAGCGCGCCCTGGAGAGCCTGGTCGAGGCAAGTCTCGTCCAGCAGGCGGCCACGGGCCGCTACCGCCTGCACGACCTGGTCGCGGTCTACGCCCGGCGCGTCGCCGCCGCGTACCCCGCGGAAGTCGCGGCGGCCCGGACCGGGGTGTCCCGGCTCTACGTGGTGGCCGCTCGCCGCGCGAGCGACTGGGGCCCCTCTGCCTTCCCGACGGGCCCGCGGCCGGACACCGCGCCCTTCGCGGACGGGGAGGAGGCGTCGGCCTGGCTGGACGCGGTAGGCGGCGAGCTGGTCGACGTGGTCGCCCATGCGGCGGCCGTGGAGCACGTGGACGACGCCTGCCGGCTCGCCGAGGGACTGTGCGACTACCTGACCCGGCAAGGCCGGTACCACGAGTGCCGGGCGGCCATCGAGATCGCGCTGCCGCTCGCGGAGCAGGCCACCGACCAGCGGATGGTCTCCGAGCTGCGCACCTGCATGGGCATAGCGCACGGCCTGCAGGGCCAGTACGAGCAGGCGCGCCGCTGGCTGAGGGACGCCCTGGAGATCAGCCGCCGAACCGGGGACCTGATCGAGCAGGCCCGGGCCCTGGGTTCCCTCGGGATCTTCGCCACCGCGGCGGGGGAACCGGCCGAGGCCGCCGCGCTCCTGGCGGAATCCGCGAACCTTGCCGGAGCAGCGGAGGACGACTGGCTCACGGTCATGTACCTGGCCAACGTCGGCGCCATCCACCATCAGGTGGGACAGCTCGAGACGGCGCACGACTGCTACGCGGCATCGGTCGTCCTCGCCGAGAAGATCGGCAGACCCAGGATCCTGAGCAAGACGCTGTTCCGCATGGGGACACTCCAGCTCGACCGTGGACGGTACGCGGAGGCTGCCGACGCGCTCCGCCGGGCCGCCGGACTCGCCGAGCGTGTGGGGGACATTCCGCTGTACGCCGCGGTCCTAGGCAGGCTGGCCGCCGCCGAGGAGTGCCTGGGCAACCTGGCCGGGGCGACGGAACTCCGTTACCGGGCGCTCGCGGCGGTCGGCGAACGCACCGGCACCAGGCTGGAGGCCGAGATCCGAAACCGGCTGGGCTGGCGCCACGCCGCGACGGAAGACCTCACCCGGGCGCGCGACCGGTTCGAGCGGGCCGTCGCCCGTTCTCGTACCGACTCCGGGGAACTCGCCCGCACCATCGACGGCCTGCAGCGTCACGGACAACCGGGCCCCGGAGGCTCCGGCCGGCCGAGGACGCCGACATGACGCCGTCGCGGTGGGCCCCGGCGCGGCGGATGTGCACCGCTGCGCCGGGGCGACCGAGACGTCGGGAGGGCGGATCGGGCAGGTGATCCGGCAGAGGCGAGCCGTACGTGTTCCCGGGATGTCGCACCCACCTCCAGCCGTTCGGGCGGTCAGGAGGCGAAGGCCCTCTCCAGCCTGGGGATCAGGTCCCTGAGGTCCTGTTCCCAGCAGCCGGCGTTGTGGTCGCCGTTGCAATGGGTGCCCCAGCCGGAACCGTCGCCGTAGTCGACGTAGTAGTAGGGCATGCCCAGAGCGTCCATGCTCTCCTTGGCGTGCTTGGCCGCGCCTTCGAGCCAGAACTCCAGTCCTGCGTTGCCCACGTAGATGGAGACCCCGATGCCGGCGAGCTTGTCCATGTGCGCTGCAGGGTCGATCTCGTTCCACCGCCAGTCGGCGTTGAACACCGGGTAGGGCGAGCCGAACAACGCGTCGCTGTCCACGCCGGGCTTGTAGGGGGAGTCGTCGGGGTCACAGTATCCGGACGACGAGCCGCAGACCGCGCCGAGCGTGTCGGTGACGGAGGCGACGACGGCCAGCCTCAGGTCCATGGACCTGACCGACAGATCGGTGTCCCCTGACAGGGATGCGGTCTGGCTGAACAGGTCGGGACGGTCCTGGGCGTAGTGGAAGGCGCCGAACCCGCCCATGGAGACACCGGCGATGGCCCTGGCCTTCTTGGTGGGAATGGTCCGCAGGTTCGCGTCGATGAACGGGATCACCTGCTTCAGGTGGAAGTTCTCCCAGTTCTGGGCTCCGAGCTGAGTCTTCTGGTTGAGCCAGTTGGCATACCAGCCCCGAGCGCCGCCGTCCGGAATGACGGTGATCATCGAGTCCGACTCGGTCAGCGCCGGATAGGTCTGCTGGACCGGGTCGTCCGGTGAACCGTGCAGGAAGTACAGCACCGGGTAGCGCCTGTCCGGGTCGTCGTAGTAGCCGCTCGGCAGAATGATTTTGATGTGGTGCTTGCCCGTGACCTCGGGCGTGGTCACCGTGATGTAGAAGTTGGTGGGACCGCCGACGGCCGTGTCGACCTGGGTGAGGCCGAATCCGTTCGTCATCGGTGGCGGCGTGGTGCTGTCGGCGGCCTGCGCCGGTCCGGCGGGCATGACCATGGCCACGGCGGCGACGATCCATACCGCCGCCAGTCGCCAACTCTTCGATGTCCTTGTCACAGCGTGCCCCCTCGTGAGCTTCTTGGTTGCGTGGCGCGAGATGTACCGGGAAGTGGTGGCATCCCGATGCGGGAGCACGCCGGAGACCGCCATCGGCGTTCCGGCGTGCTCACACGCCGATCTCAGTCCAGGACCTTGACCTCCAAGGCCGGTGAGGCCGCGATCTGCTCCTCGGTGAACCGCTCGGGCACCCACTGGCCCGCCGAGAACAACTTGGTCTGATCGGCGTAGTGCGGCGAGTTCGGGTTGGCCGACTGGGAATAGGCCAGTACGGAGGAGGCCTGTGGCGGACCGTCTGCGGTGAACCGCACCTCCTGGATGAAGCTGGACCCGAAGACGACGTCCAGCTTGCCGTCGACCTGGCCAGGAGTGATCACGTTCAGCACGCCCAGTTCGCTGATCGAGCCGTGGATCGGGATCTGTTCACCGTTGCGGGTGATCTTCTGGATGTCCGAGAGCGGCGCGTTCAGCGGAATGCCCGTATTGCGCAGCGCGAGAACCGCACGGCCCAACGCGTCGCGGACGGCGGAGCTTCCCGAGTCCAGCGAGTTGGGCGTGTGCACCGGGTCCTTGGGGTCGAAGGGAACCCGCCACGGAAGATTCTCGACAGGCTGCCCACTGGCCAGGTAGGACCAGTAGTACGCGAACAGCCAGGACCCGCGGCTGTCCGCCGTGTAGGCGTGATCCTTCCAGGCGGCCAGGATCGGACATGCCTCGCTCACGTTGACCAGGTTGCCGTCCACCAGGACGGTCCCGAAGGGGACGTTCTGACACGCCGTCACCGTGGAGTTGAGGGCCAGATCGGCCGCCCTGCTCTTGTCGGCGAACAGCAACTGCCGCATGTTCTCCGGCGTGAAGCCCTTGCCGGCCAGGCCGTCGGTGCCGTTGATCCGGTTCTGCGCGGTCAGGATCAGCTCCTGGGTACGCAGCGACCGGGGCGCCGCCGTGTCGCCCATGACCCGGGGGAAGGACAGCGGCTGCTCGGGGTTGGCCAGCCATGCGCTGTCGTTGGCGTTGCCCACGAAGTCGGACCGGATGAGGCGTGGCTGCTTGTGCGGGTCCAGCAGACCTGGCGCGACCGCGTTCGGATCGTCGGGCCAGTCGCACTCGCTGCGCTTGCCGTCGAAGATGGAGACCGGCGGCACGTTCGGTCGGCGTAGCGACTGGTTGAACAGGATCTTTCCGGTCTCGGTGAGGCACGACCGAGCATGCTCGTCGGTGATGTTCGGGGTGGCCTGGATGTCCGCGTACAGCGCGTTGCCCTTGCGGTCGGAGGCGACGGTGTTGAAGAAGGGGACGCCCTGCGTGGTCTCCAGAGTGTTCACCACGTCGTTGACGTCCTTGGCCTGGTCGAGGTGGAACCAGGTGTTCAAGGCCCGCAGGTTGTCCATGTTCACGTCGCGTACCGCGTGGGCGCTGACTGCCCAGGGCAACGGGACGCCCTGGATCGAAGTGGTGATCGGGCCGTATCGGGTGGACCACAACGTCCTGGTGACCTTGCCGATGGAGCCGTCCGCGTTCAGCACATCGACACCGACCTGCTGGGAGGTCATCCGTTGCCAGGTGCCGTCCACCAGGTAGTTGGTCGGGTTCAGCGGATCCACCTGCACGTCGAACAGCCCGAACGGCGCTACCGTGGCGATCGTGTGGCTCCAGGCGACGTCGTTGTTGTGCCCGATGGTCACCGCAGGCAACCCCAGCAGGCTGGCCCCGGAGACATTGGCCTTCCCCGGGATCGTCAGCTGGCTCTCCCACATCCGGTTCTTGCCCTGCCACGGAAAGTGCGGATTGGCCAGCATCATGCTGGTGCCGCCGGACACGCCCTGCGAACCGACCGCCAACGCGTTGCTGCCCATGCTCTGTTGGCGGCTCACCGCCATCGCGTCACGGATTTTCTTCGCGGTCTTCGCCGCGGAGGGCGCCCGCCGCGCGGCGGCCGACGCCCCCGGGGGTGCGGCGTTCACCTCACCGTCCAGCAGCGCATCGGCACTGCCCATGATGATCTCGGCGTGCGCGTGCCGGTAGACGTCCAGCTCCGTGATGGGCCGCACCCAGGCCGCGCCACGGCAGGCCGGGTCGGAGATGTTGTTCACGCCGGTCTCGGCCAAGTACCTGTTGTATCCCTGGACATAGCCGCGAATCGCCTCTTTGACCTCCGGCTCCGGCCCCTTGGGTGCGGGCTGCTCGAGCAGCCGCTCCACCACCCGGTTGTCATTGATCCGCTGGAAGTACAGGTCGCTGTTGAGATTGGTGGTCATGTTCTGGTGCTCGCCGGGGCTCGCCTTGCCGTCGGGCCCCAGATAGCGGGACCTCTGGGCATTGACCGTCAGATACGTGTCGGCCAGGGTGCAGATGTTGTCCTTGGCCGCGGCATATCCGTATCCCGTTCCCAGCCCCTCCCAGGTCGAGGCGATGATGTGCGGGATTCCGTATTCGGTGTAACGGATCGTCGGCTCGTCCGGCCCCTGTTCGGCGGCAGGTGACCCGGTAGCCGCCATCGTGCTCAGCATCGCGACCGCGGCCATGACCGCCATCGGCAGCCTCGCTCTGAATCTCCTCCGCACCATCAAGCCGTCCTTCCCCTGCGGTAGCGGCCTTTGTCTGGACGCGGCCAGGCTAGGGAGAAGCGATGAAATCTCGATGATGCCGCCGCGCCCCAGGGCGTCGTCGACGGGGTCGGCGCGCATGTGGTCCGCGATCGCCCAGCCGACCAGGCGCCGGGAGGCGAGGCCGACGACCGGGGCCGGACAACGGAACTCGCCTCCGGTCGGCGGGAGATGAGCGATGCCGACGACGTACTTCGTGTGCACCACCGCGGCAGTGAAGTTGCGGCAGAGCCGGTCGGCTGCCCTCGCGGCGACCGGGTCCGCGATGGTGTGCGGTGCTTGCGGCGCAGCCGCAGTCCGGCCGGGCCGATCCGGCCCGTGACGCGGGCGGCGGCCCGGTCGGCCGCGGTCTTGCGCCGGCAGGAGGAGCACGAGCAGGCGATACCGCGGCCCGGACCGCAAGCCCACCATGCGCCGACGCACCGCCGGACACCCACACACCGGCGGTGAACCGGTATTTCATCGTCCTTTCAACGCCCCTCGCCAGGATGAACGTGCCGCTGCGGACCGCCCGGGCCGTTCCCGGAACCGTGGCGCAACGGGCGCCGTGTGATGCCCCGGCGATGACCGAGGCGTGAGGAGAACACGTGGAACACCCGGCACAGCGCTCGCGGACCGCATCCCCCGACTTGACACCGCGTTCGCCGCGGTGAGCCGACCCTGGAGGGCCGACCATGTCCAACCCCCCACGCCCCGACCGCTTCCCGCTCACCCGCAGATCGCTGCTCAGGGCAGGCGCGGGCGTCACCCTGGGCGCCGGCGTGCTGGGCAGCTCGATCGCCGCCGCTCCCAGCGCTGCGGCGGCCCAGCGCGGTGCACCCCTGTGCGAGCAGCCCGGCGACTCGGCGAGCTCGCAGGGCCTGGGATCGGGGGATCTCGCCATCCCCTACTACCGGGAGCACGACAACACCTGGGGCTACGTCTTCGGCGACTCCTTCACCGAACCTGGGTTGGGAGGGGACTACCTCGGTTCCCCGGTCATGCTGAACCAGGCCGCCTTCGATGCCTCCGGTACGACACCGATCTCGTTCACCTGGGCCATGCCCACGGGAGGTGCCGCCCGGCAGCTCTTCGACTACGAGCACAACGCCGACAACGGGCACGGCTTCGAGGTCAGCCGTATCCCCAACGACTGCATCGAGTTCGGCGGCCGCACGTACATCCAGTACACCTCCGTGGAGGTCTGGCAGCCCCCCGCGGGCTACGACGGCTCACGGATGTCCGGCATCGCCTACTCCGACGACCACGGCGTGACCTGGCACGACTACCCCTACCACTGGGCGGGTGACACCCAGGGGGTGAACCAGTCCATGTACGGGATGTGGTCCTTCGCGGGCATCGACCCCGACGGCTGGCTGTACGTCTTCTCCAAACGCTGGAACGGCAGCCACCGCAACACCGGTGACGGAGGGGCGATCCAGCTCTTCCGCATCCGGCCGGAAGAGTTCCGCGAAGGCAACTTCGGAGCCCAGGAGAACTGGGCCTACCTGGACGGCCGTTGGCAGTGGACGCAGGCGGTCCAGCCTTCGATCATCCTGTCCGGGAACAACATCGGGGAGTTCTCGGTGAAGCGCATCGGCAGCACCTACTGCATGAGCTACTTCGACGTCACCGACTACTCGATCTGCACCCGCACCGCGCCCCGGCCCGATGCCGTGTGGAGCGCGCCGAAGCCGCAGATCGTCGGCAACGCCGCCTGGCCGCCGAACCACTGGGGCAAGCCCCAGCTCCCCTTCCTCTACGGCGGATACATCCACCCGGGCAGCGCCGGCCCCAACTCCCTGACCTTGATCGTGTCGCAGTGGAACGGGCAGCCCGGCCAGTCGCCCTACCGAGCGCTTCAGTACGACGGCATCAACCCGTAGTCCGCGTTCCGTATCCCCCTTCGGCACATCCCCGGCACAGGAGGAACAGATGAGAGGCATCGGCTTACGACGCGCAAGACCAGCCAGGACAGCCCTGCTCGTCCTCACGGTTCTGACCGCACTGAGCGGCAGCCCGGCGGGCGCCCAGAGCGCAAAGCCCCCGAAGGGCATCCCCGGCCCCCTGAACCACGCCGCCCCCGCACCGCTGTACTGCGACGTCCCTGAGGAGCGGGACATCGCGGTCACCCGCAAGGTCTACGAGGTCGGCCAGCGCATGAACGTCTCCGAGAAGGTCATGCTCGCCGGGTTCGAGACAGGCTGGGTCGAGTCCCGGATGAACAACCTGTCGTGCGGGGACCGGGACTCGCTCGGCGTCTTCCAGCAGCGCCCCTCGCAGGGCTGGGGCTCACCCGAACAGGTCATGGACGTCGACTACGCGGCGGGGAAGTTCTTCGAGGCGGCCCTGCAGATGGAGCCCGGCATGACGGGCAGCACCGCCGGGCAGCTCGCCCAAGCCGTCCAGCGCTCCGCGTATCCGGATCGGTACGACCAGGCGGAGGACATCGCCCGAACGCTGCAGGAGGAGGCGTTCCAGCCCTACGGCACGATCGGGGCGAAGTACGACAGCATGGGCGGCCCGGGCAGCGTCCTCGGCCGGCCGGTCCGGGCCGAGGAGGCAGCCTCGCTGGACGGGCGCTTCCAGCTGTTCGAGCACGGGATCATCCTGTGGCATCCGGATGCGGCCTACGCGGTCTACGGCGACATCCTGAACACGTTCTGGGCGACGGACGCGGAGCGACGCTGGGGTTTCCCGACCATGGACGAGGCCGATGCCTCACGGGCCCCGGACGGAACCCGAGGACGCTACCAGTTCTTCGAGCGGGGACTGTTCCTCTGGTCCCCCTCCACCGGCACCCATGTCGTGCATGGCGCGATCTACGACGCCTTCCACGCCGCAGGCCACGAGAGCGTCCTGGGCTACCCGACCACCGACGAGACGGACGAGGCCGGCGGCGGCAGAGCACAACGCTTCCAGAAGGCCACCATCCACTGGCACCCGGACAAAGGCACCTGGATCACCAACAACTGAACAGGAGAGCTCCCTTGAGGTTCTTTCACCGTACGGTGCGTCGCTTGACGGCATTGGCCCTGGCGACCCTCGCAGCCGCCTTCTGCGCCGCACCGGCCGCGAGCGCGTCACCCCCCGACGAGCCGATCGGGCGGGGCGAAGTGATGGAACGCGCACGGTCGTGGATCGACGAGCAGGTGCCGTACGACCAGACCGGCTGCCATGAAAACCAGTTCGGCTGCTACCGCCCGGACTGCTCGGGCTATGTGTCCATGGCCTGGCATCTGAGCAGCTCCCTCACCACCTGGAGCCTGTGGAACGTCACGTTCGACATCTCGGCCGACGACCTGCAACCCGGTGACGCCCTGCTGCGGGACTCGGACGGCACCGACCACGTGGCACTGTTCGCCCGCTGGGCGGACGGGGCCCACACCCGACCGGTGGTCCGCGAGGAGTACGACTTCGGACACGTGGCCGAGGAACACGTGTGGCCCGACGGGCTGCGCGGGTTCTCACCCCGCCGCTACAACAACCTGGACGACCTCGTGCCGTACGGCTCCATCGCGATCAAGTACGACAGCATGGGCGGCCCGGGCAGCGTACTGGGACGGCCGATCCGGGGCGAACGCGACGCCTCGCTGGACGGGCGCTTCCAGCAGTTCGAGCACGGGATCATCTTGTGGCATCCGGATGCGGCCTACGCGGTCTACGGCGACATCCTGAACACGTTCTGGGCGACGGACGCGGAGCGACGCTGGGGTTTCCCGACCATGGACGAGGCCGATGCCTCACGGGCCCCGGACGGAACCCGAGGACGCTACCAGTTCTTCGAGCGGGGACTGTTCCTCTGGTCCCCCTCCACCGGCACCCATGTCGTGCATGGCGCGATCTACGACGCCTTCCACGCCGCAGGCCACGAGAGCGTCCTGGGCTACCCGACCACCGACGAGACGGACGAGGCCGGCGGCGGCAGAGCACAACGCTTCCAGAAGGCCACCATCCACTGGCACCCGGACAAAGGCACCTGGATCACCAACAACTGACGCTCATGGGACCAGCCTTGGGCCGAACAGCTCCAAGTCGAGTCGGCAGGCCTGGAACATCTCCTGCCCCATCACCGAGCAGTCCTCCATTCCGAGAGTCGGGGAACATCCGCGCTTGTGCAGATGCACAATCGGCTGAGCCGATCCGGCTTCACCGCTCCATCGACCCCGTCGTAACGGCTCGCGCACACTGCCGGGGAACCGGGCCGAGCAAGGAGCACAGCCATGAAGACATACAGCGGGCACTTCATCGACGGGGAATGGACTCAGGCGCCGAACGCCGAAGTGATCGAAATCATCAACCCTGTGGACGAACGTGTGATCGGCTCGGTTCCGGCCGGTACGCCCGAGGACATCGACCGGGCGGTGCGTGCAGCCGCCCGGGCGTTCGAGGGGTGGTCCCAGTCCTCCCCCGAGGTCCGTGCGGACCATCTGCGGCGTGTCCACCGTGCGCTGGAGGAGCGCGCGGAGGAGATCGCGCGCCTGGTGGCGAGCGAGGTCGGTACTCCTGTCCAGGAGAGTCGGGTCCTGCAGTCGGGACTGCCCGTGTTCACCTTCGGCCAGGCCGCCGAACTGGCGGCCGGTTTCGACTTCGGGCCGGAGGAGGTCGGCAACTCGCATGTCGTCCGCGAGCCCGTCGGAGTCGTCGGCTGCATCACGCCGTGGAACTTCCCGCTGCACCAGGTCTCGCTGAAGGTGGCGCTGGCGCTGGCCGCGGGGTGCACCGTCGTGCTCAAGCCCTCCGAGGTCGCTCCCCTGTCCGCAATGCTGCTTGCGGAGATCGCCGAGTCCGTGGGGCTGCCCGCCGGAGTGCTCAACGTGGTGACCGGATACGGGCCGGTGGTGGGTGAGGCGTTGGTGAGCCACGCCGACGTGGCGATGGTCTCGTTCACCGGATCGACCCGGGCCGGCCGGCGGGTGGCGGCGCTGGCGGCGGAGACCGTCAAGAAGGTGGCGCTGGAACTCGGCGGCAAGTCGCCCAACATCATTCTGGACGACGCCGACCTGGAGGCCGCGGTCACCGACGGAGTGGCCAAGTGCTACCTCAATGCCGGCCAGACCTGCATCGCTCTGACTCGCATGCTCGTCCCCCGTGACAAGCTCGAGGAGGCCGGCCGGATCGCCGCCGGTGCGGCGCGCGGCTACCGCGTCGGCGACCCGCAGGACGAGGAGACGCGGATCGGTCCCCTGGTCTCCGACGTCCAGCTCAAGCGCGTGCGCGACTACATCGCGGCCGGGATCGCCGAGGGCGCCACCCTGCTCACCGGCGGTCCCGACGCGCTGCAGGACGGGCCCGGCTACTTCGTCGCTCCGACCGTCTTCACCGACGTCACCAACGACATGACCATCGCCCGCGAGGAGATCTTCGGACCCGTGCTGTCGATCCTGCCCTACGACACCGAGGAGGAGGCCGTGGCCATCGCCAACGACACGCCCTACGGCCTCGCCGGCGCCGTGTGGTCGGGCGATCCCGAACGGGCGCGCGCGGTTGCCGGCCGGATCCGGGCCGGGATGGTCGACGTGAACGGCGGCGCCTTCAACCCCCTTGCCCCGTTCGGAGGTTACAAGCAGTCGGGTGTGGGCAGGGAGGCCGGGCGCCTGGGCTTCGAGGAGTTCCTGGAGACCAAGGCCATCCAGTACTGACCGCCTGGCCGGCCGCCGAGAGAGAGGGCACACCATGTACGACTACATCATCGTGGGTGCGGGATCCGCGGGCTGTGTGCTTGCCGCCCGACTCAGCGAGGACCCCGACGTGCGCGTCCTGCTCGTGGAGGCCGGCCCGGCCGACGACGCCCAGGAGATCCACGTTCCGGCCGCGTTCTCGAAGCTGTTCCGGACCAAGTACGACTGGGACTACCTCAGCGAACCCGAGCCCGGCCTCGAAGGCCGACGGCGCTATCTGCCGCGCGGCCGTATGCTCGGCGGCTCCTCGTCGATGAACGCCATGATCTACATCCGCGGCAACCGGCGCGACTACGACTCATGGGCCGCCGCCGGCGCCAAGGGCTGGGGCTGGAACGAGGTCCTGCCGTACTTCCTGCGGTCGGAGGACCACCACGCCGGCGCCTCCCCATGGCACGGCGCCGACGGCCCGCTCCCGGTCAACCCCGGACGCTCCCGCAACCCCCTCGTCGACGCCTTCCTGGCAGCGGCTCAGCAGGCGGGGCACCCGTTCAACCCCGACTTCAACGGCCCTGAGCAGGACGGCGTCGGGTACTACGAGCTCACCCAGCGCGGCGGCCTGCGCTGCAGCACGGCCGCCGCCTACCTGCGACCCGCCGTCGAACGGCCCAACCTGTCCGTGCTCACCGGGGTGCAGTGCACCCGCATCCTCCTCGACGGGGAACGCGCCGTCGGTGTCGAGGTGGACCGGGACGGAGCGCCGCAGGAACTTCGCTGCGAACGGGAGGTCGTTCTCTCGGCGGGCGCCTACAACTCGCCCCAGTTGCTCATGCTCTCGGGCATCGGTGTCGCCGACGAGCTCGCGGCCCTCGGCATCACCCCCAAGGCGAACCTGCCGGTCGGCGAGAACCTCCAGGACCACCCGCACCTGGCCGTCGTCCATCTCACCGACACCGAATCCCTGCTCACCGCCGAGACCTCCGAGAACCTGCAGCTGCTGGAAACCGACGGCCGCGGGCCCCTCACCTCGAACGTCGGTGAGGGCGGCGGGTTCTTCCGCACCGCCGGCGGTCTCGACGCCCCGGACGTGCAGATCCACGCCGTGCCGGCAATGTTCCACCAGGAGGGGCTGGGAGCAGCCACCGACCACGCCTTCCACATCGGCGCGGTGCTGCTCGCACCCACGAGCCGCGGAAAGGTCACGCTGCGCTCGACGCTGCCCAGCGCAAAGCCGCGCATCCTGCACAACTACCTGTCCACCGCGGAGGACCGGGCCACAGCGATCCGGGCGCTGCGGCTGGTACTGAACATCGTCGGACAGCCCGCCCTGCGCACGCACCGCCGGTCGGACTTCCTGACGCCGTCGTCCGACGGCGACGCCGACCTCCTGGCCTACGCGCGGCGCGAACTGCAGACCCTGTACCACCCGACGAGTACCTGCGCGATCGGCCCGGTGGTCGACGACGAGCTGCGTGTGCACGGTGTGGCGGGACTACGGGTGGTCGACGCCTCGGTCATGCCGACCGTGGTCCGGGGCAACACCAACGCACCGACGATCATGATCGCGGAACGGGCGGCGGACCTCATCCGCGGCACAGTGCCCGCCGATGTCTGACGCAGGGGCGGATTGTTGACGTGGGCGGACTGTCGCCACAACCACGTCGTGTGGTTACTCTGCCAGTGGCCCGGCCGGCTCCGGGCCACTGGTACGTCGTGGTGGGACAGCCGGTGCGGCGCTCCCGCCGACCTCGCTGCGGGGAGCCCGAATGACTGTCACCCATCGGTACAACGGTGTAGACGACAGCGGCGTGGACGACGGCCTGCGCAGGCTGGTCGACGTGCTGCTGCCCGGGATCGACCGGTTCGCCGACCTGCTCACGGACCGGATCACCGAGGAGGAGGACGCCTATCGCGACCACGGCCACGTGAAGCACGACCAGCTGCGCACCTCCTGCGCGGACAACCTGCACTCCATGGTCAGCCAGCTGGGCCGGGACGCTCATGACCTGCGCGTGCCGCACGACACCGGTCGTTTCAAGGCCGAGCACGGAGTGCCGCTGTCCGCGGTGACACACGCCTACCGGGTGGCCGGACGGTTCCTGTGGGAGTGCGTCCTGACCGAGGCGGGGGACACTGTCACCCGGGAGATGCCGCACGTCGCCACCGCGGTCTGGTCGGTCAGTGACGCCTTCACCGACGCGGTGGCCGTGGCCTACCGCGAGACCATGTCCGAAAGGGCCCACCGTGACCGGCAGGTCAAGAGCCTGCTGCTGGCCGCGCTGCTCGACGGCAGGCTGGACGAGGGCACCCACCTGTGGGAGTGCGCCGACGCTCTGCGGCTGCCGCAGCGCGGAGTCTTCGCCGTGGTCAGCGCCGAGACCGCGGCCGTGGGCCGTCCGGCGGACGAGGGCGCCCTGCACGACGTGGAGGGCGCCCTGCGTGCCCTCGGCGTCTGGTCGGTCTGGCGCCAGGAGGACGACGTGCAGGTGGGGCTGCTCTCGCTCCGGTCGCCCGGGAGCCTTGCCCAGGCCGTGGAACTCCTTCGCGGGCGGAGCGTCGGGCGGGTGGGCGTGAGCACGCTCTTCCACGGTCTGGAGCAGGCGCCCGGCGCCTTCCGCCAGGCGCGGCTGGCCTGTGCCTGCGTCGAGCCGGGCGCCCGCGAGGTGGCCTCCTACGGTGACTCACCGGTCCGCCTGATGGTGGTGAGCGCCCCCGACTCGGCCCGGCACGCGGTGCGCAAGGTACTCCGCCCTGTTCTCGAACTCCCGCAGCACGAAAGGGAGCTGCTGCTGGAGACGCTGAGCCGGTGGTTCGCATCGGGCGGATCCGCCACCGAGACCGCCGCCCGGATGTACTGCCACCGCAACACCGTGACGTACCGTCTGCGGCGCGTGCAGGAACTTACGGGGCGCTCACCCACCGACCCGGTGGGGGCGAGCGAGATCCACCTCGCTCTGGAGGCACACCGCCTGCTGACGGGCCCCCCGCCCACCGGCCCGGCCGGTTCCTGAGATCTCCGAGGCCGAACCTACAGCAGGATGCGGAGGTCGAGCACGGGGCCGGTGGCGTCGACCGGCGTCGTGTCCAGTTTCCCCAGGACATGGAGCATCGGCTTGTTGCTCGCCGCCACCGCGGCGGCCAGCGTGTGGTGTCCCTCGCGGCGGGCCACAGTTGCCGCGTGTTCGGCCAGCGCGGTGCCGAGTCCCCTGGCCTGCCACGCGTCCTCGACCAGGATCGCGAGTTCCCCCACTCCTTGCTGATCGGTACGCATGACGTTGGTCATGGCGATGATGTGGTCCGTACGCCCGGCCGGAGTTGTCACCAGCGTGGTGCCGCACTCCGGGCTGGACAACTGGCGCCATTCGGCAGGTGAAAGCCCGGACTTGCCCGCGTGGTATCGCAGGGCACGGCTTCCCGGCGAGCAACGGCGGTGCAGTTCCTGGACCGGCACCAGGTCGACGGGGGCCGCCTCCCGGGTACGGGTGGCGGTGCCGTCGGTCAGCGTGACCGAGTGTGTGGCGTCTCGACGGCTCGTGTCGGGCATCGACGTTCTCCTCACATTGCAATCGTGACTGCTGTGCCGCGGGTCCGAGGACGCAGGCGCGGCATCGCTACCGCACAGTCTTTTGCCAGCTCTGGGCCGACTCAAGAGGACTTCGCGTCATCTTGACTGCGCTGTGTCCGCGCTCAATCACGGAGAGAGACGAAAATCTGAGGAGTAGTGGTCGTCGCAGGCGCCGATGCTGTGCGTTGCTCACGTCATCGCTCAAGGATTTACGTAAAGGGCCGCCCGCCCTTCGGCACCAGGACAGGCCGATGAACGCCCGCACTTCGCGTAAGCGACCTGCTTCTGACTGATCGTTTCAAATGGCCTGGGCCCGGCTGCGTCGGGGTGTGAGCGAGGTCAGGGCCACGCCGCCGACCAGCAGGATCGTCGCGCACCAGCGCAGTCCGCTCACTCGCTCACCCAAGAAGAGGGCCGCGGACGACATCCCGAAGACCGGGACCAGGAGGGAGAAGGGGGCCACTGTCGACGCCGGGTGGCGGCGCAGCAGCCAGCCCCAGGCACCGAAGCCGAAGACGGTCGTGATCCAGGCGACGTAGAGGACCGTGCCCGCGCCCTGCCAGTCGAGGGTGTGCAGCGCCGCCATGTCGCGGGACGGGCCCTCCATCAACAGGGACAGGGCCAGCAGCGGCAGTACCGGGACCGTGCTCACCCAGACCATGAAGTTCAGCGCGTCCGGCGGGGCCGCCTTGCGGGTCAGGACGTTGGAGACGCCCCAGCAGGCCGCGGCGGTGACGCACAGCGCGAACGCGCCGAGTGGGCCGGACGTGCCCTCGTCCACCGCCGCAACGGCGATTCCGGACAGGGCCACCACCATGCCCAGCGCACCCAGCGGCGAAGTCCGCTCCCCAAGGGCGGCAAAGGCGAACAGCGCTGTGAACACAGCCTGTATCTGGAGGACCAGGGAGGACAGCCCGGCCGGCATCCCCGCGTCCATCGCCACGAACAGCAGCCCGAACTTGGCCACGCCCAGGATCAGCCCGACCCGCACGATCCACTTCCACGCAACTCGGGGGCGACCCACCAGGAACACCGCGGGAAGCGCGGCCGCGAGGAAGCGCAGTGCGGAGAAGAGCAGGGGCGGGAAGTGACCGAGGCCGATCTCGATGACGGTGAAGTTGACCCCCCAGACGGCGGTGACGACGACGGCGAGAGCGAGATGTGCGGGGCGCATGCGTTGAGGATCTTGCACGGGAACCATGAAGCACCAGCGATGATTGCTGCATGGTTGGATGAAGCAATGCTGAATCGGCTGTTCCGCTCGTGACGGGAGCCTCCCATGCTCGACCTCCAGCGCCTGCGCGCGCTGCACGCCGTCTCCGTGCACGGCAGTGTCGGCGCCGCCGCCTCCGCACTCGGCTTCACGCCGTCCGCGGTGTCCCAGCAGATCGCCAAACTGGAGCGGGAGACCAGGACCGTGCTGCTCGAGCGCGTCGGGCGCGGTGTCCGGCTGACCGCCGAGGCGCATCCACTCGTCACCGCGGCACAGGAGTTGCTGGCCATCGTGGAGCAGGCGGAGACCGAGCTGGAGCACCGACGCGGGATACCGGCCGGGCGGCTCACCGTCGCCGCCTTCGCGTCGGCAGCCCGCGGGCTGCTGCCCGGCGTCCTCGCCGACCTGGCCGTACGCCATCCGGAGCTGGACGCACGGCTCAGCGAGGTCGACCCGCATCTGTCCATCGGCATGGTCGCCAAGGGCGCGATCCACCTGGCCGTGGTGCACGACTGGGACGTCGCACCTCTGCCGCTGCCACCGGGGGTGGAGCAGGCGGAGATCGGCGAGGACCGGTGCACGCTGCTGGTGCCGCAGGGGCATCCCTTCGCGGGGCGCGATGCGGTGCGGCGTGAGGACCTCGGCGGTGAGCGGTGGGTGTGCCAGCCGCCGGGCCGGGTGTGCCACGAATGGCTGGTGCGGACCCTGCGGATGGAGGGGTACGAGCCGGAAATCGTCCACCAGGCGGACGAGAACCCGACCTTGGTTGCGCTCGTTGCCGCCGGTCTCGGCCTCTGCCTCATCCCGCGCCTGGGGCGGGGCCCGCTACCCGCCGGGGTGGTTGAGGTGGCGCTCGAACCTACGCCGGTACGGCGGCTGTACGCTCTGTGGCGCTCCGGGGCCGCCCGCCGCCCAGCGATCGCGGAGACGGTCCGCACGCTGCAGGAGCACTGGGCGAGGTCGGAACGGCGGACTCATCAGGAGCCGGCGTCAGCGCGCGTGGGTGACGCGGGGTCGAATCCCGCCGCCGGTCTCGGCCGGTGTCGTCCAGCGGCCGAGGACGCCGACGTCACCGCCGCCGACTCTGATCTCTGAACACGCAGGCACGCACCGCTCACCTTGGGCCGTCAGGAAGTGCCCGAGAGCCCTAGTGCGGCGGCCAGCACCGCCCAGGAGCGCTTGTACTCCGCCCGCCAGTACGTCCAGCTGTGTGTCCCACCGGTGTAGAAGTGCTTCTCGGCCGGGATCCCCAGCAGCTTCAGCCGAAGGGCGAACTCCTGAGCGGCCGGCCGGAGCGCGCTCTCCAGGATGCCGCCGGTGGGGTTGTCCTTGCTGCCGAGGCCGGTTCCGCAGGAGAGGTAGAGCCGGGTGCCGCGCAGCTTCTCGGCCTGCCAGTACGGGTCGTTGGCCGCCCAGACCGGGAACTGCAGGACAGGGTCACCCCATAGGGAGAGGGGGTTGAGGCGCTCCCGGGCGACGATGGCCTTGACGACGGAGGGCATGCCCGGCGAGGTGGTGTCGAGTATGCCGCTGAAGGAGGCCGCGGCGACGAAGGCGCCGGGGTGACGTGCGGCGAACGCGAGGGCTGCCCAGCCACCCGTGGAAACGCCCGCGACGGCGCGGGTGCTGCTCGCCCGGAAGCCGCGCCGCAGCAGTTGCATCAGCTCGGTGACCTGGAAGGTCTCGTAGTCCGGGTGGTCGGTGCCACCGTTCCACCAAGCGGTCGGGATGCCGGTGGGACCGGACGAGGGCATCGCGACGATCACGTGTTGCGCGGCGGTGAACCTCTCGATGTCGGTCTCACGGGTCCACGAGGTGTCGTCGTCGTGCGCCCCGTGGAGCAGGTACAGCACCGGCCAGGTGCGAGTGGCGGTGGCGGACCAGTCGGCGGGCAGCAGCAGACGGGTGTCGACGAGGCCGCCGACGGAGGGGGAGAAAATCGTCAGGTCGATCAGGCGGCTGTCCATCCAGGTGGCGGAGACCACCTTCGCGCCGTCGTCGGCTGCCGCCGCGAAGGACGGGGACGCCGCTCGGGCGGTCGCGGCGGGTGTGGCGGCGGAGGCGACGCCGAGGGCTCCGACCATCGCGGCGATCAGCGCGGCGTGCGCGCGTCTGCGGTGACGTGGCATCAGGACGGCTCCGGTGCGGAGTGAAGGTGCGGGGCGAGGTCGCGGCCGAGCGTCGCGGCGAGCATGTCGACCAACGGCGGGTCGAGGAGTTCCAGGTGGTGCCCGGGGAGCGGGGTGACGGTGAGGTCGGTGCAGTGGGTGTCCCAGCCCAGGGACGGGTCGGTGCGGTGGTAGCGGGGATCCGCCACGGTGTGCGGGGCGGGCTCGGTCGCCCGGTAGAGCAGCGTCCGGCCCTTGTAGCGGCGCGGGCTGTGGCGTTCGCCGCTGCGCAGGTCGAGGTAGGAGGTGCGCTGGTGCTCCAGCACAGCGGGCGGGAGGTCCACGGCCTGTGCGAGTTCCTTGACCACCAGGTCGATCTGCGCCTCCTCGTCCAGGGCGGCAAGCCGGTCGTGGGGCAGCGGCAGCGGCCGGCCGTACGTCCGCTCGACATGGGCGGCGAATCCGGCGAGGCGTCGGCGGGTCTCCTGTTGCCACGTCAGGTCCGGTACCGGCAGCGGAAGAACGCTGTCGATGAGCACGAGCGACGTGACCGTGCCCTGCTGTGCCAGCAGGCAGGCGGTCTCCTGGGCGACCAGTCCGCCGTACGACCATCCGCCCACCACCCAGGGCCCCTCCGGCCTGATGCTGCGGATCATCTCCGCGTACGCCTCGGCGCGTTCGCTCACCTCGCGCAGGTCGGAGAGGCGTTCGAGGCCGTAGCAGGGCTGGTCGGGGCCGAGCCGTTCGGCCAGCATCCGGTAGACGGCGGAGGAGCCTCCCGCCGGGTGTATCAGGAACAGCGGCGGGCGCTCTCCGAACTCGCGGAAGGCACGGACGGGGCCGCGCGCCGAAGTCTCCAGTCGGGGGCGGAGCAGGCAGGCCAGTGCGGCGAGGGTGGGCGGGCCGGACCGGACCGGCTCCGGGTCGAGGCCGAGTTCCTCGGCGACGCGGGTCAACTGCGCGACGGGCAGGGGATGCTCGACACCCGGCGCCCGTTCACCGCTGACGGCCTGCCAGGTCTGCGCGACGCGGCGTTCGGACGCGTCCCGTGGTGTCACGCCGGGGACACGCGGATCCGCGCCGGACGGCGGTGCGTCGAGGCGGGTGAGGAGCGCGGCCAGCGTGCCGCCTCGCAAGAGGTCGCCGGGCGGCACCACGACGCCGAACTCGTGCCGCACCCGCGCCAGTACGCGGGCGGCCATCAGGGAGTCCAGGCCGAGGTCGGTGAGGGGCGCGGACGGGTCGACGAGTTCGGGAGGGCAACCCGCGACCTCGGCGACGAGGGCTCGCAGACGGCCGAGCGTGTCGGCCGGCGCCGAGGGCGGGGGCTCGGCCTGGATCCGTTGCACGGGGAGCATGGAGGGTCCGGCTCCGATCCAGTACGGCCGGTGTTCCCAGCGGGTCAGGGGGAGGTCGATGATCCGGCTGCCCCGGTGCAGCGCGGTGCTGTCGAGCGCGAAGCCCTGTACGAGGAGCGTGGCGAGGCTGCGGCGGAAGGCCACGGCGTCGTCGATGTCCCGGCGGAGCGTGGGCACGAGCACCGGATCCAGGCAGTCGCAGGTACGCAGCGTCTCCGCGAGCGGGTGCAGTTGGGTGGGGTGGGGCGAGACCTCCAGGAAGAAGCGGTGGCCGTCGTCCGCAGCGGCCCGGACAGCCTGGTGGAAGCGGACCGGGCGGCGCAGGTTGACCGCCCAGTAGGCCGCGTCGAACGCCGGGAGCTGCCGTGGGTCGTCCAGGACGGTGCCGTAGCAGGGGATGGACGGCTCGCCCGGGGACAGCCCCGTGAGTTCCTCGGTGAGCGGGGCGAGCAGCGGGTCGACGTGGGACGAGTGGCCCGCGCCCGCGACCCCCAGGGAGCGAGCCAGGCCGCCTCCGGCCGAGACCCGTCGGATGAGTTCCTCGATCTCCGCCGCGCTGCCGGTGACCACGCTCTGCTCCGGCGAGGCGTGGACGGCCACCTGAACAGTCGTGAGCTCCCGGGCAAGGCTCGGCACGTCGGCGGCCGAGCAACCGACCACGGCCATCGCCCCGCCGGAAAGGCTGTCGAGGAGCCGGGACCGCACCGCGATCACCCGCGCGCCGTCCTCCTCGCTGAGCGCCCCGGCCACCACGGCCGCGGCCACCTCGCCCATGGAATGCCCGATCACAGCGGCCGGTGCCACCCCGTACGAGCGCCACAACTCCGCCAACGCCACCTGCACGCCGAACAGCACCGGCTGCACGACCGCAGGGCGGCTCAGCTCCATGTCGGCCGCGAGATGTCGGCGCAGCGAGAGATCCGCCTCGTGCAGCAGCAGCGGTTCCAGCCGCTCGACCGCCGCCGCGAACACGGGCTCCGCCTCGAACAGCCGCCGCCCCATGCCCGGCCACTGGGAGCCGTACCCGGAGAAGACCCACACGGCTCGGTCCGGTGGCGCGGCGCACTCCGAGGTGGGCAGCACCAGGGCCGGGTGCGGGCGCTGCGCGGCGAGCGCGGACAGCGCGGCCGACGCCTCTGCGCCGTCCCCCGTCACGACGGCGGCCCGGCACGGCCCGCGTCCGGTGCGTCCGGCGAGCGTGCGGGCGGCGTCCTCCAGGCCGGGCCGGCGGCCGTCCGGTGAGTCGAGCCAGGCGGCCAGTTGTGCTGCCCAGGCGCGCAGCCGGTCGGGGTCCGGAGCATCCAGCCGCAGGACGGCCGGCGCTCCACTCGGCTTGGACAGGACGGTGCCGCTCGGCCCATGTTCGGCCAGGACGGCGTGGGCGTTGGTACCGCCGAAGCCGAACGCGGACACCCCCGCGGTCGCCCGGCCAGAATACCGTGGCCACGGCTCGGCGGAGGTGACCACGCGCAGGCCCAGGTCGTCGAAGTCGATGTGCTCGCTGGGGCTACGGAAGGGCAGCTGCGGCGGGATCTCGCCGTGGTGGAGCGCCAGCACCGTCTTGATCAGGCCCGTGATGCCCGCTGCGGCCTCCAGATGGCCCACGTTGCTCTTCACGGAGCCCAGCAGCAGCGGCTGCTCGGGGTCGCGGCCGGCCGGCCGCCCGAGCGTTTCGCCGAGCGCTCGCGCCTCGATCGGGTCCCCCAGCGCCGTGCCGGTGCCGTGCGCCTCGACGTAGTCGAGCTCCCGGCCGGTCCGCGCGACGGGGTGCGCCTCGGCGAGCAACGCGCGCTGTGCCTCCGGGTTGGGCGCGAGCAGGCCGTTGGACCGGCCGTCGGAATTGACGGCGGTGGAGCGGATCACCGCCAGGATGCGGTTGCCGTCCCGTTCGGCGTCGGCGAGCCGTTTGAGCACCACCATGCCGCAGCCCTCGCTCCGGACCATCCCGTCTGCCTCGGCCGCGAAGGGCTTGCAGCGGCCGTCGGCCGCCAGCGCGCCGGCGCGCTGGAACGCCAGGGTGACAGCGGGTGAGAGCAGCAGGTTCGCTCCGCCTGCCAGCGCCGTGTCGCTCTCGCCCGTCACCAGGCTCCGCACGGCGTGGTGCACGGCCACCAGCGAGGAGGAGCAGGCGGTGTCGACCGCCAGGCTCGGGCCGTGCAGGTCCAGGGTGTACGAGAGGCGGTTCGCGGCGATGCTCAGTGCGGATCCGGCCGGGCCCAGCGGGTCCACGTCCCACGGTGTGGCGGCCGTGAGCCTGGCGTACTCGTTGCCGCTGATGCCGACGAAGACCCCGGTGCGACTTCCCGCCAGGCTCGGCGCAGGGATCGCCGCGTGGTCCAGTGCCTCCCGGGTCACCTCCAGCAGCATGCGCTGCTGAGGGTCCATCAGGACCGCTTCGCTCGGCGGGATGCCGAAGAACGCGGCGTCGAAACCGGCGATGTCGTCCAGGAAGCCGCCGTGCGGAGGGATCTCGGACGCGTCGGTGCCCTCCGGCAGAAAGGGTTCCCAGCGCCCGTGCGGCACAGCGCCCACCGCATCCGCGCCCTCGCACAGCAGACGCCAGAACGCCGCCGGGCCGTGCACCCCGCCGGGCAACCGGCAGCCGACGCCGACCACTGCCACCTCCACCGCGGTGGGCATCGCCATCCGGCGCGGGTGCCCCGTTACGGGCGGCCTGTGGTGCGACGGATCCTCCAGCCGCCGCATCAGCAGGTCCAGCGTATGCGCCTCCCAGAGCAGCGTGGCGGGCAACTGTTGCCCCGTGAGGGACCCCAGTTCGGCCGTGAGCCGGACCGCGTCCCGGGAAGTGAGTCCGAGCTCGGCGAACGGCCTGTCGTCGCGCACCTCGGCGGGGTCGGCTCCGTACCAGGCGGCGAGCAGTTCGCGAACAGTACGGCGGATGTTCTCGCGCAGCACGTCGTCAGGCATCGCCCGCCTCCGTTCCGTCGTAGTCGCCCGCCAGGTAGTGCTCCCGGCAGGCCGAGCGGGAGACCTTGCCGCTTGAGGTGCGGGCCACCGCGCCCGGCGGGACGAGCAACAGCCTTTCCAGACGCACGCCGTGGCGTGCCGAGAGCAGGGCACGCGCCGTGCGCTCGGCCTCGGCGCACAGTGCCGCGTCCGGTTCGATGCCGTGCCGGTGCTCCGCGACCGCCGCCACCCGGCCGGGCTCCTCGGCGGCGACGACGGCCAGCCGGTCACGGCGCACGCAAGGCAGACCCGACTGGATGGTCTCCTCCAGGTCCTGCGGGTAGTGGTTGCGGCCGTCGATGACGAGCAGGTCCTTGAGCCGGCCGGTGACCAGCAGCCGTCCCTGGTGCAGCGCTCCGAGGTCACCGGTGTGCAGCCAGGTCCCCTCCTCACCGCGGATGCGGGCCGCGAAGAGCTCGTCCGAGCGGCCCTTCTGCCTCCAGTAGCCGGCACCGACGTTCGGGCCCCGCACACGGATCTCACCGACATGGCCTTCCGGCAGATGGTGGCCGGTCTCCGGGTCGGTGATCCGTAACGCTTGCCCCGCCGGAGGTCCGCAGTCGACGAGGGCCACCGTGCCCGGCCCGGGTCCCGTCCGGGTCCTGAGCGCGCGGGCGGCGAGCACCTCGGCCTCGCAGTGGATGACCTGCGGGGCCTCGCGGTGGGGATGGGTCGTCACCAGCACCGTGGCTTCCGCCAGGCCGTAGGACGGACACATCGCCTCAGCACGCAGACCGGTGGGCGCGAAGGCTGTATGGAAGCGTTCCAGGGTGCCGGCCCGGACCGGCTCGCTGCCGTTGATCAGCCCCCGCACCCGGTCGAGCCGAAGGTGCGCGACGTCCGCGGGGTCGACACGTTCGGTGCAGTAGTCGTACGCGAAGTTGGGCGCCGCGCTGACCGTGCCCTGGTATCCGGCGAGAAGCCGCAGCCAACGCGCAGGCTCCTCCAGGAACGCCACCGGATCCATCAGCACCGAGGGGAAGCCTCCCACCAGCGGGGCCGCCACCCCCAGCACCAGTCCCATGTCGTGGAACAGCGGCAGCCAGCTCACCGAGGTGGTGCCGACCGTGCCGGCGTCGAAGGCGTCCAGTGCCTGGCGGGCATTGGCGACCACGTTGCCATGGCTGATCATCACCCCTGCCGGGCTGCGCGTCGAACCCGAGGTGTACTGCAGATAGGCGATCTCGTCCGGGGCTGGCTCGGCGAGCGCGCTCTGGGTGGTGGCGCCTCCGCCTCTCGTCCGGTCCACCTGCAGCACCGGGGTGTGCGGGATGCGGTGCCGGGCGGTGAAGTCGTCGACGGCGGGCGCGGTGGCACTGTCGGTGAGGATGCAGGAAGGTTCGGCATCCACGAGCACGGCGGCCAGCCTCTCGGCGTGCCCGGGCAGTTCCGGCGAGAAGAGCGGCACCGCGATGACCCGCGCGGTGAGGCAGCCCAGGAAGGCGGTGACGTAGTTCAGGCCCTGTGGCAGCAGCAGTGCGACCCGGTCGCCGTCCGCTGCCGTCCCGCGCAACTGTTCGACGACCGACTCCACCCGCTCCGCCAACTGCCGCCAGGTCAGGGTGCGGTGGCGTCCGGGCGAGCCCGGTAAGGAGAAGTCGACGTAGGTGAAGGCGCGCTGCGATCCGCGTTGCGCGGCCCAGCGGCTCAGGCACGCGCTGAGCGGCTCCGCTCCGGACCGGGTGGTGAGGGGAGAGTCCATCGCTGCTCCGATGTGTAGAGGCGATCACGGGAGGTGGCGCCGCAGGGGCCGGTGAAGCGGGTCAGAGCGGGATGTTGCCGTGGCGGCGCCGCGGTGGATCGGGCCGCTTGCCGCGCAGCGCGCGCAGGGCCTGGACGATGTGGCGCCGGGTCTCGTGCGGGAGGATCACGCTGTCCAGGTAGCCGCGCTCGGCGGCCAGGTAGGGGGTGGCGACGGTGGTCTCGTACTCCTCGGCAAGCGCCGTGCGCAGCGCGTCGGGCTCGTCCGCCGCGCGAAGGGCGGGCCGGTGCAGGACAGTTACCGCGCCCTGGGCGCCCATGACGGCGATCCGGGCCGTCGGCCAGGCCAGGTTGAGGTCCGCACCGAGATGCTTGGAGCCCATGACCGCATACCCACCCCCGTACGCCTTGCGGACCACCACAGTGATCCGCGGCACCTGGGCCTCGGCGTAGGCATAGAGCAGCTTGGCCCCGCGCCGTACGATGCCGGCGTGCTCCTGGCGGATCCCGGAGAGATAGCCGGGCACATCCACGAACGTGAGCACGGGGATGCCGAAGGCGTCACAGAACTGTACGAAGCGCGCCCCCTTCTCGGAGGCGTCGATGTCCAGCGCCCCGGCGCCGTGCAGCGGCTGGTTCGCGACGACTCCGACGCTCTCCCCTGCCATCCGGCCGAACCCGCAGATCAGGTTGGGGGCGAACAGCTCCTGGATCTCCAGCAGTTCACCGTCGTCGAGCACCCGGTACAGGACCTCCCGCATGTCGTACGCCTGGTGGTCCGCGTCGGGCAGGATGCTGTCCAACTCCCGGTCCCGGCCGGTGATGCCAGTTTCGTCCTCGGTGGGATACCGGGGTGGGGGCTGGCAGTTGTTGCTGGGCAGGTAGGACAGCAGAACCCGGACGAAATCGATGGCGTCCGCCTCGTCGGGGGCCAGGTAGTGGGCGGTACCGCTGACGCTCGCGCTGGTCCGGCCGCCGCCGAGTTCCTCGGCGGTCGTCGCCTCACCGGTCACTGCCCGGACCACCTCCGGTCCGGTGACGAACATGCGAGAGACGCCGTCCACGACCACCGTGAAGTCGGTGAGTGCCGGGGAATAGGCCGCCCCGCCGGCGCAGGGGCCGAGGATCAGCGAGAGCTGGGGCACCACACCGGAGGCGCTGACATTGCGCCGCACCACCTCCGCGTAGAGCGCCAGCGACGCGACTCCCTCCTGGATCCGCGCCCCGCCGCCGTCGTTGAGGCCGATGACGGGACATCCGGTGCGCAGCGCGTGGTCCATCACCTTGAGGACCTTCCGGCCGAACGCTTCGCCCATGCTCCCGCCGAAGACGGTGGCGTCCTGGGCGAAGACAGCGACCGGTCGTCCGTCCACCGTGCCGTATCCGGTGACCACGCCATCGCCTTCCGGTCGCCGAGCAGCCGTGCCGAAATCGGTGCAGCGGTGCCGCACCAGGGCATCCAGCTCGGTGAACGAGCCCGGGTCGAGCAACAGCGCGAGCCGCTCCCGGGCGCGAGTCGGTGGGGTTGTCTCCGTCTGAGCGGACGCGGTGCCCCCGAGAACCGTCGAGAAGGTGTGATGAGGTGTCATGGTCGGCCCACTATCAAGGGAACCTGGTAGCAGGCCTAGTTACCGATCTGACAAGGCTCGACGGCCTCATTGTCATCGACGCAATAAATCAGGCGGTGCGGTGGTTGGCCCGCCATCTCCAGGGACACAACCGGCGGTTCACCGGATCCGGGGGCTCGGCTGCGTCAGCCGGGAGACCTCGGCGGCAGCCATGGTTCGTGCCATCGCGAATATCCGGAGACGAGCTTGCCGGCTCCGGCCGGTCCCCAGGTCCCCTGCCGGTACGGCTCGGGGTCGCCGGGCGCCTCCAGCAGTGGCTGGACGATTCGCCACGTCTCCTCCACCGAGTCCTCCCGGGTGAACAGGCTCGCGTTGCCTTGCATCGCATCACTGAGCAGGCGTTCGTACGGCTCGGGCGCCTCACCGAGCGCGGCCTCGAAGAGGAGGTCAAGGTCCACCAGCTGTGTGTCCTGCTTGCCCGGCTGCTTGGCCTGGATGCGGAAGTTCACGCCAGGGCTCGGATCGATCCGCAGGATCCACTGGCCGGGCTCGGGCGCGAACCGCTCCGCGAACGCAAGCCGCGGCGGGCGCTTGAACACGATCCGGATCTCGGTCACTCGCTCGGGGAGCGACTTGCCGGCGCGGATGAAGAACGGCACCCCGGACCAGCGCCAGTTCTCGACCTCCAGCCGCAACCCAACAAAGGTCTCGGTGCGCGAGTGCGGCTGCACGCCGGGTACCTGCAGGTACCCCTCGTACTGTCCACGGACGTAGTGGGCCGGGTCGGCGTCGGGGATCGCCCGGAACACATCGACGCGGCGGTCCCGGAGCGCGTCCGCGTCGGCGGCTGACGGCGGCTCGGACGCCACCAGGGCGAGCAGCTGCAGCAGATGGTTCTGCACGACGTCGCGGAGCGCGCCGACCGGGTCGTAGAAATGGCCACGGTCCTCGACCCCGAAGTCCTCGGCCATGGTGATCTGCACACAGGAGATGTGATCGCGGTTCCACACCGGCTCGAACACGGAGTTGGCGAACCGCAGGAACTGAATGTCCATCGCCGGCTCCTTGCCGAGGAAGTGGTCGATCCTCAGCAGCTGATCCTCATCGAGGAGCTGACGCAGCTCGGCGTTGAGCGCGCGAGCCGACGCGAGGTCATGCCCGAATGGTTTCTCCACGACAACCCGGGCGCCCTTGGTCAGCCCGACGCCTGCCAGGCCTTCAGCCACCCGGGCGAACAGCGACGGCGGGATCTCCAGATAGAAGACCGGGTGCCGTTTGCCGTCGACCGCCCGGGCGAGGCGATGGAACGTCTCCGGGTCGGCGTAGTCGCCCTGCACATAGCTGAGTCGGGCCGCGAACCGGGCCAGGACGCTTTCGTCCAGCGGCTCGCCCGCTGCCTTGATCGCCGTGCAGGCGTGGTCACGCAGCGCGTCGTCCGACCAGCCGTCGCGCGCCACTCCGACGATCGGGCAGGTCAGCAGCTTGCGCCGCTCAAGCCGATAGAGCGAGCGGAACGTCATCTTGCGAGCGAGGTCGCCACTGATCCCGAAAACGACCAGCACGTCTGCGGGAATGTTCGACGAGTTCGAAGCCACCTCATCCTCCTTACGGAGCCGGCAGGGCTAGAGGGTCGGGCATCAAGGTCCTGCCGGCGGCAGGGCGCCGACGCGAGCAGGACCCCGGCCGGCCGCCGCCTCGTCCGCGAGGACGAGAGACGCCGCCGCCTCGACCCGGCCGGCGGGAATCGACCGGTCTCCCGCAACGAGCCTCGAGAGCGGTTCGCGCTTGTCCGCTCCGGTGACGAGCCAGAGCACCTGCTGGGCGCGAGTCAGCGCAGGATAGGTGAGAGTCATGCGCCGGTGGCCCATGTAGGTCGCCGTCAGGGCCACCTCCCGGTCCGAGACTTCGAGCACCGGGTCCCGTGGCACCAGGGAGGCGGTGTGCCCGTCCGGGCCGAGACCCAGGTGAACGAGGTCGAATCGCTCGGGCAGTGACCGCCCGTAGGCGGCGGCCGCCGCGTCGAGGTCGGTGTCGTTCACGGGCATCGCGATGACCTCGGCGGGAGCCGCACCGAGGCTCTCCCGCAGGTGGGTGAGGTTACGGTCCGGGTCGCCGTCGGGCGCGACCCGCTCGTCGACCTGGAACACCGCCACGTGCTCCCAGGGGACGTCCTCATGTGCGAGCCGCGCGAACATCGCCCAGGGTGTGTGTCCCCCGCTGACGGCGAACGTGAATCGGCCGTGGGCTTGTACGCGGGCCCGGGCCAGCCGCGCCACGAAGGCCGCCGCGGTGCCGGCGACCGTGTCGGGGTCGGCGACGACCTCGAGTTCGTGATGCACGGCGGTCAGCCCTTCTTTTCGGCGTGCCCGCCGAACTCGGAGCGCATCGCCGAGAGGATCTTGTCGGTGAACTCCCCGGCCTGCCTGGACTCGAAGCGCTCGTAGAGCGAGGTGGTGATGACCGGTACCGGGACGCCTTCGTCCACCGCGGCGAGGACGGTCCAGCGGCCTTCCCCGGAGTCGGAGACCCGCCCGGCGAAGTCGTCGAGGGAGGGCGACCTGGCGAAGGCGTCGGCGATCAGGTCGACCAGCCATGAGCCGACGACCGAGCCGCGCCGCCAGACCTCGGCCACCTCACCGACGTCGATGTCGTACTGGTAGGCCCACGGATCGCGCAGAGGTGTCGTCTCCGCGTCGACCTCCTGCCGGCTCTGGCCTGCGTTCGCGCGCCTGATGATGGCGAGGCCCTCGGCGATCGCGGCCATCATCCCGTACTCGACCCCGTTGTGGACCATCTTCACGAAGTGCCCGGCACCGTTCGGCCCGCAGTGCAGGTACCCGAGCGGGGCGGTGCCGTCGGTCCGGGACCGGCTCGGCGTCGGCTCGGCGCTGCCCTCGCCGGGAGCGATCGTCTTGAAGATCGGGTCGAGATGGGCCACGACCTCGTCCTCGCCGCCGATCATCAGGCAGTAGCCGCGCTCCAGTCCCCAGACCCCACCACTGGTCCCGCAGTCGACGTAATGCAGCGATTTGTCGGCAAGGCGCCTGGCGCGCGTGATGTCGTCGCGGTAGTAGGAATTGCCGCCGTCGATGAGGATGTCGCCGGGCTCCAGCAACGGCCCGAGCTGGTCGAGGATGGAGTCGACGATCGCGGCCGGAAGCATGAGCCACACAGCCCGTGGCTTGTCCAGTTTCGCCACCAGATCCTGGAGTGAGTCTGCGCCCGTCGCACCCTCGCCGACCAGTTCGGCGACTGCGTCCGCGTTGACGTCGGACACGACGCAATGGTGGCCGTCTCGCATCAGCCGGCGCACCAGGTTCGCCCCCATCCGGCCGAGCCCGATCATCCCGAGCTGCATGGGCTTGTCTGTCGCCATGTGGTGCCTCCTAGTCCTTGAGCGTGCGGTAGTGCCGGATCAGCGCGTTCGTGGACGAGTCGTGGCCGAGCTCAGGCTCGGTCGCGCTCTCGAGTTCCGGGATGATCGCGACAGCAAGCACCTTGCCGAGCTCGACGCCCCACTGGTCGAAGGAGTCGATCCCCCAGATCGTCCCCTGGGTGAACACGCTGTGCTCGTAGAGCGCGACCAGCGTGCCGAGCCGGTACGGGGTGAGCACCTCGGCCAGCAGCACGTTCGTCGGGCGGTTGCCCTCCATCACCCGGTGCGGCGCCACATCCTCCGCCGTCCCCTCGGCGCGCACCTCGTCCTCGGTCTTGCCGAAGCCGAGCGCCTGCGCCTGGGCGAAGACGTTCGACGTGAGGATGTCGTGGTGGCTGCCGAGCGGGTTGAGCGACTTGCCGAAGCCGATCAGGTCCACCGGGATCAGCTTGGTGCCCTGGTGGATCAGCTGGTAGAAGCTGTGCTGCCCATTGGTCCCAGGCTCCCCCCAGTACACCGCGCCGGTCTGGTAGTCCACCGGCACGCCCTCAAGCGTCACGTGCTTGCCGTTGGACTCCATGGTGAGCTGCTGCAGGTAGGCCGGGAAGCGCTTCAGGTACTGGTCGTAGGGCATCACGCCGATGCTCTGGGCGCCGAAGAAGTCGCTGTACCAGACGGTGAGCAGTCCCATCAGGACCGGCAGGTTCTGTTCGAACGGCGCGGTGCGGAAGTGCGTGTCCATCGCGTGGAATCCGGCGAGGAGATCACGGTATTTGTCGGGACCGACAGCGAGCATCGTCGAGAGACCGATCGCGGAGTCCATCGAGTAGCGCCCGCCGACCCAGTCCCAGAAGCCGAACATGTTCGCGGTGTCGATGCCGAACTCGGTGACCCGTTGCGCGTTCGTGGACACCGCCACGAAGTGCCGGGCGACCGCCGCCTCGTCGCCGAGCTGCGCCAGGACCCAGTCACGCGCGGAGCGGGCATTGGTCATCGTCTCCAGCGTCCCGAACGTCTTCGAGGAAATGATGAACAGCGTCTCTTCGGCGGCCAGATCACGGGTCGCCTCGACGATGTCCGTCGAATCGACGTTGGACACGAACCTGAACGTGAGATCGCGCCGGCTGTAATGGCGCAGCGCCTCGTAGGCCATGACGGGCCCAAGGTCGGAGCCGCCGATGCCGACGTTGACGATGTTGCGGATCGGCTTGCCGGTGGCGCCTCTCCAGGCGCCCGAGCGGATCTGGTCCGCGAACGCCTCCATCCGGTCGAGCACCTCGTGCACCTGCGCGACGACATCCACTCCGCCGACGACGAGCGAGGACTCCTTCGGCATCCGCAGCGCCACGTGCAGCACCGGCCGGTGCTCCGAGACGTTGATCCGATCGCCGGCGAACATCTGGTCGATGTGCTCGCGCAGTCCCGATTCCTCGGCGAGTCGGAGCAGCAGCCGCAAGGTGTCGTCGGTGATCCGGTTCTTCGAATAGTCCAGGTACAGGCCGGTGGCCTCGGCCGTCATCCGCTCGCCGCGTCCCGGATCGGCGGCGAACAGCTCGCGCAGGTGGCGCCCGGCGATCTCGGAGTAATGGTCCGCGAGCGCCTTCCACGCAGAACGCTGGCGCAGCACTGTCGATGGCATGGCTCGCTCCTCTGATCTGATGGGTTCCGTCCGGCCGCTCAGCGCCGACGTCAGGCCACGGCCTTGCTCTGCACGTCGATTCGCTCCATGAGGTCGTTCCAGGCCGCGACAAAGGACTTGGCGCCTTCGCTCTGCAACTGGGCGGCAAGCGCCTTGACGTCGACGCCCGCGTCCGCGAAGCGGGCCAGCATTTCCTCGGATTCGCCCCCGTCCGACGGCAGCGTCTCTCCGATCTCGCCATGGTCGAAGAAGGCTTTCAGGGTGTCGTCGGGCATCGTGTTGACCGTGAACGGCGCGGCCAGACCGTGGACGTACAGCGTGTCGGAGGCGGCCGGGTCCTTCGTCCTCGTGCTGGCCCAGAGCAGCCGCTGCATGCGCGCGCCGGCATTCTCCAGCCGCTGGAAGTGCTGCGAGCTCATCACTTCGCGGTACGTGCGGTACACGTCGAGGCCGACGGCGAGGGCGAGGGAGTCGGTGAGGCCGGCCGGTGCGGTGTCCTTGACCGCCACGTCCCAGCGTGACATGAACACCGACGCGACCGAGCCGACAGCGGGGTCGTGGCCGGCCTGCACCCGGCGCTCGACGCCACGCAGGTAGGCATCGGCCGCGGCCCGGTAGTGGTCTGCCGAGAACAGCAGCGTCACGTTGACCGGAACGCCCGAGGCGATGGCTTCCTCGATCGCCGGCAGCCCCTCGGGCGTCCCGGGGATCTTGATGAAGAGGTTGCGCCGGTCGGCCCTGGCGTGCAGCGCCTTGGCAGCCGCCACGGTTCGCTGCGTGTCGTAGGCGAGCAGTGGCGAGACCTCCAGCGAGACCCAGCCGTCGACGCCGTCGGTGCGTTCGTGGATGGGCAGGAACAGGTCGGCGGCCCGCTGCAGGTCCTCGATGGCCAGTTCGAAGAACAGCTCCTCGCCCCTGAGCCCGCCCGCCGCCTTCGTGCGGATCGCGTCGTCGTAGTCGCCGGAGCCGATCGCCTTGTCGAAGATCGAGGGGTTGGAGGTGAGCCCTGTCACCGAGTACTGGTCGATGTAGTGCTGGATCTGGCCCGTATCGAGCATCGAACGGGTGATGTTGTCCAGCCAGATGCTCTGGCCCTGCTCATGGAGCGCCTGGGTCACGTTCATGCCTGCTCCCTGCCGGCGGCCACGCACTCGCGGGCGACTTGGGTGACCTTCTCGGGAGTGAAGCCGAATTTGGTCAGCAGCATCTTGAGCGGCGCCGATGCCCCGAAGGTGTGCATGCCGACGACCGCGCCGCCGTCGCCGACGTAACGGTCCCAGCCGAGCGTCGCCGCCTGCTCGACAGCGACCCGGGCCCTGACCCCGGGCGGGATGACCGAGTCGCGGTACTCCTTGGGCTGGCGGTCGAACAGTTCCCAGCAGGGCATGCTGACCACACGAGCCGACAGGCCTTCGGCGGCGAGTTCGTCACGGGCCGCGAGCGCGAGTTGCACCTCCGACCCGGTGGCCAGCAGGACGACGTCGGGCTTGCCGTCCCCCGCGTCGACCAGAACATAGGCCCCCCTGGCCACGCCGGATGCGGCCCCCGTCTCGGAGCGGTCGAGGGTCGGCAGTGCCTGACGGGAAAGGACCAGCACCGCCGGCTCGTGCTTCAGCGCGGCGACGACCCGCCAGGTCTCGACGACCTCGTTCGCGTCGGCCGGGCGGAACACCAGCAGCCCCGGCATCGCGCGCAGCGACGCGAGTTGCTCGACCGGCTGATGGGTGGGACCGTCCTCGCCGACCCCGATCGAGTCGTGGGTGAAGATGTGCACGACCGGGATCTCCATCAGCGCCGAAAGCCTGATCGCGCCGCGTGCGTAGTCCGAGAAGATCAGGAACCCCGACCAGTACGAGCGCAGCTTGGTCAGCGCCATCCCGTTCGTGATCGCGGTGGCGGCGTGCTCGCGGATCCCGTAGTGGAGGTTGCGCCCCGAGCGGTCATCGGCCTGGAAGTCGCCGGCGCCGGGGAACTTGAGGTCGGTCTTGGTCGACGGCGACAGGTCCGCCGACCCGCCGAGCACCCACGGCACGGCTTGGGCAAGCGCGTTGAGCACCTGGCCGCTGGAGTCACGGCCGGCGATTCCCTTCGGGTCGGCCGGGAAGGTCGGCAGCGCCGACTCCCAGCCCTCCGGCAGTTCACGCCGCTGGATACGGTCCAGCTCGTCGGCGAGCTCGGGATGGCTGGTTCGGTAGGCCTCGATCCGAGCCTCCCAGCTCGTCCGGGCTTCGCGACCGCGCGCGCCGATCCCTGCGGCGAAGTGCTCGTAGACACCGTCGGGAACGAAGAAGTCCTTGTCCTCCGGCATCCCGAGGAATCGCTTGGTCGACTTGACGCCCTCCACGCCGAACGGCGCGCCGTGCGCCTTCGGGGTGTCCTCGACCGGTGACCCGTAGCCGATGTGACTGTGCACCACGATGAGCGTCGGGCGCTCGTGCTCGGACTTGAAGGTGTGCAGCGCGCGGGCCACGGCCTCCAGGTCGTTGGCGTCGGCCACGGTGGTGACGTTCCAGCCGTAGCCGATGAACCGGGCCGCCACATCCTCGGTGAACGCGATGTCGGTGTGGCCCTCGATCGTCACCCGGTTGGAGTCGTAGATCCAGCAGAGGTTCGACAGCCGCTGGTGGGCCGCGAGCGAGGCAGCCTCCGAGGAGACCCCCTCCATCATGCAGCCGTCACCTCCCATCGCGTACACGTCGAAGTCGAAGACGGTGAAGTCGTCGCGGTTGTACCGGGCGGCGAGCCACTGCCCGGCGATCGCCATCCCGACCGAGGTCGCGACACCCTGGCCGAGCGGGCCGGTCGTGGTCTCCACGCCGCTGGTCCACCGGTACTCCGGGTGGCCGGGGCAGTGCGAGCCGAGCTGGCGGAACGTCCTGAGGTCGTCGAGACTCACGGCGGGCCGGCCGAGGACCTCGTAGTCGGGGTCGACGGCCTGCACGCCGGTGAGGTGGAGCAGCGACCAGAGCAGCGCGGAGGCGTGTCCTTCCGACAGCACGAAGCGGTCGCGGTTGGGCCAGATCGGGTTGGCCGGGTCGAAGCGCAGAAAGCGTTGCCAGAGCGTGTACGCGACCGGGGCGATGCCCATCGGTGTCCCCGGATGGCCGGAGTCGGCCGCCTGGATGGCGTCCATGCACAGTGTGCGGATCGTGTTGACGGAGAGGGTTTCCAGGTCGTTGCCGCTCAATGCGAGCCTCCCTGAAGGTGCTTCCCCTGCGCTCGCACCCGAGCGCGGCAGACTAGGGTCGAGCTTTCCCGGCCGGGGCGAAGAGCGCCGCGCCGACAATGCCCGCATCGTTCAACAGCTGCGCCGGCACGATCTCGGTCCTGAGCCGGATGTGCGGCAGGAACTTGTCGGCCTTCTTGCTGACGCCGCCGCCGATGACGATCAGGTCGGGCCACAGCAGCCGCTGGACGAGATCGAGATACGTCTCCAGGCGGTGCGCCCATTTCTTCCAGGACAGGTCGTCCTGCTCGCGCACCGACTCCGCGGCCCAGTCCTCGGCATCCCCGTGGTGCAGCGGCAGGTGTCCCAACTCGCTGTTGGGCACGAGGCATCCGTCGGAGAAGACGGCGCTGCCGATACCGGTGCCGAGCGTCACCATCACGACGACGCCCTTGCGTCCCTTGCCGGCGCCGAAACGCATCTCGGCGATCCCGGCCGCGTCGGCGTCGTTCACCACCCGCACGTCGCGGCCGGTCGCTCGTGCGAAGAGCTGGGCCGCGTCCGTCTCCATCCAGGCCGGATCGATATTGGCCGTCGTCTGGACCTTGCCGCCCCGGATGACCGCCGGGAGCGTCAGTCCGACCGGTCCTGGTACGCCGATCTGGGAGATCACCTGCACGACCACGTCCGCGACTGCCTCCGGGGTCGCCGGATGCGGGGTCGGTATCCGGACCCGCTCACCGATGAGGCTGCCGAGCTCGAGGTCGACCGGCGCTCCCTTGATACCGGTTCCGCCGATGTCGACCCCCAGCACCTGGGCCGTCCTGTCCAGACTTTCCTGCGCCACTGCCCGCTCCCCTCAGGGGCCGGCCCAAAATGTGTTGCGCGAATTTTGGACGTCAAACCCCGCAAGGATTATCCGACACAATTCTTAAGAATATCACATATCCACCATATTCGCTACATCGCCAATATCCGGTTATATCTAAGCTTGAGGGGTATATCCATGAATTGCATGCCCTCAAGGGCGCGAATTCCGGGTGCATTCGACGCGCGTGCACACCGCGTCCGAGTGACCCGCGCAGTGGGTTGCGCGGGTCACTCGGTGACGGAGCAGGAGTGTGCCGGTTCTCGGGGTCACCTGACGTACGCCATGCGGTCGACCCACTGGGACAGGGTGAGGGGGGTGGGGCGGACGGCACTGGGCGGGTGCGAGCGGCGCTCCGGGCACAACCGAGGGGCCAGGGCCTCGCGCAGCGAGGACAGGTGCGCGGCGACTGCGGCGTGACAGTGGTACTCGTCCCTGCAGGCGGTGCAGATGCCCAGGTGCTCGATGACCGCGGCGGCCCGCTCGGAGGGAAGGAGTTCGAGCGCGTGCTCGGCCAGCGCGTCACGGAATGTGCGGCACTCGTCGGTGTAACTGGCGGTGGCCATGTCGGATCCTCTCCGTACTGCCACGCCCGGCCGCCGAGGCATTCCACAAGGTCCAGACAGTTCAGGGGGCCGCGCGAAGCATGGATTCAGCCCTTGTGGCGCAGATCCACGATGACCGAAGACCGCCCCCGGGCGCGTCGTCCCCCCGCAGTGATTTCCGGGTACGGCCGCCGCAGTACCCGGCGGGCAGGGCTGCTCCGCACGGCCGGAAGGGGGCGCTTGACCAGGCCCTTGTCGCACAGAGAGAGACTCACACAGAGAGGGACGACGGGCTGCGATCCGTGGTCGCGTTGACCAGGCCGCACTGATAGGCGATGACGACGAGCTGGGCCCGGTCGCGAACGGCGAGCTTGCTCATGGCGCGGTTGACGTGCGTTTTGACGGTCAACGGGCTGACGAACAGGTGTTCGGAAATCTCGTCGTTCGACAATCCGAGCGCGACGAGCCCTGTCACGTCCCGTTCCCGCGGGGTGAGGCAGGCCAACTGCTCGTGCGGCACGCCCGCGCAGGGCTCGGGCTGCGCCAGGAAGCGTGTGATCAGAGCACGCGTGGCCGCCGGTGACAGCAGCGACTCACCGGCGGCCACCGTACGGACGGCGTCGAGGAGCTCGTCCGGCCGCGCCCCCTTGCCCAGAAAGCCGCTCGCCCCGCCCCGCAGGGCCTCTGCCACGTACTCGTCGTTCTCGAAGGTGGTCAGGATGAGCACCTTCACGGCAGCGAGGTCTTCGGCCTCGCTGATGGCCCGTGTGGCGTCCAGGCCGTCCATGCCGGGCATCCTGATGTCCATCAGGACCACGTCGGGGCGCTGCGCGTGCGCCAGCTCCACGGCTTCGTGGCCGTCGGACGCCTCGCCCACTACCTCCATGTCCTCCGTGGAGTCAAAAAGGATCTTGAAGGTGCCCCGCAGCAACGCCTGGTCGTCGGCGAGCAGAACGCGGATCGTCATGTCCGGCCTTCCGGTAGTGCAGGTGATGCCACGCCGTCCGTCGCCGCGGCAGAGCGCAGGGGCAGTTCGGCGATCACGGTGAATCCGCCCTCGGGCCGCGCTTCTGCGCTGAGTGTCCCGTCCACGCTGGCCGCCCGCTCCCGCATGCCGATCAGCCCATGGCCGGTACCCTGCCGCGGTCCCTGCGGGAACGCGCGACCGTCGTCCTCGATGGTGATGGTCAGCCACCGAGGGGTGTAGCTCAGGCACAGCCGGGCCTTGTCCGCACTGCCGTGCTTGCGCACATTGGTCAGCGCCTCCTGGACGATGCGGTAGGCGGCCAGGTCGACCGCTGGAGTCAGCGGCCGGGGCGTCCCCTGGCGGGTGCAGAGGACATCCAGGCCGACGCGTTCGAGTGAGGCGAGCAGGGCTGGTATCCGGGCCAGGCCCGGGACGGGGTCGCGCGGTACGTCGCAGTCGTCGGACTGCCGCAGCAGGCCCACCGTGACACGCAGCTCGTCCAGCGCCGACCGGCTGGTCTCCCGGATGTCCTTGAGCGCGGCGAGGACCTGCTCGGGCCGATGCTTCCCCACATGGGCCGCCACACCGGCCTGGGCGTTGATCAACGCGATGTGATGGGCGACGACGTCGTGCAGCTCACGGGCGATCCGGACGCGCTCGGCCGCCACCCGCTGCCGCGCCTCCTGCTCACGGGTCCGCTCCGCGTGCTCCGCCCGCTCCTCCACGGCCGTGACATAGGCGCGACGCGAGCGCACTCCGTCCCCGATCGCCGCCGGCAGGGCCGTCCAGGCCAGCATCGCGGCGTTGTCCGGTTGCAGCCAGGAACGTGGCGAGTGCACGACAGCGGCGCCGACCAGTACGGCGGCCGAAGCCGATGCCACGCTCAGGGCCGTGCGGCGGTCCGTCGACGCGGCCACCGAGTACACGGACACGATGACCGGGCTCGTCACCAGTGGGCTCTCCCGGAACCCGAGCAACTGGAACGCCGCCCCGCATCCGACCGCACAGGCCACCACGGCGAAGGGGTAGCGGCGGCGCCACAGCAGCGCGAAGCAGCCGACAGCGGCCAGCATGACAGCGGGCCACCGCAGTGCGAAGCGGTGCTCGTGCGGGTTGATCGAGGCGGCCATGACGGACAGCACGAACAGCCCCGACGCCGCCAGCACGTCACGGGTCACACTCCGGGGTCCACGAGCGCGGCTGCTGATCACTGCCATGGCATCACCGTAGGGATGCCGCTCGCGCGACGCCGAGCCGGCGGACGAGGTCCGCACCCTGAATCCCGGGCCCCAGCAGCCCAGTCGACCCCTCGAGGGAACTGATCTCTTCGAGTGACGAGCCGTCGTACGGTCCCGCACCGCGCGCGCCACTACGCCAACCCGGCACCTTATCGAGGACGTGCGCCGGTGGAGTCCAGCGGGAGAGCCGGGTCCCGCGTACCGTCGAGCGACCGGCCGAGCCCCGCGCCACGACGTAAGGTCCGACCTGGCTGGAGCCGGCCGTCTCCGATGCTGTCGCCGGAGCAGGAGCACGCCCATGCGCCTTTACGCCCAGACCCCGGCACGTCTGAGCCGACAGGTGCTCGCGGACCTGATCGCCGTGGCTCTGATCGCGGCAGCGGTGAAATTCGCCCTGACCGTCCACGACGCGATCAGCCGGCTGGCCGAGCCGGGGCTGGAGGCGCAGAGGGCAGGTCACAGCCTCGCCACCGGCCTCGACGACGCCGCCGAAGCGGCTTCGAGAGTGCCGTTCGTCGGGGGCGCCCTGAAGAAGCCTCTCCAGTCCGCGGCCGGCGCCGGCACCGGTCTCTCCGACGCCGGACAGTCACTGCAGCACGTCGTGGGCCAGGTGGCCGACCTGACCGCACTCGCGCTCATCGTCCTGCCTGTGGCCTTCGTACTGGTGCTGTGGCTTCCCCCGCGCCTGCTCTGGATCCGGCGCAGCGCCGCCACCCGGCGCCTCCTCGACAGCCCCGGAGGCGCCGACCTGCTCGCCCTGCGCGCCCTCACCGGACCGCAGAGCCACCTCGCCGCGGTCCCCACCCCACCGGGCGGCCTCGCCGACGCCTGGCGCCGCGGGGACCGGCAGGCCATCTCCGACTTGTCCGAGGTCGCCCTCAGGCGGGCGGGCCTGCGGCCCTGACAGGCGGACCGGGGAAGAGCAGGGGCGCCGTTGTCAGTGCCGGCTGACACCATCCGACCATGAGTGGCGAGTCTTTCAACTGGCATGAGTTCCTCGGACGTTGGCAGGCGGAGTGGGTCCCGCGCGCGGACGCGGACGACGGGCAGACCCCCGCCCCCCTGGGCAGGCCCGGGGCGGACGAGGCGGCGATCGCCGCGGCCGAGGAGCGGCTGGGGCGGCGGCTGCCGCCCTCGTACCGGGAGTTCCTGGCCGTGAGCGACGGGTGGCACGTGGACGAGACGGCCGGGGTCTATCAGCTCGGCGGCGCCGCGGACATCGACTGGTTCCGGGACCCCTACGACATGACCCCGCTGTACGAGCAGAACCTGGGCGACCACCCGCGCGACGAGGACGTCCTGCTGGCCGGCATGTGGCAACGGGCGCTGCGGCTGGAGACGGACTCCGACATGTCGTCCGCCCTGCTCGACCCGGGCGACAGCGACCAGGACGGCGAATGGGCGCTCTACGTCTACAAGGGCTGGAGCGGTGATTTTCCGGACCGCTATCCCTCGTTCCGCGCGTACATGGAGGCCAGGTACCGCGGCTTCCACTCCGATCGGGCGCAGGTGCCCGGCTTCGTGAACGCGACCACGCGTGCCCAGGACGCCCATGTGGAGGAGGCCCGCCTGCTGGCCCTGCGCGGACGGTACGAGGAGGCCCTGGCCCTGTTCGAGGAGGCGCTGTCCTTCGGGCGGCCGCGGAGTGCCGTCCTGCTGAACCAGCTCCGGCATCTGCCGGCTCCGTACACCTCCCGGGACTACGGCAACCTGGCGGCCGATCCGCTCTACCTGCCCGAGCTCCTGCCCGTGCAGGCCATGGCGCCGGCGAGCGGCGAATGGCGGCTGGGCGGGGACGACCACTGGCTCGGGATGATGGCCGCCCGCGGGGTCGCGCGCGAGGACGCCGAGTCCGTACTGGGCGGTATGCGGGACGGCACCCACAGCTACGCGCCTCCCGGTCCGTGGGGCCGGGCCGTCGCCGCGGCCCGGGAGTCGGCCCGCTGGGGGCCGACCGACGCCGCGTGGCGGGTGCTGCGGGACGCGCTCCCGCTGTGGGAGGCGCCCGGTCCCCTGCTGATCGCCCCGATCGGCCTGCTCGCCGATCCGGTCCTGGGTCCGCTGATCACCCCGGAACGCGGGCGGGAGATCCTCGCGACACCGCGGGCCGGGGAGAGGGGACCCGCTCCCGAGCCGGTGCCCGATCTCGACCCGCCGGGCCTCACCTGGCTGGCGGAACCCGCCGCGAACCGGCAGCCCCTCGACGGCTACCGCTGTGTCTGGGTCGAGGGGATCGATCCCGGCCGCCTGCCCGCCCTGATCGGCGAGGAAGGTGCCGAACTGAGCGCGCCCACGGATCCGCGCACGGCGTCCTGGCAGGCACCCCAGCCCCATGAGCGGGAGGGCGTGGAACTGTGGGAGGACCGTGCCGTGGTGGCCGTCGGCCGGACCGCCGAAGGGTGGGCCTACGCCTTCGACGGCCACTCCCACCGCCGCCTGGGCAAGCTGTTCCTGTCTCCCGCTCCGGCCGCCTCCCCGTCCGGCCGCGCGGTGGTGGTGTGGCGCGACCCCGGGCTCTGGTCCCCGGGGGGTCACCCGGCAGCGTTCCACCTGTCGGTGGCCGAACAGGGCACGGAGCTCTACGCGTTCACCGTGCGGGGTACGGAGATCCGGCGCTCCGGCGCGATACCCGAGGCTCTCGACCCCGCACGGCTGTTCCGCCCGGGAAAGCCTGAACCGGACAGCGAGCTCAGCCTGTTGGAGGCCCTGCACACCGAGCTCGGACTCTCGCTCCCCCGCTTCGCGCTGACCCGAGGCAGACTCCGCACCCTCACCACACGGTCCTGGACCCGTGCACCACGCGCGGGCGAGGGGTTCGCCTACGCCAGCGTCGTGCGGCACCGGCACTGAACGGGGGCGGGCCCGCCCCCGCCCGTGGAAGGCGAGCCGGCCGCCTCTCGAGGGCCCTGTGGCGCGGGGGCGTGCTGCCGGTGGGCGAGGGCGTCGGTGCCGACACGTACGGTCATGGTGTTGAGTTCCGCCGCGCCGAGGGGTACGCAGGCGGCATGGCCGGTAAGAAAGCGGCGAAGCTGCCGCGCGCGATGTACGAGAAGGAACTGCTGCGCCTGCAGACGGAGCTGGTCAAGCTCCAGGAGTGGGTGCGGACGGAGGGCGCCCGCCTGGTCGTGGTCTTCGAGGGGCGGGACGCGGCGGGCAAGGGCAGCACCATCAAACGGGTCACCGAGTACCTCAATCCGCGGGTGGCGCGGATCGCGGCTCTGCCCAAGCCGACCGAGCGCCAGCGCACCCAGTGGTACTTCCAGCGGTACGTAGAGCACCTTCCCGCAGCCGGGGAGATCGTGCTGTTCGACCGCAGCTGGTACAACCGGGCCGGGGTCGAGCACGTGATGGGTTTCTGCACCAAGGAGGAGCACCAGCTCTTCCTGCGCCAGTGCCCGATCTTCGAGCGGATGCTGGTGGAGGACGGGATCCTGCTCCGCAAGTACTGGTTCTCGGTGAGCGACACCGAGCAGCAGGAGCGTTTCCGGCGCCGGCTGGACGATCCTCTGCGGCGCTGGAAGCTGTCGCCGATGGACCTGGAATCGATCTCCCGCTGGGAGGCGTACTCGCGGGCCAAGGACGAGATGCTGGTGCACACCGACATCCGCGAGGCGCCGTGGCACGTCGTGGAGAGCGACGACAAGCGGCGGGCGCGGCTGAACATGATCGCCCATCTGCTGGACTCCCTGCCGTACCACGAGGTCCCGCCACCGGTACTGGAGCTCCCGGACCGGCCGCCGTCCACCGGCTACGAGCGACCGCCGCGCGATCTGCAGACCTACGTCCCCGACCACGCGGCAAGCCTCTGAGCGGCCGCTCGCACGGCCTGCGCCGGCGCGCTTCGGTGAGGCAACACGGGCCGCCGAGCTGTGCTACGGTTTCCGAGTTGCAGTTGTGGTACCCATGAACCTATGTGCGCCTGACGGGAATGTTTCTGTTCAGGCGCTAATTTGTTTTCCGGCATCTCCGGATGGGGCCTCTGCCTATTGAAGGAGAAGGTCATGGCACAGGGAACCGTGAAGTGGTTCAACTCTGAAAAGGGTTTCGGCTTCATCGCCCAGGACGGCGGCGGTCCGGACGTCTTCGCCCACTACTCGAACATCGCGACCCAGGGTTTCCGTGAGCTCCAGGAGGGCCAGCGGGTCTCGTTCGACGTCACGCAGGGCCAGAAGGGCCCGCAGGCGGAGAACATCGTCCCCGCCTGATCGCCGGACGCGTATCCGCTCACCGCGGTCCGCACCGTCATGGTGCGGACCGCGGTTTGTGCTGTTTCCAGGAAGGCAGATAACCGCATGTCCCGCAGGTCCCAGAAGCCGAACCGACGCGACTCGTCGCCCCGGCCGTCCGCGTCGTCGCCGAAGGAATTCCGGCTGCCGGAAAGCACCACACCCGCGCTTCCCGCAGTCGAGGACTTCGCCGGTCTGGACATGCCCGCGGCGCTGCTGAAGACCCTCACCGCGCAGGGCGTGACCGCCCCTTTCCCCATCCAGGCCGCCACGCTGCCCAACTCGCTCGCCGGCCGTGACCTGCTGGGGCGGGGACGCACCGGCTCCGGCAAGACCCTCGCGTTCGGCCTGGCCCTGCTGGCCCGCACGGCCGGACTGCGCGCGGAGCCCAAGGCACCTCTCGCCCTCGTGCTGGTACCCACCCGTGAACTCGCCCAGCAGGTGGCGGACGCGCTGACGCCCTATGCGACGGCGGTGAACCTGCGGCTGGCCACCGTGGTCGGCGGGCTGTCCATCACCAAGCAGGCCGGGGCGCTCCGGCGCGGTGCCGAGGTGCTCGTGGCGACGCCGGGCAGGCTCAACGACCTCGTGGAACGCGGGGACTGTGTGCTCGGCCACGTACGCATCACGGTGCTGGACGAAGCCGACCAGATGACCGACATGGGCTTCCTGCCGCAGATCACCAAGCTGATCCAGCAGGTGCGGCCCGACGGACAGCGCATGCTGTTCTCGGCCACCCTGGACCGCAACATCGACCGCCTGGTGCAGCGGTTCCTGACCGACCCCGTGGTGCATTCCGTGGACCCGTCCGCGGGAGCGGTGACGACCATGGAGCACCACGTGCTCCACGTCCAGGACGAGACCGACAAGAAGGCCGTCACCACGCGCATCGCGGCCCGTGACGGCCGGGTCATCCTCTTCCTCGACACCAAGAGGTCCGCCGACCGGCTCGCCAAGCGGCTGCTGGCCGTCGGTGTCCGCGCGGCGGCACTGCACGGCGGCCGCTCCCAGCCGCAGCGCAACCGCACCCTGGAACAGTTCAAGAACGGCCAGGTCACCGCCCTGGTGGCGACGAACGTCGCGGCCCGGGGCATACACGTCGACGACCTCGATCTCGTCGTGAACGTCGATCCCCCGACCGACCACAAGGACTACCTCCACCGGGGCGGCCGCACGGCCCGCGCGGGCGGTTCCGGAAGCGTGGTCACGCTGGTGCTGCCCGACCAGAAGCGGGACGTCACCCGGCTCATGTCGGACGCGGGCATCCGTCCCCGGACGGCCCGCATCACGTCGAGCGACACGGAGCTGGCGACCATCACCGGCGCCCGTGAGCCGTCCGGCGTGGCCGTCACCATCGAGGTCCCCCAGCCGGCGACACCGGCGGCGTCCCGCCCGGACCGCGGGGCCGACGCCAAGCCGGGCGCGCGATCCGGCCGCCGACGCCGAAGCGGCGGCGGGGCCAAGGCCGCGACGGGTGCTGCCACCGGGGCCGGGGGCCGGGGCGCCGAGCGCCGGGCGGGATCGGGCGGTGCCGCCGGCGCGGGCGGTCGCGGCTCCGACCGCCGGTCCGCGGCCGGTGCGGCGACCGGTGCCGCCTCCGGCAAGGCCGCCCGCGGATCCGGCCGGCGTGCGACGGGCGGCGGAGCCACGGGCGGCACGGCAGGGACCGGAGGCCGCAGCTCGGACCGCCGAGGCGGCCGCCGCACCTCTGCCACCCGTGCCGCGTCGGGCAACGTCGGCTCGGGTGACGACTTCTCGTAAGTGTTCGTGAGCTGCCTCGCGAGTCCGCGGACCGCGAGGCAGCCACGTGCACGACCGGTGGATCAGCCCTGGACGACGAACGTCCTGGCCTTACCGGAGCGGCTGGAGCAGGACTGCTTCTCCTTCGCGGTCATCTTCCGGGACTTGACGACCACCGCGTTGCTCTGGCCGTCCGTTCCGTTCGGGGCGGGCCCGGTGACGACGTCGGGGACGAACCAGAAGTAGTGGCCCCACTTCCGGTCGTCGTAGTGGGTCTGCCATGTGCCGGAGACGGTCTGCATCACCTGTGCGCGGGAGATCCAGCCGACTTCACCCGGCTTCACCGTCATGTTGACGGAGCTGCTCTCCGAGTGCGTGCTCGACCAGGTGTGGCTGTAGGTCGCCGTCACGCTGAGGTCGATGATTCCCGCTATCTTGCCGCCCGCGGTCACGGACACGCCCGCCGAGTCCGTGGAACCGACCGTGTCGGACCACGTCATCGACTGGGTGGCGGCCGAGGTGCTGCAGTTGTAGAGCGAGTCGGAGACCCGGTGGAAGTCTCCGAGATACGCGTCGCCCAACTGCGGTTCGTTGAAGGTGCACTTCCCCTCCCCCGAGCCGCAGTCGGCTATGAGCTGTGCCCGGGTGGGCTGGTCGTCGGCCGAGGCCGGGGCGGCCATCGCCGCGACCATGCCCAGGGCAGCCGCCGAGAGCGCCAGCATGTGTCCGCCGCGGCGCGTCCTGCGGTTGTTCGCCATACATGTGCCTTTCTTCGTGCATGAGGGGGGTCGGCAATCGCACGCAGAGCGACTGAAGTTGCCGCGATCACCGCCTGCCGCGATCCAGAAGGACGCGACAACTGACTTGTCTACAGCACCAGTTGCCCGATCGGAAAATTCGTCGTCGCGATCGGAGGGCCGACCCGGAAGCTGCCGGGAGCCGCGGTCAGCGGCGGGCAGTGGCACGGCCGCGGGAGCGGGAGCGGTAGACGACGTAAGGCCGGGCCGCATAGCCGAGGGGCAGCGCGAAGGCGTGGACGAGGCGACCGAACGGCCACAGGGCGAAGAGGGCCAGGGCGAGCAGCGCGTGCACCTGGTAGACGAGCGGTGCGTGCGCCATCGCGGTGACGTCGGGGTCGAGGGCGAACAGGCTGCGGAACCAGACGGCGACCCCGAGCCGGTAGTCGTAGGGATTGGTCGCGGACGAGACGGTGGCGGTGAGCCCGGCGAGCAGGACGAGGGCCAGGAGCGGGTGGGTCACGCGGTCGCTGCGGCTGGTCGCACGGCGCACGGCGGGCACGCGCAGTCGGCGGTACAGCAGCACGCCGAGGCCGGTGACGGCGGCGACGCCTGCCGTGCCGCCCATGGTCAGGGCCACGTCGTGGTACTGCTCCTCGCCGATCCCGAGGAGCCGGGTGAGTGCCTCGGGGACGAGCAGGCCCATGACGTGGCCGCCGATGACGAGGAACAGCGCGTAGTGGAAGAGCGGGCCGCCGATGCTCAGCAGCCGGGACTCGTGCAGCTGGCTGGAGCGGGTGGTGAAGCCGAAGCGGTCGTAGCGGTAGCGCCAGGCGGTTCCGGTGACCAGGGTGGCCAGGGCGAGGTAGGGCAGTACGCCCCACAGCGCGATCTGCAGGTGCGTCATCAGCGGCGGACTCCTTCGTCGGCCGACGTGTGCCCCAGCGGGTACGGAACCGGGCCGGAGCTCTCTTGCGGGGGAACGGTGACCTGCGGTGCGGCGGGCAGGGTGGCCCGGACGGCGTCGATCACGTCGGCGTAGGGGCTGTCGTGGGCGGTCAGGCCCCGGGCCAGAAGGTCGAGGGCGCCGCGGTGCTCGCGGAGCATCGCACGACCGGCGTCCGGGCACCGGCTCGAGACTCTGGACCTCATCGACCGCCGCACCAACCCGGACAACCGCCGCGAGGTCGTGCTGCGCCTCACCGACGCGGGCCAGGAACTGGTCGAGAGCGTCCTCGGTCACCGTCGAACCGAAATCCGCTCACTGGTCGAACGCCTGCCCGCGCAGGAGCGCGCCGGTCTCGTACCCGCGCTCAGGGCGCTGACCGCAGCCGCCGCCGAACTGGACCTCGGAGTGGACCCGGTCGGCGAAGCCGGGCGCCTGGGCGGCGTGGTCGACGATCCGATCAACCCCGCGCCATAGATTCAGACCAGTTCGGGTTGTGGTTCCGGTTGCGGCACCGGCGCGGCCTTCGGTTCCCACGCTCTGGTGGTTCGTACGTAGCCGTAGATCACCGAGCCCATCGCCAGAACGAGAAGCGGTCCGGACAGGTACGGGTGCTCGGCCATGTCCGCCGGCAGGTACCGATAGGACAGCAGGAGCACGACGAAGACGGTCGTGCCATACACGACCAGCCGGATTCCCGACCGGTCCCAGCCCTGGTCGAGCATGCGCAGAGCCGCCTCGATCGTGAGCGTGAACACCACACCGGCGATGAGGTCGGCGCCGTAGTGGTAGCCGAAGCCCAGCGTCGCGGTGAGCGTGGCAATGAGCCAGAACGCACCGGCGAAGCGCAGCACCCTTGGGCCCTTGCGGGAATGGATGAAGATCGCGGTGGCCCACGCCGTGTGCAGGCTGGGCATGCAGTTGCGAGGGGTGATCGAGTCGTACGGCACCGGGTGCGGGGTACCGATCGCCGGCGGCGTATTCGGCCACAGGTTGGCCACCGCCCACTGCACGCCGCCGGTGCCGGAGGCGCCCGGGCCGTAGGCGAAGACCGGTCCGACCACGGGAAAGAGCATGTAGACGGCCGGGCCGAGGAGGCCGATCACCAGAAAGGTGCGCAACAGATGGTGACGCGGAAAGCGGCGCTCGGCCGCCACGTTGCGCAGCTGGTACAGCGCGACGACGACCGCGGCCACCGCGAGCTGGGCGTAGACCCAGTCGAGGAGATGGGTGCCGATCGGGTCGGTGGCCTTGACCATCCGGCCCACCAGCCATGACGGGTTGCCCAGCGCGTGGTCGGCGGTCGCCACGTACGGGTCGAGCACCAGGGGGCGGGTCTTCGCCGTGATGAGCAGCCAGGTGTCGCCGGTCTTGCGGGCGGCCACCAGCAGCAGGCCCAGCCCGACACCCTGCAGCAGCAGGACACGTTCCCGGCCGGTGCGGCGGGTGACTGCGATGACCGCGCAGCCCAACATCACCCACAACGCGCCACTGCCGAACGACTGGCCATCGGGCGTCCTGGCGCCGACCGCCCACCGCACCAGTACGAAGACGACGTCGATGCCGATCGCGGCACCGGCCGCGATGAACCGCTGCCGCCAGGTGAGCACCACCATCATCAACACGAGACCGGCGTACAGCGGCCCCGACTTGGGGGCTGTCACGACCCCTTTGACCTGGTTGGTGATCGGCCCCGGCAGGCCGTAGTGGCGCGCGGCGATCTCCAGTGCGACCAGGAGTCCGAGGGCCGCCACACCCGCCGCGGCCCACAGCATCGCCCGCGGTTGACGCCACGCGGCGAACAGGGTTCTGCCGTCTATTCGCGAGGAGACCCGCGAGGATCTAGGTATCAATTGTTCGGCCGATTGTTAGATGTTGGTAATAGAGGTCGAGAGCCGATCATGCCATCGGAGCGGTGCCCGCGGCTGCGGCGGTCCCGGGCAGAGCGAAGGTCAGCCGAAACGTTGCCCCCGACGGCCGACGGCCGACGGGCGTGGGGGCGTGAGCGGTTTCACAGGTGGTCCGAAGGCCGAGGGCGGGGCGGCACTTCCGGGGCGCGGGGTCGGGCCGGGATCGCACGCCGAGGTCAGATGCCGCCGCCGAGGCCCGGGGCCTCCCTGATGTCCTCGGTCATGCGGTGGGACACGGGCCCCTCGACGGCTCTGCCCAGGGGAACGAGCCTGTCCCGGAAGGAGCCGCGGCGGGCGACGACTCCGAGCAGGGCGGCATCCTCGTCGGACAGGTCGTCGTGGGAGCGGGGAGCCCAGGAGGGGTGGCGGGCTTCGTGGTCCTTCAGGGCGGCCAGTCCCTCGTCGGTCAGCGAGCTGGAGCGGTACGGCTCCGGGTTCAGCAGCCACATACCGACCACCAGGAGCAGCACAGTGGCCCCGATCGGGATCAGACAGTTGCCGGGTTCCGGTACGGCGAGGCCGGTGGCGACTGCGCCGAGGATCCAGGCGAGGTTCAGGATGCCGACGAGGTGACCGCGGGCCCGCTCGGCCGCGCCGTGCAGGGTGGGGCTGCCGATCAGACCTTGGGCGGCCAGGCGGTCGCCGACGGCGTTGATGGCGGCGCTTCTGTCGAACCGGTGCATCCGCTTCCAGGACTCACGGCGCGGCGCGAGGCCCATCACTTTGATGGCCTCGGCCTCGATGTCGTCGCGCGGGACGGGGTCGGTGATGGTGAGGACCTCGTCCTTCGCCTCCAGACGGCCGGACAGCGCCATGGCGGCCAGCGCCGTCCGTGCGACCTGCCTGTGCCGGAAGCCGAGGTATGCCACCTCGTAGAGGGTCGGTTCCTCATCGGGCGGGCGGGGTGTGACCGGCGCGTTCACGATGCGTCGGTACCTGCGGCGGAAGCGTACGGAGAAGGCGGCGACGAGCGCGTACGCGGCAGTCAGCGGGACGATCCACCACACGGGGCCTCCAGCACGCGTCGCCGGCCCCCGGCCAGGCTCCGGCGCCTGCCCGGACGGGCGTGCTCCTTACCTGCCCGCGCGCCGCACTCCTCATCCCGGCCGCGGGCTCCCGAACCTTGCAGGACTCCTCATCCCCTCGGCCCCGAGCGCCGGTGACGCGGGCGCTCCGCGAGCCCGGACGACCGTGCATGCCCGGTCGGCATGCACCAGGTCCTCGTCGTCCGGGCCGGCTCCCGCGGATCGGGTGGTGTGCTTCAGTGTCAGCCGACGTTGACCGCGCTCCAGGCGGCGGCCACGGTGGCGTACTCGGGGCTGGTGGCGCCGTAGAGGTCCTTCGCCGCGTTCAGGGTCGCGGTGCGGGCGCCCTTGTAGTCCGTGGTGGAGGTCATGTAGACGGTCAGCGCCCGGTACCAGATGGCGGAGGCCTTCTTGTTGCCGATGCCGGTGACGGTGGAGCCGTTGTACGTCGGGCTGTTGTAGGTGATGCCGTTGATCGTCTTGGTGCCGCTGCCCTCACTGGCGAGGTAGAACCAGTGGTTGCCGACGCCCGAGGAGTTGTGCACGTCGAGCCGGCCGACCGACTTCGACCAGTAGTCGGCGGAGCGGCCGTCCAGGGACGGCTTGTCGAAGCGGCGCAGCCACGGCGGGGTGGACTGGTCGCTGAAGAGGTAGTCGGGGGTGTCGACCGGGTTGTTGGCGTACCACTCGACCATGGTGCCGAGGATGTCGCTGGTGGCCTCGTTCAGGCCGCCGGACTCACCGCTGTAGCGCAGGTTGGCGGTGGCCGAGGTGACGCCGTGGGTCATCTCGTGGCCCATGGTGTCGAGGTCGACCTGCTCGGGGTCGGTGGTGCCGTCGCCGTCGCCGGTCATCATGCAGAAGCAGGTGTCCGACCACTGGGCGTTGTCCCAGTTGGTGCCGACGTGGACGAAGACGGTGGCGCCGCGGCCGTCGTTCTTGATGCCGTTGCGGCCGAAGGTCGCCTTGTAGTAGTCGAAGGTCTCCGCGGTGTTGACGTGCGCGTCGACGGCGGCGGTGGCACGGTCGGTGGAGAACTTCCTGCCGTCGCCCCAGATGTTGTCGGCGTCGGTGAACAGGGTGCCGGAGGTGCTCTTCAGGGACGAGGACGAGATGTTGTGCGCGTCCTTGGTGATGTGGCCGCGCACCGGGTCGATGAGGGCGAAGGTGCCGTCGGCCTGCTGGGTGGTGTCGATGCCGACGTCGCCGGTGTACTCGGAGTGGCCGGTGCCGGTGGCCTCGTGCTCGACGTCGTAGTTCTCGATCGCCGCGCCGGTGGCGGCGTCGGTGACGAAGACCTCGCCGTGCGGCTGGCCCTTGTCGCCCAGGCCCTGCACGGTGGTGCGCCAGGCCAGGCGGGGGGTGCCGTCGGCGGCCCACACGATCAGCTCCGGCGTCGTCCTGGCGTTGCGCACCAGCCCGTGCGAACGCTTCAGGGCGCGGGCCGCGGTGCCCCTGGCGTCGACAGCGGGAGTGAGGGACTTGAGCGCCACCTTGTGGGCCTTGGCGCGGCTGGCCCCCTTGAGCGAGCCGTCGGCCTTCTGGTGGACGACGAAGTCGCCGCCGACGACGGGGAGGCCGTGGTAGGTCCGTTCGAAGCGGACGTGCTGGGTGCCGTCGGCGTCGATCACGACGTCCTTGACGTGGAGTCTCTGGCCCGCGCCGAAACCGAAGGTGTCGGCGTGCCGGGTCACGTTCGCCTTGGCCTGGGATATCGCCGTGTCGCGGACGGATGTTCCGCCCCGCACGGCGTCGGTCTGCGAGTACGCAGGTACGGCCGTCGCGCCGGTGGTGATGACGCCGGCTGCGACCATCGCGGAAAGGGCAAGCAGAGGACGGGGCATGACGGGGTGATTCCTTCGCTCGTCGTGGGGTGACGACGTCCTCGGAAGTGGGTTCGTCGTGGGGTGACGACGTCCTCGGACGTTGACGCGAAGTGTTCACCAGGTGACATGTTCCTGACGTGACTTCATCTGGGATATAGCCCCGGAGCTATAGGGCACGGGCAATCGTGGCCCGGCCGGTCAGGTGCCCTCGCCGAGGGCGAACTCCTCGCCCCCGTCCTGCCACCAGGCCAGGTACTGCGGCCGCTGCCGCACCAGCGACAGATAGGCGGCCAGAACACGCTCGCCGGCCGCGTCGGTGAGTTCCGGCGGAACCGACTCCGTGTTCCAGGCCAGCAGCAGCCGACGGTGGAACGGGACGTCCACGAGCGGCCGTTGCACGGTGCCCTGGGCGGGGACGTCGGCGGTCGGCCACACCCCGCAGACGGCACGGCGGCCGGCGACCAGGATCTGCGCCACGGAGAGATCCGGCGTCACATGGGCGATGCGCGGCGTGAACCCCGCCGACCGGCAGGTGAGATGAAGGTACGCGTGCACGCCGCTCTCGTCGGCCTCCGGCATGACCCATTCCTCGCCCGCCAGCTCATGGAGACTCACCCTCTCCTGGCGTGCCAGCGGGTGGTCCTCGGCGAGCAGGACGAAGACCGGCTCGCGCAGCAGTGTGCGCGTCGCCACCGACTCGCCGACCGGCAGGGGGAAGCCCGGGAACTCGCCGAACACCGCGATGTCGCATTTCGACTGGCTCAGCGACTTCACCAGGGTGTGCACGGAGCGGCGGGCATCTATGGTGAGCCGGCGTTCCGGTACGAGTTCGAAGAGGGCGGAGACCAGCAGGGACACCAGGGGGCCGGCGGTTCCGCCGGCCCTCAGCGGCGCGGCGGCCTTTCGGTCCGCCTCGGCCGCCGATCGCGCGTACTCGCGCAGCCGGTCGAAACCGACGACGAGGTCCCGGGCACAGCGCAGGACGTACTGTCCGTTCTCGGTCGGCTTCACGCCGTCGGCGCTGCGGATGAAGAGCGGGCCGCCCAGCTCCTGTTCGATCCGTTTCAGCTGAGCACTCGTGGCCGGCTGGGAGAGCTGCAGCCGTGCGGCGGCCCTGCGAATGCTGCCGGCCTCGGCGACGGTGAGCAGGATACGGAGGTGCCGGAACTCGAGGTGCATGAACATTCCCCGCTCAGCGCGGGGGACCCATGCACCCCCCGTGACCAGCAGAACCAGCTGCCCGACGGCATGGTGACCAAGAGTCCGACGGGCCGGCGAGGGCGGCAACCATGGGTTGGTAAAACATCCGTGCGAACGTCACGGCGCTGCACCGGCATTCACCGTGCCGGTCCGCATATGTCGACATGATTCACCGGGAGGAGACGTGGCCGCGGGCGGCGGGACCCGATGGTCCGTGGCCGCTCCTGGCCGGTCACAGGACAGCAGCACGGTGCCGCAGCCGGCGACGCCTGGGCCGAGCGGCCCTCCGATCACAGCCCATCGGCCCCTGATGACGGCTCCGGACATGGCCGAACGGCCTCTCGGCGCGGGGAACTTCAGCTGAGTTCACCTGCCCGCCCGGCCGCCGCACACCGTCCGCGTCACCGAACCCACCATCATGCTGCTGACCCTGCTGCCCGCCCCGTCCGGTGGCATCGAGGGGCGACGGTCTCAGTCCTCGGCGTGGGCCGGCCACAGGTCCGGGCCGAAGACCTCGTAGCGGATGCTGCGGGCCGGAATGCCGGCCCGCAGCAGCTGGGCGCGGACGGCACGCCTGAAGGGCAGCGGGCCGCACAGGTGGACGTCGGCGTCGACGGGCAGCCCCAGGCCGTCGAGGTCCATCAGGCCCGTGCGGGACCCCGGTTCCTCGGCCGCGTCCTCTTTGTACCAGAACTCGGCACTGGCGTCGGGCAGTTGCTCCACCAGGGGTCGCGTCCGCGCCCGCAGGGCGTGGTCGACCGGCGCGGTCCGCGTGCAGGGCGCGGACCGGCCGGGACGAACCGGTGGCCACGAGGTGTCCGAGCATGGCGGCCATCGGCGTGCAGCCGATGCCGGCGGAGGCGGCCGGGCGGTGAGGGTCCACCGGCCCCGTCGTGACCGGAGAGCGGCCCGATGACGCGGCGGTGCGGCGGTGCGGCGGCACGCACCGGTGTCGTCGACGAGGGTGCAGCAGCACGGCCGACCCCGCGCAGGGCGGACGGTGATCAGCCCGTTCGGGTTCTCCTCCGCACGTCTTGTTCCGTGTACTCCGCGAGTCGTAGCAAGACCGCCCCGCAGATGGATTCGCGGTCTCCGTGGATACGAAATGGTCGTACCTTCCCGGAAGTTGACGGAAAGGAACGACCATCGTGCGGATAGGACGCATTGCGCCCTTGCTCGCCGTGGGGGTCACGGCAACGCTGGTCCCCGCCCTCGCCCCGGCTCAGGCATCCGCGGCGGAACCGCTGAAGAGATTCGAGAGCCAGCGGCCCGCGTGGCACAGATGCGACACGTCGTTTCCTGCCGCGTACCAGTGCGCGACGATCAAGGTCCCGCTGGACTACAGCCGCCCCGGCGGCGAGACGATCAAGCTGGCCGTCTCACGCCTGAAGACAAGCGTCCCGGGCAAGCGGCACGGCGCGCTCCTCCTCAACCCCGGTGGACCGGGCGGCGAGGGTCTGGACATGCCGGTCATGATGAAGGACGTGATGCCGAGGAAGGTCCGCGAGCAGTACGACCTCATCGGGTTCGACCCGCGCGGCGTGGGTCACAGCAGCCCGGTCACCTGCGGCCTCACGAACAAGGAGCAGAACACGGAACACCCGTACCATCCGGAGACGTTCGGCAATGACGTCAAGTGGGCCCGGTCCGTCGCCGACAAGTGCCGCGCCAGGAACGGCGACCGGCTTCCGTACATCACCACCCGCAACACCGCCCGCGACATGGACGTCATCCGAGGCGTTCTGGGCGAGAAGAAGGTCTCCTACCTCGGCTACTCCTACGGCACGTACCTGGGCGCCGTCTACGCGCAGATGTTCCCCGAGCGGACCGATCGCTTCGTGCTGGACAGCGCGGTCGACCCCGCACGGGTCTGGCGCGGCATGATCCAGGTCTGGGCGGAGGGCACCGAGCCGGCGTTCACCCGCTGGACGAAGTGGACCGCGCAGCGCAACCGCACCTACCGGCTCGGCGACACCCCGGCCAAGGTGAAGAAGAGCTTCTGGGACCTGGTCGCCCGGGCCGACCGCACGCCCATCGACAACGGTGGCGAGAAGGTCACCGGGGACGACATCCGGTCCACTCTGCGCTCCGCGTTCTTCACCCCCAAGTACGCGGCCGAGGCGGTCGTCGACCTCAAGAGGGCCGCCGGCGGCCACGCGGTCTCCCACCACTCCCCCGCGCCGGACGAGCAGCGGGTACCGCGCCGGTCCGCGGCCGCCGCCGCGCAGCCGCCGGCCGACAACGGCGCCGCCGCCTTCTGGACCGTGGTCTGCGGCGACACCTCGGCCTGGCCGCGCGACCCCGAGCAGTACCGGCACGACGCGGTCCAGGACAAGGCCAAGTACCCGCTCTACGGCGACTTCGGCTCCAACATCACGCCCTGCGCGTTCTGGGACAAGCCGGTCGAGCCCGTCACGGCGGTGGACAACAGTGTCGGCATACTCACCGTGCAGAACCAGTGGGACTCCCAGACGCCTCTGGTCAGCGGTCTCGGCATGCACCGCGCACTCAAGGGCTCGCGCATGGTGTACGTCAGGGGCGGCGAGGGCCACGGTGTCTACGGAAGCGACCCGGGCTCCTGTGCCGAGCGCACCGTCAACGCCTACCTGAGCAACGGAAAGCTGCCGGCGCAGGACGTCAGCTGCAAGCCGTCCGGCCGCAAGAGCCCCGGCGTGAACCGGCGCATCGTCCCGATGCCGCGGAGCACACCGCAGGGACCCCGTTTCTGACGCACCTCGCCGAGGCGTGTCCACCAGGCGCCGTACGGCGCCTGGTGGACACCGGCCCGAGTGGCGCACTGTGACTGCCGGCCCGGCGCCGGGATCCGCGTGCAGCAGGGCCCGGCGCGCAGCCGGTGGTGGGTGTGCCGTACGGCCCGGCTGCCGGTGGCCGTACTGAGTTCAGGCCGCCCGGCCCGCGGGCGAACCGGTGCGCAGGGCACGGCCGACCACCTCCAGAGCGAGGTCGCGGGACGCCACGTCGGGCAGGGCACGGGAGGCGCACTCCAACAGCAGTGTCGCCACGGTCGGTTGCAGATGGAGGCTGGGCAGCCCGTGTGCCGGGGCGCGGGCCGGTGCAGACCATGGCGAGCCGGGTGCGCGCCCAGTCGACGAGGGCGGCCGTCATCTGCCGCCCGTCGGGGTGTCCGGCCGCGTGGAGCACGGCGGGCAGGGCGTCGGCCAGGCGGGCCAGGACCGCCTCGCGGTGGTCGCGCAGCAGGATCTGGTGCGCGGGCGGTCGCCCTGCCCGCCCGCCGGGTCCCGGAGCCGTCCACGGCGGCGTCACCCGGCTGAGGCCTTCCTGGGGGGCCGCCGCAAAGGTGCGGCCCGCCATTTCGATGCTTTCCCGAAGTCGGGGGCGACCGTGTGCCGGCAGCAAGGTGGCCACGGGTGACGTCGTCGGCATCCTGTCGCGGCTCGTCGACCGGTCGCTGGTGATCCGCAGCGACGGACCCGTCGGCGCCCGCTACCCGCTGCTGGAGTCGGTGCGGCCGTGCTCCCAGGCTCCATCGGCGGAGACCGCCGACTTGCGGCACGCCGTGCGGGAGTCCGCCGACGCCGGATCGCCCGAGCTGACGCCGCGTCTGGGCAACGCGCCGGCCTGGTACTGGATCCTGATGGGCAGGCTCGCCGACGGCCGGCCCTCCCTCGCCTCCGCCCTGGAGATGTCCGGCCCGGTGCCGGATGCGCCACCGCGGTCGAGGCGGTCACCTGGTGCGAGGGGATCGGACTGCCGTTCGGCGAGATCGAGCCGGACGACCAGTGCCGGGCGCCCGGGGAACGGGGCCCCGCACAGCGCGTCACCACGGCGAACGCGTCGGCGGCGGCGAGCCGCGGAGACAGGTCCCGGACGGCCGACGGCCGTGGCACCGCGGGGTCGGCGGTCATCAGATCCGGCAGCCAGGCCGTGGCCAGGTCGATGACGTCGACCTCGAAGTCGCTGCGCAGCCGGGCGCGGGTCGCGAGCCATTCGGCGGCCGCCAGGCCGAAGCGGCCCTCTCTGGCCGCCCCGACGAGGATCACCGGCCGCAGCCGGTCGTCGCCGCCCATGCCCGCTCCTCCAGCCCCGGTCGTCCGTTCCTCAAGCACCTCGACCACTGTGCGGCATATGCCTTCGGGAACGCTTCGGGTCTCCTTACGGTCGCGCTTCGGGCGCCGACGCTCCGCAACCCGTCTCACACAGGGTCACGTAGCAACATCCTATTGACATGACATTTGAGGGGCGGCATCGTACTGGCCTCAGAGCGTGCGTTCAAAGCGCTTCAAGCACTCGTCCGCCCCCACCGCCTCCGGGACGGTCGGAGCGAAGGGAAACCAGCCTGATGTCATTCGAAGTGCTGACCATGGGCCGCGTGGGAGTGGATGTGTATCCGCTCCAGACAGGTGTGGGGTTGGCGGAGGTCACGTCGTTCGGGAAGTACCTGGGCGGCAGCCCGACGAACGTGGCCGTGGCCGCCGCGCGGTACGGGCGCAGCTCGGCTGTGATCACGAAGACGGGGCGGGATCCGTTCGGTGCGTTCGTGCGGTCGGCGCTGGAGGGGTACGGCGTGGACGGCCGGTTCGTCGGTACGTCGGAGGTCGCACCGACGCCGGTGACGTTCTGCGAGATCTTCCCCCCGGACGACTTTCCGCTGTACTTCTATCGGCTGCCCAAGGCGCCCGACCTGGACATTCGGCCGGGTGAGCTGGATCTGGAGGCGGTGCGGGGCGCGGGGATCTTCTGGATCACCGGGACGGGCCTGAGCGAGGAGCCGAGTCGTTCGGCCACCCTGGCCGCGCTCGCGCATCGGGCCGAGGCCGGGACGACGGTCTTCGACCTCGACTGGCGGCCGATGTTCTGGAAGGACCCGGCCGAGGCCCGTTCGCACTACGCGGAGGCCCTGCGGCACACCACCGTCGCCGTCGGCAATCTCGACGAGTGCGAGGTGGCGACCGGCGAGCGCGAGCCGTACGCGGCCGCGAAGGCACTGCTCTCGGCAGGCGTGGAGCTGGCCGTGGTCAAGCAGGGCCCGAAGGGTGTCCTCGCGATGGACCGGGACGGCACGGCGGTCGAGATCGCGCCGGTGCCGGTGGACGTGGTGAACGGCCTGGGCGCGGGTGACGCGTTCGGCGGCGCGCTGTGTCACGGACTGCTGTCCGGCTGGGACACCCGGCGCACGGTCTCCTTCGCCAATGCCGCCGGCGCCGTCGTCGCGGGCCGGCTGTCCTGCTCCGACGCCATGCCGACCGAGGCCGAGGTCGACGCCAGGCTCCGCGAGGCATCCCTCGTCCCCACCTCCACCGAACGAAAGGCGTGAGCACGTGTCGTCCCACGACGTGAGCCGGATCGTGTCCGCCCGGGTCGGCGATCCCGGTGCCATAGCGGCAGCGGCCGTTCGCCGCGTCCGGGCGACCTCGCCGCTGGGTGAGCACGGCAAGGCGATGATCATCGCCGCGGACCATCCGGCGCGCGGCGCCAACGGCGTGGGCGGTGACCCCACCGCCATGGCGGACCGCTTCGAGCTGCTGGAACGGCTGTGCGCCGCCCTGGAGCGCCCAGGCGTGACGGGGGTGCTGGGCACTGCCGACATCCTGGAGGACCTGCTGCTCCTCGGCGTCCTCGACGGCAAGAGCGTGTTCGGCTCGATGAACCGGGCCGGCCTTGCGGGGTCGGTGTTCGAGATCGACGACCGGTTCACCGGCTACGACGCCGAGACCATCGCCGCCATGGGCTTCGACGGCGGCAAGATGCTCACGCGCATCGCCCTGGACGATCCGGCCACTCCGTCCGCCCTGATGGACACCGCCCGCGCCATGAACGAGCTGAACGACCAGCAACTCATCGCCATGGTCGAGCCGTTCGTCTCGTCCTGGCAGGGCGGGGAGATCCGCAACGACCTCTCCCCGGACGCCGTCATCAAGTCGATCACGATCGCGTCGGGGCTTGGCCGGCGTACCGCCTACACCTGGCTGAAGCTGCCCGTCGTCGACGACATGGAGCGCGTACTCGCCTCCTCCACGCTGCCCACGCTGCTCCTCGGCGGCGAGGTCACCGACCCCGCCGCGGCCTTCGCCTCCTGGGGGCGGGCCCTCAAGCTCCCCACCGCGCAGGGCCTGGTCGTCGGCCGCTCCCTGCTCTACCCCTCGGACGGCGATGTCGCCGGTGCCGTCGACCGGGCGGTGAGCCTGCTGTGACGGCCACGAGCAAGTACCGCCTGCCGAAGGGAACTTCGGCCGACGGACCCTACGACCTCCTGGTCACGCCCGAGTCGGTGGGCTGGGGACACTCCGGCCTCAGGATCCGCACGCCGAGGCCGGGCGAGGCGCACACCCTGTCCACCGGCGACCCGGAGTTCCTGGTGCTGCCGCTGACGGGCTCGTGCCCTCGGCCCGTACCGGGCGAGAACGGCTTCGGCCACCAGCGCGTCCACGGCACCCGGGAACGCCCGATCGACATGCTCGCCGAGGTGCGTTCCGGGGACGCCGTGCTGATCCCGCACGGCCGGCACGGCCCCTCGACCGCCGCACCCGGCCACGACCTCCACCACCTCGACGTCATGGCCGGCCCCGGCCAGGACCGCGCCTGGCCGACCTGCGACGACCCCGCCCGCGGCTGGGTGCGTTCGACCTGGGACTCCCAGGACACCGACGACCGGCTGCCCTTCGGAGAGAACGAATGAACACCGTACGACTGACCACGGCCCAGGCTCTCGTCCGTTTCCTGGCCAACCAGTACAGCGAGCGGGACGGGCAGGAGCAGCGGCTGATCCCCGGTGTGTGGGGGATCTTCGGGCACGGCAACGTCGCCGGGATCGGGCAGGCGCTTCTTCAGGCGGCCGTCACGCAGGAAGCGGACCTTCCCTACTACCTGGCGCGCAACGAGCAGGGCATGGTGCACGCCTCGGTGGCGTACGCCAAGATGCGCGACCGGCTGGCGACCTTCGCCTGCACCGCCTCCACCGGCCCCGGTTCCACGAACATGATCACCGGTGCGGCCCTGGCGACGACCAACCGCATTCCGGTGCTGCTGCTGCCGTCCGACATGTTCGCCACCCGCGCCGCCGAACCGGTCCTGCAGCAACTGGAGGACACCCGCGGCGGGGACGTCACCGTCAACGACGCCTTCCGTGCCGTGTCCAAGTACTTCGACCGCATCTCCCGGCCCGAGCAGCTCGTCCCGGCCGCGCTGGCCGCGATGCGCGTCCTCACCGACCCGGTCGAGACCGGCGCGGTGACGTTGGCACTGCCGCAGGACGTGCAGGCCGAGGCCCACGACTGGCCGCTCTCCTTCTTCCGGCGCCGGGTCTGGCACGCAGGCCGCCCGGTGCCGGAACCCAGCGCCGTCGAGCGGGCCGCGCGGCTGCTGCGCAACGCCGAGAAGCCGCTCATCGTCGTGGGCGGCGGCGCCGTGTACTCCGGTGCCGAGACCGAACTGCGGGCGTTCGCCGAGGCAACGGGCATTCCGGTCGCCGACACGCACGCCGGCAAGGGCGCCGTGCCCTGGGATCACCCCTGCGCCGTCGGAGGCATCGGTTCCACCGGCTCCTACGCGGCCAACGAGCTGGCCCGTGAGGCCGACGTCGTCCTCGGCATCGGCACCCGCTACAGCGACTTCACCACCGCCAGCCACACCGTCTTCGCCGACCCCGACGTCACCTTCGTCAACCTCAACGTCGCCCGCCTCGACGCCGTCAAGCACTCCGCCGAACCGCTGGTCGCCGATGCCCGCCTCGGTATCCAGGCACTCGCGGGAGCGCTGGCGGACTGGGAGGTGTCCGCGGACTACCGGGCTCACACCCGCCGGCTCGTCCGCCGCACGAGGGAGATCGAGGAAGAGTGCTTCGCTCCGGACCGCAACACCGGTGAACTGCCCGCTCAGACCCAGATCCTGGGCGCGCTCAACGACGTCCTGGGCGACCGCGACGTGGTCGTCAACGCGGCCGGCTCCATGCCCGGCGATCTGCAACAACTGTGGCGGGCCCGCGACCCGAAGGCCTACCACGTCGAATACGCCTACTCCTGCATGGGCTACGAGGTGGCCGCCGGTGTCGGCGCCAAGATGGCCGACCCCTCCCGCGAGGTGGTCGTCCTGGTCGGCGACGGCTCCTACCTCATGATGGCCCAGGAGATCGTCACCATGGTCTCCGAAGGGCTCAAGGTCATCATCGTCCTCGTCCAGAATCACGGCTTCGCCTCCATCGGCGCCCTCTCCGAATCACTCGGTTCCCAGCGATTCGGCACCGGATACCGCTACCGCAACGACGACTCGGGCCTCCTCGACGGCGGCGTCCTGCCCGTCGACCTCGCCGCCAACGCCTCCAGCCTGGGTGCGGACGTCCTGCACGCCACCAGCGTCGAGGAGTTCCGCTCGGCGATGGAGAAGGCCAAGGCCGCCGACCGCACCACCGTCGTCCACGTCGAGACCGACCTTCATGGACCCAACCCGCCCGCGCACGGCTGGTGGGACGTCCCCGTCAGCGAAGTCTCCGCCCTCGACTCCACCCGCGCCGCCTACGAGACGTACGCCGTCCACAAGCGGACCCAGCGCCACCACCTGTAAGGAACCCGCTCCCGTGAACACCGTTCCCCACTGGATCAACGGCTCCCCCACCCAGGGCTCCGCCATCGCCGCGCAGCCGGTCTTCAACCCCGCCACCGGGCAGGAACAGGCCCGGGTGGTGCTCGGGGGCGCACCCGACGTGGACACCGCCGTCCAGGCCGCCACCGCCGCCTTCGAGAGCTGGTCGGAATCCTCGCTGACCCAGCGCACCCAGGTGATGTTCGGCTTCCGCCGGCTCCTCGTCGAACACGAGGAAGAACTGGCCAGAATCATCTCCGCCGAACACGGCAAGACCGTCGACGACGCACGCGGCGAAATCATCCGCGGCCGCGAGGTCGTCGAGTTCGCCTGCGGCCTCGGCGACATCCTCAAGGGATCCTTCTCGGACCAGGTGTCGCGCGGCGTGGACGTGCACAGTTTCCGCCGGCCCCTCGGCGTCGTCGCGGGCATCACGCCCTTCAACTTCCCCGCCATGGTGCCGCTGTGGATGCACCCCATCGCGATCGCGACGGGCAACACCTTCGTCCTCAAGCCCAGCGAACGCGACCCCTCCGCCGCCAACTTCGTCGCCAGCCTGTACACGAGGGCCGGGCTGCCGGACGGCGTCTTCAACGTCGTCCACGGCGGCAAGGAAGCCGTGGACGCGATCCTCACCCACGCCGGCATCGAAGCGGTCTCCTTCGTCGGTTCCACACCGATCGCCAAGTACGTCCATGAGAAGGGGACTTCGGCGGGCAAGCGCGTCCAGGCCCTCGGCGGCGCCAAGAACCACGCCGTGGTCCTCCCCGACGCCGACCTGGAGTTCGCCGCGAACCACATCACCGCGGGCGCCTACGGTTCGGCCGGCGAGCGCTGCATGGCGGTCTCCGTGGCGGTGGCCGTGGGTGACGCCGCCGACGGACTGGTGGCGGCACTGGAACGCAAGGCCCGCGAGGTCAAGGTCGGCCCCGGCGACGCGCCCGGCACCGACATGGGCCCGCTGGTCACCAGGGCCGCCCAGGAACGCGTCGAGAACGCCGTCGGCATCGCTGCCGCACAGGGCGCAACGGTCGTCGTCGACGGCCGCGGTCTGAAGATCGACGGGTACGAGGAGGGCTTCTTCACGGGCCCCTCCCTCCTCGACCACGTCACCGCGGAGATGGACGCCTACCGGGAAGAACTCTTCGGCCCCGTCCTCGCCGTCGTCCGCGTCGACACGCTGGACGAGGCCATCGCGCTGATCAACGCCAACCCCTACGGCAACGGCACCGCCCTCTTCACGGCCTCCGGCGAGGCCGCCCGCCGATTCCAGCGCGCCGTCAGGATCGGCATGATCGGCATCAACGTCCCCGTCCCGGTCCCGATGTCCTACTACTCCTTCGGCGGCTGGAAGGACTCCCTCATCGGCGACTCACCCGTACACGGCCCGGAAGGCATCCGCTTCTACACCCGCCCCAAGGTCGTCACCACCCGCTGGCCCCAGGCGGCACAGCACATCACCGCCGGCTTCACCTTCCCCACCGCCGGCTGAGTCCCCGCATCAGCCGCTCCTGGAAGGACCGCGCGGACACGGGACCGCCATAGTAGCCATGTACAGTATCCGCCATGAGCGAGACATCCGAAGGGGCCACCCCCGGTTTCCTGGTGTGGCGGCTGTCGATGAAGTGGCGGGTCGCCGTCGACCGGGCGGTGGCCCCGCTGGGCCTCACCCACGCCCAGTACTCGCTGGTGGCGTCGCTGTACGGCATGCGGCGCTCCGGCGAGCGGCCCAGCCAGCGACGACTCGCCGACCACACCGGCCTGGAGGCACTGTACGTCTCCAAGCTGGCCCGCAGCCTGGAGTCGGCCGGGCTGCTGGAGCGCGCCAAGGACCCGCGCGACCCGCGGGCGGTGCAGCTCGCGCTCACCGAGCAGGGGCTGGAGACCACCAGGCGGGCGATCGATGTCGTCCACGGCCTGCTGACCCAGCTGCTGCAGCCGCTCGGCGGTCCGGACAGCGCCCGGACCCGGGAACTGGCCCGCGACCTGACCTCCCTGCTGGACGTCCCGCTGGACCCGGCTGCCATCACTCCACAGTAGTGGAATATTGAACTAATGGGTTCCGTTGTGGCCGTCGAAGGAGGTCACGAGTGGAGACGCAAGTGGAGACCACGTACTACGACCACGGCACCCCCGCCGAGCGCTGGGAGCGCGCGCAGCAGTTCTTCGCCGCCCAGGACTACGCGGGCGCCGCACGGGTGCTGGCCGGCCTGGTCGAGGAGGTGCCGGAGCAGACCGGCCCCCGGCTGCTGCTGGCCCGCGCCTACTACCACTCGGCCCAACTGCGTCGGGCGGAGGCCGAGTTGCGGCTCATCGTGGAGCGCGACCCGGTGGAGCACTACGCCCGGCTGATGCTGGGCCGCACGCTCCAGCGGCAGGCCCGGCACGACGAGGCGGACCAGCACCTGCGGATCGCCTCGGCGCTCGCGGGAGACTTCCCGCAGGAGTGACACGACGTGCGAAGGGCCCGGTTCCCCGAGGGAACCGGGCCCTTCGCACGTCTCGGGCCGGCCGCCCTGCCCTGCACGTCACCGGTGCTCTCGCGAGGTCACAGCGGAGCCGCCGCGTGCAGGATCAGGAACAGGGTGACGGCCGAGTCCGCCGAGGACATCGCCGACACCAGGGTGCCTGCGGCGGCGCCCCAGGCGGCCAGGCCGACCGAGGTGAACGCCGAGGGCCAGCAGCGGGCCACGGGGGCGGGGGCCAGCAGGGCGGCCACCCGGCGCGGCACGGGACCGGTCGCGGCGAGCGCGGCGAGGGTGGGCGCCGGGGTGCCGTGGGACAGCAGCGCCGCCCTGCCGATCGCCCGGGCGACCGTACGCCGGTCGCCGACCGCGCGGGCCGCCTCCTCGTCCGCCCAGCGCTCGGCCGTGTAGACGACGGCGGTGCGCAGCGGGCGCAGAAAGGGGTTGGCCCGGGCGGCCAGCCGGGCGGCGAGCAGATGGCGGTGGTGGCGGGCGGCGAGGTGGGCGCGTTCGTGGGCGAACAGGGCGCGCCGTTCAGCGGGGGCGAGCCCGTCCAGCAGCGCGGTGGTGACGACGACTCGTCCCCGGCCGCCGGGCAGGGCGTAGGCGTACGGCGCGCCGTCGGGCAGGACGGCCACCGTCGTTCCGGGCAGGGCGGCCAGGGCGCGGTGGGCCCGGCGGGTGACCCGGTGATGGCGCCACAGGGTGCGGGCGCAGGCGGTGGCGACCACCGCGAGGGCGGGGATGGCGGCGCGGCCCGCGACCCCGTCGTGCGGGACGGCGGCCCGTACCTCGGGGTCGGACCAGCCGTCCGGGAGGGGGTTGCCGGGCAGTTGGGCGGTGCCCACGACCATCAGCAGGGCCAGACAGAGCGTGCTGCACACGGCCATCACCACGGCGACCGTGGTGAGCAGCCGGGTGGCGGTGCGCGGGTGCAGGTGCACCTCGGCGAGCCGGGCGACCGGCCAGGCGGACAGCGGCAGCACCAGCGGCAGGAAGACGAAGACCCCCATGGGCGGTCAGTCTTCCGTACCGCCGTCGCCGGTGCGCGGGGTGTTCCCGTTGTTCACCGGGCCCGGCTCGGCGGACTCCAGCAGCGCCCGCAGCACCTGTTCGTCGCCGGGCGGCAGGACGGTGACGAAGCTCGCCAGGACCGCCTCGCGGTCCTGTTCGCCGTCCAGCAGACGACGCATGCGCAGCGCGGCGAGCCGGGCCACGTCGGCGGTGGGCGTCCACAGGAAGGAGCGGCCCTGCCGTTCGCGGGCGACGACGTCCTTGGCGAGCAGCCGGGTGAGGATGGTGACGACGGTGGTGTAGGCGAGGTCGCCGCCGAGGCGCTCCTGCACCCATGCGGCGCCGACCGGCCCGTCCGCCTCGCGCAGCGCGCCGAGGACCTGGCCCTCCAGTTCGCCCTGGCCGCGCCGCCGGACCCGGCCGCCGTCCCGCACCATGTCCCGCACTCCCCTGTTTCGTCGCCCGGTTCGCCTCCGGGGCACCGGAGTCGGTGCCGAGAGCCCGAAGGTGCTCGGTCCCCGCACCGGCATCGGCGTGTCGGACCACGCTACTTCACGCCGGCCGTGCCCCCGTACGTGCGGCGACCGCGGCGGTGCGCGATCTCGCCGAGGACGATGTCGACGGCGATGAATCCGGCCAGCGGAATGCCGAGCAGCGGCACGAAGTAGCCGAGTACGGCGATCACGGCGAGGGCCGGTACGAGGAGGTACGGCGGCACCTGTGCCCAGGCGCCGCGCGGGACGGGCCGGCCGAAGGCGGAACCGCGGCCGCGCTGCCACCACATGCGGTAGCCCCACACGATGAGCAGGATCAGGGCGAGCGCGAGCAGGGCGAGGGCGATCTGGTTGGCGATGCCGAAGAGGACGCCGGTGTGCAGGTCGATGCCCCAGCGGGTGAGCTTGGCGAGCACCGGGTAGTCGGCGAACCGCAGTTCGTCGGTCACCTTGCCGGTCGCCGGGTCGACGGCGACGGAGTCCTGCTTCTCCGGCCAGCTGCGCTGGACCTGCCTGACGACGTAGGCGCTGCTCGCGTCGGCGGGCGGCACGATCTCCACGGGGTCGCCGAGCCCCTCGGCCCGGGCCGCCGCGAGCACCTTGTCGAGGCCGACCCCGTGCCCGGCGTCCGCGCCGGTGCCGGCCGCCGTACCGTGGCCCGCGTGTTCTCCGCCGGCCGCGGAGACGGACGGGGTGGCCTGGCCGAGCGAGGTGCGCAGTTCGTCGATGTGGGCGCCGGCGTATGTCGACCAGGTCAGGCCGGTGGCCGACAGGAACAGGAACCCGGCGGCGGTCCACACGCCGACCGTGCCGTGCAGGCCGAGGGTGCGGCGCCGTCCGCTGGTCCCGCGCACCTTGCGCAGGGCGCGGCGCCGGGAGAACCAGAGCACCAGGCCGCCGCCCGCGATCAGCCACAGCCAGCTGGCCGCGAGCTCGCTGTAGAGCCGGCCGGTGTCGCCGAGGTGCAGGTCGCGGTGGAGTTCGTCGATCCAGGTGCGCAGCGGCAGCGCGCCGGTCGAGCCGTACTGTTCGAGAGCACCGCGGACCTTCCCGGTGGCGGGGTCCACGAACACGGCGAGGGTGTGGTCGGGGTCGACGCCCTTGACGCCGGAGAGCAGCACCCGGGTGGTCGTGCCGGGCTCGGGCGCCGGTCGTACCGCCGAGACGGTGCCCTCGGGGTGGGCCTTGCGGGCGGCGGCGACCTGGGCGGAGAGGGGGAGTTCGCGGTCTCCGGCGGGAACGGTCAGTTCATGGTCGTACACGAACTTCTCGGCCTGGAACGAGCCCGCGTAGAGCAGGCCGGTGACGGCGGCGACCAGCAGGAACGGGGCGACGAGCAGGCCGGCGTAGAAGTGCAGGCGCAGTACGAGGGGGCGCAGCGGGGCCCAGTGACCCGGGGAGGGGGCCGGGGCGGGCGGTCTGGGTGTCTCGTCGGTGGCGGGCGAGGCGGCGGTGGACATCGGCTGGCTTCTCCGGGGGACTCGGGTCGGAAGCGGGGCGGTCCAGTAGTCGGATCGCGAAGGGCCCGAGTTCCCCGGAGTGTTGGTGACCTGTGCCACAGGGTGCGGCAGGTGGGCATGGCATCCTGACGCGATGGCACCTCCCAGTGATCGCGCCCTTCTCGCCGAGCGGGTCGAGGAACTCCTCGCGGCCGGCGGCCCCTTGCCCATCGTCGCGGCCGGACTGCCGGTCCTGCGCCAGGGCACCGAACCGTACGACGGTCAGCTCGGTCCCGCTCTGCTGGACCGCTTCGTGGAGGCCCTGCGCGTCACCATGCACGCGGCCCCGGGCGTGGGCCTGGCCGCGCCGCAGGTCGGCGTACCGCTGCGGATCGCGGTGATCGAGGACCCCGCACCGGTGCCGGAGGAGGTGGCGCTGGCCCGGGGCCGGGTGCCGCAGCCGTTCCGGGTCCTGGTCAACCCGTCGTACGAGCCGGCCGGCACCGCCCGTGCCGCGTTCTTCGAAGGCTGTCTGAGCGTGCCGGGCTGGCAGGCCGTGGTGGCCCGGCACGCCGAGGTGCGGCTGCGGGGCCAGGACGAGCACGGCCGCGAACTGGACGAGGTGTTCACGGGCTGGCCCGCGCGTATCGTCCAGCACGAGACGGACCACCTCGACGGCCTGCTCTATCTCGACCGTGCCGAACTGCGTTCCCTGTCCACGAACGAGGCGGTGGCTGCCCGCTGGGGACAGCCGACCCCGCATCCGGCGGCCGAGGCGCTGGGCTTCGAACTGCCCTGAGCCGGCCGTCAGTTGTCCCGGTAGGCCTCCAGCAGCCGCAGCCACACCTCGCTCAGCGTCGGATACGACGCCACCGCGTGCCACAGCCGGCCGACCGGGACCCGGCCCGCCACCGCGACGGTCGCCGAGTGGATCAGTTCGCCGACGCCGGGGCCGACGAAGGTGACACCGCGCAGGATCTCCTCCTCCAGGTCGACCACCATGCGGGCGCGGCCCTTGTAGCCGTCGGCGTACAGGCCGGCCCCGGCGACGGAGGAGAACTCGACGTCGACGGCGCGGACGCGGTGGCCGGCCTGTTCCGCCTCGGCGAGGGAGAGGCCGACGGCGGCGGCCTCCGGTTCGGTGAAGACGACCTGGGGCACGGCGTAGTGGTCGGCGGTCGCGGCGTGCGCGCCCCAGGGCTCGTCCAGCAGGGCGTGGCCCGCGGCCCGGGCGGCGATGGCGGCACCCGCGATGCGGGCCTGGTACTTGCCCTGGTGGGTGAGCAGGGCACGGTGGTTGACGTCGCCGACCGCGTACAGCCAGTCGGTGCCGTCGACGCGAAGGCTGTCGTCGACGTCCAGCCAGGAGCCCGGCTGCAGGCCGACGGTGTCGAGGCCGATGTCGTCGGTGTGCGGGACCCGGCCGGTGGCGAAGAGGATCTCGTCGGCCTCGAGGCGGTCGCCCGCGTGGGTGACGGCCACGACGGTGCCGTTCTCGCGGGCGACGGACTCGACCGAGGTGCCGGTGCGGACGTCGACGCCGGCCTCGGCGAGGGCCTCGGCGACCAGTTCCCCGGCGAACGGCTCCATCCGGTTGAGCAGGCCCTTGCCGCGGACCAGGAGCGTGACCTGTGAGCCGAGCGCCTGCCAGGCGGTGGCCATCTCGGTGGCGACGACACCGCCGCCGACCACGATCAGCCGGCCGGGGGCGGCCTCGGCGCTGGTGGCCTCGCGGCTGGTCCAGGGCTTGACCTCGGCCAGTCCCGGCAGGTCGGGCAACTGGGCACGGGTGCCGGTGCTGACGGCCACGGCGTGCCGTGCGGTGAGGGTCGTGACGGTGCCGTCGGGTCCGGTCACGGTGACCGTGCGGGGGCCGGCGAGGCGGCCCTGGCCGCGGTACAGGTCGGCGCCGATGCCGTCCAGCCAGCGGACCTGACCGTCGTCCTTCCAGTGCGAGGTGTACTCGTCCCGACGGGCCAGGACTGCGGGTGTGCCGAGGGGACCCTGGACCGCCTCGGCCAGGCCGGGCAGGCGGCGGGCGTCCGCCTGGGCGATGACCGGCCTGAGCAGCGCCTTGCTGGGCATGCAGGCCCAGTACGAGCACTCGCCGCCGACCAGCTCGCTCTCCACGACCGCGGTGGTGAGGCCGGCCGCACGGGTGCGGTCGGCGACGTTCTCCCCCACGGGCCCGGCCCCGAGCACCACGACGTCGTACGCGATGGATTCCGTTTCCGTCATGGGGTCAGTCTGGTGCGTGGTCGGCTCGGGGGCCACACGGGTAGGCGCACGGGAGACGGCAGTGCACGCACGGGACACAGCCGTGCACGCACGTACCAGGCATGGAACTTGCGCGGAACAGGCATGGAATAGGCAACCCCATCGCCGTGTTTCCGCCGTCGGCACAAGCCCCCACACCAGGAAGAGGGAATCACGCCATGAGCAGCACTGTGGAGCTGACCAAGGAGAACTTCGACCAGACCGTCACCGAGAACGAGTTCGTCCTCATCGACTTCTGGGCCTCCTGGTGCGGGCCGTGCCGTCAGTTCGCGCCCGTCTACGAGAAGGCCGCCGAGGACAACCCCGACCTGGTGTTCGGCAAGGTCGACACCGAGGCCCAGCCCGAGCTCGCCCAGGCCTTCGGCATCCAGTCGATCCCGACGCTGATGATCGTCCGGGACCAGGTCGCGATCTTCGCCCAGCCGGGCGCCCTGCCCGAGGCCGCCCTCACGGACGTCATCGGACAGGCCCGGAAGGTGGACATGGACGAGGTCCGCAAGACCATCGCCGCCCAGCAGGCGCAGGGCGAGTGACGCCCCGGCGGTCGCTCTGCCGTTGACCGCGAGCAGGCATCGCGGTCACGCCTCTCCGAGACCCCGACCGCAGCCGGTGTCCGGCTCAGCTGGACGCGCGCTGGACGAGCGAGGCACCCAGCACCCTGCGCACCTCGGGCTCGCCGCCGGGGTCGCGCACCGCGCGGTCGACCAGTTCCGCGAGTTCACGGCCGGAGGGCAGCTCGATGCGGACGGTGCTGAGCCGGGGCCGCAGCAGCCGGCCGAGCATCAGGTCGTCGGCGCCGACGACAGCGATGTCCTCGGGGATGCGCACGCCCCGGTCCTGCAGGGCGCACATCAGGAGCATGGCGTACTCGTCGTTGTAGGCGAACACCGCGTCCAGCCCCAACTCGGGCCAGCGCGCGGCGAGTTCGGCGGCGGCCTGTTCCGTGTAGGCGAGCGGCAGCGCGGTCACGGTCGCATCCGTGCCGTACAGGGCCTGGTGCACACCGGCGAGCCGGGGCCGGGAGAAGGACTCCAGGCCCGGCTCCTCGGGGACGATCACACCGATACGGCGCCGGCCGCGGGCGTACAGATGCGTGCCGGCGCAGTGGCCGACGGCATCGTGGTCCATGAGCAGGGCGTGCGCGCCCTCGACACGTTCGGGGCCGAGGGTCACCACGGCACGGGCGCCGGACCTCTTGAGCACCTCGACACCCTGCGGACCGAGCCCCGCGCCCGGCACCAGAACGGCGACGGGACGCAACTCGGCCCAGGCGCGGGCGGCTTCGTCGCCCTGGAGGCCGACCGTGCCGTACTGCACGACCGTGTAGTCGAGGCGGCCGAGGGCCGACTGGAGATCATTGAGGAAGCGGCTGTAGAGGGGGCCCACCGGGATCGCCGGGGCGGGCATCAGGACCATACGGCTGTGTCCGGCGCGCAGGCTGCGGGCGGCGGCGTGGGGCACGTACCCCAGCTCCCGCGCGGCCTCGCGGACGCGGCGGCGCGTCGGCTCGCTGATCCGTACGGCGCTGGTGTTGTTGAGGACGTAGGAGACGGTCGCGCGCGAGACGCCGGCCAGCCGGGCCACATCGGCACTCGTGGGGACGGAGTGCGGTGCGGGCGCAGCGGACGGGGACGTGTTCGGTATCTGCACCATGACAGACCGCATCTTGGCAGAGGAGCGGCGGGCGGGGGCGGGCGGGGGAAGGTGGTTCACCGCTGAACGAAAGCCCCGTCGAGCAATCGCAGGTCGACCGGCCATGAACACGCTCACCACGCAGACTACGAACACGTTCGCTACGAACTTGTTCGTGACGAACATGTTCGTTACCGTGGGCGCATGACACCTTCCTCCCGCTCCCGTCGCGAGCGTCCCGCCAAGCCCGCCCTCACCCGGGAGGGCATCGTCGCCGCGGCGGTGGCCGTCCTGCGCGCCGAAGGGCTGCGGAAGGTGACCATGCGGCGGCTGGCGCAGGAGCTCGACACCGGCCCCGCCTCGCTGTACGTCTACGTCCGCAACACCGACGAGCTGCACGCGGCCGTCCTGGACGAGCTGCTCGGCACGGTCGGGCCCGCTCCGGAAGAGGGCACCTGGCGCGAGCGGCTGGAAGGCGTGCTCACCGCCTGCACGCGGATGCTGCTGGAGCATCCGAGCCTCGCCCGGTCGGCTCTGACCGCCCGGCCGAGCGGCCCGCACTACCTGAATCTGATCGAGACGCTGCTCGCCCTGCTCGACGAGGGCGGGGTGCCGCGCGACCGGGCGGCCTGGGGCGTCGACCTGCTGCTGCAGCACGCCACCGCGACCGCCGCCGAGCACGCCGGTGAGGAGTCCCCGGGCGACTGGCAGGCGCTGGACAGCGCCTTGCGCGGGGCGTCGCCGGACACCCACCCGCACATCGCCGCGACCGGCGACGCCCTGCTGTCAGGCGCCCCGGAGGCCCGGCTGTCCTGGGCCCTCCAGGCGCTGGTCAACGGCATCGAACGCACCGCCGTATGCGGCTGATCCCCTCACCTCCCGTGATCCCCTCACCTGCCAGGAGGCCACCATGACCACCCCTGCCCACCTCCTCCCCCACCACCCCGTCGCCATAGTCGGCGCCGGACTCGGCGGGCTCGCGCTCGCCCGGGTGCTGCACGTGCACGGCATCGAGGCCGCCGCGTTCGACCTGGACCCCTCGCCGGCCGCGCGGACGCAGGGCGGCATGCTCGACATCCACGACGACTCCGGCCAGGAGGCGCTGCGCGCGGCCCGGCTGCACGAGGAGTTCCTGGCCCGCGTCCACGTCGGCGGCGAGGCCATGCGGGTGCTCGACCAGGACGGGACCGTCCGCCTGGAGGAGCCCGACGACGGCACTCGCGGGCGCCCCGAGATCGACCGCGGCGACCTGCGCGACCTGCTGCTGCGCTCCCTGCCGGAGGGCACGGTCCGCTGGGGCGTGAAGGTGACCGGCGCACGCCCGCTCGGCGCCGGCCGGCACGAGGTGACGCTCGCGGACGGCAGCGCCTTCACCACGGACCTGCTGGTCGGCGCGGACGGCGCCTGGTCCCGCATCCGCCCGCTGCTCTCGTCCGCGCAGCCCGCCTACACCGGTGTGTCGTTCGTCGAGGCGGACCTGCTGGAGGCGGATGCGCGCCACCCCCGAAGCGCCCGGGTGGTCGGCGGCGGCATGCTGTTCGCGCTCGGCGCGGGCCGGGGCTTCCTCGCGCACCGCGAGTCCGACGGCAGCCTGCACGTCTACGCCGCCGTCGAGGCGCCGGAGGACTGGCCGGACGGCATCGACTTCACCGACGACGAGGCGGCCAAGGCGGCGGTGCTCAAGGAGTTCGACGGCTGGGACGACAGCCTGAAGGCGCTGGTCGGGGACGCGGACGGTGCGCTGGCGCCGCGGCGGATCCACGCCCTGCCCGTCGGTCACCGCTGGGACCGGGTCCCCGGGGTCACCCTGCTCGGCGACGCCGCGCACCTGATGTCGCCGTTCGCGGGCGAGGGCGCCAACCTCGCGCTGCTCGACGGCGCCGAACTGGGCCTCGCGCTCGCCGCGCACCCCGGCGACACCGAGGCGGCGCTGGCCGCCTACGAGGAGAGGATGTTCCCGCGCGCCGAGTTCTCCGCGTCGGAGTCCGCACGCAGCGCCGCGATGCTGTTCCGCGCCGACGCGCCGCAGGGGCTGCTCGACATGTTCACCGCCGACCTCGGCTGAGCACGGCTCAGCCGGAGCGCTCCGTGCACGTCACCCGCGCCACGAGGTCGTGCCAGCCGGACTCCAGGCGCCGCATCGGCATCCCGCACTGCCGGGTCAGATGGTGGATCAGCGCGGGGTCGAGATGGGCCATCAGCGTCTGGGAGAGGAGTTCGCAGTCGGCGGTGGGCACGATCTGCCTCAGCAGCATCGCGATGTGCGTGCGCAGGGCCTGGAACGAGGGGTGCGAGAACCGGCGGTCCGGTTCCGGCTGGGCGGCCAGCTGCAGGTCCAGCTGCTCGGCCGACCGGTAGAGCACGGCGACGCCGAAGGCCCGCAGCCGTTCCAGGGGCGGCGCGCCGGGGCCCAGCGGCGCCGGCCCGCCGAGGAAGTCGGCCTGCAGCTGCCGCGCCGAGTGGTCGAGCAGCGCCATCAGCAGCCCGTTGCGGTCGCCGAAGCGGCGGAAGACCGTCCCCTTGCCCACCTGGGCCGCGGCGGCCACCGCCTCCATCGTCACACCGGCCACTCCGTGCTCCGCGATCAGGCTGGCGGCGGCCTCCAGCAGCCGGGCGCGGTTGCGAGCCGCGTCGGCACGCAGGCACGGCTCCTCGGGGGCCGGCTCGACCTCCAGCAGCTGAGGGGTTCCGAGGGGCTCCTGGGACTTCGAGTAGGGCGGCAGGGCGCTGGACATGAAGCCAGCGTAAAGCATCGGGAATGAAACTGGACCGCGGTCCGGTTAGCCTGATAGAAACTTAAGCGGACCCCGGTCCGGATCGTGACAGCTATGTTTCACCCCCCTTGGAGAACCGCCATGTCTGTTCGTATCCTCGCGCTCGTCGGCAGCCTTCGCGCCGGTTCGCACAACCGCCAGCTCGCCGAGGCGGCCGTCAAGCTCGCTCCGGAGGGTGCCGAGGTCGACCTGTTCGAGGGCCTGGCCGAGATCCCCTTCTACAACGAGGACATCGACGTCGAGGGCAGCGTCCCGGCCGCCGCCGCCAAGCTGCGCGAGGCCGCCCGGGCCGCCGACGCCTTCCTGCTCTTCTCCCCCGAGTACAACGGCACCATCCCGGCCGTCCTGAAGAACGCCATCGACTGGCTGTCCCGCCCCTACGGCGCCGGCGCCTTCGGCGGCAAGCCCGTCGCCGTCATCGGCACCGCCTTCGGCCAGTACGGCGGCGTGTGGGCGCAGGACGAGGCCCGCAAGGCCGTGGGCATCGCCGGCGGCAAGGTGATCGAGGACATCAAGCTCTCCATCCCGGGCTCCGTGACCCGCTTCGCCGAGACCCACCCGGTCGACGACGCCGAGGTCGCCGCCCAGCTGACCGAGGTCGTCGCCCGCCTGCACGGCAACGTGGGCGTGGCTGCCTGACCCGCAGGCACCAGCGAGGGGCCGGAGCCGTGCTCCGGCCCTTTTCGCGCGCCACCGGAGTCAGGCCGACGCGAGCCGCTCCCCCAGCGGGCTGCGCCGGTACAGCACCCGGCGGCCGTCCCGGGCGCGGGTGACCAGGCCCGTGGCGTGCAGCACCCGCAGGTGCTGGGAGACGGCGCTCGGCGTCACGCCGAGGCGGCGGGCGAGCTCCACGGTCGGGAGGGGTTCCGCGAGCAGGCGCAGCAGGGTGGTCCTGGGTGCGCCGAGCAGCGAGCCGAGCGCCGTGGCGTCGGCGGCGGGCTCCGGCTCCCACAGGGTGGCGGCGCCCCGGCCCGGATAGTCCAGCATCGGGGGCTCCTCGGCGCTGATCGGCGGTGCCGGCTTGTGCGCGAACAGCGACGGGACCAGCCGCAGACCGCGCCCCGATCCGTCCACCTGGTGATGACCGATCATCTGGTCGATGGTCAGGACGCCGTCCTGCCAGCGCAGGTTCGGATGCAGCTCGGCGAAGAGCAGCCGTGCACCGCCCGTGGCCAGCTGCCGGGCCCGGTGGGTGATGTCCGCCTCCAGTACGAGCCGTATCCGCGGCCAGTGCGGCAGCAGCGCCGACTCCCAGTAGCGCCGCAGCGACGAGCAGATCCCGTCGACCAGTTCGAGAACGTCCGGGTCGCCGGGGGCCGCGGCCTGCCGCAGCGCGTCGGGGAGGAGCCTCGGTGCGTGGGCGGCGTGCAGGTCGCGTCGTACGACCTCCACGGGTGTGGCCCGTACGACGGCCAGCTCGTCCTCGATCGTGGGCGCGAACGACGTGGGCCTCGGTGTCAGGAAGTCGGGCAGCGCCAGGGTGTCGCCCACCAGGGCGGACAGCAGCCGCTGGTCGGCCGGGTCGAGCGTGCGCAGGACCGACGTGCGCCATCGCACGTGGAGCGGGTAGAGGGCGGGGGCGCGCAGCGCGCGCAGGCTGCCCATCACCTCGGACAGCGGGGAGATCGCGAACCGGGTGTCGACGAGGTCGTCGACACCGAGCAGGAAGCTGATCATGTAGCCCCGGCCTACATCCTTTGGCAACCGCCCGTGCATGCCGTGGACTTCGGCACATGTCGGATCACAACGCACCGCAGCGTACCGCGCCCGTTCCCCGCTCCTCCCGGGTCATTGCGCTGCTGGCCGTCGCCTGCGGCGTCGGGGTCGGCAACGTCTACTTCCCGCAGGCGATCGCCCCGCTCATGGCGGCGGGCCTCGGTGTCTCACCCGGCACCGCGGCCGGCGTGGTCACCGCGACCCAGTTCGGCTACGCGGCCGGCATCTTCCTGCTCGTCCCGCTCGGCGACCGGCTTCCGCCCCGCCCGCTGCTGGTCACCCTGCTCACCCTGACCGGCCTCGGCCTGTGCGCCGCGGCCGGGGCGCCCGCGCCGGCGCCGCTGCTCGCGGCGAGCGTGCTGGTCGGGGCGACGACGGTGATCGCCCCGCTCGCCGGGGCGCTGGCGGCCGGGATGGTGCCCGGGGAACGCCGGGGCGTGGTCGGCGGCACGCTGCTGAGCGGCTCGATCGCGGGCATGCTGCTCTCCCGCACGGCAGGCGGAGCCCTGGCCGAGCGGCTGGGCTGGCGTGTGCCGTACGTGCTCGCGGCCCTGCTCACCCTCGTGGTCGCCCTGCTCCTCGCCCGCGCACTCCCCGACTCCGCCCCGCCCTCCCGGCAGCGGTATCCCCGGCTGCTCGCCGAGCCGCTGCGCCTGCTGCGCACGGAACCGGCCCTGCGCCGCTCCTCCTTCTACCAGGCGACGGTGTTCGCCGGATTCTCCGCCGCCTGGACCGGTGTCGCGCTGCTCCTCACGGGCCCGGTGTACGGCCTGGGCACGGCAGCGGTCGGGCTGCTGGCGCTGGTCAACGCGGCGACCATGGTCGTCACGCCGTTCGCGGGACGCCTGGTGGACCGGCGGGGACCCGACGGGGTGAACCTGGTGTGCTTCGTGATCGTCGCCTGCTCGGCGGGAGTGCTGGCCCTGGGCTCGCTCGGCGGCACCTCCGGCCTGGTCGCCCTGGTGGCGGGCACGCTCCTGCTGGACGTCGGCATGCAGTCCGGGATGGTCGCCAACCAGGTCCGGATCTACGCCCTCGCCGGGGAGGTCCGCAGCCGCCTCAACACCGCGTACATGACGTGCGCCTACCTGGGTGGCAGCCTGGGGTCGTGGCTGGGCACGCGAGCCTACGCCCGGTTCGGCTGGGCCGGGGTGTGCGCCCTGGTCGCCCTGCTCACCGCGCTGGGGCTGCTACGGCACCTGGGCCGGTTCCGGGCACCCGCCGTCCGGCGGACAGGTTCCGCCGGACGGCGGCCTCCGGGCTCCTCGGGGTACGCGGATCATGACCGCAGGAGCCACCGCCGGGCGGACGAGTCGCGCCACGGGTGGCCCGAGCCGTATGAGTCAGGTGAGGAGAAGCCATGCCCCAGGTCCCGCCCCCGCCCCCGTTCGACCCGGAACTCGCCGCCGCGCTGGAGCTGATCAAGGATCAGATCTCGCCCGGGCTCACCATGGAGGAGATCCCCGCCGTCCGGCAGAGCGCGGGCATCGAGTTGTCGGCACAGCTCGACCTCACGCTGGGCGGGGCCTTCGAGGCGGAGGACCGCACGGTGCCCGGCCCGGAGGGGGCACCGGCGGTCCCCCTGCTCATCTGCCGCCCCACGTCCGCCGATCCGGCAACCCCGCTGCCGGTGATCTACCACGTGCACGGCGGCGGCATGGTCGTCGGCGACAACCGGGCCGGCGTGGACGGCCCGCTGGCCTGGGCGCGCGAGCTCGGCGCGGTCGTCGTGTCGGTCGAGTACCGCCTCGCGCCCGAGCACCCGCACCCGGCGCCGATCGAGGACGTCCACGCGGGCCTGCTGTGGACGGCCGGCCACGCCGGGGAGATCGGGGGCGACCCGGACCGGATCGTCATCGCGGGCGCGAGCGCCGGCGGTGGCCTGACCGCCGCACTCGCCCTCCTGCTGCGCGACCGCCAGGGCCCGCCGGTCATCGGCCAGTTGCTGATGGGCCCGATGCTCGACGACCGCAACGAGACCGTCTCCAGCCACCAGATGGCGGGCCTCGGTCTCTGGGACCGCACTGCCAACGAGACCGGCTGGACCGCGCTGCTGGGCGAGCGCCGGGGCGGCCCCGGCGTCCCGCCCCACGCCGCCCCCGCCCGCGCGACCGACCTGTCCGGCCTGCCACCGGCCTTCCTCGACGTCGGCTCCGCGGAGACCTTCCGGGACGAGGTCGTCGACTACGCCTCCCGCATCTGGCAGTCCGGCGGCACGGCCGAACTCCACGTCTGGCCGGGCGGCTGCCACGGCTTCGACGGCCTCGCCCCGCAGGCGGCCGTGTCCCGGGCGGCCCGGGCGGCCCGACTGGACTGGCTGCGCCGCCTGTTGGCCGACTGAGGGTCAGCCGCCGCTCTCCGCCGCCTTCTTGATCGCCTCCCGGATGCGGGCGTACGTGCCGCAGCGGCAGATGTTCTCGATGGCGTCGATGTCGGCGTCCGTGGGGTGGGGCGTCCGCTTCAGCAGGGCGGTGGCGGCCATGATCTGGCCCGGCTGGCAGAAGCCGCACTGGGCCACGTCGCAGTCCATCCAGGCCTGTTGGACCGGGTGCAGCCTGTCGCCGTCGGCCAGGCCCTCGATGGTGGTCACGGTGCGGTTCGCGCAGTCGGCGACCGGCACCACGCAGGGCTGGATCTCGGCGCCGTCGAGGTGGCTGGTGCAGGCGCGGCAGACGCCCACTCCGCAGCCGTACTTGGGGCCGGTGACGCCGAGCAGGTCGCGCAGGACCCACAGCAGGGGCATGTCGGCGGGGGCCTGAACGGTCACCTGTCTGCCGTTGAGGGTGAAGGAGTACGAACGCATGGGTGCCTCGGAGGGTGTGTCGGCGGTCAGAAGGTGAGCGGGAAGCTGCGCGGTGCGGTGCCGGTCGCACGGGCGTAGGCGTTGGCGACCGCGCCGGACGCCGCGGGGACCCCGAGTTCGCCGGCGCCGCCCGGCTCCCCGGTCGAGGGCAGGACGTGGGCCTCGAAGACGAGCGGGGCGTGGCGCTGGCGGGCGTAGCGGAAGTCGGCGAAGCTGCCCTCTCGTACGGCGCCCCGGTCGATGTGCAGGCCCGCCTGCAGGACCACGGAGATGCCGTCGATCGCGGTGCCCATCAACTGGGCTTCCAGGCCACGTGGGTTGACCGCGGTGCCCACGTCGGCCGCCATCACCACCTTGGTCACGCGAGGGTTCTTCGGGTCGGTCGCGTCGATCTCGGCGAGGCAGGCCACGCAGGAGCCGTACTCCTCGTGCACGGCCATGCCCTGCGCGCATCCCGCGGGCATGGCGCGGCCCCAGTGGCCGGCGGCCGCCGCCTTGTCGAGGACGGCCCTGACCGCCTTGTTCCGCAAGGTGGTCCGGCGGAAGGCCACGGGATCCACGCCGAGTTTGCGGGCGATCTCGTCCACGACGATCTCCTCGGCGGTCCGGACGGTCCCGGAGTCCACCGACCGCCAGGCGCCGAGCGGCACGGCCAGCTCGATGCCGCCCGAATCACCGGACACCCGGCCGAAGTTGTACAGACCCGTCCGGCTGGGCAGGGGGCCGGACGCGGCCCGCACACCCCCCTGCGCGGACAGGCCGGCGTCGTCGTACGACTCCGACACCGACGCCATCACCTGTTCGAAGGCCACCACCCGGCCGCCGGCCACACTGGCCCGGATCCGGTGCCGGCTGGCCGGGCGCATACGGCCGTGCTTGATGTCGTCGCCACGGCTCCACATCAGCTTCACCGGGCGGCGGGCCGCCTTGGAGACCAGCGCCGCCTCGATCGCCGCGTCGTAGTTCAGCCGGCGGCCGAACGAGCCACCGGCGCGCACCACATGGACCTTGACCTTCGACGGGCGCAGACCGACCGCCTGGGCTATCGCGTCCCGCGCGTCCATGGGTGTCTGGCAGGAGAACCACAGCTCCGCGCGGTCGGCGCGGACGTCCGCCACCGCCGTGAGCACCTCCATCGGGGCGTGGCCGACGAAGGCGAACGCGAACTCGGCCTCCACGGGGGTCGATCCGTGCGGCGGGGTGCCGAGCCGGGGCACGGCGGCCTTGAGCCGGGAGCGTATCTGCGCGTCCGACAGGGCGTGCAGCGGGCCGGGCGCCCAGGTGAGGCGAAGGGCGTCCCGGGCGGCGAAGGCGTGGTGGAAGGTGTCCGCGACGACGGCGACACCGCCGGGCAGCCGGACGACCGCATGGACGCCCGGCAGGGCGCGGGCGGCCCGGTCGTCGACCGAGAGGAGCTTGCCCCGGATCGTCGGCGGCCGGGCCACCACCGTGGGCTTCGCCCCGGCCACCGCCACGTCCCCGGCGTACTTCGCCCGGCCGGTGACGATGTCCCGCGCGTCGATCCTGGTCGTCGGCCGTCCGATCACCCGGTGCCGGGACGCGGGTTTGGGCTTGTCCGGGACGGCGGGGTGGTGGATACGGGCCGCGCTCGCGGTCAGCGAGCCGAAGGTGGCCGTGCGCCCGTCCGGGGCGACGACCATGGTGTCGCGGGTGCGCAGGGTCCGGGCGGGCAGGTGCCAGCGCCGGGCGGCTGCGGTCACCAGCTTCGCCCGGGCGGTGGCGGCGAGCTGCCGGGCCGGGCCGTACAGCGAACTCACCGAACTGGAACCGCCGGTGTACTGGTTGCCCTTGGTGCGGGCGTCGGCGAGCGGGATGCGCACATCGGTGAGGCGGGCGTCCAGCTCCTCGGCGATCATCATGGCGACCGCGGTGGTGATGCCCTGTCCGACCTCGGCGCGGGGCAGCCGTACGACGACGTGGTTGGTCTCCGTGACCTCCAGGACCAGCATCTCCTCGTCGGTACCGGTCACCAGGACGTGGGAGCCGGAGCCGGCCCGGCCGGACTCGGCGCCCTCCGCTCGCGAAGGGGTGCAGGCGAGCGGGGCGGCGACCGTGAGAGTGGCCGCGGCAACCGTGTACACCATGAATCCGCGGCGGGACGGGCCTGCGGAGGGCAGGGGCTCGGTGCGGTCCAAACGAGGGCTCCTGTCGGCACGTGGGGCGGTCGGGACGCGGCACGCGGGGCGGCACCTGTCCTCGGGTCGGCTCACTCGAGAGGTAGGAGGGCCCTGGCCCCGCGCCGGTTGCCTGACGGATCCCGATCCGGTCCGCCGCCTCTCGGCAGGTCGCCCGGAGACCGAACGCGGGCAGGTTCACACCGGTTCGGGGAACTTGACTCGATGTCACCTGTGCGAAACCTGTACGGCACCGGCCACTCTGCGGTTACCGTTCAGTAGACATCGTGTCAGGAGGCTCCCGGAGGTGCTCCCACAATGACGCCCGACCGTGCCGCAGGCCTTGCGGAGTCCGCCCGTGCGCTCGCCGCCGGGGAGGTGAGCTCCCGCACGCTGGTGGAGCGGGCCCTGGCCCGGATCGAGGCCACCCAGCCGACCCTGAACGCCTTTCGGATCGTGCGCACCGAGGCCGCGCTCGCCGAAGCGGACGCGGCCGACCGGGAGTTGGCCGCCGGAGTGCGGCGACCGCTGCTCGGGGTCCCGGTCGCGGTGAAGGACGACACGGACGTGGCAGGCGAGCCGACCGCGTTCGGCTGCCCCGGCGACTTCCCGCCGGTCGCGCGGGACGGGGAGGCGGTACGCCGGCTGCGGGCGGCCGGTGCGGTGATCGTCGGCAAGACGAACACCTGCGAGCTGGGACAGTGGCCGTTCACGGAGGGCCCGGCGTTCGGGGAGACCCGCAATCCCTGGCACACCTGGCACACCCCGGGCGGCTCGTCGGGCGGTTCGGCGGCCGCGGTCGCCGCCGGGCTGGTCCCGGCCGCGCTCGGCTCGGACGGTGCCGGTTCGGTGCGGATCCCGGCCTCCTGGACCCATCTGATCGGTATCAAGCCGCAGCGCGGGCGCATCTCGACCTGGCCGCGCGGCGAGGCCTTCCACGGCATCACCGTCAACGGCACCCTGGCCCGTACGGTCGCCGACGCGGCCCTGCTGCTCGACGCGGCGAGCGGCAACCACGACCGGGACCCGCACCGGCCGCCCGCGCTCACGGTGTCGGACGCGGTCGGCCGCGACCCGGGCCGTCTGCGCATCGCCCTGGCGCTGAAGCCGCCGTTCACGGCGGTGCCCGCGCGGCTGCGCCCGGAGGTCCGGGCCCGGATCCTCGAACTCGCAGAGAAACTGAGCGCGTCGGGACACACGGTCGAGGAGGCCGACCCGCCCTACGGCCAGATCGGGCTGACCTTCGTGCCCCGCGCCACCGCCGGCATCGCCGACCACGTCCGCGAGACTCCCGACCCCGCCCTGCTCGACCCGCGCACCCGGGACGCGGCCCGGCTGGGCCGGCTGCTCGGCGGGGCCCCGCTGCGGGCGGCCCGCCGCGCCGAGGCGGTCCTGCACCGGCGGATCGGCGCGTTCTTCGGGTCGTACGACGTCGTCCTCGCCCCGACGACGGCCGCTCCCCCGCCCGCGATCGGCGCCCTGTACCGGCTCGGCGGGCTCGCCACGGACCGCGCGATGATCGCCGCCTGCCCCTACGCCTGGCCCTGGAACGTGCTCGGCTGGCCCGGTGTGAACGTGCCCGCCGGCTTCGTCGGCGCGCTGCCCGTGGGCGCCCAGCTGCTCGGCCCGGCCAACAGCGAACTCCTGCTGGTCTCCCTGGCCGCCCAGCTGGAGGCGGAGCTGCGCTGGCACGAACGCTGGCCGCCGCAGAAGAAGGACGCCGCCGGCACGGCGGCGTGACCGCGCTCCGCCCGTACCCTGTGAACATGGACGATGCGTCGATGGTCGGGCTCGTTGGACGGGTGACGGGGACGATCGGGCCGGGGCTGGTCGGCGAGGTGATCGTCCGGGTGCGCGGCGGCGCGGAGCACTTCCTCGCCTACGCGGCCGACGGCACCGGCCGGATCGAGCGCGGCACGGTGGTGATGGTGGTGGAGCACCTGCCGCCGAGGACGGTCTACGTCACTGCCGCGTACGACAGTTGAGCGCGCTCAGCCCCAGGTGAGGGGGGTGTGCGTCAAGATTGCAACAAGGATTCGTCAGCGTCTTCTCGGCGTGTCCACGCAGGCGCACACTCCCTTCGTTCGGTGCCGAAAGGGCACCATGCAAAGGGGGCGAATGCCGATGGTTGTCGGCGTCGTTGCGGGGGCGGTCGTCGTTGCCGTCCTCGTTCTGATCGGTCTGTTCAAGATGATGTGGCGGGTCGCCGAACCGAACGAGGCGCTCATCATCTCCGGGTCCAAGCACCGCACCGAGGGCCTCGAGGAGGGCATGGGCTTCCGCATCGTCACCGGGCGCGGCACGCTGGTGCTGCCCGGGGTGCAGGCGGTGCGCAAGCTCTCCCTGGACCTGAACGAGACCGAGCTGCACGTGGACTGCGTGACGCACCAGGGCATTCCGCTGAAGGTCCGGGGCGTGGTCATCTTCAAGGTGGGCGACGACTTCGTGTCGATCGCCAACGCGGCCCGCCGTTTCCTCGACCAGCAGCGGATGATGTCGGAGCGGGTGCACAACGTCTTCGCCGGTCATCTCCGTTCCATCGTGGGCGGGTTGACGGTCGAGGACATGATCCGCGACCGGGAGAAGCTGACCGGGCAGACCCGGGCCGCCTGCGGTACGGAGATGGAGAAGCTCGGCCTGATCGTCGACTCCCTGCAGATCCACGAGATCGAGGACCCGACGGGGTACATCCAGAACCTGGCTTCCCCGCACGCCGCAGCCGTCCAGCGGGACGCGCGCATCGCGCAGGCGGAGGCGAACCGTCTCGCCACCGAGGCCGAGCAGCAGTCGTTCGCCCGGATGGCGGAGGCCACCCGGGACAGCGAGATCCTGCAGGCCGGCTACCAGGCCGAGCGCGACAAGGCGGCGGCACGCGCCCGCCAGGCCGGTCCGCTCGCCGATGCGGGTGCCCGGCAGGAGGTCGTGGTCCAGGAGACGCGGGTCGCCGAGCTGGAGGCGCACCGGCGGGAGCAGCAGCTCCAGGCGGACGTCCGAAAGCCGGCCGACGCCAAGGCCTACGAGAAGCGCACGCTGGCCGAGGCCGAACGTGACGCGCGGATCTCGGCGGCGCAGGCCAAGGCGAAGGAGACGGAACTGGCGGCCGCGGCCGAGGCGACCCGGGTCAAGGCGGCCGCGGGCGCCGAGGCGGAGGCCACCCAGACCCGGGGTACGGCCACGGCCGCGGCGACCCGGGCCACCGGTGAGGCGGAGGCCGCGGCCGCGCAGGCCAGGGGTCTGGCCGACGCCGAGGCGACCCGGGCCAAGGGTCTCGCGGAGGCGGAGACCATCAAGGCCCGGGCCGCCGCCCTCGCCGAGAACCAGGAGGCGGTCGTCGCCCAGCAGCTCGCCGAGAACTGGCCGGAGATCGTCCGGGCCGGCGCGTCGGCCTTCGGCAACGTGGACAACATGGTGCTGCTCAACGGTGCCGACGGCATGGCCGAGATGTTCGCCAAGGCGCTCACGATGGGCGGCACGGGCCTCGGGCTCGCCCGTCAGCTCCTCTCCTCGATGAACCAGAACGGGCAGGCGCAGAACGGCACCGTGCCGTCCCTCGACGGGCACACGGCACCGCCGGTGCAGAAGGTGCCGGTGGAGCAGGACGAGGACTGAAAACCGACCCGTCCGTCCCTTCCGGGGTCCTCGGCTTTCCGGGGGCCCCGGCGGGCCGTCCCCGGGCACCGCGAGAGCGGCGGACGACGCCCGGGGCAACCCCAACCGAACCCTTACCGCCCCCTTTCCGGTTGCGGCATCGCCACCCCGTACGGTTTGCGTGACGGGTGTCGCAAGCCCCGGCTTGAGGAACTTCGACCAGGTGGGGGCGTGGATGGCTGCCAGTCGCCGTGCTGTGCTGACCGGCTTGGCGGGCGGCGTGCTCGCCGGTTGCGCGGGCCCGAAGAGCTCGACGAACATCCGCGTGCCGGCGTCGCCCACACCCTCGGCGACCGCCACCGGAGCCCCCGCCACCGTCGCCCCCTCGGCCACGGCACCCGCCACCGCGCCCGAGGTCACCCGCGCCGAGATCGTCGCCCGCTACGGGCGCTCCGTGCCGCACACCTGGGGGTTCGACGCGCCCGGGGTGACGCACGCGCTGCCGGCCACGAAGCGCGCGATCGCGCTGACCTTCGACGCCTGCGGCGGCCCGGGCGGCAGTGGCTACGACCGGGCGCTGATCGACTTCCTCCGCAGGCGGGAGATACCGGCGACCCTCTTCATCAACTCACGCTGGATCGACGCCAACCCGGCCGTCTTCCGCAGGCTGGCCGCCGAGCGGCTGTTCGAGATCGCCAACCACGGCACCCGGCACCGCCCGCTGTCCGTCACCGGACGCTCCGCCTACGGCATCCCCGGCACCCGCGGCGCCGGCGAGGTGTACGACGAGATCGCCGGCAACCGCGCCAAGCTCACCCACCTGCTGGGCACCCCTCCTCGCTTCTTCCGCTCCGGCACGGCCTACTGCGACGACGTCGCGGCACGGATCGTCGGCGACCTCGGCGAGCGCTTCGTCAGTTTCTCCGTGAACGGGGACGGCGGCGCGACCTTCACGCCCGAACAGGTCCGCGCCACCGTCTCCTCCGCCCAGGCCGGTTCGATCGTCATCTGCCACATGAACCACCCCGAGGGCGGCACCGCCCGGGGCATCACCGCGGCCGTCCCCCGTCTCCTCGCGGCGGGCCACCACTTCGTCCGCCTCTCGGACGGACTGCACTGACCGGCCGCCCCACCGGGATGACATGCTTCTGACGTGAAGGACCGTCGGACAAAGGGGAGTTCAGGTGCCGGAGCCAGCTCGGACGCAGGCCCTCGTCGTTCTCGACCCGGTGGAACTGCCCGCCGTACATGAGCTGGCGGCCGCCCACGGCGTCGAGCTGCAGCAGGTGCCACGGCGAGGCATCGAACCCGTCACCACCGTCACCCTGGTCCTGATGGGCGCGGCGACCGCCGTCGGCGCCCTGCAGCACGCCCTGGAACAGCGCAGGGGCGGCCAGGTGATCGACCTCAGACCGGGCGCGCCACGGGCGATCTACCGCACCCCGGACGTGGTCTACGGAACGGTGGTGGTCCTCGCGGCCGACGGCACGGTGACCGTGGAGGTCAAGGAGCCGGACGGCATGTTCGGCAAGGTGATCTCCGCGCTGCCGAACCTCCTCTCCGCCGGCGGGAGCGGCACCGAGCAGGTCACGGCAACCGTCACGGCGAGGTTCGGCGCGGACGTGGAGGTCCGGCCCGCGGCCGTGCGGGCGACGCAGGGCGGTGACGCATGAGCGGGGAAACGGGCCGGGAGCGCCAGCAGGAGGCGCAGGACTTCCTCGACCTGCTCAGGGCACAGGCGCAGGCCGGGCAGGGCGGGTCCGACCGGTCGCCGGTGACCGGGGCCGCCGTGCGGGATCTGACCGAACGGCTCCTGCGCGACAGCTTCAACGCCGAGCAGGGCAAGGACCCTCGGGTACGGGCGCAGGTGGAGCAGGAGGCAGCCCGCAACCTGCGCAGCCAGGACGACGTCCTGACCGAGATGTACGCGGGGATGCAGGACCACATCGAGCGGACGGCCAAGGCCCGGATCCAGGGCGACGGCCTGGACCTCACGGCGATGCGCCCGCTCATCGGCCATCTGCGCACCGGGCAGCTCAACGCGGTGAGCATGCGGGTGCCGGGCCGCCACGGTGCCCATCTGGTGCTCGTCGAGGACCAGATGCCGCTCTTCTCCTCCAAACTCAGCAAGGCGGTCGCCTGGGCGTTCCCCTACGGACCGGCCGCCGCCGAGGGCCTGATCGACGTCCAGTGGAACCTGGCCGCCGCGGTCGAGCGGATCGAGACCGTGCCCGAGGTCGCCGAGCGCTTCACGGACATCGTCGTGGCCTACGCCGTCTCGGGCCGGGTGGGTGACGCCGGCCACCACCTGCTGCCGCCGGGCCCGTTCAACCTCGCCGGGATGCTGCGTGACGCCCTCGAGTACTTCGTGATGGGCCACGAGTACGCCCACATCCTCAGCGGCCACCTGAACTCCGCGGTCCGGCGCAGGGGTGTGCTGCCGGTCGAGGAGGCGGAGGTGCTGGCGTACTCGTGGAGGCAGGAGTTCGACGCCGACCTGATCGGCATGGTCCTGTCCCTCAACGCCGGGATCGAGTACGACAACCGCGACCTGTGGGTGGGGTTCGTGGGCGTCAGTCTGTTCTTCGACGCCCTGGACGTGATGGACCGCGCCGTCGCCCTGCTGCAGACGGGCGACGAGAACGCCCGCCAACTGGGCTCCCACCCGCCGTCCGACCTGCGCAAGCAGCGCCTGAGCGCGGTCCTGCCGCAGATGGCCGATGCCGGCAGGGTGCGGATGGCGCTCGAACTGGCCGACATCCAGGGGCAGGTCATCCGCGAACTGTGGGCGCGCGCCCGCCCGGCCCTGCTGAGTATGCACCGGCGCGGTGTGCCGACGGCCCGGACCTGGCGGACCATCCCGAAGGAGACCGGGGACCCGGGGCCCGCGCCGGCCGCGCCGCCGGCCTGAGAGCTCCGGCCCGTGGCGGTCGCGGGCCACAACCGGAGGGCGGTTGCCCAACTGCTGGGCGCACGCCCTAAGGTGCCCCCGTGACTGCCTTTACCGACGAAGACATCCCCGGCCGCCACGGCCCCTCCGCCACCACCGAGGCCGACCCGCGCGAGGTCGGCAGGGTGCGCACCGAGTACTCCCCCGCCCACGACGGCGACCCCGACCCGGGCGAGATCGTGTGGACCTGGGTGCCGTTCGAGGAGAACGACGGCCGGGGCAAGGACCGCCCGGTGCTGGTCGTGGCCCGGGAGGCGGCGGGCACCTTCCTCGCCGTCCAGCTGTCCAGCAAGCGGCACGACGGCGACCGGGAGTGGGTGGCCATCGGCAGCGGGCCCTGGGACCGGTCGGGCCGCGACTCGTGGGTGGACGTGGACCGGGTGCTGAGGCTGCACGAGAAGGGCATGCGGCGGGAGGCGTGCGCGATCGACCGGATGCGGTTCAACCTCGTCCGCCAGCGGCTCCACGAGCGGTACGGCTGGACCTGACACCCTCTAGGGCTGCGGCAGGTCCTGCGGAAACGCCCGTACGAAGGCCTCCCGGACCGTCGCTCCCGGCGTACGGTCCAGGACGCCGAACACCACGTGCTCGAACGCCTGAGCGAACCGACCGCCGGGCCCGAGCAGTGCACGGAAGGCGCCCGCGACCTGTGCCGGATCGTTCTGGAAGACACCGCACCCCCAGGCGCCCAGCACCAGCCGCCGGTATCCGTGCGCGGCCGCGGTCTCCAGGACCCGCTCGGCCCGCCGGGCCAGGGCGGCCGGCAGTTCACCGGCGCGCTCCGGTGCCGTGCGCCGCAGTACGCCCGCGTTGGGGGCGGCGGCGGTCAGGAAGCCCGCCAGCCAGGGCTCCGGCAGCAGGCGGCCCCGGTCGTCGCGGAACACCGGGACGGCCGGGGTGTGGATCACCCGGTCCGTGTAGAGCGGATCGCGGTGGGCGCGGTGGTGGTCGTAGTACTCCCGGGCCTCCAGCAGGCAGGTGTACAGCGCGGAGGCGCGGCACAGGGCCTCTTCCTGGGCCTGGGCGCCGTTCAGATAGCCGCCGCCGGGGTTGCGGGCCGAGGCGAAGTTCAGCACCGCGACCGGGGCGCCCGCGAGCCGACGGGCGGCTTCCAGACTGCTCTCGCCCGTGACCTGGAACAACGTCTTCGCATCCGCCGTCACGGACACCGGCACCGGCCCGGGGCCGTACATCCGCGTACCCGCCCGGGCGGCCTCGGTCGCCGCCGCTGTGGAGACCTCCCGGCCGTCCGGCAGGCGGTATCCCCCTGACGCCACGATCTGCTCGGTCTCCGTGGCGATGCCGCGCAGGCGCGCGCTCACGGCGCCACCCCCGTGGGCGCCATGACCGCGGCCCGCGCAGCCTCCCCCGTCGTGCTCATACAGGCATCCTGGGTGATGCTGGTGATGCGGTGCAACGGAATTTCCGGGTCCCGGAACGGCCTGGAAACGCCCAAGAAAAGGGAGATTACCGATCCCGGACGTCCCGATGGGCACCCTTGTGCGAATCGTTGCGAGGGTCTTGGGTGGGACGAGTGCATGTCCGGCTCACCGAACACCGGGCCGGTGGCATGGTGGAATCTCAGGAGGATCCCGACATGTCCGACTCAATGACCGATGGTGGCGACTGTACGGAGCACCGCACAGCCCTCACCGAAGCCGAGGTCGAAGCCCTCGTCCGAGGCATCTGTTTCAAGACGGGCCCGCCCCGCACGCTCGGCGTCGAAGTGGAATGGCTCGTCCACGAGCTGCGGCAGCCGCAGCTCCCGGTGACACCCGAACGACTCGAAGCGGCCTACGCCACCCTGCGGACCGTGCCGCTGAAGTCGCCGCTGACGATCGAACCCGGCGGCCAACTGGAGCTGAGCTCCCCGCCCGCCACCTCCTTGATGGAGTGCATAGACACCGTCTCGGCCGACCTGGACACGGTCCGCACGGTCCTCGCCGAGGACGGCCTGGGACTCGTCGGCGTCGGCCACGACCCCTGGCATCCACCCCGTCGCTTCCTGCACGAACCGCGCTATGACGCCATGGAGGCCTGCCTCGACCGCACCGGCACGGCCGGCCGGCACATGATGTGCACCTCGGCCTCCGTCCAGGTGTGCGTGGACGCCGGCTACGAGGAGCCCGGGCCGCTCGGACACGAGCGGCGCTGGCAGCTGGCGCACCTGCTGGGCGCGGTACTGGTGGCAGCGTTCGCGAATTCCCCGCTGATCGGCCGGCAGCCCACGGGCTGGCGGTCCACCCGGCAGCTGCTGTGGATGGAGATCGGCGTCGCAGGCCGGGCGGGCGGCCCCCCGCCGGACGGCGAGCCGCGGGACGCCTGGACCCGGCATGTGCTGGACGCCCCGGTGATGTGCGTCCGCAACGACGGCGGTCCGTGGGAGTTGCCCGAGGGCCTGACCTTCCGCGAGTGGACCCGCTCGGGGACACCCCGGCCGCCCACCCGGACGGATCTCGACTACCACCTCACCACCCTGTTCCCGCCGGTCCGGCCACGCGGCCACCTGGAGCTGCGCATGATCGACGCGCAGCCCGGCGAGGACGGCTGGATCGTGCCGCTCGCGGTGGCGGCGGCGCTGTTCGACGACCCGGAAGCCACCGAGTCCGCGCACCGGGCGGTGAAACCCCTGGCGGAGCGGACGCTGAACCTGCCCGCCCCGCACAATCCGCTGTGGACCGACGCGGCCCGGTACGGGCTCGCCGACCCCGAGCTGCGCGAGGCCGCCGTCACCTGTTTCGCAGCGGCGCTGGAGGCCCTGCCCCGGCTCGGTGCCACACCCGCGGTCATGGACGCCGTGGCGGCCCATCTCCACCGCTACGTCGTCCGGGGCCGCTGCCCGGCCGACGACCTGCTGGACCGTCTGCGCGACACGGACCGTCGTGCCCACGGGAGGAAGGACATCCGCACATGACCGCCCCGGAGACCGAGGTCACGGACACCGAGCACGACAGCGAGGCGCTGCGCGAGCGTGCGCTCGCCTCGCTCACCACCGCCCGCGCCCGCACGACGCTGCTGACCAGCTGTGTCGAGGACCCCGACCTCACCGCGCAGCACTCCCCGCTGATGTCGCCGCTGGTGTGGGACCTCGCCCACATCGGCAACCAGGAGGAGCTGTGGCTGCTGCGGGCGGTCGGCGGCCGGGAGGCGATGCGGCCCGAGATCGACGGCCTGTACGACGCGTTCGAACACCCGCGCTCCGAGCGGCCCTCGCTGCCGCTGCTGCCGCCCGCCGAGGCCCGCGGCTACGCGGCCGAGGTGCGCGGCCGGGTCCTGGACCTGCTGGGCGCCGCGGACTTCCACGGCAGCCGGCTGACCGAGGCCGGGTTCGCCTTCGGGATGATCGCGCAGCACGAACAGCAGCACGACGAGACGATGCTGATCACCCATCAGCTCCGCAGGGGCCCGCAGGCCCTGACCGCCCCCGACCCCGAGCCGGCTCCGCTGTTCACCGGCCCGGCCGAAGTCCTCGTCCCCGGCGGTCCGTTCACCATGGGCACCTCCACCGAGCCGTGGGCGCTGGACAACGAACGCCCGGCGCACCCGGTGGACCTGGCGCCGTACTGGATCGACACGACCCCGGTGACGAACGCGGCGTACCGGGCGTTCATCGAGGACGGCGGCTACGACACCGAGCGCTGGTGGACGCCCGAGGGCTGGGCGCACGTCCGGCAGCACTCCCTCACCGCCCCGCTGTTCTGGCGCCGCGACGGCGGCCAGTGGCTCAGACGCCACTTCGGGGTCACCGAGGTCGTGCCGCCGGACGAACCGGTACTGCACGTGTGCTGGTACGAGGCGGACGCCTACGCCCGCTGGGCCGGCCGCCGGCTGCCCACCGAGGCGGAGTGGGAGAAGGCAGCCCGGTACGACCCGGCCACCGGCCGCTCCACCCGCTACCCGTGGGGCGATGCCGACCCAGCGCCCGAGCACGCCAACCTGGGCCAGCGGCACCTCAGGCCCGCTCCCGCCGGCAGCTACCCGGCCGGTGAGTCCCCGCTTGGCGTCCGGCAGCTGATCGGGGACGTGTGGGAGTGGACGGCGAGCGACTTCCTGCCGTACCCGGGCTTCCGGGCGTTCCCGTACAAGGAGTACTCGGAGGTGTTCTTCGGCTCCGACCACAAGGTGCTGCGCGGCGGCTCGTTCGCCGTGGACCGGGTGGCCTGCCGTGGCACGTTCCGCAACTGGGACTACCCGATCCGGCGGCAGATCTTCTCCGGGTTCCGCACCGCCCGCTCGGAGGCCGTCTGATGTGCCGTCATCTGGCCTACCTGGGGCCCGAAGAGCCGCTCGGCCGCCTTCTCGTGGAGCCCGCGCACAGCCTGTTCCGGCAGTCGTGGGCACCCCGGCGGCAGCGGTACGGGACGGTCAACGCCGATGGTTTCGGGGTGGGTTGGTACGCCCCGGGTGATCCGGTTCCGGCCCGCTACCGGCGGTTCGGGCCGATCTGGGCAGATGCGTCCTTCACCGACCTGGCCCGGGTCGTGCGCGCCGGGGCCGTGCTGGCCGCCGTACGCGACGCGACCCGGGCGGGCGCGGACGGCGAGGCAGCGGCGGCGCCCTTCGCCGCCGGCCGGTGGCTGTTCAGCCACAACGGCGCGATCGCCGGCTGGCCGGACTCGGCGGCACCGCTGGTGTCCGCCCTGCCGCCGGTCGAGCTGCTGTCGCTGGAGGCGCGCACCGACTCGGCGTTCGTCTGGGCGCTGGTGCTGCACCGGCTGCGGCTCGGTGACGACCCCGCCGGCGCCCTCGGCGGGGCGGTTCGTGAGCTGGCCGAGGCGGCCCCCGCCTCCCGGCTGAACCTGCTGCTCACCGACGGCACCACCATCACCGCCACCACCTGGGGCGACAGCCTCTGGTACCGCACGGAGCCCGGCACCGGCACGGTCGTCGCCTCCGAACCGTATGACGACGACCCGCTCTGGCAGGAGGTCCCCGACCACACCGTGCTCACGGCGAACCGCACCGGCGTGCTGCTCGCCCCGCTCGAGGATCCGGCGTCAGTACCACCGAAGGAGCCCTGTACGTGAGTCCCCTGCACGTGACCCGCACCCTCCCCGAGGACGCGACGGACGCCGCGCTGCGCGCGGACGTCCTCGCCGGCCTGACGGTCAACCCCAAGACGCTGCCGCCCAAGTGGTTCTACGACGCCCGGGGCAGCGAGCTGTTCGAACAGATCACGGAACTGCTCGAGTACTACCCGACCCGGGCCGAGCGCGAGATCCTCGTCGCCCGGTCCGGCGAGATAGCCGCCGCGAGCGGCGCGCGCACCCTGGTCGAACTGGGCTCCGGCTCCTCGGAGAAGACCCGTCATCTGCTCGACGCGCTCACCTCACTGGCGGCGTACGTACCCGTCGACGTCAGCGAGAGCGCCCTCACCCAGGCCGGGCAGGCGCTCATCGAGGAGCGTCCCGGACTCGACGTGCACGCGCTGATCGCCGACTTCACCGCCCCGCTGGCGCTGCCCGAGACTCCCGGACCCCGGCTGGTGGCGTTCCTCGGCGGCACGATCGGCAACCTGCTGCCCGCCGAGCGGGCGAAGTTCCTGGCCTCGGTGCGCGCCCTGCTCGCACCGGGCGACGCACTGCTGCTCGGCACGGACCTGGTCAAGGACGAACAGGTGCTGGTCCGGGCGTACGACGACGCGGCCGGGGTGACGGCCGCGTTCAACAAGAACGTCCTGGCCGTCATGAACCGGGAGCTGGGCGCCGACTTCGACCCGGACGCCTTCGACCATCTGGCGCTGTGGGACACCGAGCAGGAGTGGATCGAGATGCGGCTGCGCTCGCGCACCGCGCAGACCGTGAAGGTGCCCGCGCTGGACCTCGCCGTGGACTTCGCGGCGGGCGAGGAGCTGCGCACCGAGGTGTCGGCGAAGTTCCGCAAGGACGGGGTGAGCGCTGAACTCGATGCGGTGGGCCTGGAGTTGACCCACTGGTGGACGGACACCGAGAGCCGCTTCGCGCTGTCGCTCAGCGTGGCGCGGTAGGTCAGCCCAGGTTCGGAGCGAGGGCCTCGGTGATCTTCCGGTCGGCCCGGCGTGCCTCGGCCGCCGGGTCGGCCCCGCCGAGCACCTCGGTCATGTAGCCCTTGATCGGGTTGTCCGCCTCGACCGCGGCCCACTGCGGGCTGGCGGGGGTTGCCCGGCCGTGTGCGGCACCCGCCGCCATGGCGGCGACCCCCTCCTCACCCGCGACGGCACCCGCCAGGGTGGTCTTGTTGGGCACGTAGTTCATGGTGCGGGCGAGTTCGGTGTCCCACTTGGCACCGGTGAGTGCCCCGACGACGGCGGTCGCCGCGAACTGGTCGTCGGTGTTTCGCGGGACGACGAGGTCGGAGCCGCCGGTGAAGACCGTGCCGGGCCGGGCGGCGGTCCTGCCGGGCACCGGGAAGAAGCCGAGCTTGTCCTTGAGTCCGGGATTCTGCTGCACGATGGACTGGGCGAGCCCCGGCACGGCGATGATCTGCGCGACCTTGCCGCCGGCGAACACCCCTGCCTGGGGCGGGTGTTCCTCGTCCGCGTCCACCGGGCCCTCGCCGAGCGCCTGGAGCCGCCGGTAGAAGTCCATCCCGCGCAGGGCTGCCGGGGTGTCCAGGGCGCCCCGCCACTCGTAGTCCTTCTGCTCGGCCAGCTCGCCCCCCTCGTCCCAGATGAAGCCGGACAGGGTGTACCAGTCCTGTCCGGCCAGGTAGATGCCCTGGTTGCCACCCGAGTCGAGCTTCTGTGTGTCGGTGAGCCACTCGTCACGGGTCTTCGGCGGGGCAGTGATGCCGGCCTGCGCGAAGAGGTCCTTGCGGTAGACGACGACCCGGTTGGCCGCGTACCAGGGCACGCCGTACTGCTTGTTGCCGTCCTTGCCCGGTTCGGCGAGGCCCGGCAGCCAGCGCTCCTTGCCCCAGTCGCGCATGGACTCCAGCGTCAGGTCGGCGAGCCGGCCGTCGTCGATGTACAGCGGGACCTGGGTGTTGCCCACCTCGATGACGTCGGGGCCGTCCTTCGCGTCGCTCCTGAGCGCCTTCCGGACCTTCTCGACGATGCCGGTCCACTCCTGGATGCGGATGTCGAGCCGCAGGTCCGTGTGGGTGCGTTCGAACTCCTCGGTGAAGCGCCGCAGGAACTCCTTCGAGGCGCTGTCCTTCATCAGCCACACGGTGACGGTGTGCCGGTCCTGGCCGCCCGGGAGGAGGCCACAGCCACTGGCGAGGGAGCCGGTGACGCAGAGGAGGGCGAGCAGACGACGACGTCTCACGAGGGGTCCTGTTCTGTCTGACGGACAGGGGAAGGGGCCCGGCGTGGGGGGACGAGCCATGGCTCGCACGGGTGTCTGAATTTTGGTATGGACCAATGCTGAGGTCAAGACCTACCCGGGGGTACGGCCGCGACGCCTCGCGCTCCGACTCCGCATACGGCACCGTGGAGTGACGCGTGACACACCCGTCACGGCGGCACAGCGAGGAGCACCACATGACCAACCACACCTACCGGGTCTCGGAGATCGTCGGCACCTCCCCCGACGGCGTCGACAAGGCGATCCGCAACGGCATCGCCCGGGCGTCCCAGACCGTGCGCAACCTGGACTGGTTCGAGGTGACACAGGTCAGGGGGCAGATCGAGGACGGGCAGATCGCGCACTGGCAGGTCGGTCTGAAGGTGGGCTTCCGCATCGAGGACGGGGAGTAGGCCCTCAGGTCCGGCCCTCACGCTCCTGTGCGTCCTCGAGCGCGGCGGACTTCGCAGCCCAGCGGGCCCGTACGACGGCGAATCCGGCGCGCTCGGCGTCGTCGCACACGAGCTCGTCGTCATCGGCCAGGAACCGGATCTCGCGGTCACGGGCGAGCCGGCGCAGGATCTCCAGCTTGGTGAACCGGGCGGGCCTGCGGTCGGCGTTGCTCCGCATGTGGAGGCGCCCCTCGGGCAGCCCCTGGCCGGCGAGCCAGTCGAGCGTGTCGCGCCGGCATCGTTCGGGCCGCCCGGTGAGGTACACGATCTCGCACTCGCGGGCCTGTTCCAGGACGAGCGTCACGCCCTCGGCGAGCGGCGGATCCTGGGGCGCGGCCGCGAAGAACCCGGCCCAGTTCCGCGGCCGGCCCTCCAGGAAGTGCTGCCGATGGGCGGTGTCGGCAAGGGTGTTGTCGAGGTCGAACACGGCAACCGGACGCGCACTGCTGTCTGTCACGGGGCCACCCTAGCCACCCCTGCGTCAGCTCCCCGGGGCCGGGCCGCCGCTCGCACCGGAGCCGCATCAGAAGCCGTACGAGGAATCCTGCGGGCTCTGGGGTGTTGAACCTCGTATGAGTTCCATGACCGCCGCGACCCGCTTCTCCGTCCTCGACCGTTCCCGCACCCGTGCGGGCAGGCCGCCCGGCGAGGCGCTGCGGGACACGCTCGCGCTGGCGCGGGAGGCGGAGGCGCTCGGCTACCACCGGTTCTGGGTGTCGGAGCACCACGGTGTGCCCGGGGTCGCCGGGTCGGCGCCGACGGTGCTCGCCGCCGCCGTGGCCGCGGCGACCCGCACGGTCCGGGTCGGCACCGGCGGGGTGATGCTGCCCAACCACCGGCCCCTGGTCGTGGCCGAGCAGTTCGGCGTGCTGGAGTCGCTCTTCCCGGGCCGGATCGACATGGGGCTCGGCCGTTCCGTGGGCTTCACGGACGGTGTCCGCAAGGCACTCGGGCGGGACAAGGACGACGCCGAGGACTTCGCGGCGCAACTGGGCGAACTGCTCGGCTGGTTCGAGGGCACCTCGCCGACCGGGGTGCACGCCCGCCCGGCGGAGGGCCTGCGGGTGCCGCCGTTCGTGCTGGCCATGGGCGAGGGCGCGCGGATCGCGGCCCGCGCCGGCCTGCCGATGGTCATCGGCGACCTGCGGGGCCGCGAGAAGATGCTGCGCGGCATCGACCAGTACCGCTCCGAGTTCCGCCCCTCCCCGTGGGCGTCCGAGCCGTACGTGATGATCTCCGGCACGATCGCGGTGGCCGGCACCCCGGAGGCCGCGCGGCGGCTGCTCGTCCCGGAGGCCTGGGCCATGGCGCACGCCCGGACCCACGGCACCTTCCCGCCCCTGGCCCCGGCCGAGGAGATCGAGGCCCGGGCGATGACCGCGAAGGAGCGGGACTTCTACGAGGCCGGTCTGGCCGGTCACCTCGCCGGCACCGGGGACCAGGTCGGGCACGAGCTGGAGACGGTGCTGAAGGAGACGGGCGCGGACGAGGTCCTGGTCACGACCAGCTCGTACGACCGTACGGCGCTGCTGGACTCCTACCGCCGCCTGGCCGCCCTCTTCGCACCCCGCGGCTGAGCGGCTCAGCCCTGCACGTCGGCCGGCCGGTCCGCGCGCATCACGATGGCGCCGTCCGCCGCGTCCACCACGGCACGGTCGCCCGCTACGAGTTGCCCGGACAGCAGCATGTCGGCCAGGCGGTCGTCCACCTCGCGCTGGATGGTGCGGCGCAGCGGGCGGGCGCCGAAGTCGGGCTGGTAGCCGATGTTCGAGAGGAGTTCGGCGGCCGTGTCGGTGACCTCCATCGCAACGTCCTGGGCGTGCAGGCGGCGCCGGGTGTGCTCCAGCAGCAGGTCGACGATCTGGCGCAGCTGGGTGCGGTCCAGGCCGCGGAAGACGATGATCTCGTCGATGCGGTTGAGGAACTCGGGCCGGAAGTGCTGCTGGAGGGCGGGCATGACGGCGTCGCGGACCTTGGCGTAGTCCTCGGTGCCGGCGGCCAGGATGCGGTCGGCACCGATGTTCGACGTCATGATGACCACGGTGTGCTTGAAGTCGACCGTGCGGCCCTGGGAGTCGGTGAGCCGGCCGTCGTCCAGGAGCTGCAGCAGGGTGTTGAAGACGTCCGGGTGCGCCTTCTCCACCTCGTCCAGCAGCAGCACGGTGTACGGCTGCCTGCGCACCGCCTCGGTGAGCTGGCCGGCCTCCTCGTGGCCGACGTATCCGGGAGGCGCCCCGACCAGGCGGGAGACCGTGTGCCGCTCCTGGAACTCGCTCATGTCGAGCCGGATCATGCGGCTCTCGTCGCCGAAGAGGGCGGTGGCCAGGGCGCGGGCCAGCTCGGTCTTGCCGACTCCGGTCGGGCCGAGGAACAGGAAACTGCCGATGGGCCGATCGGGGTCGCTCATGCCGGCGCGGGCGCGGCGCACCGCGCGGGCGACGGCCGTGATCGCCTCGTCCTGGCCGACGACCCGCTCGTGCAGGTGCTCCTCCAGCTTCATCAGCCGTTCCCGCTCCTCCTCGGTGAGCTGGGAGACGGGGATGCCGGTGGTGCGGGAGACGACCTGGGCGATGTCCTCGGCGGTGACCTTCGGGACCTGTTCCTCAGCCTTGCCGGCGGCGGCCAGCTCGGCCTCGGCCTCCTTGATCCGGTCACGCAGGTCCTTGGCGCGCTCGTACTCCTCGTCGGCGACCGCCTGGTCCTTCTCCCGGTTCAGGGCGGCGATGCGGTCCTCGACGTCGCGGGTGTCGGCCGGCGGGGTCCGGGCGCGCAGCCGGACCCGGGCGGCGGCCTGGTCCATCAGGTCGATGGCCTTGTCGGGCAGGAAGCGGGAGGTGATGTAGCGGTCGGACAGCTCGGCCGCGGCGACGACCGCCTCGTCGGTGATGCGGACCTGGTGGTGGGCCTCGTACCGGTCGCGCAGGCCGCGCAGGATCTCGATGGTGTCGTCCACGCTGGGCTCGCCGACCAGGATGGGTGCGAAGCGGCGCTCCAGGGCGGCGTCCTTCTCGATGTGCCTGCGGTACTCGTCCACGGTCGTCGCGCCGATCAGGTGCAACTCGCCTCGGGCCAGGGCGGGTTTGAGCATGTTGCCCGCGTCCATGGCGCCCTCGCCGCCGCCTCCGGCACCGACGACGGTGTGCAGCTCGTCGAGGAACAGCACCAGTTCGTCGGCGTGCTCGCGGACTTCCTCCAGCAGCTTCTTCAGCCGCTCCTCGAACTCGCCCCGGTACTTGGTGCCGGCCACCATCCCGGCCAGGTCCAGCGAGACCAGCCGCTTGCCCTCGAGGGTCTTCGGCACGTCCCCGGCGACGATGCGCTGGGCAATACCCTCGACCACGGCCGTCTTGCCGACGCCGGGGTCACCGATCAGGACGGGGTTGTTCTTGCTGCGCCGGGAGAGGACCTCGATGGTCTGTTCGACCTCCTCGTCACGCCCGATCACCGGGTCGAGGCGGCCCTGACGGGCGTCCTCGGTGAGGTCGCGGCCGTACTCGTCGACGGTCGGCGTGCTGCTGGGCTTCTTCCGCTCGGCGGAGCCCTCGGAGGGCAGCCTGGCCGGCTCCCAGCCGCCCTCGCCGAGCGCCTGCCCGGCCGCCGACTCCGGGTTCGCGGCGAGCGCGCGCAGGATGTGACCGGGGCCGATGTAGGAGTCGCCCTCGGCGCGGGAGATCTGGTAGGCGTCGAGCAGGGCGCGCTTGGCGGACGGGGTGAGGGTGTTCGGCTCCGTCTTCTCGCCTCCGTTCGCGCCGGTGCCGAGCTGCTCGCGGATGCGGTCGGGGTCGGCGCCGGCCTCGGTGAGCAGGCGCCGGGTGGACTCGCCCCGGGTGGCGGCGGCCAGCAGATGCCGGGCGTCGAGTTCCTCGCTGCCCTCGATCGCGGCGATGTCCCTGGCCTCGGCCACCAGGTCCCGGGCACGTTCGGACAGCAGACTTCCGATGTCGACGCGCTGCGGCCGGCGGGCGGACGCGGCCGGGCCGCCGCTGCCGAAGAACCGGGACATCAGCTCGTCGAACTCCTCGAACGGGCTGCGTCCGAATCCGAAACCGGGAGTGCTCATGAGGGCAGGCCTTTCTGCGGCGGCAGGCGTCCGTATCCCCCAAACTCGCACATAAGGGTCACCCGTGCACTCGCGCCTCCACGGCGGGCCCATGCGCCGCGCTCTCGCCCCGCGCGCCCCCGCCCGCCGAGATGCGGGCCACGCCCCGGCCGGAGACCCTGGAAGACGGAGCGTCTATCCCTCAGGAGGGATGCCATGTCCATGCTGGACAAGATCAAGGGCATGCTCAAGGGCCACGAGGACGTGGCGAACAAGGGCATCGACAAGGGCGGCGACTACGTCGACGAGAAGACCCAGGGCAAGTACCAGCCCCAGGTCGACACGGCCCAGCAGAAGCTGAAGGACGAGCTGGGAAGCCAGGAGCGGGACACCCCTCCGCACCCGTAGCCGGGACCCGTCGGGCTAGAATCGCGGGGTTTGTCCCCGCCCCGGCAGGCCCGTACGGAGTGTCCCCCCGATGCAGAGCCCCCATGATCCGTACGACCCCTACGTCCGTGTCCGCGGTGCCCGCGAGCACAACCTCAAGGGTGTCGACGTGGACATCCCGCGGGACGTACTGGCCGTGTTCACCGGCGTGTCCGGCTCGGGGAAGTCGTCACTGGCGTTCGGCACCGTGTACGCCGAGGCACAGCGACGCTACTTCGAGTCGGTCGCGCCGTACGCGCGTCGGCTGATCCACCAGGTCGGGGCGCCCAGGGTCGGCGAGATCACCGGGCTGCCGCCGGCCGTCTCCCTCCAGCAGCGCCGCTCGGCACCCACCTCCCGCTCCTCCGTGGGCACGGTCACCAACCTCTCCAACTCCCTGCGCATGCTGTTCTCGCGCGCCGGTGACTACCCGCCCGGCGCCGAGCGGCTCGACTCGGACGCGTTCTCCCCGAACACGGCGGCCGGCGCCTGCCCGGAGTGCCACGGCCTCGGCCGGGTGCACCGCACCACCGAGGAGTTGCTGGTCCCCGACCCCTCGCTGTCGATCCGCGAGGGCGCGATCGCCGCGTGGCCCGGAGCCTGGCAGGGCAAGAACCTGCGCGACATCCTCGACACGCTCGGGTACGACGTGGACCGGCCCTGGCGCGAACTCCCGGCCGAGCAGCGGGAGTGGATCCTCTTCACCGACGAGCAGCCCGTCGTCACGGTCCACCCGGTGCGGGACGCCGACCGGATCCAACGGCCGTACCAGGGCACGTACATGAGCGCGCGACGGTACGTCATGAAGACGTTCTCCGACACCAGGTCACCGACCCTGCGGGCGAAGGCGGAGCGCTTCCTGACCGGCGCGCCGTGCCCGGTGTGCGGGGGCAGCAGGCTGCGGCCCGAGGCTCTGGCGGTCACCTTCGGCGGCCGGACCATCGCCGAACTGGCCGCGCTGCCCCTGACCGACCTGGCCGGACTGCTCGACGGGGGAACCGAGACGGCCCGGGTCCTCACCGACGACCTGAAGTCCCGGATCGTGCCGGTGGCCGAACTGGGCCTCGGCTATCTCAGCCTGGACCGGGCCACCCCCACCCTGTCCGCGGGAGAACTGCAACGGCTGCGGCTCGCCACCCAGTTGCGCTCCGGGCTGTTCGGCGTGGTCTACGTGCTGGACGAGCCCTCGGCGGGACTGCACCCGGCGGACACCGAGGCCCTGCTCGCGGTGCTGGACCGGCTCAAGACGGCCGGCAACTCGGTGTTCGTGGTCGAACACCACCTGGAGGTGGTGCGCGGCGCGGACTGGCTGGTGGACGTGGGTCCCGGCGCGGGCGAGCACGGCGGACGGGTGCTGTACAGCGGCCCGGTGGCCGAGCTGGCCTCGGTCGAGGAGTCGGCCACGGCCCGCTACCTGTTCGACGAGGCCCCGGGCCCGGCGCGTGAGGTCCGCGAGCCGCACGGCTGGCTGAAGGTGGGTCCCGTGACCCGGCACAATCTGCGCGGGGTGACGGCCGAGTTCCCGCTGGGCGCGTTCACCGCCGTGACCGGTGTGTCCGGCTCGGGGAAGTCCACGCTCATCGGCGAGCTGACGGAGGACCTGGCCGGGGTCGGCCGTCTGGTCCGGGTGGACCAGCGGCCGATCGGGCGCACTCCGCGCTCCAACCTGGCCACCTACACCGGCCTGTTCGACGTCGTACGGAAGGTGTTCGCCGCCACCGACGCGGCGCAAGAGCGCGGCTACGGCGTCGGGCGGTTCTCCTTCAACGTGGCCGGAGGGCGCTGCGAGACCTGTCAGGGCGAGGGGTTCGTCAGCGTCGAGCTGCTGTTCCTGCCGAGCACGTACGCGCCCTGCCCGGACTGCGCGGGTGCCCGCTACAACCCCGAGACCCTGCGGGTGACGTACCGGGGACGGAACATCGCCGAGGTCCTGGACCTCACCGTCGAGGACGCGGCCGGGTTCTTCGCGGACACCCCGGGTGCGGCCCGCAGCCTGGGCACGCTGCTCGACGTGGGCCTCGGCTATCTGCGTCTGGGCCAGCCCGCCACCGAGCTGTCGGGCGGGGAGGCCCAGCGGATCAAGCTGGCGAGCGAGCTGCAGCGCGGCCGCCGCGCCCACACCCTCTACCTGCTGGACGAGCCGACGACCGGTCTGCACCCGGCCGACGTCGAGGTGCTGATGGACCGGCTGCACGGGCTGGTGGACACCGGGCACACGGTGGTCGTGGTCGAGCACGACATGACCGTGGTCGCCGAGGCGGACTGGGTGATCGACCTCGGGCCGGGCGGCGGCGACCGGGGCGGCCACGTCGTGGCGGCCGGGCCGCCGCAGCGGGTGGCGCGGGCGGCGGGCAGCGCCACGGCGCCCTATCTGGCCCGGGTCATGCCCTGACGCGGCGCGGCCTGCGGCTCCAGCAGGACCACATGGGTCCAGGCGGCCTCGGAGGCGACCGGCTGGGCGGCACGCGCGAGGGACCGGCGGTCGGGCTGGGCACCGGGCGGTATCACCGGCCGGACGTCCACCTCGGCCACCAGGCCCCGCGCGCGGGCCACCCGCCACAGGGAGGCCAGCAGGGTGTCCTCGCCGACGAACGCGGCCGCGGTGCTCGCGGCCCCTTCCCCGTCCTGGCGGTAGCGCAGCCGGACCGGCTGCACGGGCACGCCCGCGTCCAGCGCGGCCTGGAAGACGGCCCGGTGGAAGCGGCCGTGCGCCCGCCCGCACCAGGTGCTGCCCTCGGGGAAGGCGACCACGGCCGCGCCCTCCCGCATGGCGTGCGCGATCCGGGCGACCGTGTCGGGCAGCGCGCGCAGCCGGTCGCGTTCGATGAAGACCGCCCCACCGTGCGCGGCCAGCGCCCCCGCCACGGGCCAGCCGCGGATCTCGGTCTTGGCGAGCATCCGGGCCGGGCGTACGGCGGCCAGCAGCGGGATGTCCAGCCACGAGACGTGGTTGGCGACGAGCAGCAGACCGCCGGCCGGTGCGGTGGTGCCGGTGAAGCGGACCCGGACCCCGATGGCCCGCACGATCGACCGGCACCACCACCTGACCCACTCGGCGGGGATCCTCCGCCGCAGGCGGGGGAACGCCCAGCCGAGCAGGGCCAGCACGATCCCGGCCAGCACCAGGACCGTGACCGCGACGAGCCGCAGCACGGCACGGGGTACGGCCGCGGCGGGTGCGGCCGGCTCCACGCAGGCGCCCGGGGTGCAGGGCGCGCTGGGCAGCCAGACGCTCATCAGGCCGGCACGAGGGAGAGGAAGTGCTTCAGATAGCGCGGGTTGACCCGGCGCATCGACAGCAGCACGTACAGGTCGGCGACCCCGAAGTCCGGGTCGTGCGCGGGCTCCCCGCACACCCAGGCACCGAGGCGGACGTAGCCGCGCAGCAGGGCCGGCAGTTCCATGCGGTCGGCCGGAACCTCGGCGCCCGGGACCCACGGCAGCAGCGGCCGTACCCGGAACTCCTCGGGCGCCAGGTGCTTGGCGCGCACCCGGTCCCAGGTGGCGGTGGCCAGCACGCCGCCGTCGGCGAGCGGCACGGAGCAGCAGCCCGCCAGCCACTCGTGGCCCCGGTCGACCATGTACCGGGCTATCCCGGCCCAGATCAGGCCGATGACGGTGCCGTCGCGGTGGTCGGGGTGCACGCAGGAGCGGCCGACCTCTACCAGGCCGGGCCGGATCCCGTCGAGCGGGGCGAGGTCGAACTCGCCCTCCGAGTAGAGCCGGCCGGCGACCGCGGCACGCTCCGGCGGCAGCAGCCGGTAGGTGCCGACGACCTGCCCGGTCACGGTGTCGCGCACGAGCAGGTGGTCGCAGTACGCGTCGAACGGGTCGACGTCGAGGCCCGGCTGCGAGGTGGCCAGCAGGGCGCCCATCTCTCCGGCGAAGACGTCGTGCCGCAGCCGCTGCGCGGCACGGACGTCGGCCTCGTCACGGGCGAGGGTGACGGTGTAGCGGGTGGGTGCCGCGGGCTGCGGAGGACGGTCGAGCGTGGTGACGCCGGTCATGGCTCTCTCCATGGTCACGGGCCGGGGTCGGCGGGAGCGGCAGAGCGGCGGTCCGCGCTGCCGGTCCTGTTCTTCCGACGCCGGTTGGCGTACACGTGACAGCCGGCCGGAGAGCGGGTGTGGGCTTGTTGAACGGCGTGGGCGACGGTGCCGGCGGAAAACCAGACGGGGCCGGAAGGAGCACCTCTCCCGACCCCGCCCGTCCGCCTGCTGGTCGGCGAACGTCTTCTCCGGTGGCTAGCGCTTGGCCACCTTGCGGGTGGCCCGCAGCCACTCCTTGTTCATGCTCGTGATGGACACCAGCGGAATCCCCTTGGGACAGGCGGTCGCACACTCACCCGTCAGCGTGCAGCCGCCGAACCCCTCCGCGTCCATCTGCGCAACCATGTCCAGCACCCGCGTCTCCCGCTCGGGCGCCCCCTGGGGCAGCACGTTGAGGTGGTTGACCTTTGCGGAGGTGAACAGCATTGCCGCACCGTTCGGGCAGGCCGCCACGCACGCTCCGCAGCCGATGCACTCGGCGTGCTCGAACGCGAAGTCGGCGTCCGCCTTGGGTACCGGGGTGGCGTGGGCCTCGGGCGCGGAGCCGGTGGGGGCGGTGACGTAGCCGCCGGCCTGGATGATCCGGTCGAACGCCGACCGGTCCACGACCAGGTCCTTGATCACCGGGAAGGCCGAGGCGCGCCACGGCTCGATGTCGATCGTGTCGCCGTCCTCGAAGGACCGCATGTGCAGCTGGCAGGTGGTGGTGCGCTCGGGGCCGTGCGCGTCGCCGTTGATGACGAGCGAGCAGGCGCCGCAGATGCCCTCGCGGCAGTCGTGGTCGAAGGCGACCGGGTCCTCGCCCTTGAGGATGAGTTCCTCGTTGAGGGTGTCGAGCATCTCCAGGAAGGACATGTCGGAGGAGATGCCGTCCACCTCGTACGTGGACATGGTGCCTTCGGCGTCGGCGTTCTTCTGCCGCCAGACGCGCAGGGTGAGCTTCATGCGTAGCTCCGCTGGGTGGGGTGGACGTACTCGAAGACCAGGTCTTCCTTGTGCAGGGTGGGCGCCTCGCCGGTGCCGGTGAACTCCCAGGCGGCCGCGTACGAGAACTCCTCGTCCCGGCGCGCGGCCTCGCCGTCCGGTGTCTGCGACTCCTCGCGGAAGTGGCCGCCGCAGGACTCGCCGCGGTGCAGCGCGTCGAGGCACATCAGTTCGGCGAGCTCCAGGTAGTCGACGATGCGGTTGGCCTTCTCCAGCGACTGGTTGAACTCCTCGCCGGTGCCCGGGACCTTGATGCGCCGCCAGAACTCGGCACGGATCTGCGGGATCCGCTCCAAAGCCTTGCGCAGGCCCGCGTCCGTGCGGGCCATGCCGCAGAACTCCCACATGAGTTCGCCGACCTCGCGGTGGAAGGAGTCGGGGGTGCGGTCGCCGTCGACGGACAGGAGCAGGTCGATCCGGTCCTCGGTCTCGGCCAGCACCTCCTGGACGACCGGGTGTTCGGCCGTCACCGCCTCCTGGTGCGGGTTGCGGGCGAGGTAGTCGTTGATCGTCGACGGCAGGACGAAGTAGCCGTCGGCGAGACCCTGCATCAGGGCGGAGGCGCCGAGGCGGTTCGCGCCGTGGTCGGAGAAGTTGGCCTCGCCGATCGCGAACAGGCCGGGGACGGTCGTCTGCAGGTCGTAGTCGACCCACAGGCCGCCCATCGTGTAGTGCACGGCGGGGTAGATCCGCATCGGCACCTCGTACGGATCCTCGTCGGTGATCCGCTGGTACATGTCGAAGAGGTTGCCGTACTTCGCCTCGACCGCCTCGCGGCCCATCCGCTTGATCGCGTCCGCGAAGTCGAGGTAGACGCCCTGGCCGCCGGGGCCGACTCCCCTGCCCTCGTCGCAGACGTTCTTCGCGGCGCGGGAGGCGATGTCGCGCGGGACCAGGTTGCCGAAGGAGGGGTAGATGCGCTCCAGGTAGTAGTCGCGCTCGTCCTCGGGGATCCGGTTCGCCGGCCGGTCGTCGCCCTTGGCCCTGGGCACCCAGATCCGGCCGTCGTTGCGCAGCGACTCGCTCATCAGGGTGAGCTTGGACTGTTGGTCGCCGGTGCGCGGGATGCAGGTGGGGTGGATCTGTGTGAAGCAGGGGTTGGCGAAGTAGGCGCCGCGCCGGTGCGCCCGCCAGACCGCGGTCGCGTTGGAGTTCATGGCGTTCGTCGACAGGTAGAAGACGTTGCCGTAGCCGCCGCTCGCGAGTACGACGGCGTCGGCGAAGTACGTGTCGATCTTCCCGGTGACGAGGTCCCGCGCCACGATGCCGCGCGCCCGCCCGTCCACGACGATCAGGTCCAGCATCTCGGTGCGCGGGTGCATCTCCACGTTCCCCGCGGCGATCTGCCGGGACAGCGCCTGGTAGGCGCCCAGCAGGAGCTGCTGACCCGTCTGGCCGCGGGCGTAGAACGTACGGGACACCTGGACGCCGCCGAAGGAGCGGGTGTCGAGCAGGCCGCCGTACTCGCGGGCGAAGGGCACGCCCTGCGCCACGCACTGGTCGATGATCTCCACGGAGATCTGCGCGAGCCGGTGCACGTTGGACTCCCGGGCCCGGAAGTCGCCGCCCTTGACGGTGTCGTAGAACAGCCGGTGGATCGAGTCTCCGTCGTTGCGGTAGTTCTTCGCCGCGTTGATGCCGCCCTGCGCGGCGATCGAGTGGGCGCGGCGCGGCGAGTCCTGGTAGCAGAACTGGACGACGTGGTAGCCCTGTTCGGCGAGGGTGGCGCCCGCCGAGCCGCCGGCCAGGCCGGTGCCGACCACGATGACGGTGTGCTTGCGGCGGTTGGCGGGGTTGACCAGCTTGGCCTCGAAGCGGCGCTTGTCCCAGCGCTCACGGATCGGGCCGGAGGGGGCCTTGTCGTCCGCCACGGGCTCACCGGTGGCGTATTCGGTGTAGGTCATGTCAGCTCACCACTCCGGTCATGACGCCCACGGGTACGGCGATGAAGCCGGCCGTGAGCAGCAGCGCGAGGACGTCGGCGACGGTCTTCAGGGCGCGGTCGCGGGCCCGGCTGCCGACGCCGAGGGTCTGGGCGGCGCTCCAGAAGCCGTGCCGGATGTGCAGGCCGAGCGCGAGCATCGCGACGATGTAGATGACGTTGCCGTACCAGGTGGAGAAGGTGTCCACCACGTTCTGGTACGGGTGGCCCTCCTGGAAGCCGCCGGAGTGCACGGTGCCGGTGGTCAGGTCCAGGAGGTGCCAGACGATGAACAGGCCGAGGATGATCCCGCCCCAGCGCATGGTCCGCGTGGCGTAGCCGGCCCGCGGCTTTCTGTGCACGTACTTGCTGGGCCGTGCCCTGATGTCACGGCGGCTGAGCTGGTAGGCGGACGTGGCGTGGGCGACCACGGCGACGACGAGGACGATCCGGATGAGCCAGAGCGTCCACTCGTAGTGCATGAACGGTTCGCCGACGGTGCGCAGCCAGTGGGCGTAGTGGTTGAACTCGCCCGCCCCGAAGTAGATTTTCAGGTTCCCGATCATGTGCGCGACCAGGTACAGCAGCATGATCACACCGCTGACGGCCATCACCGTCTTCTTGCCGACGGTGCTGTCCCACACGGTGCGTGCCATGGACGGCCGTCGGTCCGTCCGCGTTGCCAGAGCCATGGAACAGCACGCTAGGGGCGAGGGACCTGATCGGTCCAAGACATGGTCCAGCTTGTTTCCATAGACAAGGACTATCCTGTAACCGTGCAGTTCCAGCAGCTTCAGTACTTCGTGGCCGTGGCCGAGACCCGGCACTTCACCCGGGCCGCCGAGCTGGTCCATGTCGCCCAGCCGTCCCTGTCGCAGCAGATCAAGGCACTGGAGCGGGAGCTGGGCGCGGACCTGTTCCTGCGGGCCCGGGGCAACATCACGCTCACCGACGCGGGCGAGGCGCTGCTGCCGCTGGCCCGGCGGATCCTCGCGGACGCGGACACGGCACGGTACGAGGTGCAGGAGCTGGTGCAGCTGCGGCGGGGCCGGGTGCGCCTCGGTGCGACGCCGAGCCTGTGCACCGGCCTGCTGCCGGACGTCCTGCGCGCCTTCCACGACCGCTACCCCGGCATCCAGCTGCTGATCGAGGAGGGCGGCTCGCACGACCTGGTGCGGGAGCTGGCCCGCGGCGCCCTCGACCTCGCCCTGGTCGTCCTGCCGCTGCCGACGCCCGCGCCCGCGCTGACCACGGTGGAGCTGCTGCGGGAGGACCTGGTGGTGGTGTCCTCACCGGAGGTGCGGGCGCCGGGCACCTCCGGTGAGGGCGGCCGGGTCGTGCGCATCGCCGACCTGGAGAGCGAGCGTCTGGTGATGTTCCGGCACGGCTACGACCTCAGGGAGCTGACCGTCGCGGCGTGCCGGGCCGAAGGGTTCGAACCGGATTTCGCCGTGGAGGGGGGCGAGATGGACGCGGTGCTGGGGTTCGTGCGGTCCGGGCTGGGTGTCGCGGTCGTTCCGCGCATGGTCGCGGCGCGGACCGGGCGTGGGCTGCGGGTGACTCCGCTGGCCCGGCCGGGATTGCATCGGACCATTGCGCTGGCCCACCGCAGCGATGTGGCTCCGCCCCGGGCCGCTCGGGAGTTGCAGCGGATGTTGCTCGAGCGGTGACTGTCGGTTCGGCTTGTGGGGGGTGCGCCCCCCCACCACCGGCTCAGCCCGTCGCGTCCACCAACGCCAGGTCGTGCAGCCTCTCCGGTGGGCCCGGCCTCGCGTAGTACCAGCCCTGGGCCGTGTCGCAGCCCAGTATGCGGAGTTGTTCGGCCTGTGCGCCTGTCTCCACGCCCTCCACCGTGACCGCCAGGTCGAGGCTGTGGGCCAGGGAGACGATGCCCTCGACGATCTTGAGGTCGACGGGGTCGGCCGGGAACTGCTGCATGCCCTGGGTGAAGGAGCGGTCCAGTTTGAGGATGCTCACCGGGAGGCGGCGCAGGTTGGCGAGGTTGGAGTAACCGGTGCCGAAGTCGTCGAGGGCGATGTCGACGCCCATCTCGGCGAGTCTGCGCAGAGGTTTGAGGAGGTCGTCGTCGGCGCCGATCAGAGCCGACTCGGTGACCTCCAGGCAGAGGGCGTCCGGGGCGACGCCCGCGCGCTCGAGGATCTCCACCGTGTCCTGGACCAGGCCGGGATGGCTCAGCTGGCACGGAGAGAGGTTGACGTTGATGCGCAGAGGCCCGGCGGCCGTCTGATCGCCGTATCGTTCGCGCCATTCGCGGGCCTGCCGGATGGACTCCTCCAGGACCCAGCGGCCGAGCGGCACGATCAGGCCCGTGTGCTCGGCGAGCGGGATGAAGCGGTCGGGGCCGAGGACGCCGTGCTGCGGGTGCAGCCAGCGGACCAGCGCCTCGGCGCCGCGGACGCTGCCGTCGCCGAGGTGGACCAGGGGCTGGTACTCGATGAAGAACTCGCCGCGTTCCAGTGCCGTGGGCAGAGCCGTGGTCAGGCCGTGACGGGTGATCGCCCGGGCGTCCGCCTCGGGGTCGGCCAGCTCGGAGCGGTTGCCGCCCGCCGACTTCGCCCGGTACATGGTGATGTCCGCGCTGCGCAGGATCTCCGCCGCGGTGCGCTCGCCCGCCGGGCCCTCCACGATGCCGAGGCTGCCGCGTACCAGCAGGTCACGGCCGTCGATGCTGATGGGTGTGACGAGCGCGTTCATGATGCGCTCGGCGAGTTCGTCGACCCCCCGCTCGGTGCCGGGGCCGGTGGTCAGCGCCACGAACTCGTCGCCGCCGAGCCGGGCGACCATCTCGCCGGGCGCGGTCGCGCAGGACTGCAGCCGATCGGCGACCTCCACCAGCAGCCGGTCGCCGGCCGCGTGGCCGAGGCTGTCGTTGACGGTCTTGAAGCCGTCCAGGTCGAGGTAGCACAGGCCGAAGCGCTGGCCCTCGCCGGCGCCCAGCGCCTTCTCCAGGCGCTCGAAGAACAGGGTGCGGTTGGGCAGTCCGGTGAGCGCGTCGTGCGTGGCCTCGTAGCGCAGCCGGAGGTTGAGCAGGCGGCGCTCGGTGGTGTCCTCCATGAGGGCCAGCTGGTACTGCGGGTCGCCGTCGGCGTCGCGCAGCAGGGAGACCGTGAGGTTGGTCCACAGGACCGTGCCGTCGGGGCGGTTGAACGCCTTCTCGACGTGGTAGTGCTCGCGCTCGCCGCGGACGAGTTCGTCGTACAGCTTCCAGGTCTGGGGCGCGTCCTCGGGGTGCGTCCACTCCATGACGTTGCGGCCCCGCACGTTCGTCCCGGAGCCGCCGAACATGCGCAGCAGCGCCTCGTTGACCTGGAGCACGTTGCCCTCCAGGTCGGCGATGCCGATACCTATGGCCGCGCCCTCGAAGACCGCCCGGAAGCGGGCCTCGCTGGCGTGCAGCGCCTGGGCCACGATGCCCTGGGCCTGCAACGCGGCCTGGGCGATGGCCTCCTGCTCGGCGAGGGTGCGCTCGCGCAGGGCCTGCGCGTACCCGGCCGCCATCGCGTGCTGCAACCGCGAGGAGCGCATGCGCAGTTCGTCCTGGGGGCCGTCCTCGCCGCAGTAGAGGACCAGGTAGGCGTCGACGCAGTCCAGGGTGCGGGTGAGCGTCTCGGGGTCGGTGCAGTGCGCCTCGACCAGCGCGGCGCCGACCGCCTTGGCCTCCTCCGAGTCGAAGCTGCGGGCCCGCAGCAGGCCGCTCAACCGGCGTGCGAGCGGAAGGAGTTGTTCCGCGAACTCCGCGCGGGTCAGCGACGTCGAGGTGACCGGGAAGACCGCCCGGCTCCAGATCGTCGTCAGCCGGCGCAGTCTGTCCTCCGGCCCGTCCGGTTCCCCGCTCACGCCGTGCGCCCCACGCCGGCGAATCCGGAGAAGGCGTACGGATCCTCGTCCTCCGGTGCCGACTCCGAGCGCCAGTGCGGCATCGGCACCAGTCCGGGTTCCACCATGTCGTACCCCTCGAAGAACCGCGCGATCTCCTCGCGCGAGCGCATGATCAGCGGGTTGCGAATGTCCTTGTACACGTCCACCGCACCCTCGGCCCGCTCCGCGGGCAACGGGATTCCCTCGTACGAGGCATGGGTGAGGATCAGCAGGCTGCCGGGCGCGAGCGCCTCGCGCAGCTCGGCCACGGCACCGTACGGGTCGTCCACGTCTTCCACGAAGTGCAGTATGGCAACGAGAAGGAGGGCTACTGGCCGATTCAGGTCGATCAGGCTCTCCAGTTGGGGGCTGGAGAGGATCTCCTGGGGCTTGCGCAGGTCGGCGGCGATCACGTCGGCGTCGGCGTTGCCCGCCAGCACCGCCTGGCTGTGCGCCACCGCCACCGGATCGTGGTCCACGTAGACGACACGGGCGCCCGGTGCGGCCGCCTGAGCCACCTCGTGGACGTTGCCGAAGGTGGGGATACCGGAGCCGATGTCGAGGAACTGGGTGATGCCCTCGTCGGCCGCGAAACGCACGGCCCGGCGCATGAAGGCCCGGTTGGCCTGCATGATCTTCGGCAGGCCCGGCATGAACTCCATCGCCTTGCGGGCCGCCTCGCGGTCGACCTCGAAGTTGTGCGAACCGCCCAGGTAGAAGTCGTAGATACGCGAAACGCTCGGCACCGAGATGTCGATGCTCCGTGGGGCCCAGGCGGGACGCTCCATGTATCTCTCCAAGGCGTAGGCGACAGGTCGAGGCGATCCGGTGTTCGAGCTGAGGCTACTGATCGCCCGCCAAAGGAGCGACCCGAACCGGAAATTGACCGTCCGTTCCCGGTCACTGCCTGCGGCAAGTGCGCAGCCGGCCCCGCCGTGTCACGGCCCCACGAAAACAGCGGTCCGCCCCCTCCGTGCGGTGCGGAGGGGGCGGACCTTCGATCGGGCGCCGGGGGCGGGGCGATCGACCCTGGGGAGGTGATCTCTACTTGCCCGGCGCGCCGATCGGCTTGCCGTCGGGCGAGACGGCGTACCAAGTGCCGCCCACACCCTGACCGTTGGTGTCACCGGGAGCCTTGTCACCGGAGAAGGTGTAGATGGGCCAGCAGTTGACGGTCATCTGCTTCTCACCGTCGGGGCGGGTGAAGCCCATCAGGCCCTTCTTCTGGACGCCCTTGGTGTCCTCGGGCTTGACCGGGGCGACCGCGGGCCACTTCTCCAGGCAGGCGCCGGTGCAGTTCGAGATGACCTTCGGCCACGCCTTGTCCTTCAGGAAGCGGTAGACCGTCATGCCGTTCTTGTCCACGATGACGTCGCCCAGCTTGGGGTCCTTGCGGACGGACAGACCGGGCAGGGAGGCCAGCGAGGCCTTCTTGCCGTTGGGCGCGAGCGCGAACCACTTGCCGCCCACGCCCTGGCCGTTGACGTCACCGGAGTTGACGTCCTTGGCGTAGCGGTAGGCGGGCCAGCCGCCGATGGTCAGCTGCTTGGTGCCGTCGGCGCGGGTGACCTCGCCGAGCAGCGCCTTGTCGATGCCCTGACCGGCGGTGGCGTCGTCGGCGGGCACCGGCGGCCAGGTGGTGGCGCAGTCGCCGTCACAGTTCGACTTGGGCGGATTGGCGGTGTCCTTGTCGAACCGGTAGAGGGTCAGGCCGGAGCCGTCGGTCAGCACATTGCCCAGTTCGGGGTTGCCGACCACGCTCAGCTTGCCCGCGGGCGCCGCCGGGCTCGGGGAGCTGGAGCTCTGGTTGCCGTCGGCGCCGTACCCGTTGCCGGCACCGGTGCCGGTGGCGGCTCCGCCTCCCGGGTTGCCGTAGTCACCCGCCGCGGCCGTGGCCCCGACATTCTGGGCCGCCGATGCCGGCGTGGTGCTGTTGTCCTGACCGCACGCCGTCGTCAGCGCCAGCACCGAAGCGGCCGTGGCCACCAGTGAGGCGGTCCGCCAGGAGGTCTTCATCGCCAACTCCCAAAATTCGCCTGGATATTGCAGCGCCCTGCTGCGCCGCCGCACGGCCATGGGTACGCGGCGAAGGGGTCGGAGTGTTCAACGGGGACGCGAAATTCTTTCGGGATCCTGTGACGAGCACCGTTCGCGGGGAGTCGCGCAGGCGCACATATCGGCCAGTTGGTCAGCTTCGGATCTTCAAACCATTGATCGCCATTTGTCACCCCTTCGGATCAATCCGGACGCACTCCGGAGTACGACGGCGCTCCGCGCCCCATGATCTCCGTCGTGCATGGACCCGAAGTGACCCGATGTGCGCCCGCCACCCGGGTGTTGGCCCTTCTGGCACTGACCTGGACCCTGGTGGGCTGCCCGGTCGGGACCGCGTCGGCCGACGCCTGCGCGTCCGCCTCGACGGGCCCGGACGGCACGGTGGCCGTGGCCGTGGCGGGCGGCGGCGACCACTGGCCGACGCCGCCGCCGTGCCCGAAGCCCACGCCGCCGCCGTGCCCGCCCACACCGACGCCCACCCCCACGCCGACGCCCACGCCGAAGCCGACCCCGTCGCCGAAGCCCACGCCCCGGCCTGCGCCCACTCCGAAAGCCCCGCCGAAACCGAGGCCGAAGCCCCCCGCCCCGGCGCCACCCGCACCCCGGCCGACGCCGACCCCGCCCCCGACGCCCCGGCCCGACCCGAAGCCGCGGCCCAAGCTGTCGCCCAAGGCCCGTCCGCGGCCCTCCGTGACCCCGGTGAGCTACCCGGCGTACCACCCCCGGTCGACCAGCCACCAGGCGCCCGACCACACGTCGCCGGTCACCTACGTCCTGCTCATCACCGTTCCCGCGATCGTCGCCGTGGCGGCGTTGCGCCCGCGCTGACGCGCCGGCCGCTCACTTCTGGAGGCACCTGTTGTCGGATTGGCTTGTTCTCGTCCTCGCGATGCTGGGGGCCTGTGCCGTGGTGGTCGTCATCACGCTCGTACGGCACAAGAGGGCTCCCGACGACGAGGACCCCAGCGAGACCCCCGACGTCATCGAGTACATGACGATGTGGATCGGCGTCGTGTACGCCATCGTCCTCGGTCTCGCCATCGCGGGCGTGTGGGAGGCACGCAGCGCCGCCGAGGACCATGTGCAGGCCGAGGCCCAGGCGCTGCACGAGATCTCGGAGCGGGTGCGGGTCTATCCGCCGGACGTCCGTGACCGCATCCGCGGCGATGCGGACACCTATGTCCAGTACGTGGTGACCACCGAGTGGAAGTCGATGACCGACCACGGTCGCGTCACCGGGCACGGTACGGAGCTGCTGGCGACGCTCCGCCACGACGTGACGGACTATCAGCCGAAGAACGACTTCGAGGCGCAGGCCTACCAGCCGCTGCTGGACCAGATGGCCGCCGCGGACCAGGCGCGCAACGCGCGCGCCGACTCGACCGGGGCGACGATGCCGGGCGTGGTGTGGTTCGGGCTGATCACCGGGGCGGTCGTCACCGTCTGCATGGTCTTCGCGCTGCAGATCCGGCGCAGCCGGCGCGAGTTGATCCTGGCCGGGGTCTTCTCCGCGACCATCGCCTTCATGCTCTTCCTCATCTGGGACTTCGACGCGCCCTACAGCCGGGGCATCGCGGCGAGCGCCGAGCCGTTCCTGAACCTGTTCCCGCACGTCAGGGGTTGACCACGGACAGGCCTTCGCCCCGGTCCCCTGAGGGAGCCGGGACGAAGGCGTGTCTTGCGCGCGCTCCGCGGAACGGGGTCCGGGGCCCCGGTCAGACCCACCTCTCCGGGCGGCGGCGCATCAAGGACATGCCGCCTCCGAGTACCGCCGAGGCCACCAGACCGCCGCCGATGGCCATGTCGGCCGGCGTGGCACCGCTGGTGACGCTGCCGCCGAGTCCGCCCTGGACGGCGCCGAGCACGGTGAAGGCGTTGGGGCGGGTCAGGGTGCGGCCGTTGCAGTTCACCGTGATGTCGTAGCGGCCGGGACGGGCGTTGCGGTCGACGGTGGCGATGCCGCGCGAGGTGTCGTCACTGATCGCTGTCAGCTGGGTCGTGCGGAAGGCGTCCGAGGACGCCGTACCGCCGCGGCAGCCGTCCACGGTGACGGCGATCCGGCCGCCCGCGGCGATCATGCTGGGCGTGGCGAGGATGTTGCGGGGGTTGCCGTCGCCCCGGCCCCCGTGGTTGTCCCCATGGCCGAAGTCGTCACCGCGGCCGCCGAAGTCGTCACCTCTTCCGTTGTTCCCGCCCCGTCCGTTGTTGCCCCTGTCGAAGTTGTCGCACCGGCCGTTGCCACCCCGACCGGAGTTGTCGCCCCGTCCGTTGTTGTTCCCCTGGCAGAAGTTGCCGTTGTTGTTCCCGAACCCGTTGCCGAAGCCGTTCCCGATGTTGCCGTTGCCCGGGATGGTGATGACGGTGTTCGAGCCGCCTCCGCCGCCCATGCCGTCCGCTACGGCCACGGGGGCGGCCGGCCCCAGTACGGCGATCGCTGCGCACGCGGCCGCCAGGGCACGTTGGTTTCGCATGTGAACCTCCGCGGGAGGCACTCCGGGTCCCGTACCCGGACTATCGGCGAGAAGGCACCTCCCGGCAGAACCCTCCGACGCCCGGAACACGCCCGCACGTCGAGAATGGTCCGTCCTGGTGAGCGGACACGCCACGGGATAACCACACAATCGGATATTGCCGCAGGTCACAGACCGTCAGAAAAATCCTTTCGGCTGCAACTCGTATGGCGGACCAACAGGGTGACGGACCACCCGTTCGCCCGCTGCCCCGTCATCGCCCGCTCGTACGGGACTTAGCTTTTTCCCATGCGAATGTCTGCGTCCGTGCTGGCCGAGCTGGCCGAGGAGGAGGAGCTGCGGCGGAAGCGCGCCCCCTGGGGCGTGATCGCGCTCGTCCTGCTGTCCGGCCTGGCGCTCATTCGGAATGGTTCCGGAGAATTCGACGTCGGGCCACCGCAACCGGCGTCGGCGGCGGCTGCGACGGCCGAGGGCGGTACCGCCCCGAGCCCGTTCGCGAGCGGCCCCGCCGCCCTGCCGTTCGCCGCCGCCGACCGGATCCGGATCCCCTCGATCCGGATCGACGCGCCCGTCACGCCCGTCGGCCTGGACGCCCAGGGCTGGGTCGGCGCTCCGCCGCCGGAGGACCCCAACCTGGCGGGCTGGTTCACCGGTTCGGTCTCGCCCGGCGAGAAGGGCACCTCGGTCGTCGTCGGGCACGTCGACAACAAGCAGGGCCCCGCCGTGTTCTACGGCCTCGGAGCCCTGCAGAAGGGAAGCCGGGTCGACGTCGTGCGCAAGGACGGGAGGACCGCGGTGTTCGACGTCTACGGAGTCGAGGTGTTCGCGAAGAACAGCTTCCCGAGCGACCGGGTGTACGGCTCCAAGGGCACGGCGGAACTGCGGGTGATCACCTGCGGCGGCGGCTTCTCGAAGCAGAACGGCTACGACGGGAACGTCGTCGTGTTCGCCCGCCTGGCCTCGGTCGAGTGAGCCGTGGTGGCCGGGCGGGCGAGTGCCCGGTCACGAAGGGCGGCGGGGCGGCACGGTGAGGTGGTAGCCGGAGTCCAGCAGATAGGGCAGGTACTCGCGGATCGCGTGGACGCTCTGCGACCGGTCGCCCCCGGCGTCGTGGGAGAGCACCACGACGCCGGGAGCGGCGCCGCTCTCCACCCGGCCGACGATGGTGCCCGTGCCGGGCGTCTCCCAGTCGGTGGTGTCGACGGTCCAGGCCATCGGCTCCATGCCCATGTCGGCGCCCAGTTGGAAGGCCGCGCGGTTCCAGGCTCCGTAGGGTGCGCGGAACCACTGGGGCCGCTCCCCGTAGGCGTCCTCGATGACGTCGGTGGTCCGCTCCATCTCAGAGCGGATCTCCCGGCGGCTGAGGGTGGTCAGCAGCGGGTGCGTGTAGGTGTGGTTGCCGACGACATGCCCCTCCTCGGCCATCCGGGCCAGCAGTTCCTTGTTGTCGACGGCCATCTCCCCGCACACGAAGAACATGGCCCGCACGTCGTACTTGGCGAGGGTGTCGAGAATGTGCGGGGTGTAGCGGGGGTCGGGTCCGTCGTCGAAGGTCAGCATCATGTGCCGGCTGCGTCCGGAGATCTGCAGGATGGGCTCGTGGCGTTCCTTGAGCTTGCGCGGCGCGGCGCGCGGCGGGCCGTATCCGGTGAGCGGCTGGAGACGGAAGGCGGAGGGTTTGAGCGCCTGGAGAGCCGGTGCGCCGGCGACCGGTGCGGCGATGCGGGCCACCTCGTCGTCGCCCTCCGCCATGACGATTCCGGCGGTGCCCGCGGCTCCCAGAGCGACGGCCGAGGCGAGAAGCATCCGGCGCCGAGTGAACAACTGATCCTTCTGCATGACTCATCACTCGCCCCGCAGGCCTCCGGCGCACCACAGCGACACCGTTGCGGCGGCGGGAATCCACCCGGTCGGCGCAGCATCGGCCGGACTTGTGAACCGCCGACCGGGTTTCTGATAATCGCTCAGTCCGTCGGGAAGTGAACGGTGTTGCAGAGGGAGGTCGAACCGGGTTGGTCGTGCACGGGGGAACGAGTGGAATGGCCCGCAGGCGGCTGGCGGTGGTGCTGCTGGGCGCCGCCCAGGTACTGGTCGTCTTCGACACGACGGCCTTCGCGATCGCACTGCCGTGGATTTCGGCCCGGTCGCACCTGTCCGTCGACGGGCTGACGTGGCTGATCACCGTGTACAGCGTGTGTTTCGCCGCGCTGCCGGTGCTCGCGTTGGCTCTCGGCGAGGCGTTCGGGCAGCGGCGGGTGCTGATGGGCGGACTTGTGCTGTCGAGTGCCGCCGCCGCGGCGTCCGGGGTGACACAGGACGCCGGGGTGCTGCTGACCTCACGGGCGGTACAGGGGGTGGCCGCGGCGGCGATCACGGCCGGTGCGGTGGCGCTGATCGAGTCCACGCATCCGCAGGGCCGGGGCCGTGACCGGGCGCTGAGCGTGCACTTCGTGGTCGTCGCGGCTGCCGCACCGGTGGTGGTGCTGCCGTCCACCGTGCTGCTGGAGACGATGGAGTCGGGTGCCGGGGTCTTCTGGGCCCAGGCCGTCGTGGGCGTACTGCTCCTGGTGCTGGTCCCGGTGGCGCTCACCGAGTCCGCACCCGGCCCGGAGGCCCGGTCCCGGGTGGGCCGCGCCGCGGCGGCCGTCGTCCCGCTGGGCTTCCTCGCCTGGTTCGCCGGCTGGCTCGGGGACCACAGCGTGTCCCCGACCACGATCATCGCCCTCGCGGCGGCCGGTGCACTGACGCCGTCGTCGCTGAGCTGGCTCGGCCGGCGCGGGCAGGACCCGTCCCTGCTCACCCGGCTGTACCGGGAGCGGGCCGCACTCGGCGCGTACACCGTGGTGGCGCTGCTGGCCGCCTGTCTGACCGGTGCCGGGCTGGTCCTCACGATCGCCCTGCAGACGGTGGGCGGGCTCTCCCCCGAGTCGGTGGGCTGGGCCCTGTTGCCCGCCGTCGTAGGGCTGGTGCTGGGCTGGCTGACCCTGCCCGTGTTCGCGGCACGCGCCGGCCTCGCCGTCACGGTGGCCGTGGCCTGTGCTGTGACGGCGGCCGGGTTCGTCCTGCTGAGCCGGGAGGGCGCCGGTTACCAGGTCGCCGACGTCCTGCCGCCGCTGCTGCTCATCGCCTACGGCTGCGGTGTGCTCGCTCTGCCGGTGAGCTTCGCCCGGTCCGGGAGCGGGGCGCTGCCCCGGGGGCTGAACTCCTCCCGGCAGTTGGGCGCCGGGCTGGGGGCATCGCTGTTCAGCGGGGTCGTCACGGTCGTCCTGATGGACCTGCGCTCCATGACGTTCCACAGTGCCAAGGAATACAGCGCCGCCCTGGCGGACCGTGTTCCCGAGTGCTTCGAACTCGGCGTCGCGCTGGCCCTCACCGCCGCGGTGGTCGCGCTGCTGACCCTGCCCTGGCAGGGCCTGCGGACCGCCGCTCCCGATCCGGACGCTAGCGACGGCGCACCAGCGGGAACGGCAGGGTCTCCCGGATCGTCAGGCCCGTGAGGAACATGACGATCCGGTCGACGCCGATGCCCAGCCCGCCGGTCGGCGGCATCGCGTAGTCGAGGGCGTCGAGGAAGTCCTCGTCCAGTTCCATCGCCTCGGGGTCCCCGCCCGCGGCCAGCAGGGACTGTGCGGTGAGCCGGCGGCGCTGTTCGACGGGGTCGGTCAGCTCGGAGTAGGCGGTGCCGAGTTCGGTACCGAAGGCGACGAGGTCCCAGCGTTCGGCGAGCCGCGGGTCGGCGCGGTGCTGCCGGGTGAGCGGGGAGACCTCGGTCGGGAAGTCCTTGTAGAAGGTCGGCAGCTGGGTGCGTTCCTCGATCAGCCGCTCGTACATCTCCAGGACCACGTCACCGGGCCCGTCGTCGGCGGTGTACGGCACACCGGTCCGGTCGCACAGCCGGTGCAGTCTGAGCAGTTCGGTGCCGGGGCCGATCTCCTCGTCCAGCACCTCGGACAGCGCCCCGTACACGGTCTTCACCGGCCACGGTCCCGAGATGTCGTACTCCCGGCCGTCCTTGCGGGCGACGGGGGAGCCGAGGGCGGCGGTGGCGGCACCCTGGATCAGCTCGCGGGTCAGGTCGAGCATCACGTCGTAGTCGGCGTGCGCCTGGTAGGCCTCCAGCATCGTGAACTCGGGGTTGTGCTTGTAGGAGACGCCCTCGTTGCGGAAGGTGCGGCCCAGCTCGAAGACCTTCTCCAGTCCGCCGACGCACAGCCGCTTCAGATACAGCTCGGGGGCGATGCGCAGGTAGAGGTCGAGGTCGTAGGCGTTGATGTGGGTGGTGAAGGGACGGGCGTTGGCGCCGCCGTGGATCTGCTGCAGCATCGGGGTCTCGACCTCGATGAACCCGCGGTCCAGCAGGCCCTGGCGCAGGGCCTGTAGGGCGGTGGAGCGGGCGCGGATCACCTGGCGGGCGTCGGGGCTGGTGACCAGGTCGAGGTAGCGGCGGCGGACCTTGGCCTCGGGGGCGGCGAGCCCGCGGCGCTTGTCGGGCAGCGGGCGCAGGCACTTGCCGGTCAGCTGCCAGGAGGTGACGAAGACGGTGGGCTCGCCCTTGTCGCTGCGGCCCGCGCGGCCGGTGGCGGTGATGTGGTCGCCGATGTCGGTGTCGGACCGGAAGCGGTCCAGGGCGGCGGCGCAACGGTCGCGGGTGAGGGCGAGCTGGTGGTCCCCCGACCAGTCGCGCAGGACGACGAAGACGATGCCGCCGAAGTCGCGGACCAGCATGACACGGCCTGCCACGGTGACGTCCTGGCCCTGCGGGACGTCGGCCAGGGCGTGGGTGGGGGCGGGCACGCCGACCGGGTACGGGTCGGTCCCGGCGGCGCGCAGGCGGTCGAGCGTGCGGTGCCGGACGCGGACCTGGTCGGGCAGGCCCGCGTCCGGGGCGGCGGGCCCGGCCTCGTCCCCTCCTTCGAGGCCGAGCACCGTCAGGGACGGCAGGCCCTCGGTGGTGGCGGGCCGCTGTCCCGCCTTCGGGTGCCCCTTTCCCCAGAGTTTGCGCAGGGACGGTACGGAGACGAATCCCTCGGCGATGCCGGAGGCGAGGCCGATCCGGGCGAGGGAGGCGGTCTCGCCGTAGCAGATGAAGCGCGGGTACCACTCCGGCTGGTACTTGGCGTTGGAGCGGTAGAGGGCCTCCAGCTGCCACCAGCGGGAGAAGAACAGCAGCATCCGGCGCCAGAGTCTGAGGACGGGGCCGGCGCCGATGCGGGCACCCTCCTCGAAGACGGACCGGAAGACGGCGAAGTTCAGCGAGATCCGGTGCACGCCGAGTTTCGGGGCGGCCGCGCACACTTCGGCGACCATGAACTCCATGACCCCGTTGGGGGCGGCCCGGTCACGGCGCATCAGGTCGAGGGAGACGCCGTCGCGGCCCCAGGGCACGAAGGAGAGCAGCGCGAGGAGCCGGCCGTCGTCACTGAGGGCCTCGGCGAGGAGGCAGTCGCCGTCGGCGGGGTCGCCCAGCCGGTCCAGGGCCATGGAGAAGCCGCGTTCGGTCTCGGTGTCCCGCCAGGCGTCGGCCTTGTCGACGATCTCCTCCATCTCCTGGTCGCTGAGAGTGGCGTGGCGGCGGATGCGGCAGGTGGCGCCGGTGCGGCGGACGCGGTGCACGGCCTGGCGGGTGACACGCATGTCCCGGCCGTCCAGATCGAATCCGGGCACGTGCAGGATGGCCTCGTCGCCGAGCTGGAGGGCGCCGAGTCCGGCCCGGGCGTAGGCGCGGGCGCCGTCCTCGGAGGCGCCCATCACGGCGGGTGCCCAGGCGTGCCGGCGGGCCACGGCCAGCCAGGCCTCGATGGCGTGCGGCCAGGCTTCCGGGTCGCCGACGGGGTCGCCGCTGGCAAGGCAGACACCGGCCTCGACGCGGTAGGTGACGGCGGCCTTGCCGCTGGAGGAGAAGACGACGGCCTTGTCGCGCCGGGTGGCGAAGTAGCCGAGCGAGTCCCGGTTGCCGTAGACCCCGAGCAGGGCGCGGATGCGGGCCTCCTCGTCGTCGTGCAGGGCCGCTTCCAGGCGCTGTGAACGGAACAGCGCGGCGGCTGCGTTCAGCAGGGCGAGCGCGCCGAACAGGCCGAGCAGGAACGTGACCCGGCGGGGCGGGCGGCCGTCGAAGGCGCTGTTGGACACCAGTCCGCCGCACACCCGGTCGGCCGCCCAGGCCAGGTGCTGGCTCTGCGGGAGGGTGCCCGGGAACAGCGCGACCAGGCCCCAGCCGGCCAGGATCGCCACGGCGAGACCGGCCACCAGCACGCCGAGGGCCCGCCACACGGCACCGCGGCGGGAGGCGGCGTAGAACTCCTTGCGGGCCGTCACCAGCAGGATCAGCAGCAGGCCGCACAGCACGAGGGACGGCACCGACTCGACGTACTGGCCGAGGGCCACCCCGAGGATGTCGCCGGCCACGACCAGGCCCAGATAGACGACGACCAGCCACCAGGCGACCTTCTTGCGGGCGCCGGTGGCGGCGGCCAGCAGGAACAGGAAGACGGCGTAGGCGAGGTTGGCGCTGATGGGGACCAGGAGCAGGTCGACGGTGAGCACGACCGGGCGCAGCAGGCGGCGCAGCGGGGCGAAGATCGCGAGCAGGGCGCACAGCAGGCCGAGGGCGGCGAAGAGGGCGGCGAAGGCCTCGGGCACCCGGCCGAGGCGTCCGGCGGCGGGCGGGCGTATCGGGCCCGTGGCGTCCCTCCGTGCGGCCGGCCCGGCGGTGGCAGTCATGGTTCCGACTCTAGGAAGGGGCGGCGCGGCGCGCCCGTCGAGCGGGGCCGGGCGTCGGCGGGAAGCACCGGTTCCGATAACCTCGGAATGTGACGGAGCAGCACGCAGAGCACGCGCACCAGTTCGAGCGGGGCACGGACGGGCCCAAGGTCATCGTGGTCGGGGTGGACGGCTCCGACTCCTCGATGCGGGCCGCGGCCTACGCCGGCGGTCTGGCCCGGCGGCAGCACGCGCTGCTGGCGGTGGTGTACGTGCAGCCGGTGCTCGCCGCGGGGGCGGCGCTCGGGGCTCCGGTGGCGGAGACGACCGACGAGATCGCCGAGGACCTGATCGCCCAGATCCGGGAGGCGACGGAGCGCGTCAAGGGGATATTCGACGTGCGCTGGGAGTTCCACACCTTCCGCGGCGACCCCTACAACGGCCTGGTGAAGGCGGCGGACGAGCTGAAGGCGGACGCCGTCGTGGTGGGCGCCTCCGAGCAGGCGGGGCACCGGATCATCGGCTCGGTGGCGGTCCGGCTGGTGAAGGCGGGACGGTGGCCGGTGACGGTCGTACCGTAGTCGTCTCCTTCCGGAGCAGCGGCAGGGTCGCGAGGAGCAGGACGCCGGCCAGGGCGATGGCGGTGCGCGGGCCGGTGAGGCTCGCCAGCAGGCCCCACAGGGCGGTCAGCGCGGCCGTGGTGGCCTTCCCGGTGATGGACCAGGCGGACAGGGTGCGGGCGACCCGGTCGTTCGGGGTGCATTCCAGGCGGCGGGTGGCGTACACGGGGTTGTAGACGCCCGAGCTGGTGATCACCCCGAACTCGACGGCCATCACCAGGAGCAGTCCCGGCAGGCCGGGCCCGACGAAGGCCAGCCCGAGGGGCCAGACGGCGCGGAGGGCGCCCGCGGTGCGCAGCACCCGCCGCCGGCCGTAGCGGGCGACCAGCGGGCGGGCCAGCCGGGAGCCGAGGAGTCCGCCGAGGCAGGGCACGGCGAACGCGAGGCCGTACTGCCAGGGGGCGAAGCCGAGCGGGCCGAGCATGAGGACGGCCAGCGGTGGTACGGCGACCATGATCAGGGCGTTGACCGCGAGGTTGTTGAAGAACAGCGGCCGCAGGGCCGGACTGGTGAGGATGTACCGCCAGCCGTCGAGCAGGTCGGTGGCCCGCAGGCGCTCCACGCCGGTGCGCTCGGGGCGGGGCTCGCCGCCGCCCACGGCCCGGATGCCCAGTGCCGACAGCAGAAAGCTGACCGCGTTCGCCACGACCGTCGCGACCGGGCCGAACAGGCCGATCGCGGCACCGCCGAGGGGCGGTCCGAGGACGAGGGCGGTCCAGTTCGTGGACTCGAACCGGGAGTTCGCCGTGAGCAGCCGGTCGGCCGGGACGAGCGACTTCAGAAAGGCGCCGGAGGCCGCGTTGAAGGTGATGTCGGCCGCCGCGACGATCACCGACACCAGCAGCAGCTGCCCCAGGCCGAGGCCGCCGAGCGCGTAGGCGGCGGGGATGGTGAGCAGCGCGGCGGACCTGGCCAGGTCCATCGCCATCATCACCGGCCGCTTGCGCCGGAACTCCACCCACGGCCCGAGCGGCACCGCCGCCACGGCTCCCACGGCGGGCCCGGTCGCGGCGAGCAGTGCCACCTCGGCCGGTCCGGCGTGCAGCACGAGGACAGCGATCACCGAGAACGCGTCGAAGGCGAGATACGTGCCGATCGCACTCGCCGAGTACGCGGCCCACAGCCACCCGAACCGCCGTCCCATGCACAACCTCCCCGTCGACCGGGGACATGAAATCCGGCAGGTGGCCGCCGAAGCAAACAACTTCCGGATCAGGCGTCACAACCATCGGTTGTACGGTGGTGGAGTGGACCTCAAGGCAGTGCGCACCTTCGTCGCCGTGGCCGACTCGGGACAGTTCCAGGAGGCCGCCGCCGTGCTCGCGGTCACCCAGCAGGCCGTCTCCAAACGGATCGCCGCGCTGGAGAAGGAGCTGGGCGTGCGGCTGTTCACCCGTACCGCCCGGGGCGCCGCCCTGACCGTCGACGGCCAGGCCTTCCTGCCGCACGCCCACGAGCTGCTGCTGGCCGAGGAGCGGGCCACCGCCGCCGTACGGCCCGGGCGGCGCGCTCTGCGGGTCGATGTGATCGGTCCGCGGCTCGCCCCGGCGGCGCTGCTGCGCGACTTCCACGAGGCGCACCCGGAGGTGGCCCTGGACGTCGTCACGCTCTTCGACGTGGACTCGGCGCTCACCGCCCTGCGCTCCGGGACGATCGACGCGTCCTTCCGCGCCGTCGCCATGCCCGGCCGGCCGCTGCCCAGGGGCGTCGAGGCCGTGCGCGTCCACGACGAGCCGATCCAGCTGCTCACCGGCCCGGGGCACGCCCTGGCCGGCCGCCGCTCGGTCTCGCCCGGGGAGCTGGCCGGGCACCGGATCTGGATGCCGGGCATCGTGGACGGCACCGAGTGGGCCGCCTACTACGCCTCCCTCGCGGCCGAGTTCGGGCTCACCATCGACTCCTCGGGACCCAACTTCACCGGGGCGGTGCAGGACGCTGTCGCCGGCGACAGCACCCTGGCAACCCTCGTCAGTGAGCAGACCCGGCTGGTCTGGCCGGCCGGCCACGATCTGCGCCGTATCCCGCTGGTCGACCCGACACCCGTCTATCCGCACTCGCTGGTGTGGATCAGCGCCAACCCGCACCCGGCGCTCGCCGCCCTGCGCGCCCACCTCGCCGCCCGGCGCCCGGCCCGGCCGACGGGCCGGACCTGGACACCGGACTGGACGGAGCCCGCCGCGCCCGTGCGTGGCGTCTTCCGTACGGGTCTGCCCTGAGCCATCATGATCCGCCGTCAGCCGTTTGCCATTGGCGAAGAGGTGAGGCGCATGGCCAGGCTCCGTATGGGTGAAGGAATTCTCCGCCGCAAACCCATCGAGCACATCGAGGACACCGAGATCAGCGAGGGGCCCCGGCTGGACCGGTCGCTCGGGCTGATGCAGCTCACGGCGATCGGTATCGGCGGCATCATCGGGGCGGGCATCTTCACCCTGGCCGGCACGGTTGCCCACGAGACGGCCGGGCCCGCGGTGCTGGTGTCGTTCCTCATCGCCGGTCTGGCGAGCGCCTGCGCGGCGCTGTCGTACGCCGAGTTCGCCGGGCTGATCCCGAAGGCGGGGTCGGCGTACACGTACGGCTACGCGGTGCTCGGCGAGTTCGCGGGCTGGTTCATCGGCTGGGACCTGCTGCTGGAGTACACGGCGATCGTGGCCGTGGTCGCCATCGGCATCTCCGGATACTTCGGCTTCCTGGTCGAGGAGATGGGCGCCAATCTGCCCGCCTGGATGCTGGGCGCGCCCGGCACCGGGCACGGGCACCGGGTCGACCTGTTCGCGGCCGCGCTGTGTCTGCTGATCGCCTGGCTGCTCAACATGGGCATCCGCACCGCGGCCCGCTTCGAGACGTTCGTGGTCGCTCTGAAGGTGCTGGTGGTGCTGGTGGTGATCGCGGTGGGCCTGTTCCACATCAACACCGCGAACTACCACCCGTTCTTCCCGTTCGGCATCAGCGGGGCGTTCACCGGTGCGGCGACCGTGTTCTTCGCGGTGTTCGGCTACGACGCCATGTCGACCGCGGCGGAGGAGTCGAAGGACGCACAGCGGCACATGCCCAAGGCGATCATCTACTCGCTGGCGATCTCGATGGTGCTGTACGTGGCGGCCTGCCTGGTGCTGACGGGCATGCAGAACTACACGGAGATCGACCCGGAGAGCGGCTTCTCGTCGGCGTTCAAGTCCGTGGGGCTGGACAAGCTCGCCGACGTGATCGCGGTGGGCGCGATCATCGGCATCCTCACGGTGATGTTCACGTTCATGCTGGGCGTGACCCGGGTGTGGTTCAGCATGAGCCGGGACGGGCTGCTGCCGCTCTGGTTCGCCAAGACGCACCCGACGCGGCACGTGCCGACCCGTGTGACGTGGATCGTCGGGGCGGCCTCGGCGGTCATCGCCGGGTTCCTGCCGATCGGCGAGGCGGCCGAGCTGACCAACATCGGCATCCTGCTGGCGTTCGTGGTGGTGTGCTCGGCGGTGATCGTGCTGCGCTACCGGCAGCCGGATCTGCCGCGCACCTTCCGGACCCCGTGGATGCCGTTCGTGCCCGCGTTGGGTGTCGTCTTCTCGATCTGGCTGATCACGTTCCTGCAGTGGCAGACCTGGGTGCGGTTCGTGGTCTGGTTCCTGATCGGCTGCGTGGTCTACTTCGGCTACTCCTACCGCCGTTCCGCGCTGGCCCGGCCGCGGCCCGCCGAGTGATCACTCCCCCATGACCAGCCCGTCGTCGGCGGCCCCGCGGCTGAGGACGACCTCCCTGATCCGGTCGCGCACTCCCTCCAGCTCGGCGCCGTCGGAGATCGCCTGATTGAGGTCACGGACCCGGCCGGAGTCGAGGTCGTACATCTGCGGGATGAACTCGGCCTTGGTGACCTGCCAGCGGTCGCCGTGACGGGCGGGCGGGGCGAAGGTGAAGCGGCCGAGGGTGGAGTCGTTGCCGCGCGAATCCTGCACGCCCCTGTCGTTGTACATCTCGCCGGCGATCTGGTCGCCCAGGCCGTAGACCACCCAGGTGCCGTTGACCTTCTCGTACGCCTGCGGGACATGGGCGTGGGTGCCGAGGATCAGGTCGATGTCCGGGCGGCCCCTGGTCGTCGAGGCCGTCAGCTGCCGGGCGAGAGCGAGCTGCAGCCGGTCGGGGTCGTCCTGCCACTCGGTGCCCCAGTGCACGGAGACGACGACCACGTCGGCGCCCGCGGTCCGGGCGGCCCGGGCGTCGGCGATCATCCGGTTCCGGTCGATCAGGGCGACGGCCCAGGGCTGTCCGGGCGGCATCGGGCGGTCGTCGGTGCCGTAGGTGTACGACAGGTGCGCAACCCGGGCCCCGCCCGCCCGGAGCATCGTGACCGAGCCGGCCTCGCCCTGGGTGCGGGCAGTCCCGGCGTGCCGGAGGCCGGCCCGGTCCATGGCGTCCAGGGTGCGCTGCAGGCCGGGGGCGCCGTCGTCCAGGGCGTGCTCGGAGGCGGTGGAGCAGCCGTCGTAGCCGGTCGCGGCGAGGCCCTGGGCGATCTGCGGCGGGGACTTGAAGACGGGGTAGCCGCTGTAGCCGCCGTCGGCGCCGTACACGGTCCCCATGTGACACAGCGCCAGATCGGCGCCGCTGACCACGGGCTCGACGCCGGAGAGCATCGGGCGGAAGTCGTAGCCGGCGCCGCCGGCGTCGTAGCGCGCCCGGTCGATGACGGAGGTGTGCGGCAGCACGTCGCCGGAGGCGACGAGGGTGAAGCCGCGGTCGGCGGACGGCGCCGGGCGGCCGCCGACCGCGAGCTCCTGCCGCTCGTGGTTCTGACAGGCGGCAGCGGCGGCGAGGAGGGCGGTCAGGGCCAGCACCACCTGCTTGCTGCGTCCGATCATCAGCTCACCCCGGGATCGTCGTTCTGCAGACGCCGCATCTGTCGACGTCGTATTTACAGACAAGGTTTTTACGGGCATATGGGTATGAATCCAGCCCGTCGCGCAAACAGTCCGGGTGCCTGAATTAGCCCATCCGGCGCCGCCCGGCGCGCTCCCGGACCACCCCTCGCCTACCGTTCGGCGACACGATCGACCGTCCGTCGCAGAGCCGTGTGCGCCTCCTGTCCCCCGGCGGCACCCTGCGCTGCCATACGGCCATGACGGCCGGAACCGCACTCACCCACGGGACGACGACCGCCGAGCACGAGCTCGCCGCGCTCCAGCGCGAGCACGGCGGCCCCCTGTTCGCGCTGCTGCTCAGACTGAGCGACGGGGACCGGCAGCGCGCCGAGGACCTCGTGCAGGAGACCCTGCTGCGCGCCTGGCAGCACCCCGAGGCCCTGCACGCCGAGGACTTCGACTCGGTACGGCCCTGGCTGCTGACCGTCGCCCGGCGCCTGGCGATCGACGCGCGGCGGGCCCGGCAGGCACGGCCGCCCGAGGTCGGCGACGAGGTGCCCGAGAACGCGCGGGTGACCGCCGACCACGCCGAGCGGGCCGCCGCGACGCTCGACGTCCGGGAGGCTGTGAAGACACTCACGCCGGAGCACCGTGACGTCCTGATACTCGTGTACTTCCGCGGGGCCAGTGTGGCGGAAGCAGCGCAAACCCTCGGAATTCCACCCGGTACCGTGAAGTCCCGCGCGTACTACGCCCTGCGCGCCCTGCGTAGGGTCCTTCCGGGTTACGCGACCGACCTGCGGTGAAACCGAAGGCTGGGTCAAACCTCGGTAAAGCGCCTTGCTGTGACCCCCGTTCGGGCAATCAGCTGTCCTCATCCGTGTTCCGGACGGGGACCGCCCGCACTGGGTCCAGGGTCTCGGGCGACACGCACGCACCGGAGGAAGGCAGGAAGGGATGCTGCACAGAGGGCACGAGAGCACGGACGGCACCGGCGGCGGTGAACTGGCCGTTCCCATGGCCTGGTTGTACGCCGAGTACATCGCCGACGAGCTGCTGCGCACCGGCGACCTGATGCCGCCGACGTCCTTCGAGTTCCGGGCCGGCCGGGACGCGCTGGCGCTGACCGTCTTCCTCTCCGACACCGACGGCGAGCTGTCCGGGATCCGGGTGATCTCGCAGCTGGAGACCTGGCTGTCACTGACGGCGTACGACCAGCCGTGGCAGGAGTGGGTGCGCGAGCGCATGGCGCAGCTGGCCGGCGAGGAGGCCGGGGCCGCCGCACCGTCGCCGGACCTGGCACTGGCGGCCGAGGCCTGGCGCTGGCTGGAGGAGACCGAGCTGCTGGCGCCCGACCTGGACGCGGTGCCCGGCGGCGGTTCGGTGTTCGGCGAGGACGACGGGCCGAAGGTGTGGACCCCGGCCTGGCGGCTCGGACTGCCTCTCGGACACCTGGCGATCCATCTTTTCTGAGCCGTCTGGAATTCAGACCAATCCGCGGGCCGGGCGGCTCCGAATCTCTTGGTCACGATTCGGTGTGTGTCTTGAGTGATTCGGTTGTCCGCTGCGTACGGATGGGAGCAAGGAGTAACCCCACCCACACCCATAGGCACGAGGATTCGGCATGAGGTCCCTGGAAAGGCATCGCGACGTCGGCGCGTACGCGCTCGGCGTGCTGGACGAGGCGGAGGCCTTCCGCTTCGAGGACCACCTCATGGAGTGCCCTCAGTGCGCGGCACAGGTGACCGAATTTGGTCCCACGGCACGGCAGTTGATGCTGTACCGCCGCTCCACGCCGCGCTTCGTGCACCCCATGGCCCAGCCCGGTCCCCGACTGCTCGACCGGCTGATGGGCGAACTGGTACACCGGCACCGGGCACGGCGCCGTCGCTTCCTGTACGGCCTGGCCGCCTCGGTGGTGCTGGCCGTGGCCGGACCGGGGCTCATGGCCTACGCCGGACACGAGGAGCCCACCGCCAAGGTCACCGCGGCGACCGACCCGAAGACGGGTGTGTGGGCGCAGGTCACCACCGAGGACGGATACTCCGGCAGCCGGATGCGGCTGGAGGTGAAGGACGGCTCCGGGCCGCACTCCTGCCGGCTGGTCGTCATCGGCAACGACGGCTCGGAACAGGTCGTCAGCGGCTGGAAGGTGGCCGCCCACGACGCCGGCATGACCACGACCACGGCCGGCTCCACCATGCATCCCGACGAGATCGCCCGCTACGAGGTGCGCACCGCGGACGGACAGCCGCTGGTGTCGCTCGACGTCGGCTGAATGCCTCGTTGAAGCGTCAATCACGTTGCGTGGCAACGGATTTGCTGTCGCGCGGCCATGGGCAGAGACTGTAGACGAAGACGTGGAGCCACCGGCTGGAGCGCTCCACGTCGCCCCTGGGAGCACGAGCGAAGGGGCTGGGCCGGTGGAGAACCAAGTGCTGATCTGCCTCTCCGAAGAGGGCGCGGAAGCCGAGCGCGTGGCGCGGCTGACCGGCTATCTGCGCGAGGAGCTGCTCGACCTCGGCGTGGTCGAGGACGTCCGGGCCGCCCCCGCCGGAGAGGTCCCGCCCGGGGCACGATGCCTGAACGTCGCCTTGGTCGGCTCCCTGCTGGTGGGCCTGGGCAAATCCCTCACCGGGCTGAGCCAGGTGGTCGGCGTGATCCGTGACTGGCTGGGCCGGTTCGGTGACGAGCGCCCGTCACTGACCCTGACGCTGGACGGCGACACGCTGGAGATCTCGGCGGCGACGGACGCGCAGGTGGCCGAGGCTGTGAGGATCTTCCTCGAGAAGCATTCCGCGGTGGGGACCTAGACATGAGCGAGTCCCGGCACGCACTGATCATCGCCAACGACACGTACGAGGATCAGGGCCTCAAGCAGCTGAGAGCGCCGGGACACGACGCCGACGCCCTCTCCGGAGTCCTGCGCAATCCGCAGATCGGTGATTTCGAGGTGGATGTGCTCAGGAACGCCTCGGGGCAGGCCATGCGCAAGCGCATCGAAGGCTTCTTCAAGGACCGCCGCCGCAACGACACCCTGGTGCTGCACTTCTCCTGCCACGGGATCAAGAACGAATCGGGCGAGCTGTACTTCGCCGCCGCCGACACCGAGCACCGTTTGCTGGAGGCAACGGGAGTTTCGGCCGATTTCGTCCACCGGTGCATGTCCCGCACGCTGGCGGGCCGCACCGCGCTGTTTCTCGACTGCTGCTACGGAGGCGCCTTCTCCAAGGGGGCTTCCATGAAGGCGTCCCATGACATGAACGTCCTCGACCACTTCGCGGGAGAGAAACCGAGCGGGGGGCGCGGCTGGGCTGTCATCACGGCATCGAACTCGATGGAGTTCGCCTTCGAGGGCGACGAACTCACCGAGGGCAGCGGCGCGCTGCCGTCGGTGTTCACCCACGCGGTGGTGGAGGGCCTCAAGTCGGGAGACGCCGACCTCGACCACGACGGTGAGATCTGTCTCGACGAGCTGTACGACTACATCCACGAGCATGTGCAGGACCGGAACCCGAACCAGACTCCGAGCAAGACCGTCCAGATGCAGGGGCGCATGCAGGTGGCCCACAGCCGGCACCATCCCATCGTGCTCGAGCCCACCCCCATCCCCTCTCGCGTGCAGGACGCCCTGCGGAGAAGGGACGAATTCGCCCGCCGCGGCGCCGTCCGAGACCTGCACGTGCGGATGCGGAGCGGGAACCTCTCCATCGCCGAAGGGGCGCGCCAGGCCCTGGAGGCCGTGGTCCGCGAGGACGCCGGGCAGGTCGCGGACGAGGCGCTCGGCGCCCTGCAGGACGCCCGCCTCGAGCCCTCCCCGGCCCGCCTGGACTTCGGCCGGGTGCCCCGAGGTGCCGGCGTGCCGCAGCAGTCCGTGACCCTGCGGGGCATCCCCCTGGCCCGCCAGTGTGTGGCCCAGGCCACGGGCAAGTGGCTGCGGGTCGAGAAGTCCGCCGACGTCCTGACCGTCGGTGTCGACACGTCCACCGAGGGACGTCTTACCGGCGACATCATGCTGAAGGGGGTCGCCGACGAGGCCGTGGTCCATGTCGAGGCCGAGGTGGTGCCGCCACCGCCCGAGAGGCCGCCCGACAGCGAGCCCAGGGGCAGCGAGGGGAAGGAGCCGGGCCTCACGCACCGGCCCGAGTCCAGACCCCTGCTCGCCCCCGCGTTGGCGGCGGCAGCCCTGGCCCTCGCCGTCACCTCGGTGATCACTTGGATCGTGGCGATCGTGGCGACGGTGAACGCCGAGGAAGCCCTCAGGACGAAACCGACGGAAAACACATTCGCGGGGTCCGCCCACCACCACGGACTGATCCCCGCCCTCATCACCGCCCTGATCACCGCGACGGCGGCGCTCGTCCTCGGTGCGTTCGCCAGACGCGACCTCAGCGCGCGGCGCAAGCGCTACACCCCGGGGGCGAAGAGTGCCACGCGTTCCATGACCTTGGCGGCGAAGCGCTGCGCGATCCCGGTCTTCGTCCTGACCGTGCTCATGAGCATCGCCTACAACATCGTGACCCAATACCTGTGAACGCGCCGGCTACTTCAGCAGCCGCGACATCCTCCGGTCCGCCAGCGGCTTGCCCCCCGTCTGGCAGGTCGGGCAGTACTGGAGCGAGGAGTCGCTGAAGGAGACCTCGCGGATGGTGTCGCCGCAGACCGGGCAGGGCTCGCCGGTGCGGCCGTGCACGCGCAGGCCGGTCTTCTTCTCCGCCTTCAGGCGTCCCGCGGCGAGGCCCCGGGAGCGTTCGACCGCCTCGGTGAGGGTGGTGCGCAGCGCCGCGTAGAGCCGCTCGGTCTCCTCGGCGCTCAGGGACGCGGCGAGTTTGAACGGGGACATCTTCGCCGCGTGGAGGATCTCGTCGCTGTAGGCGTTGCCCACCCCGGCGACCAGGCTCTGGTCGCGCAGGGCGCCCTTGATCTGGCGCCGTTCGTCCTTCAGCAGAGCGGCGAAGCGGTCCTCGTCGAAGTCGGCGGCGAGCGGGTCCGGACCGAGGCGGGCCACGCCGGGCACCTCCCGCGGGTCACGGACGATGTACACGGCGAGCTTCTTCTGGGTGCCGGCCTCGGTGAGGTCGAAGCCCGCGCCGGTCTCCAGGGCGGCACGCAGGGCGAGGGGACCCTTGCCGGGGCGCGGCAGGCCGTCCGGCAGCCGGTCCTTCCACTGCAGCCAGCCCGCGCGGGCCAGATGGGTGACGAAGTGCAGGCCGGTGCCGCCCTCGATGTCGAGGAACTTCCCGTGCCGGTGCACGGCGGTGACCTCGCTGCCCTCGAACGCGCCGAGCGGAGGGTCGTACGTCTTCAGGACGCTGATCGCGACGGGCAGCACCCGTACGACCTCGTGGCCGACCAGGTTCTCGGTCAGGAAGTCCTTGAGGGCTTCCACCTCGGGGAGTTCCGGCATAGGTCCAGACTGCCATCCGCGGCCCCTGTGGTCAGGTGTGCTCGCACGCCAGGAACTCGCACCACACGCACTTGCCGCCGCCGCGCGCCTCCACGCCCCAGACATCGGCGAGCCGGTCGACGAGCAGCAGTCCGCGCCCGGAGACCCCGTCCTCCCCGGCGTCGCGGCGGCGCGGCAGGGCGCTGGAGGAGTCCTCGACCTCGACGCGCAGCCGGCGGCCGCTGCCCTCGAGGACCCGCAGGGTGACGATCGCCGAGCCCTCGGTGTGTATCAGGGCGTTGGTGATGAGTTCGTCGGCGACCAGCTCGATCTCGTCGGCCCGGTCCCGGGCGCCCCAGGAGCGGACCGCGGCACAGATCATGTGCCGGGCCTGGCTGAGAGCCTCCGGGTCGCCGGGGGCCACGTGCTGCCGGAGCCGGCCGCCCGGCCGCGGGGCCTCGGGGGCGCGGCGGCGTAGCAGGAGCAGGGCCACGTCGTCGTCGCCGCCCCGCTCCTCGGCCACCTCGATCAGCCGGGTGGCGAGATCGCGTACCTCGTCCGGGCCCTTGGCGACGAGGTCCGTGAGGGCGTCCAGACCGTCGTCGAGGTCGGAGCCGGGCTGCTCGACCAGCCCGTCGGTGCACAGCAGCAGGGTGTGGCCGGGATCGAGTTCGAGGGTGGAGACGGGGTACTCCAGCCGGCCGAACTCGGCGGAGAGGCCGAGCGGCAGCCCGCCCTCGACCGGGACTCGGCGGCAGCTGCCGTCGGCGTGCCGGACCAGCGGGTCGATGTGTCCGGCACGGACCACCTGGACCACCCCGGTGGCCAGGTCCGCTTCCGCGTACAGGCAGGTGGCGAAGCGGTCGGTGTCGAGTTCGTGCAGGAACACGGAGGCGCGGGCCATCACGGTGGCCGGGGTGTGTCCCTCGGCGGCGTAGGCGCGCAGCACGATCCGCAGCTGCCCCATCACCGCCGCCGCGTGCGTGTCGTGGCCCTGTACGTCGCCGATGACCGCGCCGACCCGGCCGCCGGGCAGCGGGATCAGGTCGTACCAGTCCCCGCCGATGTCCCGGCCGAGGGCGCCCCCGGCGGTGGCGGCGCGGTAGCGGACGGCTACGTCGGCCCCGCGGACGCTCGGGATGGTACGGGGCAGCATGGCCTGCTGGAGGCCCTGGGCGAGGTCCTTCTCCTGCTCGTAGAGCATGGCCCGTTGCAGGCTCTGCGCGATGCTGCTGCCGAGGGCGACGAGGACGTTGCGCTCTTCGGGCGAGAAGCCGCTGCGGTCGTTGTAGAGCAGGCCCATCGCGCCGATCGGGCGGGCCTGGGCGATCAGCGGCAGATAGGCGGCGGAGGTGATGTGCATGTCCGTGATGTGCGGCCACAGGATGGGAAAACGTTCGGAGAACTCCTCCGCCGACTCGATGAAGCACGGGCTGAGGGTCCGCACCGCCTCGCCCATCGGGTAGGGCTCGTCGATCCGGGTGATGCGGGTGCCGGGCACGTAGGTGCCCGTGGGGCCCTCGGCGACCAGCCGGATGCGGCCGGCCTCGACCAGGCCGAGGACCAGGCTGGTGGAGCCGAGCAGGGTCAGGCCCTGGACATCGGTGACGACGTCGATGACGTCCTGGACGGTACGGGCGTGGGCGAGGGCGGCCGTGGCGATCTGGACAACGTTTGTCTGGTCGCGTCGCGCGGCGTGCTGCCCGGCCGCGTCCCGGCGGACCACACGTTCGCCCAGCTCGTCGGTGGCGTCCCGGATGATCCCGATGATCCGGCGCGGGCGGCCCGTGTCGTCGCGTCGTATGTAGCCCTGGGTGTGGGTCCAGCGCAGGGTGCCGTCGCGGCGCCGGACGCGGAAGTACGCGCCGTAGTTCTCCCGGCCGTCCTTGATGGCCTGGGCGACCTGGAGGTCGAGGCGGTGGCCCTCCGCGGCGGGGACCCGTACGGACAGGTGCTCGGGGTGGCCGTCGTACTCGTCGGGGCGCAGGTCGAAGATCTCGTGCGCCTGGGCGTCCATGCTGAACAGACCGGTGTCCAGGTCCCAGTCGAAGCTGCCCATACGGTTGAGCGCCAGGATCGGATCCGGGTGGACGGGCCAGTCCTCCGGGAGTGACAGGGCACTCGCTGCCCGATCAGCCATGGGGCCACCTTGCCAGGGTTTGTCCGATTCTTCGACCGCTGGCTCCCAGCTGCGGCGGTTACGCACACGAGCACACGCGGTACCTGGAGTGACGGGCACCGCCGGGACACCGTCGTCGCGGCGGCCACAATGGAGGCAGGAGCGCACCACCGTGTACTGGTTCACCGCACCCGAGTACTGGCTGAGCCGACTGGTCTTCCAGCGGGCCCTGGCCGGCCTGTACCTCGTCGCGTTCCTGGTGGCCGCCCTGCAGTTCCGGGCCCTGCTGGGCGAGCGCGGCATGCTGCCGATCCCCCGCTACACGGCGCGGATCCCGTTCAGACGCGCCCCGAGCCTGTTCCAGCTGCACTATTCGGACCGCTTCTTCGCGACGTGTGCCTGGGCGGGCTGCGCGGTGTCGGCGGCCCTGCTGGCCGGTGCGGACTCGCTGCTGCCGCTGTGGAGCGGCATCCTGCTGTGGCTGGTGCCGTGGGCGCTGTACCTGTCGATCGTCAACGTGGGCCAGACGTGGTACGCGTTCGGCTGGGAGTCGCTGCTGCTGGAGGTCGGTTTCCTGGCCGCCTTCCTGGGCAACGACGCGGTCGCGCCGCCGATCGTGGTCCTGTTCCTGCTGCGCTGGATCCTGTTCCGGGTCGAGTTCGGCGCCGGGCTGATCAAGCTCCGGGGCGACGCGTGCTGGCGCAAGCTGACGTGCCTGTACTACCACCACGAGACGCAGCCGATGCCGGGCCCGCTGAGCTGGTTCTTCCATCACCTGCCGAAACCGCTGCACCGGGTGGAGGTCGCCGCGAACCACTTCACCCAGCTGGTCGTGCCCGTGCTGCTGTTCACCCCGCAGCCGATCGCCTCGGCCGCGGCCGCGCTGATGATCGTCACCCAGCTGTGGCTGGTGCTGTCGGGCAACTTCTCCTGGCTGAACTGGATCACCATCGTGCTGGCGCTGTCGGCACTGCGGCTGCCCGCCACGGCACCGTCCGCGCCCGCGGCACCGCTCTGGTACGAGATCGTGGTGCTGGCGGTCGCGGCTGTGCTGGTCTGCCTGAGCTACCACCCGGTGACGAACATGATCTCCCGGCGCCAGGTCATGAACCGCTCCTTCGACCCGCTGCACCTGGTGAACACCTACGGCGCGTTCGGCAGCGTCAGCCGGATCCGCCACGAGGTGGTGGTCGAGGGCACGCTGGACGACATGCCGCGGGAGGACTCGGAGTGGCGGGAGTACGAGTTCAGGGGGAAGCCCGGCGATCCCCGGCACTGGCCACGCCAGTTCGCGCCCTACCATCTGCGTCTGGACTGGCTGATGTGGTTCGCCGCGCTGTCCCCCGCCTACGCCGGCGACTGGTTCGGCGGCCTGGTGGAGCGGCTGCTGGAGAACGACCGCGACACCCTGAAGCTCCTGCGCCGCTCACCCTTCCCGCCGGACACCCCGCCCCGCTTCGTCCGCGCCCGTCTCTTCCGCTACCGCTACACCACCTGGCAGGAGCTGCGGGAGACAGGAGCGTGCTGGGAGCGGGTGTACGTCCGGGACTGGCTGCCGCCCACGCGGCTGGCCCGGACGGCTCAGAGGTCGTAGACCCGGCCGGCGGTGCCCTCGTACAGGGCGGTCCGCTCGGCCGCGCCGAGACCTGACATCAGCTCCCCCGTGATGTCGTGGACTTGCGTGTAGGTGGCGGCCAGCGTGCACACCGGCCAGTCGGAACCGAACATGAGCCGGTCGGGGCCGAAGGCCTCCAGGGCGGTCTCCGCGTACGGGCGCAGGTCGTCGGTCGCCCAGGAAGCGGGGTCGGCCTCCGTGACCAGTCCGGAGAGTTTGGCGACGGTGTTGGGGAGGCCGGCCAGGGCGCGCAGGGCCGTGGCCCAGGGCTCGCGTTCCCCGGAGGCGATGGGCGGCTTTCCCAAGTGGTCCAGGACGAAGAGCAGTTGAGGAAGGTCCGCGGCCGCCTCGGCGCAGGCCGGGAGCTGATGGGGCAGGACCACGAGATCGTAGACCAGGCCCGCTTCGGCCACGGCGGCCAGGCCGCGCCGTACGTCGGCCCGCAGCAGCCACTGGGGGTCGGGCTCGCCCTGCACCTGGTGGCGGACGCCCTTCAGGCAGGAACCGCCGGGGAGTTCGCGCAGGCGGGCCAGTTCGTCGGCGAGGTCGGGGCGGGTGAGGTCGGACCAGCCGACCACGCCCGCGACGAGGTCGTGTCCGGCCGCCAGGGCCAGCAGCTCGGGGGTCTCCTCGGGAACGGTGACCGTCTGGACCAGCACGGTGCGGTCCACGCCGGCCGCCCGTGCCTCCGGTTCCAGGTCGGCGAGGGTGAAGTTCCTTCGCAGCGCCTGGAGTTCGGGGCCTCGGATCCAGTCCTGGTCACGGACCGAGAGGTCCCAGACGTGATGGTGGGCGTCGACGGTCACGGCAGCTCCCAAACAACGGGCAGCCCGGCTTCGGCGCCGCCCTGCGAGTAGTCGTGCACGACGTCGAGCAGCTCGGCCATCCGGGCCTGCCAGGCGACGTTGACCGGCAGCTCTTCGAGTGCGGCCAGGAGCCGGCCGTAGTCCTCGCACTCCAGGAAGTGGAAGAGATCGGTGTTGCTGCGCCAGATGGTCCAGGAGGTGGCTCCGGCGGCGCGGATGGCGTCGGTGAGTTCCTTCGGGACCTCGCGGTGGGCCGCCTCGTAGTCGGTGATGCGGTCGGTGCGGACCTTGGTGTGCAGGGCGACTCTCATGACGGCTCCTCGGGCGGCAGCAGACCGGTGTCACGCAGTTCCTGCCAGAAGGCGGACGGCACGGGCGCGGCGAACTGCTCGGCGCAGTCGTGCGCTTCGGCTGCGGAGCGGGCTCCGGCCAGGACGCTCGCCACGGCCGGGTGCGCGGCGCAGAAGGCCAGGGCGGCGGCACGCAAGGTGATGCCGTGCCGGCCGGCGACCGCCTTCAGGCGCAGGGCTCGGTCGAGCATCTCCTGCGGTGCCCGGGTGTAGTTGTACGTCGACTCGGGGGTCGGATCCGCCAGCAGGCCCGAGTTGAAGGCACCGCCGATGACGACCGACACCCCTCGCGACGCGGCCTCGGGCAGCAGCTCGGCCGCCGCGCTCCGGTCGAGCAGGGTGTACCGGCCCGCGCAGAGCACCACGTCCACGTCCGTGTCGCGGACGAACCGGGTGAGCATCTCCGCCTGGTTCATGCCCGCGCCGATCGCGCCCACGACACCCTCCGAGCGGAGTTTCTCCAGGGCGGGATAGCCCTCGCGGAAGGCCTGCTCGGCGTGGTCGTCGGGGTCGTGGAGGTAGACGACGTCGACCCGGTCGAGACCGAGCCGGTCCAGGCTCGCCTCCAGGGTGCGGCGGATGCCGTCGGCGCCGAAGTCCCAGACGCGGCGGTGGTCGGCGGGGACGGCGAAGCCGTTCGCCAGGTCGTCTCCGGTGGCGTCGGCGGGTTCCAGGCGGCGGCCGACCTTCGTGGAGACCGTGTAGGCGGCCCGGTCGTACGCCCGCAGGGCGGCGCCCAGGCGCCGTTCGGACCGGCCGAGGCCGTAGTGGGGCGCGGTGTCGAAGTAGCGGATGCCCCGCTCCCAGGCGGCGTGTACGGCCTCGTACGCCTGCTCGTCGTCCATCGGGGTGTACAGGTTGCCGATGCCGGCGGCGCCGAAGCCCAGCGGAGTGACCTCGACCCGGCTGCGCCCCAGGCGGTTCACCGGGCCGCCGGGCGCAGCCTGAGGCCCTGCATACCGCCGTCGACGGGGAGGGCGGTGCCGGTGGTGGCGCCGGAGAGGGGGCTGGCCAAGTAGGCGATGGCGCCCGCGACCTCGGCCGCCGAGACGAGCCGTCCGGTGGGCTGGCGGGCCTCCAGGGCGGCGCGCTCGGCGGCGGGGTCCGGGGCCGCGTCGAGCAGTCGGCCGACCCAGGGGGTGTCCGCGGTACCGGGGTTGACGCAGTTGACGCGGATGCCCTCGCGGACGTGGTCGGCGGCCATGGCCAGGGTCAGGGAGTACACCGCGCCCTTGGTGGCGCTGTAGAGGGCGCGCTGCGGCAGGCCCGCGGTGGCGGCGATGGAGCAGGTGTTGACGATCGCCGCGTGCCGGGAGCGGCGCAGGTGCGGGAGCGCGGCGCGGGCGGTGCGGACCATGCCGAGGACGTTGACGTCGAAGACGCGCCGCCACTCCTCGTCGTCGTTGTCCTCGACGGTGCCCTGGGCTCCGATGCCGGCGTTGTTGACCAGGACGTCGAGGCCGCCGAGGGCCTCGGCGGCCTGCTGGACGGCGGTACGCACCGAGGTGTCGTCGCTGACGTCCGCCCGGTGGGCGAGGAGGGGCTTGTCCACCGAGGACGTGTCCAGGTCGAGCACGGCGACCTGGGCGCCGCGTCCGGCGAGGAGGTGGGCCGTGGCCCGGCCGATCCCGGAGGCACCGCCGGTGACCAGGGCTCTGAGACCCGCGAAGTCGCTCATGCCGCCCGTCCCTTCTGCGTGTCGGGGTCGGCGGCCCAGAAGGTGCCGCCGGGGTAGGTGTACCGCGCGATGGACTCGGGGCGCATGGCCGCCGAGAAGCCGGGCGTGGTGGGGGCCGTGTAGTGGCCGTCGCGGATCACCACGGGGGCGAGGAAGTGATCGTGGAGGTGGTCGACGTACTCGATGACCCGGTCCTCGGTGGTGCCGGAGACCGCCAGGTAGTCGAACATCGAGAGGTGCTGGACGAGTTCGCACAGGCCGACCCCGCCGGCATGCGGGCAGACGGGGACGCCGAACTTGGCGGCGAGCAGCAGGATCGCGAGGTTCTCGTTGACCCCGCCGACGCGGGCCGCGTCGATCTGCACGATGTCGAGGGCGCCGGCCTGGAGCATCTGCTTGAACACGATGCGGTTGTGGACGTGTTCGCCGGTGGCGACCTTGACAGGTGTCACCGCGCGGCGGATGGCCGCGTGGCCGAGGACGTCGTCGGGGCTGGTGGGCTCCTCGATCCAGTACGGGGCGAACTCGGCGAGCGCCTTGGTCCAGGCGATCGCCTCGTCCACGTTCCAGCGCTGGTTGGCGTCGACGGCCAGGCGGACGTCCGGCCCGACGACGGCACGGGCCACGCGGCAGCGCCGTACGTCGTCCGCCAGATCGGCACCCACCTTGAGCTTGATCTGCCGGAAGCCGTCGGCGACGGCCTGGGCGGCGAGCCGGGTGAGCTTGTCGTCGTCGTAGCCGAGCCAGCCGGGAGAGGTCGTGTAGGCGGGAAAGCCGCGCTCCAGCAGCCGGGCCCGGCGGTCGGAGGCGCCCTGGCTGCCGCGTCTGAGCAGGCCGAGGGCCTCCTCGGCGGTGAGCGCGTCGGTGATGTAGCGGAAGTCGATCTGACTGACCAGCCACTCCGGTTCGGCGTCGGCGAGCAGCTGCCACAGGGGCTTGCCGGCCCGGCGGGCGGCGAGGTCCCAGACGGCGTTGACTACGGCCCCGATCGCCATGTGCATCACGCCCTTCTCGGGGCCGAGCCAGCGCAGCTGGCTGTCGGCGATCAGGTCCCGGAAGAGCGAGCCGGGGTCGGCACAGACCTCCTCGACCGGGCGGCCGAGCACGTGTCCCCGCAGCGCGTCGATCGCGGCGACCTGGACGTCGTTGCCCCGCCCGATGGTGAAGGTGAACCCGTGCCCCTCGTGCCCGTCGGCGGCGTCCGTGCGCAGGACGACGTAGGCCGCCGAGTAGTCGGGGTCCGGGTTCATCGCGTCGGAGCCGTCCAGCTCGCGCGAGGTGGGGAAACGGATGTCGTGGGTGTCGACCGCGGTGATGCGGGCGGGGGCCTCGGACACTGAAGTCCTTTCGGTCGGGGGGACGGTCGGGGCGGGATCAGTCCTGGGCCCGGCCCGTCGTCACGCGGGCGATCATGAGGGCGACGAGGATGATCCCGCCGTAGATGGCCTGGATCCAGAACGAGGGCACCTGCGCGAGGGTCAGCAGGTTCTGTACGACGCCCAGCAGGAGAACGCCGGTGAGGGCGCCGGCCATGGTGCCCTTGCCGCCGTCCAGGCTGATGCCGCCGATCACGGCCGCCGCGAACACGGTGAAGATCATGTTGTTGCCCTGGTTGGCGCTGATCGCGCCGACGTATCCGGTCTGCAGGAGGCCGCCGACGGAGGCGAGGGCGCCGGCGACGACGAACACCCCGAGCATCACGCGCTCGACCCGGATACCGGCCGCGCGGGCCGCGTCCGCGTTGCCGCCGATGGCGTACAGGGCGCGGCCGACGCGGTGGTAGCGCAGGAGGAGCCCGGTGACCGCGAAGGCGAGCGCCGCGAGCCACACGGACATCGGGACGCGCAGGAAGGTCGTGGTGGCGAGGGTGAAGAACGCGTCGGGCATCCCGAACAGCGTCCTGCCCTTGGTTGCGCCTACCAGCAGCCCGCGCAGGATGATCAGCATCGCCAGGGTGACGATGAAGGCGTTGAGCCGGAACTTCACCACGAGGATGCCGTTGAGGGCGCCGATAGCCGCGCCGGCGACGAGGACCGCGACCAGGGCGAGCGCGGTGGGCCACTCGGTGCCCCAGCCGGACTGGGCCGAGGGCAGGACGAGCAGGGCGCCCACGGCGGGGGCGATGCCGACCACCGATTCGAGCGACAGGTCGAACTTGCCGGTGATCAGGACGAGCGACTCGGCGAGCACCACCATGGCGAGGGCCGCGGAGGCGCCGAGGATCGAGATGATGTTGCGCTCGGTGAGGAAGGAGTCGTTGACGAACGCGCCCAGCACCGTCAGCAGCAACAGGGCAGGTACCAGGGCGAGTTCACGGGCGCGGCGGAGCAGGACGGCCTTGGCCGAGCGGGAGCCGTGGTCCTTGACGGGCGTGAGCGGCGGGGCCTTGGTGTCAGCCATGGTCCGCTCCTTCAGCCGTGGAGGATCCGTCAGCCATGGTCGATCCGTCAGCCATGGTCCACTCCTTCGATGGAGGCGATCAGCTCGTGGTCGTGCCAGCCCGCCGGGTGCTCGGCGACGATCCGGCCGTGGAAGAGGACGAGGACACGGTCGCAGCGGCGCAGGTCGTCGAGCTCGTCGGAGACGACGAGCACGGCGGTGCCGTCCTCGCGGGCACTGTCCATCCGGGCCAGCAGGGACTCCTTGGACTTCACGTCGACACCCGCGGTCGGGTTGATCAGGACGAGCAGCCGCGGGTCGGAGGCCAGGGCGCGGGCCATGACGACCTTCTGGGCGTTGCCGCCGGAGAGGTCGGAGACGGGCTGGTCGGGGCCCTCGGCGTGGATGTCGAGGCGTTCGATCAGGTCGGTGGCGACAGCGCGTCTGTGCCGGGTGCCGACGAAGCCGTGGCGGCCCAGGCGGCCGAGGACGCTCAGGGTGGCGTTGTCGCCGACGCTCATCCCGGTCACGAGTCCCTGTTCGTGCCGGTCCCGGGGTACGCAGCCGACACCGGCCCCGAGCGCGGCCCGGACGTCGCCGAACGGGAGTCGCCTGCCGTCGAGCCGGGCCGTGCCGCCGGTCGGGGTGTGCAGTCCGGCGAGGGACTCGGCCAGCTCGGTTTTCCCGCTGCCGCTGGAGCCGGCGAGTCCGACGACCTCGCCGTGCCGGACGGTGAGGTCGATGTCCTGGTACGACTCCGACGTCAGCCCGTGCGCTTCCAGGACGACCGCCGCGTCGTCGGCCACCGCGTCCCGCACGGTCGCCGCCCGTTCGGCGACGGCCTCCCCGGCCATGGCCTCCACCAGTGCCGCGCGCGGCAGTTCGGCGACGGGGGCGGTGGTGATCCAGCGGGCGTCGCGCAGGACGGTCACCGTCTGGCAGACCTCGTACACCTCCTGGAGATGGTGCGAGATGAAAAGGAAGGTGACCCCGGAGTCCTGCAGGGCGCGCATCCGGCTGAACAGCCGCTCGATCTCCCGGTTGTCGAGCTGGGCGGTCGGCTCGTCCAGGACGATGAACCGCGCGCCGAAGCTCAACGCCCGGGCGATCTCCACCATTTGACGGTCCTCGACCCTGAGGTCGGCGGTGCGGGCCTCGGGGTCGACGTGGACGTCCCAGGTGGCGAGCAGGTCGGCGGCCGCACACCTGAGCCGGCGCCAGCTGATGAAGCCCCGCCGGAGCGGCTGCCGGTTGACGCTGTGTCCATCCGGGGGACAGCCCCCGGACCCCCGGCCGCCCCTGGAGCTCAGCCCGGTCGGCTTGGCGGCGTGGATCTCCGCCATGAAGAGGTTTTCGGCGACTGTCAGTTGCGGCACGAGCGTGGGCTTCTGGTACACGCAGGCGACCTTGCGGCGCCAGGCGTCCCGGTCGGCGAGCGCGGGTGCGGGCTCGCCGTCGAAACGTACGGTGCCCTCGTCCGGGGCCTGGAGTCCGGTGAGGACGTTGACGAGCGTGGACTTGCCCGCGCCGTTGCGGCCGACGAGGGCGTGGGACTCACCGGGGTGGACGGTGAGCCGGCCGTCGGCGAGGGCGACCGTGGGACCGTACCGCTTGACGATGTCCGCGGCTTCGACGAGAGGCACGCTCATTTGACCGTGTTGCCCCAGAGCTTGGGGTCGTCGACGTTCTCCTTGGTGACCAGGGGCGCGGGCAGCTGGTCCTCGAGGATGCCGCTGGGCAGCTTCACGATGGTCGAGCCGTGGTCGGTGGGACCGGGCTCGAACGTCTTCCCCGCCATCGCCGCCTTGATGTAGTACATGCCGTACCGGGCGTAGGCGTCGGCGGGCTGGGAGACGGTGGCGTCGATCCGGCCCTGGCGGATGGCGTCGAACTCCTGCGGGATGCCGTCGTTGGAGACGATGACGATGTGGCCCGTCCGGCCGGCCGTCTTCAGCATGTTCTTCGCCTTCAGGGTCTGCAGGGTCGGCGCGAGGTACACGCCACCGGCCTGCAGGTAGATGCCCTTGATGTCGGGGTTGGCATTGAGGAGCGTGTCCAGCTTGGCGGCCGCGGTGTCGGACTCCCACTTGGCGGGGATCTCCAGCACCTTCAGCTTCGGGTACTTCTTCTTCACGCAGGCCCGGAAGGCCTCGGAGCGGTCGCGGCCGTTGACCGAGGCGAGGTCGCCCATGATCTGCACGACCTTGCCGCTGGTGACGTGCTGTCCGAGGTAGTCGCATGCCTTCTCGCCGTAGGCGACGTTGTCGGCGCGTACGACCATGGCGACCTTGCCCTTGTCGGGCGCGACGTCCACGGCGACGACCGGCACGCCCTTGCGTTCGGCCTGGTCGAGCCCGGCCTGGATGGCGGCACTGTCCAGGGGCGCGACCACCAGCCCCTTCACACCCTGGTTCAGCTCGTTGTTGATGTCGGTGATCTGCTGTGAAGGATCGCTGTTGGAGTTGACCGTCTTCAGCGCGTCGACGCCCTCGGACTTCGCCATCTTGGGCACGTAGTCGTTGTACGACTGCCAGAACGGCGAGGTCAGCAGGGGCAGGATCACCCCGACCCGGCCGGAGCCGCCTCCGCCTCCCGCGCCGGACGCGCCGGTGTCCTTGGTGCTGCCGCACGCGGTGAGCAGCAGCGAGGCGCAGGCGGCCAGGGCCGCCACGCCGGTGATACGTGACCTGTTCTGCTTCCGCGCTGTTCTGACGGGCATCTCGCGGCTCCTCGTCGAGGGTGGTCGAGCAGATGCCTGGATACTTATCAGACCACTTGGGCGCCAGAACACCCTCCGGCGCCATATTTTCCGCTCTCCGGTGCGTAGTGGTCGGACCACTGTCCTGGCTAGACTGCGACGCACCCAGCGACGGGAGGAGCGGCGTGGACGAGGAAGCCCCACCGAAGGGCACGGTGACCGAGCGCGCCATCGAGCAGCTCAAGGCGATGATCGCCGAGGGCCGCCTGGAGCCGGGCGAGCGACTGCCCACCGAACGCGACCTGGCGACCCGGCTGGGCATCTCCCGCAGCTCGATGCGCGAGGCGATCCGCGCGCTGACGGTCATGGGCGTCCTGGAGGCCCGGCACGGCTCCGGCATCTACGTCACCGCACTGGAGGCCGGCGACCTGCTGGAGACCTTCGGCGTGGTCGCGGACCTGTCCCGGGGCCCACGGCTGGTGGAACTCCTGGAGGTGCGCCGCATCCTCGAATCCACGGCGACCGCACTCGCCGCGGCCCGCATCACCGACGACCGGCTCGCCGAGGTGGAGAGACACCTGGCGGCGATGAACGCCACCGACGACCCCGAGGAGATCCTCGCCCACGACCTGGCCTTCCACCGCGAGATCGCGGCCGCCGCGGGCAACGACACGATGGCCGCCATCCTGGAGGGCCTGTCCTCCCGCACCTTCCGCGCCCGCGTCTGGCGCGGCTACCAGGAGGAGGGCGCCTTCACCCGGACCCGTCGCGAACACGCCGCCATCCACCGCGCCCTGGCCGCCCGCGACCCGGAGGCGGCGCGAGCGGCCGCGGCCGCGCATGTGGGTGAGGTGGAGGAGTGGTTGCGGACGCAGATCAGTAGGTGACCGGGTCCCGGACGAGCCGCCGGACGTGATCCGCCCGTGATCGGTTCGGGCCCGCCCAGAGGGGCCCGAACCGGCGGCCCGAACGGCAGCCGGGACTCAGGCCCTGTGCAGCCGCAGCGTCATCAGCTCGAACGGCCGCAACCGTACGGCGATTCGCTCACCGTCCCGCGCCGGCGGCTCGCCCTGCCCGCCCGGTCGTTCCAGCAGGTCCGTCACGGTGAGGTCGGTGAACGGGAAGGCGGCGGTCAGGGTTGCCCGGGCTCGGGCTCCGTGGGCCTCGTGGAAGCGGATCACCACGTCCCCGGTGCCGTCGTCGGCCAGCTTCACGGCAGTGACGACGACCGCCTCGTTGTCCACGGTGACCAGCGGGGCGACCTCACCTGCACCGGTCGTGCGCCGCTCGGGCAGGTTGATCCGCCAGCCCTCGCGGACCGCGTCGGCGATGCGGGCACCGGGGATCAGGGCGTGCCGGAAGCGGTGGACGCCCTGGTCGGTCTCGGGGTCGGGGAAGCGCGGGGCGCGCAGGAGGGAGACCCGCACCGTGGTGGTCGTACCGCGGTCGCCGTCGGTGCGGACCGTCCGGGTCACGTCGTGGCCGTACGTCGAGTCGTTGACGACGGCGACGCCCCAGTCCGGTTCGGTGAGGTGGACGAAGCGGTGGTTGCAGGCCTCGAACTTGGCAGCTTCCCATGAGGTGTTGGTGTGGGTGGGGCGGTGGAAGTGCCCGAACTGGGTTTCCGACGCGTACCGTTCGGCGTGCAGGTCGAACGGGAAGGCCAGCTTGAGGAATTTCTCCGTCTCGTGCCAGTCGACCTCGGTGTCCAGCACCAGGCGCCGCTCCCCCGGCGGCAGCGTGAGCGCCTGGGTGACGCGGGAGGTCCCGAAGGAGCGGACGATCCGCACGGATTCGCCGTCCTCGCCGGCCGTGACGGAGTCGGCGTCCGTGAGGTTCGTGACCGTGTTCCGGTAGAACTCGTCCACGTCCCAGGCGTCCCACATGTTCGGGAAGTCGGGGTGGAGCTGGAGGAGGTTCGCGGTGGCGCCGGGGGCGACGGTCTCGCGGCCGGCCTCGATGTCGTACACGGAGACGACAAGGCCCTGGGCGTCGATCTCGATCCGCAGCAGGCCGTTGTCCAGGACGTGGCCGCCCTCCGGGCGCGGTGCGAGCGTGGTCGCGCCGTCCGTCCGCGGCGTCGCCGCGCCCCCGGCCGGGACCCCGGCGCCGGGGTGCGGAGCCGCGTTGAACAGCAGGGGCGTCTCCCCCTCACCCGCGAGTGCCCGCTGGGCCGCCTCGATGATGCCGTTCAGCTCCGTGGCGACCCGCTCGTACGTCGCCCGGGCCTCACGGTGCACCCAGGCGATGGACGAACCGGGCAGGATGTCGTGGAACTGGTGCAGCAGGACCGTCTTCCAGATCCGGTCCAACTCCTCGTAGGGGTAGGGGAATCCGGTGCGTACGGCTGCCGTGGCGGCCCAGAGTTCGGCCTCGCGCAGGAGGTGCTCGCTGCGCCGGTTGCCCTGCTTCGTCCTGGCCTGGCTGGTGAGGGTGGCGCGGTGCAGTTCGAGGTACAGCTCGCCGACCCAGACCGGGGGTTCGGGATATTCGGCCTCGGCCTTCTCGAAGAACGCCCTGGGTGTCTCCCAGACGACGGTCGCGGAGCCTTCGAGGTCGCGCAGCCGCGCCGCCTTGGCGATCATCTCGCGGGTCGTGCCACCGCCCCCGTCGCCCCAGCCGCTGGGCGCGAGCGAGTGCCGGGCCCTGCCCTTGTCCTTGAAGTTCCGTGCCGCGTGGGCGATCTCGCTGCCCCTCATCGAGCAGTTGTAGGTGTCGACGGGCGGGAAGTGGGTGAAGATCCGGGTGCCGTCGATGCCCTCCCACTGGAAGGTGTGGTGCGGGAACTTGTTCGTCTGCGACCAGGAGATCTTCTGGGTGAGCAGCCACTTGGAGCCGGCCGCCCTGATGATCTGCGGGAGCCCGGCGGCGAAGCCGAAGGTGTCGGGCAGCCAGGCCTCCTCGTTCTCGATGCCGAACTCGTCGAGGAAGAACCGTTTGCCGTGCACGAACTGACGGGCCATCGCCTCCGAGCCGGGCATGTTGGTGTCCGACTCCACCCACATCCCGCCGGCCGGTACGAACCGCCCCTCCGCCACGGCCTTCTTCACCCGTGCCCACACCTCGGGCCGGTGCTCCTTCACCCACGCCCACTGCTGTGCCTGCGACATGGCGAAGACGAACTCCGGCTCGTCCTCGATGAGCGCGGTCATGTTGGACGTCGTACGGGCCACCTTGCGCACGGTCTCGCGCAGCGGCCACAGCCAGGCCGAGTCGATGTGCGCGTGTCCGACCGCGCTGATCCGGTGCGCGGACGGCACGGCGGGGGCGGCCAGCACCTCGGCGAGCCGGGCCCGGGCCGCGGCCGCCGTGCCGCCCACGTCCTGCAGGTCGACGGCGTCGAGGGCCCGGTCCACGGCGCGCAGGACGTCCCAGCGGCGCGCGGAGTCCACCGGCAGCTCGGCCATCAGCTCGCCCAGCACCTCGAGGTCCAGCACCAGCTCCCAGACGGTCTCGTCGAGGACGGCGAGGTCCATGCGGGTGAGCGTGTACTGCGGTTCGTGCCCGGCGGTGTCCTTGTCGCCGAGCAGGGTGGGCCGGAAGGGGTGGTAGTCGAGGATGACCGGGTTGGAGGCGGCCTCGATGTGCAGGCGCACCTCCTCCCCGCCCTCGACGGGCGCGCCGATGCGCACCCACTGGTTGCGCGGGTTGAGGCCCTTCACCGGGGTGCCGTCGGGCCGGTGGACCAGGCCCTCGCACTGGAAGCCGGGCATGTTCTCGTCGAAGCCGAGGTCGAGCAGGGCCTCGACGGTCCGGCCGGCCCAGGCCTCGGGCACGGTCCCGGTGACCCGGAACCAGCTGGTCCCCCAGGGAGCACCCCACCGGGCGCCCACCTCGATGGGCTCGGGCTCGGCCGCCAGTCCCTCCGCGACCGGCACGGGCTCTCCCGGCGCGTGCCAGACCGCGACCTGCAGCGGCACGGACTCGGGGTACACGGCGGGACGGATGCGTTCGTCGAGGACGCGCCGGAGGCGGGCTTCGACCAGGTTGCGGTCGTCATGCATGCGGGGTGCTCCCTGCTGGGTTCCGGGTGCTTACCAGGTGTGGGTGACGGTCACGGGGGTCGAGGCGTTGTACAGCTCCCCCACCGAGCGCAGTTCGAATCGTGCGGCCGTCTCTCCCGGTGCGGGTTGCAGGCCCGCGACGAAGTAGGCGCGCTGGCAGGTGCCGCCGAGGAAGCGGCGGGTGCCGTCGGGCAGGACGCGGTGGAGTTCGTAGTGGCGTGTGGCTGACGCCATTGCTTCGTCGACGGGGGCGGGTGCGGCGCTCCAGGCGAAGCGGAGGTCGCCTCCGGAGGCCGCGGTGATCCGCAGGTCGGCGGGGGCGGCCGGGACCGGGGCGGTGTCGTGTACGGCCAGGCCGCCCAGTCGCCAGCGCACGGCGCCGCCGTCGGGTGCCGTGAGGCGGACGCCGAGGGCGTGGATCGTGCCGGCCGGCCCGGTGAGCCGTACGGTCGACGTCTGCCAGGTGTTGACCGAGTTCACAGCCGCCCCTCCCTCGGTGTTGACCGAGTTCACAGGCAGATAGGTGTACGGCGGTGTCGCACCGGCGCCACTCGGTTCGGCGGTGGCGACGGCCAGCTCGACGTTCACAGTGCCGGCGTCGGTCCGGTGCGTCAGCTCGACAACCGTGCCTGCACCGACCTCCAGCCGGGTCGCGTAGAGGTCCACCACCACTGGTTGATCCGGTTCACCTGCGACCAGCACGCTGCTCCCGCCCCGCCACGCGTCCGCGAAGTCGAAGGACACCGCCGGCCGCCGCCCCTCGGTCCGCACGGCCCACCGCCGCGACGGCAGCCGGTCCTGCAGCCCGAGGTGGTTCCAGGGCGCGTCGGAGGTGACGGTCCCCTCCTCGTACCACCGCAGCCCGTGCCCGGTGTTGAACACGCTCGCGAACGGCACCGACGACACCGTCGACCGGTCCGCCACCGACACCGCGGGTGCCCGCCACGGATCCGTCCCGTCCGGCCGCGTCGGATCGAGCGACCGCCCGGTCCAGAACCGGTCGTCGGCCGCGTGGAAGTCCCCCGGGGCGCGCTGCCCGGTGGGCAGGTGGTTGCGGGTCCACTCGGGCCGGTAGAAGCCGATCGAGGTGATGTGCGTCTTCCCGGTGGGCACGACGGCGTCCCAGTTCACCGTCGAGTCGGACCCGTTCGACTCGACGTCGACGCCCGCCCACAACTCGTAGCGGCTACGGCCAAGTCGGTCCGCCCTGGTCCCCGAGGAGGCCAGGGTCGCCGCGCTCCAGCGGAAGTCGACGAACATGTCGTCGGCGGCCTGGAAGAAGGCCTGGTTCTGGCTGTTCAGCGCGCCCTGCCAGCTGACCGTCCCGTTCACGGTCATCGCGTCGTACCAGGTGACCCGCTGTCCCTCGGCTGCCGCGAGCGCCTTCAGCTCCTTCACGAACCCGAGCATGGCGGTGCCGAGCGCGGTGTTCCCGCCGCCGGTCTCGGCGTTCACGAACCAGCCGTCGAAGCCATGGGCGGCGGCCACCGCGACGAGCTGCGCGGCGAGCGGGTGGTGTCCGGACGCGTCCTTCTGGACGAGGTCGCGGGTCCACTGGAGCTGACCGCCGTAGGCGGTGGGCGGCAGGAAGATGTTGCCGAGGACGGGCACGCCGTGCCGGTGGGCCGCGTCCACGATCGGCGCGTTCGGCGCCAGGATCAGCCCCTCGCCCGCCGAGCCGCCCCAGAACACCAGCTCGTCGAGGTAGGCCCAGTGGGTGAGGGCGTAGTAGTCGGCTGTGGCCGATCCCTGCGAGGGGTTGGCGGAGGTCGGCCCGAAGGAGACCAGGGACTGGATACGGGCCTGCCCCGAGCGGGCGGTGATGTTCGCCGGGGTCGGGGTGAACCGGGCGGCGAGCGGCACGGACGCGGCGTTGAAGGCGAGATCGGGATCGTCGGCGGCGCGCCAGGCCTTCAGACTGCGCCAGGTGATACCGGCGCCGGGGCTGCCGGAGGGCAGGGAGTCCGGGTACCAGTACGAGGCGTACGGCGGGCCGGCCGCCGCCCTGGGACGCGGGACCGCGAGGGCGGGCGTGGGCAGCAGGGCCGCGGCGGCCCCTGCGACGAGGATGGTGCGTCTGGTGGGGTTCACGAGCAAGTTCCTCCTTGTGGAGTAGGGAGTACCTGTTCGGGAGCGACGACTTCGGTGATGCCGCGGGCGGCGAGGTGCTCCTTGTCGTCCGCGCGGGTGTCGAGGACGGTGGTGGGGCGGGCGCCGTCGGCGACGAGCCGGAAGAAGGCGTCGAAGACGGGCCCGCCCGGGGCGCAGCGGGAGCGGTGGGCCGGGTCGGCGGGCACGACGAGGGCGGTGGCGCGCACGGCGGGGGGCTCGCGGCGGGCACGTGCCGCGTCGGCCAGCACGCGCGCGGTGTCCTTGGGCCGCCGGTCGTTGGTGAACAGCCCGAGCCCGTACTCGAGCTCGGGAAAGTCGGCCAGTTCGCGGGAGACGTCGTAGGAGCACCACCAGGTGACGCCCCACAGGTCGGGACAGTCCAGGACGTTCGCCACGGTCGCCTCGGTGAAGGCGGCCGCGTGTTCGGCGGGTACGAGGGGCGCCGGTGCGCCGACCTCCTGGAGCCACACGGGCCGGTGCGGCTCCCGGGCCCAGGCCTTGCTCAGCTCGACCAGGTAGGCCGCGTGGTGCTCGGCCGGTACGGAGGTACGGCCGTGGCGCTGGGCGGTGCCGTTGAACACCCAGGAGTGCACGGCGGTGACGGCGCCGAGGCGGGCCGAGTGGCCGGGGGTGAAGGGCTGGTCGTCCTGGTACCAGGCGGCGTCGTACGAGGCGTGCAGGTGCGGCCGGTCCGGGGCGCCCTCGGCGCAGGCGGCGAGCAGCCGGGTGAGCCAGTGCTCGGCGTCCTCGGCCGTGATCCGGTCGGGGTCGGGGTGGGGTCCGGCGGCGAACTGGTTGACCTCGTTGCCGATGGTCATGCCGAGGAAGTGGGGCCGGTCGGCGAGCGCGGCGGCGAGGGTGCGCAGGTAGGCGGCCTGGCCGTCGACGACGTCCGGGTCGGTGAAGAGGTTGCGCCGGTGCCAGGTGCGGGTCCAGGCGGGCAGGAAGTCGAAGCTGCTCAAGTGCCCTTGCAGTCCGTCCACGTTGACGTCGAGGCCGCGTTCGCCCGCCGCGTCGGCCAGTCGTACCAGGTCCTCCACGGCGCGCGGGCGGATCAGGGTGCGGTTCGGCTGGAAGTAGGGCCACAGCGGGAAGACGCGGATGTGGTCCAGGCCGAGGGCGGCGATCGCGTCGAGGTCGGCGCGTACGGAGTCGAGGTCGAAGTCGAGCCAGTGGTGGAACCACCCTTCGCTGGGCGTGTAGTTGACGCCGAAGCGCACGGCAGGAGGCATGCGGTGTGTCCTTGCGGGGGTACGGGACTCGGCAGGGATACGGGACTCGGCCGGGTACGGCGCTCAGCCCTTGACGGCCCCCTCGCCGACCCCGCGGAAGAAGTACCGCTGGAGACAGGCGAACAGGGCGATGAGCGGGGCCACGGCGATGACGGTGCCGGCGGCGACCAGGCGTTCGTCGTTGGCGAAGGTGCCGTGCAGATAGTTGAGGCCGATGGTCAGGGTGAACTTGTCGGGGTCGCTGAGCACGATCAGCGGCCACAGGAAGTCGTCCCAGGCGCCCATGAAGGCGAAGATCGCCACGACGGCGAGCGTGCCCTTCACCGACGGCAGCGCGATGCGCCAGAACCGCTGCCAGACGTCGGCGCCGTCGACGTAGGCGGCCTCCTCGATCTCGTACGGCAGGTTCCGGAAGGCGTTGCGCATCAGCAGCACGTTCATCGCGCCGATGGAGCCGGGCAGCACGACCCCGATGAGCGTGTCGTTCAGGCCGAGTTCCCGCATGGTCGTGAACTGGGCGATGATGATGCCCTCCACGGGCACGAGCATCGCCAGCACGAAGACCAGGGTGGCCACGCCCCGGCCGCGGTAGCGCAGCCGCGCCAGGGCGTACCCGGCGAGCGCCGAGCCCACGCAGTTGGTCACCACGCTCGCGCTCGCGACCTTCAGCGAGTTCAGGGCGTAGTCCCACACGGGGATGGTGCGGGAGACCCGCTCGTAGTTGTGCAGGGTGGGACGGCCCGGCAGGAACTTCGGCGGCGAGCTGAAGATGTCCTCGGTGGGGCCCTTGAGGGACGTGGACAGCTGCCACAGGAACGGGCCGACGGTGAGCGCCAGTACGGCGAGCAGCAGGGCGTAGCGCAGGACCAGTTCCCACTTCCGGATGCGGCGGCCGTGCTGGTCGGTGACACGCGGCTCGCGGACGACGGCGGGCTCCTGGCTGGGCCGCACCTTCTCCAGGACGCTCATGTCTCCTCCCTCCGGTCGGCGCGCAGGACGAGCAGCATCAGGGCGACGGTGACGACGAACACGACGACGGAGAGCGCGGAGGCGTAGCCGACGCGGCCGGTCAGGCCGGTGCCGGTGCGCTGGACGAGCATGACGAGGGTGGTGTCCTCGCCGGCCGGGCCGCCGCTCGGGCCTGCCATCAGGTACACCTCGGAGAACACCTTGAACGCGGCGACCGAGGAGAGCGCGGCGACCAGCACCATGGTGGAGCGCACGGCGGGCACGGTGACCGTGAGGAAGCGGCGGACCGGTCCGGCGCCGTCCACTGCGGCGGCCTCGTGCAGCTCGCGCGGTACGTTCGCCAGCGCGGCCAGATAGATGATCATGTAGTAACCGAGGCCCTTCCACACCGTCACGGCCATGGCGCTCAGCAGGAGCAGCCACTGGTCGCTGAGGAAGCCGACCCTCCCGATGCCCACCGTCTCCAGCAGGGAGTTGACCAGGCCGCGCTCGTCCAGCAGCCACACCCAGATCAGACCGACGACCACGATGGAGGCGACGACCGGGGTGTAGAAGGCGGACCGGAAGAAGGTGATGCCGGGGATGTTCTTCTGCACCAGCAGCGCGAGCAGCAGCGGCAGGATCACCAGGGCCGGTACGACCCCGACGACGTACAGCGTGCTGGTGCGCAGGCCCGTCCAGAACATGTCGTCGTGGAGCAGCTCGCGGAAGTTGGCGAGTCCGACGAAGCGGCCCGGGATCAGGGTGCGGCGGTCGGTGAAGGAGTTCACCACGGTGGACACGAACGGGTACAGCACGAAGGCGCCCGTGATGAGCAGTCCCGGGGCGGCGAACAGCCAGGGGCTGGTGGGAAGCTGCCGCCGCACCCGGGACGGCGCGGTGGGAGTGGCCATACCGGATCAGCCCTGCTGCTTCAGGAGCTGGTCGCAGGCCTTGACAGCGTTGTCAAGAGCCGTCTTGGGGCTCTCCTTGCCCTGCAGGGCCTTGGCGACCTCGTTGCGCAGCGCGGTCTTCATCTGCTCGCTGAACAGCACCGGTGTGTAATTGACCGCACTCTTCAGGGACTTGGCCGCTGCGATGCGGACGCGCGTCTCGTCGGTGCCGTCCTCCTCGGTGAAGTACGGGTCGTCGAGGGAGCCCGCGGTGCTCGGGAAGATGGCGACCTTCTTGGCGAAGGACATCTGGTTCCGCGCGTCGGTGACGAAGTGCGCGAAGGCGACCGCGGCGGGGGTGCGCTTGGTGCGGGAGTTGACCATCACGCCCATCACGTACATGTTGACGTGCCCGGTGCTGGTGATCTGGTCGGTGATCCCGATGTTCCTGTACAGGTTCGGCGCCTGCTTCTTGAAGTTGCCGAGGTCGAGCGCGCTGCCGGGGTTCATGGCGACGGCCCCGGTGAGGAACTTCTTGCCGGAGGACTCCGGAGTTGCGGTCAGGGCCTGCGGATCGAGGGCCTTGGCGTCGTACAGCTCCTTGTACTTGGTGAGGAGTTCGACTCCCTTGGTGTCATTGAAGGCGAAGCCGGTGCCCTCCTTGTTCATCAGCTGCACACCGTACCGGCCGAAGTCCTCGACGGTGGGCACGTTGGCGAGGGTGGCGACCTTGCCGTCACTCTTCTTCGCCATCTGCAGCGCGTCCGCGAAGAGTTCGTCATAGGTCTTCGGCGGGGCGCTGGGGTCGAGTCCGGCCTTCTTGAACAGGGACTTGTTGTAGAAGAGCGGGCCGGTGTTCAGGTACCACGGAAAGGCGTACGTGCCGTTCAGACCGGGGACCCGGTGGCTGGCCCAGGCTCCGTCCAGGTATTCGGACCTGTACTTGCCCGCGGCCTTGTCGAGGTCGAGGGCGAGGCCCGCCTCGGCGAGCGGGGCGACCAGGTCCGGGGAGACGTTGACCACGTCGGGCAGGGTGCCGCCGGCCGCGTCGGCGCTGATCTTGTCGGCGTAGCCCTCGGCGGGCTGGTCGATCCACTTCACGTGGGTGCCGGGGTACTTCTTCTCGAAGTCCGCGATGAGGCCGTCGAAGTACGGCTTGAAGTTGGCGCGCAGGTTCCAGGTCTGGAAGGTGATGTCGCCCTCGACCTTGCCCGAGGCGTCGGTCGAGCCGCCGCCGTCCCCGCCCGAGCCGCAGGCACTGAGCGGCAGGACTAGGGCGACGGCAGCGGCGGCGAAGGTTCTGCGGGAGATGCGCACGGCGGCTGGGCTCCTTTGCAGTGGGATGCGGCGGGAAGCAGGGGATGCAGGGGGATGAGGCGGAAGGTGCCGGGCCAGACTGTGCCCAGCGATTCCGTGAGGAGTCAATGGATTCGACCCAGCTAAAGTCATTAGTGGCTCAAAACCCCTGCTCACAGAGGTGCGTTGACCCTATTGCCGCCGATCGCTAATGCGCTTTAGGGTAAGTGCGCTCAAGCGCATTAGCAGTTGGCCGCGACCGGCCGCACGGAATGGAGGGCCCAGCGTTGCCGGAGAAGCGATCCCCCGCGCGCCGACCAACCATGAAGGACATCGCGCGCCGCGCCGGAGTCTCCGAGAGCGCGGTCTCCTTCGCCCTCAACGACCGCCCCGGTGTCTCCGAGACAACCCGTGCCCGGGTCCGCCGGGTCGCCGAGCAGCTCGGCTGGCGTCCGAGCACGGCGGCCCGCGCCCTCTCCGGCGAGGGGGCGGCCACGGTCGGCTTCGTCCTGGCCCGCCCGGCGGACACCCTGGGCGTGGACTCCTTCTTCCTCCAGCTCGTCTCCGGCATCCAGGAAGTGCTCGCCGAGCGCCATCTGGGCCTGCTCTTCCAGGTGGCCCAGGACGTGGCCGACGAGTGCGCGGTCTACCGGCGCTGGTGGGCGGAGCACCGGGTGGACGGCGTCCTGGTGGTCGACCCGCGCGCCGAGGACCCGCGCCCCGACCTGCTGGACGAACTGGGCCTGCCCGCCGTGGTGATCGGCGGCGCACCCGACGTGCGCCACCCCGGGCTGTCCACGGTGTGGGCGGACGACGCCGGCGCGATGGCGTCGGTGGTCGACGAGCTGGCGGCGCTCGGCCACCGGCGGATCGTCCACATCGCGGGCCTGCCCACCCTGGCGCACACCCAGCGCCGTATCGCCACGCTGCGCGCGGAGGCGGGGCGCCGCGGCCTCACCGAGGTCCGCTCGGTGACCACCGACTACTCCGACACGGAGGGCGCCGCCGTGACCCGCCGGGTGCTCGGCGGCTCCCCTCCCCCGACCGCGCTGATCTACGACAACGACGTGATGGCCGTGGCCGGTCTCGCGGCGGCCGCCGACCTCGGTTTCCGTGTCCCGCAGGACGTGTCGGTCGTGTCCTGGGAGGACTCGGCGCTGTGCCGCATGGTCACGCCCCGGCTGTCCGCCCTGTCCCGGGACAGCGCCGAGTTCGGTCGCACGGCGGCACGCGAGCTGATGGCGCTGCTGGACGGGGAGGCGGCACGGGCGGTGGGAGTGCCGGTGCCGCGGCTCACGGGGCGCGGCAGCACCGGGACCGCGCGGCCGGCATGAGAAAACAGTGCTTCACTGTTCAACAGCCCGGTTTCCTACGGTATCTAACCATTCGACACTTGCGGAACTCCGCGTTCGGAAAGATGCTGGAGATATCCAGGCCGGGCGTTTCGCCAGGAACCGCAGCACCGTGGTGGCGATCGGAATCCTGCCGCCGACCTCCTACTCCGCCCGGCCGCCGGCCGACGGCTCGGTGCGTGTTCGCCCTCGCGGTGACAGACACGCACTTGAAGGGGAGCCGTCATGAACGCACCGTCCGCGAGCGGGACGACCACGCCCCGCTACTGCGCCCAACCACCCCAGACCCAGCCCGTGTTGCGCCCGGACCTCAGCCCGGGCCGGTCGAGGGCGATCCTGCTGGTCCGCGCCAAGTGGGTCAACGGCACGGTCCTGCACTACGCCTTCCTCGACCAGGGCGGTGACATCGGAGGCCCGGAGCAGCTGGAGGAGGTCCGGCGCGCCTTCCAGACCTGGAAGAGCCTCGGGATCGGGCTGGACTTCAAGGAGGTCGCCGATCCCGGCGAGTCCGAGATCCGTATCGCGTTCCGGGAGCGCGACGGCTCCGCGTCGTACGTCGGCCGGGACAATCTGCTCATCGGCACGAACGAAGCCACCATGACCTTCGGCTGGGACCTGACCACCCCGTACGGCAGGGCCACCGCGGAGCACGAGACCGGGCACGCGATCGGCTTCGCCCACGAGCACCAGAACCCGTTCGCGGGCATCGTGTGGAACGAGGCGAAGGTCTACGAGGACCTCGGTGGACCGCCCAACAACTGGCCCCACGAGGTCACGTTCGAGAACATCCTGCGCAAGCTGTCGAAGGACGAGGTCACGGGCTCCGACTGGGACGTCCACTCCATCATGGAGTACAGCTTCGGGCCCGGACTGATCGTGAGCCCGGAGACCTACCGCAACGGCATCCCCGAGACACTGAGCCTGTCCGCGGTGGACAAGGAGCGCGTCCTGCAGTGGTACCCGCCGCTCGTCGCCCAGCCGGCCCGGCTCGAGGCGTTCCAGTCGACCCCACTGCAGCTCACCACCGGGGATCAGGCCGACTTCGAGATCGTGCCGCCGGAGACCCGGAACTACGAGATCGGCACGTTCGGCAACAGCGATGTCGTCCTGGCCCTGTTCGAGCGCGTCGACGGCGAACTCAACTACGTCGCCGCCGACGACGACAGCGGGCAGGACCGCAACGGACGCCTCGCGGTGAAACTCGTCAAGGACCACAACTATGTGGCCCGGGCCCGCCTGTACTCCACCTGGGGCAGCGGCTCGATCGCGCTCATGTACTGGTGAGCTGCGGCTCCCTCAGAGAGCGGTCGGCAGCGGTGGCGTGCCGGTGACCGACATGACGAGGGAGTAGAGGGCCGTGTCGGCGGCGATGAACAGGCGGTTCCGCCTGGCGCCGCCGAAGCGGATGTTGGCGACGACGTCGGGGACCAGCAGGCGGCCGAGAAGCGTGCCGTCCGGGTCGTAGCAGTGCACACCGCCGTCCATGGCGGCGGCCCAGAGCCGGCCCCCGTCGTCGAAGCGGATGTTGTCGAAGTTGCCGATCCGGCACTCCGCGAAGACCTCGCCCCCGGTGAGGGTGCCGTCGTCCTGGACGTCGAAGACGCGGATGTGGTTGGCCCTGCTGTCCGAGACGTACAGCCGGCGCTCGTCCGGCGAGAAGACGAGGCCGTTGGGGCCGCGGAAGCCGTCGGCGACCAGCCGCACCTCGCCGGTGCCCGGGTCCACGCGGTAGACGTTGCAGGCACCGATCTCGCTCTCGGCGCGATGGCCCTCGTAGTCGCTGGTGATGCCGAAGTCGGGGTCGGAGAACCAGACCGAGCCGTCGGAGCGCACGGCGGCGTCGTTCGGGCTGTTGAGCCTCCTGCCCCGGAAGCGGTCGGCGATCACGGTGACCGAGCCGTCGTGTTCGGTGCGGGTGACGCGGCGGTTGCCCTGCTCGCAGGTGATCAGGCGGCCCTCGGTGTCCAGGGTGTTGCCGTTGGGGTGGCCGGCGGGCGAGCGGAAGACGCCGACCCTTCCGGTCGTCTCGTCCCAGCGCAGCAGGCAGTCGTTGGGGATGTCGCTCCAGACCAGGTACCGCCCGGCCGGGACGTAGACGGGACCCTCGGCCCAGCGGCAGCCCTCGTAGAGGGTCTCCAGCTTCGAGTCGCCCGCCTGGCACCTGCCCGTGCGGAACCGGTCATCGAGGGTCTCGTACAACTGCGGGCGCTCGCCGGGCATGCCGTCAACCTCACCATCGGTCCGAATGTTGATCTGCCGTATCAGCACTATGCAGAATGAGATTCGGCAGATCAAGTTCTTCACCGAAGGGCATACCGTGGATGACGTCGATCGGCAGTTGCTCGTCCTCCTCCAGGAGGACGCCACCAGGCCGTACGCGGCACTGGGCGAGACCGTCGGACTGTCCGCGGGAGCCACCCACGAACGCGTGCGCAAGCTCCGCGAGCGAGGGGTCATCCGCCGGACGGCGGCCGAGGTCGATCCCGCGGCGATCGGACGGAACGTGCTCGCCTTCGTCATGGTGGACTCGACCCGCTGGGTGGGCGACTCCGGCGACCGGTTCGCCGCCATTCCGGAGATGGAGGAGGCTCATGTGATCGCCGGAAGCGCCTCGGTCCTGGTCAAGGTCAGGACCTCCACCACGCAGCAGCTCCAGGACGTGCTGCGCCGCATCTACGCCATCGAGGGGGTCAGCGGCACGCAGGCCACCGTGGTGCTGGAGACCTTCTTCGAGCGCCCTGTCACCCCGTGACACGAGACGATGCCGGGGAGGCCGCGCACGACCTCCCCGGCCGGACGCGGTTCTCGTGCCGGGGCGGCGGGCACGTCAACGGGCTTATGAACGATACGACTTGACCCATCGATCGGACGACCACTCCGATGGCGGACTTCACCCCCTCGACGAGCGGCCCCCGACCGTGCACAGTTCTCCGTACGCACCCTGATCGATCTACGCACGCTCATCGATCGGTGCGCGCTGATTGATACCGACGAGTAGCCGAGGAGTGCCCGTGAGCAGCTGGGCCGGCCGGACCGCCGCCGAGATCGCCGCCGCCGTACGCGCGAAGGAGGTCACGCCACGGGACGTGGTGGCGGAGCACCTCGCGCGAATCGAGCGGCTCGACGGCCGGATCGGGGCCTTCCGGAAGGTCCGGGCCGAGGCCGCGCTCGCGGAGGCGGACGCGGTGGCGTCCCGTGCCGATCTGGCCGAACTGCCGCTCGCCGGTGTGCCGGTGGCGGTGAAGGACAACCTGGCGGTGCGTGGCGAGTCCCACCGCGACGGCTCGGCCGCGACCCCGGACACCCCGGCCGCCGAGGACCACGTGACGGTGGCCCGGCTGCGGGCGGCAGGTGCGGTGGTCGTGGGCCTGACGAACGTGCCCGAGCTGTGCATCTTCGGCACCACGGAGGGCGTGTTCGGTATCGCCCGCAATCCGTGGGACACCTCCCGCAGCGCGGGCGGCTCGTCCGGGGGCAGCGCGGCCGCGGTGGCGGCGGGCCTGGTGCCGATCGCGCTCGGCAACGACGGGATGGGCTCGCTGCGCATCCCGGCGGCCAACTGCGGGCTGGTCACACTGAAGCCGGGGCACGGGGTGGTGCCGGCCGGGATCGGCAACGGCGACTGGTTCGGGATGTCGGAGAACGGTCCGCTGGCCACGACGGTCGAGGATGTGCGGCTGATGCTGTCGGTCCTCGCGGACGCCGAGTTCGTCCGGCGTGAGGAGCGGACGCCGCTCAGGATCGCCGTCGCCCTGCGCAGCCCGGTCGCCGGCGTGAGCGTGAGCAAACCGTATACGAACGCGGTCCGGCAGGCGGCCGGGGTGCTGGCCAAGGCCGGGCACCGGGTCCGGCGGGCCGAGCCGCCCTACCCGCTCTCCCTCAGCATCACCTCGCTCCAGCACTGGACGGCGGGTACGGCGGTGGACGCGGCGGGCCTCGACCCGGCTCGGCTGGCCCGGCGCACCCAGGTGCACGCGGCCGTGGGCCGCCGTTTCCTCGCCTCGGTCCGCACCGGCGACCAGCGCGAACGTCTCCGTGCCCGGCTGACCCCCTTCTTCGCCGAACACGACGTGCTGCTCACCTTGGCCCTGGCCCGCCGCTCCCCCAAGGCCGCCCCCTGGCACAAGCGCGGCTGGCTGCGCAACATCGCGGCCAACTCCGCCTACTCCCCCTTCACGCCGCCCTGGAACCTGACGGGCTGGCCCGCGATGTCGATCCCCCTCGGCACGCTCCCCTCCGGCGCCCCCTGCGCCGTCCAGCTGGTGGGCCGCCCGGGCACGGAGGAGACCCTCCTGGATCTGGCGGAACAGCTGGAGAGCCTGCACCCGTGGCAGCGGACGGCACCCCTGGCAGGTCAGGCGTAGCGAACCTCACGCCCGTCGCGCCGGTCCCGCAGGGTGACACCGCCCGGCCCGGGCGGCTCGTCGCAGTAGGGGCCGTGCAGGTCGAGGCCGCCTACATCGGTGGTGATCACCGCACCGGGAGCGAAGTACGCGGGGTCGAGCGTGAAGGAGACCCTCGTACCCGCCCCTGCGGGCGGCTCGAAACTCCTGGGGTCCTCCGCCGGGCGGATCCCCGCGAGTTCCTGACGGATGCCGTGGCCGTCCCGCCACACCTCGACGACGGTCCGCGTGCTGAGCGCCGCTGCGGCGGCGCTGAACCAGCGCTCCGGACCGAGCAGCGCTCCGTAGTACCCGAGGCGCGGCCGGTCCGCGCCCCCGTTCAGGGCGTCGGGCACGTCGTCCGTGACGGCGAAGGCCAGGTCTCCATGGATCTCGGCCGTGATCCGCAGGGTGTGGTCCGGGGCGAGGCGGGCCGCCGGATGGAGCCCTGCCGCCAGCACGCCGCACAGGACCCGGGTGGCCAGGCCGGGGTGATCACGGGAGACGCCGAAGGACATCGCGGGGTTCTGCCGTACGTGCTCGTCGACCTCGACGATCTTGATGTCGGCGGCGCTGTACCTGTCCGGCGCCACGATCACTCCCCCGGCCGGTCGAGCGCCATGTACATGATGTGCAGCCCCACCCTGCCCCGGCGGGGATGGTCGAACGCCTTCGGGACCGTGGCGAGGACGGTGAAGCCGAGGGACTGCCACAGGCCGACCGCGGGGTTCGTCTCCACCACGGCGTTGAAGACCATCGCGTGGTAGCCGTGGGCCTTCGCCTCGGTCAGGATGTGCTCGGCGAGGGCTCGGCCGATGCCCTGGCCGGTGCGGTCGGGGTCGACCATGAAGCCCGCGTTGGCGACGCCCGCTGCGGGGCCGCCGTAGTTCGGGGTGAGGTAGGCCGAGCCGACCACGGTGCCGGTGGGGTCCTCGGCCACGTAGACGCGCTTGGCCGGGCCCATCCACAGGGCGCGCGCCTCCTGCTCGGAGGTGCCGGGGTCCCAGGCGTAGGTCTCGGCGGCGGCGACGATCCGGTGCCAGAAAGGCCAGATGTGCGGCCAGTCCCCGGCCGCGGCTTCTCTGATCAGCATGGGCGTGAGTCTGCCACGCCCATGCGCGCGGCGATCGCGGCGAACCGGCCCGGCGGGTCAGTCGACGCTGGGCAGGATGTGGGGTTCGGCGAGGTCGTCCTCGTAACCCGCGAGGCGGATCGGGGCGGAGCGGGCCCACACGTCGAGGCTGCCCAGTTCTCCGGGCCGCCGGCGGCCGCGCTCCGTGCGTTCCTTGGGGCGTTCGTCGCGATTCGTCTTCTCCGGTGTCACCGCGCACTCCTTATGTGTCGGGTCACCCTCGGGGCGTAGCGGACAGCTTGCGCTCCGGTGCTGGTCGCCCGCTCGGGTCTGGATGGAAATCCGGTCGGACGCGGTGGCGCCGGTTCGGACGAGGGGTGTGGGTGGGACCCCGTACTGCTGTCCATGCCCTCCAGATTAACCAAATGAGCGGAGGTCCGCTCGATAGGGAGTGCAAACAAGGTGTAACTATCGGAAGTCGATTGCCCTCCAATGCCCCTCAATATGCCGCTATTTGTCACATTGCGCATCACCCGCCCGACGGTTGGATTCACCCACTCGGCTTACATGCGACGCAGTTCAAGTGCCGTTGGCCGGGTCGCAAGCTCGCCATGATCTGCTGGCGGAGGGCAACAGCCGTCTCCCGGAAGGACTGGCGCATGGAGCTGCGCAGCGTCGAGGAGCTGATGGATCTGCTGTACGCAGGCCGGCACCAGCACGCGCTGCGAACCGCCGCGCTGCTGCGCCGCAGCCGCCCCGCCGACAAGGAGCTCCAGGTGGCGGGGCTGGTCCACGGCATCGGACCGGTGCTGAGCCCGGGCGACGAGGCCGGGCGCGCCCGCAGCGCGGCCACCGCGGTCCGCCCGCTGCTCGGCGAGCGGGTGTTCCGGCTGGTGCGCGGGTGCTCCCACGCCACCGGCCCCGCCGACGACGATCTGCTGCGACTGCGCCTGGCCGCCGAGGAGGGCCGCTCCGCGGGCTTCGACGCCGGGGTACTGGAGGACTGGCGCACCGTACTGGAGCTGGTCGCGGCCCGGCACTCGCGGCTCGGCGCCGTCGACTGAGGATCAGGCCTCACCTCTGCCGTCCGACGGTGCGTCAGGACACGGTACGGCGGTGACCTCACGACTCGGAGGCTGGATCACCGGTGGCCCGTCGGACCACCGGCTCTCCGCCGCCGGTTCACCACTTGCCGGGCACGTAGTCCTTCAGGAAGACGCCGTACACGTCCTCGCCCTGCTCGCCGCGCACGACGGGGTCGTAGACCCGGGCCGCACCGTCCACCAGGTCGAGCGGCGCGTGGAAGCCGGCCTCCGCCAGGCGCAGCTTGTCGTAGTGGGGACGCTCGTCGGTGATCCAGCCGGTGTCGACCGAGGTCATGAGGATGCCGTCGGTGTCGAACATCTCCTGGGCGCTGGTTCGCGTGACCATGTTCATGGCGGCCTTCGCGGCGTTGGTGTTCGGGTGCCCGGCGCCCTTGTAGCCGCGGCCGAAGACGCCTTCCATCGCCGAGACGTTGACGACGTAGGCACGGCCGCTGGCGGCCTTCTTCGCGGCGTCCGCCATCGCCGAGCGCAGGGCGCTGATCAGGATGAACGGCGACGTGTAGTTGCACAGCTGGGTCTCCAGCAGCTCGACCGGGGAGATCTGGTCGATGGTCTGCACCCAGGTGTTGCTGTCGACGACGTCGGGGACGAGACCGCCCGCGTCGATGGCGGTGCCGTCGAGGTGCCGGGCGACGCTGGCGTTGCCGGCGACGAGCGCGAGGTCGGCGACCTTCTGCGCGTCCAGGCCGCTGGTGCCCACGGGCAGCGCGGCGATGCCGTCCACGGCGCCGGAGTTGAAGGCGCCGATGACGTGGTGGGCGGGGAGCTCACCGGCGGGCAGCGGCGCGCTCTCGCCCTCGACCAGGGCGGCGTACGCGGTGGGCAGCCGGCGCACGGTCTGCGTCGCGTTGTTGATCAGGATGTCGAGCGGACCCGCCTCGGTGACCCGCTCGGCCAGGGCGACGGCCTGCGCCGGGTCGCGCAGGTCGATGCCGACGACCTCCAGCCGGTGCATCCAGTCCGCCGAGTCCTCCATCGCCTTGAACCGGCGGATGGCGTCCTTGGGGAAGCGTGTGGTGATGGTCGTGTGCGCGCCGTCGCGCAGCAGGCGCAGCGCGATGTACATGCCGATCTTGGCGCGGCCTCCGGTGAGCACGGCACGCTTGCCGGTCAGGTCGGCGCGGGCGTCGCGCTTGGTCCGGTTCAGACTCGCACAGTCCGGACAGAGCTGGTGGTAGAAGTAGTCGACTTCCACGTACCGCGTCTTGCAGGTGTAGCAGGAGCGCGGGCGCTGGAGTATCCCGGCGATCTTCCCGGCCTCGGTGACCGACGACGGCAGGATGCCCTCGGTCTCGTCGTCGATGCGCTGGGCGGAGCCGGTCGCGGTGGCCTCGGTGACCGCCTTGTCGTGTGCGGTCTTGGCGGCCCGGCGGTCCTGGCGGCGGCGCTGCTTGACCGTGCGGTAGATGCCGGCCGTGGCCCGGCGCACCGTGATGGCGTCGGGGTGGTCGACCTCCAGCTTGTCGAGCTCCTCGAGCACGCCGAGGCAGACAGCCAGGCGCTCGGGGTCGATGCCGGGGCCGTACACGACCTCGTCCGTGGTCGTCGAGCCGTCCTCTGTCACCGTCATCGCGCTGCCGCTTCCCTGATCACCCGCGCAGCGCTCCGACTCGCGCCCGCTTTCGAACGGGGAATTTTACGGAGCACAGGGCCAACCCACCAAACCGCTCCCACACTCCGGGCTCCACCGGGGCCGATGGCCGCACCGCAACAGCCTCAAACGGACTCAACGGCCTCATCAGCCACATCTACCACAGCGGCCCCATCGGCCCCACCGGCCACCCGCCCGACGGCGCATCCGCCTTGCGGAGCCACCCGCACCACCCGGCGGCGAGAGCCGCATGGATGGTGCGGGTGGGAGTCCGGGCCCGGTCCCAGGCCGGGTGCCGTGCTCAGGCCTCGCAGACGGACAGCAGCATCTCCACCTCGTCCGACACCGCCCGCGCGAACACGTCGAGGTCCGGCACGGCCCGCGCATCGGCGACGAGCCCGTAGTGCACGCGGCCGCGATACGTGGAGATCGCGACCGCCAGGGACTGGCCCGGGGCGAGCGGGGCGAAGGGGTAGACCTCGGCGAGCTGGTGCCCGCCGAGCTTCAGCCCGAGCCCGGGCAGCGGCACGCTCGTGACGAGGATGTCGAACCAGAGGCGCGCGGCCTGGCCGACGAGCGGCCCGCCGAGCCGGTGGCCGAGCGCGGGCACGTGGTCGGCGAGCAGTGCGACGGCCCCGGCGCCCCGGTTGGGGCCCGCGTCCTTGTTGCGGACCATCGCCGTGCGCACGGTGTCGAGCCGGCGGAGCGGATCGGGGTCGTCCACCGGGAGCCGTATCAGGTACCCGGAGAGCCGGTTGCCCTGTGGGTGGGAGGCGCGCGGGCGGCGCCGGGAGACGGGAATGAGGGCGCGGGGCGCGACACCCTCGCTGCCGTCGCCGCGTTCGTCCAGCCAGCGGCGCAGTGCCCCGGCGACGACGGCGATGAGGACGTCGTTCACGGTGCCGCCGGTGCTCTTGCGAACCCGGTGGACGTCGTCGATGTCCAGGACGACCCCGGCCGTGCGGCGGGTGCCGCTGGGGGCGGAGGTCAGCGCGGACGAGGGACGCATCCCGAAGGTGGAGCGGGCCAGGGAGGCGCCGATGTCGAGGGCCCGGCCCACGTCCGACAGCGTGCCCCTGACCAGCTCGGGGACTCGTCCGGGCAGCCGGCGCACGTCGGAGAGCAGGCCGCGCGGCGGCTCGATGGCGCGGGGACCGCGCTCGGGCAGGTCGACCGGGTCCAGGACGCCTGCGGCGAGCTTGAGCGCGCGCAGTCCGTCGGCGAGGGCGTGGTGGAACTTGAACAGCACGGCGAAGGACACACCGTCCTCGCCGGGCAGGACGTGCGCCTCCCACGGTGGCCGGCCGCGCTCCAGCGGGCGTTCCATCAGCCGTCCCGCGGCCTCCTGGAAGTCGGCGGTCGGGGCGTGCAGCCGTACGTGGTTGAGCGGGTCGAAGTCCGGGTCGGTCTCCCGGGCGGCGCCGCCGAAGGCGAGGGGCTGCCAGATGTCCCGGATGCGCATGCGCAGACCGGGCACGGCGGCGGCGCGCGCGGCGAGCAGGTCGGCGGCGTGGGCTCCGGCGGTGGGCGAGTGCGCGGTGAACACGCCGAGTGCGCCGAGGTGCATCGGGTGCCGTTCGGACTCCATGTTCCAGAACGCCAGGTCGAGGGGAGCGAGCAGGTCGGAAGTCAAGGGCTGGCCTCGCACGTCGTCGACGGTTGGATATATGCAGTCAATCCCCGACCCCCGATTACGGTCAAGTACGATCAGGCTACGCTCAGTTAACAGCAGATTAAGTCCCGCCCCTGCGAGAGGGGCGGGACTCAGGAGACTCCTGAGGTCACCTCAGCACCGGTGGTGCCGCCTCGGGTGACGTACCCCACTCGGACGGGCGCGGGCCGACCGTGAACGCGAGGGAGCGCGTGGAGCGCAGCGCATCGGTCGTCAGATAGGTCCGCGTGTGCGGCGTCCCGTCGGCGCGGACGCCCTGGACGTAGCGGTCGCTCGCCGAGGTGCCGGGCGCGGTGACCGTCAGCCGGCCGCCGGGCCAGAAGCGGCGGTTCAGGGTGAGGTCGACGCGGTCGAAGACCGGGGTGGACAGGCCCCAGGTGTCGTAACCGGGCTGGATCGGGAAGAGCCCGATCGAGGACAGCACGTTCCAGGCGGACATGGTGCCGAGGTCGTCGTTGCCGGTCATCCCCGTGGGTCCGTCGGTGAAGAGGGTCAGCGCCGCGTGGACGACGTCCGTGGTCTTCCAGGGCTGCCCGGTGGCCAGATAGGTGTACGGCGCGATGAGGTCGGGCTCGTTCATCGGGTTGTACTTGTCGGCGTTGTAGTAGTTGTACGCGTCCCCGTGCACCCACACCTCGCGGGCGGTCTTCCCGGGGTCGGCCAGCAGCCGGTCGTAGGCGAAGAAGGAGTCCAGGCGGTCGCTGGCCGCGCGGTCGCCGCCGATGAGACCGATCATGCCGGGCAGGTCCTGCGGGACGAGCCACTGGTACTGCCAGGCCGTGCCCTCGTGGAAGCCGATGCCGCGGGCCGGGTCGGCCGAGCCGGTGAAGGCACCGGAGGCGTCGCGGGCACGGAAGAAGCCGATGGAGGGGTCGAAGACCTTCCGGTAGTTCTGCGCCCTGGCGGCGTAGCGGGCCGCGTCGTCGGTGTGGCCGAGGCCGCGGGCCATCTGGGCGAGCACGGCGTCGGCGAGGGCGTACTCCAGGGTGACGGAGGCGCCGTGGTGGTAGTCGGAGTCGCCCATCTTCGCGAGCGGGTGGCCCTTGTCGTAGGGCGCGAACCCGTGTGCGATGTACTCGGCGTTGGCCTCCCGGCCGACCCCCGGGTAGCCGGCGGGCGGTACCCCGTCGGCGTTCTTCCGCAGGGCCCGGTAGGCGCGTTCCTCGAACCCCTTGAGCAGACCCATCTGGTAGGCGGTGGTGAGGAACGGGGTGACGGGGTCGCCGCTCATGGTGTTCGTCTCGACCGGGCCGTAGCCCCACTTCGGCAGCCAGCCGCCGTCCTCGTCGACCTTCACCACCGACAGGGCCATGTCGCGCGCCTCGCGGGGCGCGAGCAGGGCGAGGAGCTGGGCCTGGGTGCGGTAGGTGTCCCACAGCGACCAGTTCTGGTAGTACGTGAACCGTTCCGCCCGGTGGACCCGGCGGTCCCAGCCGGTGTAGCGGCCGTCCGCGTCGCTGCCGATGTTGGGCGCGAGGAACGAGCGGTACAGCGACGAGTAGAAGGTGCGGCGCAGGGTCGGGTCGCCGCCCTCGACCCGGACCGCGGCCAGCCGCCGCTCCCACTCCTCGCGGGCCCGGTCCCGTACGGCGTCGAAGGACCGGCCGCCCTCGGCGCGCAGGTTGACGGCGGCGCCGCGCGCGTCCACGTACGACAGGGCGGTGGTCGCCTCGACGGTACGGTCCTTCGTCGCGTCGAAACGGACGTAGGCGCCGCCGCCTCCGGTGCGGGCGCCCGGGGTGACCGTGGCGCCGTTCCAGGTGCCGTACGCGGTGAAGGGCCGGCTGAAGCGGGTGATCGTGTACACGGTGTAGGGGCCGGTGTCACGGCAGAATCCATGGCCGGTGATCCGGGTGCGCACAGTGTGGTCGTCGAGGATCTCGACGGCGCTGCCGACCGGCTTGTGCAGCGACTGGGCCGCGTTCAGCAGGACGTTGGCCTTGTCGGTGGCCGGGAAGGTGAAGCGCTGCACTCCGGTGCGCCTGCTCGCGGTCAGCTCGGCGCGGATGCCGGAGTCGAGGCCGACCCGGTAGTAGCCGGGGCTCGCCTCCTCGTCGGTGTGCGAGAAGCGCGCCGCGTACTTGGCGTAGTCCGTCTGCGTGACCTCGCCCGTCGTGGGCAGCACGGGCAGGTCGCCGCCGATCCGGCAGCCGACGCCCGAGAGGTGGACCAGCGAGAAGCCGCGGACAGTGTTCTGCGTGTAGTCGTAGCCGGTGCTGTGCCCCGTGTCCGGGGAGAGCTGCACCATGCCGAAGGGCACGGCAGCGCCGGGAAAGGTGTTGCCCTCGTTCTGGCTCCCGATGAAGGGGTTGACCAGGTCGGTGAGGTGGCCGTCGGTCCGCTCGGCGGCCTGTGCGGCGGGGGTGGCGGTCAGCGTGGACGCTGCCAGCACCCCGGCCAGGCACAGCCGCGTGCGCCGGGTCCCTCTCATGTCGGATGACCTCCGAAGGTTCGACATCGTTGCCTGCATCGTGAAGGCCGAACGAGGCGAACCCCGGCATTCCGGGAGGGTGATGACAAACGCGTCGCGGACGGCAGCCGTCCGACGGTGCGTCCGACGGGAGCTCAGGAGGTCGAGGGGCAGGGGCTCAGGAGACCCGCTGTCCCTTCCCCAGGGCGATCACCCCGCCCTTGGAGACGGTGTACAGCTCGGCGTCCCGCTCCGGGTTGACGCCGATCGTCGCGCCGGGCGGGACCTCCACGTTCTTGTCCAGGACGGCACCGCGGACGACCGCACCCCGGCCGATGCGCACGTTGTCGTGCAGCACCGAGCCCTGCACGACCGCGCCCGGGTCGACCCGGACCCCCGGCGACAGCACGGACCGGGTGACCTGACCGCGGATCAGGCAGCCCGCGCTGATGATGGACTCGCTCGCGATGCCGCCCGCGTTGAAGCGGGCCGGGGAGAGCTGGTTGGAGTGGGTGTAGACGGGCCACTGGCGGTTGTAGAGGTTGAAGGCGGGCCGCTCGGCGATCAGGTCCATGTGCGCCTCGTAGTAGGCGTCCAGGGTGCCCACGTCCCGCCAGTAGCCCTGGTCGCGGCTGGTCTCCCCGGGCACGTGGTTGGCGCTGAAGTCGTACAGCTGTGCCTCGCCGCGGCCGGTGAGCTGGGGCAGGATCGAGCCGCCCATGTCGTGCACCGACTGGCTGTCCTCGGCGTCGCGTTGCAGCGCCTCGATGAGGGCCTTGGTGGAGAAGATGTAGTTGCCCATCGAGGCGAACACGCACTCGGGGTCGTCGGCCAGCCCTGGCGGGTCGGCGGGCTTCTCCAGGAAGCGCTCGACACCGATGCCGTCCGAGCCCGGCGTGATCACCCCGAACGAGGAGGACTCCGAGCGCGGCACCCGGATGCCGGCCACCGTCACGCCCGCGCCGCCCTCGATGTGCTGCTGCAGCATCTGCCGCGGGTCCATGCGGTAGACGTGGTCGGCGCCGAACACGGCCACGTACTCGGGCTGTTCGTCGTACACGAGGTTCAGCGACTGCAGGATCGCGTCGGCGCTGCCCAGGTACCAGCGCGGGCCGAGGCGCTGCTGGGCCGGGACCGGGGTGACGTAGTTGCCGAGCAGGCTGGACATCCGCCAGGTGGTGGTGATGTGCCGGTCCAGGGAGTGGGACTTGTACTGGGTCAGCACGCAGATGCGCAGCACGTCGGCGTTGACGAGGTTGGACAGGACGAAGTCGACGAGCCGGTAGGTGCCGCCGAAGGTGACGGCCGGTTTGGCGCGGTCCGCGGTGAGCGGCATCAGCCGTTTGCCCTCCCCGCCCGCCAGAACGATTCCGAGAACCGAAGGTCCACCACGACGCATGGCCGCTCCCCTCACCCTGGTTGAACCGTGGTTGCCCCGAGCAGACCGGACTACGCCTGCTTGAGGATCTCCTCGTACAGCCCGGCGGTGCGCCGGGCCACCGCGTCCCAGCCGAACTCGCCCACCGCGCGCTCCCGTCCGGCCTCGCCCATCCGCCGGGCCGTCTCCCGGTCGCCGAGGACGGCATCCAGTGCCCGCGCGAGGCCCGCCTCGAAGTCGTCGTCCACGTCGACGAGGAGGCCCGTCCTGCCGTCCTCGACGACCTCGGGGATACCGCCGACCCGCGAGGCCACCACGGGCGTGCCGCACGCCATGGCCTCCAGGTTGACGATGCCGAGCGGCTCGTACACCGAAGGGCAGACGAACACGGCGGCGTGCGTGAGGAGTTGGATCACATCCGTGCGCGGCAGCATCTGCGGGATCCAGAACACGCCCTCGCGGACCCGGCTCAGCTCCTCGTGCAGCTCCCGGAACTCGCGGTCGATGTCCTGGGTGTCGGGGGCTCCCGCGCAGAGCACGACCTGCGCGCGCGGGTCGATGTCCCGTACCGCGCGCAGCAGATGGGGCACGCCCTTCTGGCGGGTGATCCGGCCCACGAACAGGACGTACGGGCGTGCGGGGTCGAGGCCGATGCGGGCGAGGGCGTCGGTGCCCCGGTTCGGCCGGTAGAGCGTCGTGTCGATGCCGTTGTGCACGACGTGGACCCTCGCCGGGTCCAGCGCCGGATAGCAGGCGAGGATGTCCTCCCGCATGGCCCCCGACACGGCGATCACCGCGTCCGCGGCCTCGACCGCGGTGCGCTCGGCCCAGCTCGACAGGGCGTATCCGCCGCCCAGTTGCTCGGCCTTCCAGGGACGCAGGGGCTCCAGCGAGTGGGCGGTCATCACGTGCGGGATGCCGTGGAGGAGCTTGGCGAAGTGGCCGGCCAGATTGGCGTACCAGGTGTGGGAGTGGACGAGCTCGCGGCCTTCGAGGGCGGCGGCGATGGCGAGGTCCACGGAGAAGGTGCGCAGTGCGTCGTTGGAGCCGTCGAGAACGGCCCAGGGGCGATGGCGTACGACACCGACGCCGCGCCCCTCGCCCCAGCAGTGCACCTCCAGGTCCACCAGGGAGGTCAACTCGCGGGCGAGGAACTCCACATGGACGCCTGCGCCGCCGTACACGTCCGGGGGGTACTCCCGGGTCAGCAGTCCCACACGCACCCGACAACCCCCTTGCCACGGCGGCACGTTCCTCTCATGGTCACCCAGAAGCGGCGTCCGGGGAAGAGCGCGGCGGGCGGGTGAAGCAGCAGTCGCCGCAGACTCCGCCGCCGGGGACGCGGTAGTACAGGCAGCAGCTGCGGCGGCGGAAGGCGGTGCCGGTGCGGGTGCCGGCGGTGCGCAGGAGGGGGTGGGCGAAGAGTTCGCCGGTGAGGGCGCGGGCCCGGTCCGCCACCTCGGTACGGCCCCTCGCCCGGGCCCAGCGGTCCAGTTCGCGGGCGGCTCCGGCGAGCGCCGAGGCGGCGTTGCCCCACAGCAGTCCGGCCGCGACACCGTAGCGGGAACTCAGGGTCTCCCCTAGGGGCTCGAGATGGCCGTGCAGCACGGTGTCCGCGAGCGTCGCCGCGTCCCCGGGCAGCGGGCGCACCTCGGTCAGCCACAGGTCGTCCGGAGCGGTGGCGGCGGCGTCCCAGCGCAGCAGGCGCGGGTCCAGGTCGGGCAGCAGGCCGTACAGGGACGCTGAGGCCAGGGCCGGGGACCAGAGGCGGGCGGCGAGGCCCTGCTGGCTGATGGAGGCGGCGACCCGCGGCTCGGTCGTACGCAGGCGCCGCCCCACTGTCTCGACACGGATTGTCAGCTGGTCCCGACGGACATCCGATGTCCCGGCTTCATAGGTCTCCGCGAGTGCCGGCAGGGGCGCAGAAGCCGTCCTGCGCACCGCCGCGGCGGTGCGCAGGACGAAGAAGCCGCCGAGCGGGCGGAGGGCTGCGAGTTCGGGGTCGAGGTCCACGAGGAGCACTAGTACCAGGCTTGTTCGTGGCGCGGACCCCGGGGTGTCCACCCGTGGTCACCCCTCTTGGGGATGATCGCGCGGTCGGCGTACTCCATCGGTAGTAGGACTCATTGCGTGCTCAGGTACGACGACGGGAAGAGACCCGAGCGGGCAGAGTGTTGACCATGGAAGCCGACCGTACGCCGTGCCGGACCCGGGGGTCCCGGCTCACGCAGAGGAGCTGCAGATGAGCGCCCTGGCGTTGTCCGTGCTCCTGTCGTTCGTCTCCGCCGTCGCCTACGCCGGCGGAGCGATCGTGCAGGAGCAGGTTGCGGTGTCCTCTCCCGACGGTTCGTACATGCCACTGCGCCGGGCCGGCTGGTGGGCGGCGCTGACCCTCAACGGGCTCGGCGGCGTGCTGCACGTCGTGGCGCTGGCCTACGGCCCGCTCAGCCTGGTGCAGCCGCTGGGCGCGCTGACCATCGTCTTCGCGCTGCCCATGGCGGCGCTCTTCGTCTCCCGCAGGGCCGGCGCGACGGCCTGGCGCGGCGCCATCATGGCCACGGTGGGTCTCGCGGGCCTGCTGTCCCTGGTCGGCACGTCCGACGCGCACTCCCTCGACGCCGCCCAGCGGACGACCGCCGCGCTGGTCACCGGCGGAGCAGTCGTGGCGCTGATGATCGCGGGCCGGGCCGTGCACCGGCACCCGGCCGTGCGCAGCGTGCTGCTGGCCACCGGCTCCGGCATAGCCTTCGGCATGTCGTCCGTGTTCACCAAGACCGTGGCGGTCGACTGGGACAGCGGGATCAGCCTCGGCGACCTGCCCTCCCTCGCGGTGATCGGGGTGTTCGCGACCGTCGGCATCCTGCTCTCCCAGGCCTCCTACCGGGGCGGCGGCCTCGCCGCGCCGCTGGCCACGCTGACGGTGGTCAACCCGGTGCTGGCCGCCGCGGTCGGCATCATGATGTTCGGCGAGACGTTCCGCTACGCCTCCACGGGCACCGTGCTCGCCCTGGGCTGCGGCGTGGTGGCCGCGGGTGGTCTCATCCTGCTGACGACGGAGCGGCTCGAGACCGCCCCTGCGGCGGAGCCGGTCACCGAGCCGGGGGCCGACGCCGCGGAGGTGCTCGGGAGCGTGCCCCGGCAGCGGTCCCGGTCGGCGGCACGGGCGGCGGACGCCGGGGAGGACGTGGGCGATCCTGCCGCGGAGGACCTGCGCGTGCCTGGCAGCTCACCCCTGGCGGACGTGCCCGCTCTCCCGGACCTGCGAGCCCTCGAGGACGTGCTGGCGGCGGCTCCGGACGGCGGCCGCGAGGGCGGCGGGGGCGGCATACCGGCCGTCTACGCCCTCCCCGCCGCTTACCTTCCACTGTCCGCCGGCTTCCATGTGCCCGTGCCCGTCGTGAGCCGGCACCGCCCGCGGGTCAGATCCTGACGCCGCCGGCCCGGAGATAGGCGACCGGGTCGATGTCCGAGCCGAAGCCGGGCCCCGTCCGCACCTCGAAGTGCAGATGCGGGCCCGTGACGTTCCCGGTTGAGCCGGACCGGCCGATGCGCTGGTCCGCGGACACGCTCTGCCCGGCCCGCACGGAGATGGCGGACAGGTGGGCGTACTGGGTGTAGCGCCCGTCGGCGTGCCGGATCACCACCTGGTAGCCGTAGGAGCCGCCCCAGCCCGCGGCGACCACGTGTCCGGCCGCGGCCGCGTGGACGGAGGTGCCGGTCGGCACCACGAAGTCGACGCCGGTGTGGTACCCCTTCGACCAGTGCGACCCGGCCACGCGGTAGCCGGTGCCGATGGCGGCGTGCACCGGGGCGACGAGGGAGTGGCCGGTGCCGTGGCCCGGGCGCTGGTGGGTCTTCTTCTCCGAAGGGGCTTTCCGCTTCGGGGACTTGGACTTGCCGTCGGTGTGCGTGTCGGGTGCCGGGGAGGCGGTGCCGCGCAGGCTGAGCCGCTGGCCCGGCAGGATCAGGTCGGGGTCGGACCCTATGGCGGCGCGGTTGCCCGCGTACAGCCCGCGCCAGCCGCCCTGGACATGGTGCTCGCCTGCGATGCCGGAGAGTGTGTCGCCGTGCACCACCGTGTACATCTCGGCCTTGCCGGCCCGGGACTGCGGGGTCGTCTGCGGCTGCACGTCCGGCGCGGAGCCGGTCCTGCCGGTCTTCGCCGGGCGGGTCGCGGCACCGTCCGTGTGGAGCTCGGGCGCGTGGCCGCCCCGGGTCAGCCCGGCCCGTACCGAGCACACCGGCCAGGCGCCGGGTCCCTGTCCGTCCAGGACCTTCTCGGCCACGGCGATCTGCTGGTCCCTGGTGGCGAGGTCGGCGCGCGGCGCGTACCGGGTGCCGCCGTAGGCCTCCCAGGTGGACACGGTGAACTGCAGCCCGCCGTAGTAGCCATTGCCGGTGTTGATGCTCCAGTTGCCGCTGGACTCGCAGGCGGCGACCTTGTTCCAGGTGGACGCGTCGGCCGCGTCGGCGGTACCCGCGGCGACCAGCGGGATGGCGAGACCGGCGCCGCCCGCCGTGACGGTGAGTGAGGCGCGGTTGATCCTGTTCGGCTGGTACCGGCGATGCCGGCCGCGTACGGCCATGTCCGAAATCCCCTCGGCATGCGTCAGGAGCGGCAAAAATAAGCGCCACGAACAGGCCATGACAAGACGGAAAATCAGCCGCATGCTGCTCCCAAGTGGCCGGGAACGGGCCTTCCTTGACGAGATCGGCCGTGAGCGGCGACGACACTGAGGGGACGGGCGCCTTCCGTGCGTAAACATGCGTGGCGGGTCGGATGTGCGCTCGCCGTGGCGGCACGTAAGGATGGGCGAGGGCCCGTACTGACGGAGCCGTAGTCACGAGGCAGTTAGGGAGCAGGCGGTATGAGCAGTTCAGCGCAGATCGGCGTCACGGGCCTCGCGGTCATGGGCCGCAACCTCGCCCGGAACTTCGCGCGCAACGGCTACACGGTCGCCGTGCACAACCGTACGGTGTCGCGGACGCAGGAGCTGGTGGAGGAGTTCGGGCACGAGGGCGACTTCATCGCGGCCGAGACCGCCAAGGACTTCGTGGCGGCCCTGGAACGCCCGCGCCGACTGGTCATCATGGTCAAGGCCGGCGGTCCGACGGACGCGGTGATCGAGGAGTTCGCCCCGCTCCTGGAGCCCGGCGACATGATCATCGACGGGGGCAACGCGCACTTCGCGGACACCCGCCGCCGCGAGAAGGCACTGCGTGAGCAGGGCATCCACTTCGTCGGCATGGGCGTCTCCGGCGGCGAGGAGGGCGCGCTGCACGGGCCGAGCATCATGCCGGGCGGCCCGAAGGAGTCCTACGACTCGCTCGGCCCGATGCTGGAGAAGATCTCCGCCAAGGCGGCCGACGGCGCGCCGTGTGTCACGCACGTGGGCCCCGACGGCGCCGGTCACTTCGTGAAGATGGTCCACAACGGCATCGAGTACGCCGACATGCAGCTGATCGGCGAGGCCTACCAGCTGCTGCGGGATGTCGCCGGGTACTCCCCCGCGCAGATCGCGGACATCTTCCGCACCTGGAACACGGGCCGCCTGGACTCCTACCTGATCGAGATCACCGCCGAGGTGCTGTCCCACGTGGACGCGGCGACCGGCAAGCCGTTCGTGGACGTGGTGGTCGACCAGGCCGAGCAGAAGGGCACCGGCCGCTGGACGGTCCAGATCGCGCTGGACCTGGGCGTGCCGGTGTCCGGCATCGCCGAGGCCGTGTTCGCCCGGTCGCTGTCGGGTCACGCGGCGCTGCGGGACGCTTCGCAGGGCCTGGCCGGGCCGAAGCCCTCGCCGCTGAGCGAGTCGGAGGCCGCCGCGTTCGCCGACCGGGTGGAGCAGGCGCTGTACGCCTCGAAGATCGTGTCGTACACGCAGGGCTTCCACGAGATCGCCGCGGGCAGCGAGGAGTACGACTGGGACATCGACCTGGGCGCGGTCTCCTCGATCTGGCGCGGCGGGTGCATCATCCGGGCGGCCTTCCTGGACCGCATCCGTGCCGCGTACGACGCCCGGGCCGATCTGCCCAGCCTGCTGTCGGACGGCACCTTCGCGCAGGAGATCGCCGCGGCGCAGGACGACTGGCGCGAGGTGCTGATCGCGGCGACCCGGCAGGGAGTGCCGACGCCCGGTTTCGCGGCGGCGCTGGCGTACTACGACGCGCTGCGGGCGGAACGCCTGCCGGCGGCTCTGACGCAGGGGCAGCGGGACTTCTTCGGGGCGCACACGTACCGGCGGGTGGATCGGGAGGGGTCGTTCCACACGCTGTGGGGCGGGGACCGGAGTGAGGTTTCCGCTTAGGACCGCCAAGGGTGCTACGGGCGCCTGATGGGGGTGCGGGGTGCCGTCCGGTCGCGGGTGCGGGTGTTTCGTGGCCGGTCGCGCAGTTCCCCGCGCCCCTTCGGCGCGCTGCCCCTGACCGGGATTTTCAGGTGAACCGGGATTTTCAGGTGAGGGGCGGACCCGGTTCCGGGCTCGGTTCGGGTTCCGGCCCAGGGGGGATCGGGGACGGCGAGGGTTCCGGCGGGCCCGGGGCCGGTGGCGGGGTGGGCACCGGCGGTGGCGCGGGATCCGGGGCCGGAGCCGGGCCCGGTTCCGGAGGTGGGACCGGGGTCGGGTAAGGGTCCGGTGGGGTGGGGCCCGGGGCCGGTGGTGGTCCCGGGGACGCTGGGTCGGGGTACGGGCTCGTCATCGGGGGCCTCCGAGCAGTCGCTGGCGTCGCCTGGACTTACTCCCCGCGTACCCGGGGCCCGCCCGGCCACTCACCCGACGGCGGCGGGCGACGGCCCCGAGCCGGACGGCATCGGTCTGCTGGTGGCTGCTGTGCTGCTGTGCTGCTGTGCTGCTGTGCTGCTGTGCTCAGAAGCGTCCGGGGTGGGCCCGCAGCCAGTCCTTCGCGGCTTCCAGCAGCTCCGGGTCGGCGACCGGGGCCACGTCGGGGTGGCGCTCGGCCCACTTCACGACGTACGGGCACAGCGGGGCGACCGGGATGCCCTCACGCTCGGACACCGCGTACAGCTCACGGGCCAGCGAGCCCGCGATGCCCTTGCCCTCGTGGGCCGGCTCCACGATGGTGTGGACCGGGACCAGGGCGCGCGCGGGCGACTCGAGGACGAAGTACTCGATGTGGCCGACGACTTCGCCGTCACCGACGGCCTCCAGGCGGCCCGCCGCCCGGTCGTCACGGATCTCGATGTCACTCATGGTCACGCACGCTCCTGGTCTGGTCCGCCGGTCAGGCCGAGACGGCCTGCGGGCTGCGCTCCTGGTCCGAGCCGGGCACCGGCTCGGACGGGTCGGCGCCGAGGGACACGATCCGGTTGCCACCGTCGACGTGCACGACCTTCGGCTTCAGCTCCCGCGCCTCGGCATCGGTGACCTGAGCGTAACTGATGATGATCACCAGGTCGCCGGGACGGACCAGGTGGGCGGCGGCGCCGTTGATACCGATGACTCCCGAGCCGCGCTCGCCTTCGATGACGTACGTCTCCAGGCGGGCGCCGTTGGTGATGTCGACGATGTGGACCAGTTCGCCGGGCAGCAGGTCGGCGGCGTCGAGGAGGTCGGCGTCGATGGTCACCGATCCCACGTAGTGCAGGTCGGCCTGGGTGACGGTGGCACGGTGGATCTTGGACTTGAACATGGTACGAAGCACGGAGAGTCTCCCGGTTTGTCTGCTCCCCGCCTGCTCTTTGCAGGTCAGGGGCAGCCCACACTGTACATCGGCATACCTTCGGCTCGAAGACTTTCCAGAACGTCGTGCGCCGTGGCGCGCAGGCTTCCCACCTGCGCGATCTGCGCGAAGCAAGCTGCCGCGAAGCCGTCAACCGGGAGCATGTACGGATGACTGCCCCGGTCCAATGCTGATTGGACGGTGACTTATCTGATGAGTCGTCAGGTAAGTCGAGAGGTACAGAGCACGGATCACGACGGCACAACCGGTCATCCGCGGCCAGGCGAGGTGGTAGGAGCTCCTCTCGTACGTAAGAGTTCTGCATTGCCAGCCCGGCCAGTGCGGGTGCTGTCCTGCGGCGGGGTCTAAATCGACTCGGGCCGACCACAACGGACCGCGAAGATCGATATCAGTTCAACCTCGATACTTCAGCGGCCGTGAGCGCATGCCCGGGCCGTCTGTTCGCCTCGCCCTGCTCCTTCTGTGTGATCGCGGGCGGGGTGCTCACCGCCCGCGCGACCCGCGGAGCCACCCCGGCACCCGCGGCGGTCGCTGTGGCCGCGGATGCCCTCCCGTCCTGGGGTCGGGGCAGCGCGGGCAGATGAGACGGTTGCCGACCTGAGCGCCAGTACGTCTCCGGCGTCGGGTCGTATCGAGCGCTCGTTGGATCACACAGGCAATGGATCACCCTGTCCCGCTCTCCGGGTACCGTCAGGGTATGAGTCATCCGCACCCCGAGTTGAAAGCCGCACCGCCCCTTCCCGAAGGAGGGCTGCGGGTCATCGCCCTGGGCGGCCTCGGTGAGATCGGCCGCAACATGACCGTCTTCGAGCACGCGGGCAAACTGCTCATCGTCGACTGCGGCGTGCTGTTCCCCGAGGAGACCCAGCCCGGCGTGGACGTGATCCTGCCGGACTTCACCTCGATCCGGGACCGGCTGGACGACATCGTGGCCGTGGTCCTCACCCACGGCCACGAGGACCACATCGGCGGCGTGCCGTACCTGCTGCGCGAGCGGTCCGACATTCCCGTCGTCGGCTCCAAGCTGACGCTGGCCTTCCTGGAAGCCAAGCTCAAGGAACATGGCATCCGGCCGCGCACCGTGCGGGTGCGGGAGGGCGACCGGCGCGGCTTCGGGCCCTTCGACTGCGAATTCGTGGCAGTCAACCACTCCATCCCCGACAGCCTCGCGGTCGCGATCCGCACCAGCGCCGGGATGGTGCTGCACACCGGCGACTTCAAGATGGACCAGTTCCCTCTCGACGACCGCATCACCGATCTGCGCGCCTTCGCCCGCCTCGGCGAGGAGGGCGTGGACCTGTTCCTCACCGACTCCACCAACGCCGAAGTACCCGGCTTCACCACCTCCGAGCGAGAGCTGAACCCGGCGATCGAGCAGGTGATGCGCACCGCGCCACGCCGGGTCATCGTCTCCAGCTTCGCCAGCCACGTGCACCGCATCCAGCAGGTCCTGGACGCCGCCCACCAACACGGCCGCAAGGTCGCCTTCGTCGGCCGATCGATGGTCCGCAACATGGGCATCGCCCGTGACCTGGGCTATCTGAAGGTCCCCTCCGGTCTGGTCGTGAGCACCAAAGAGCTGGAGAAGCTCCCGGACCACAAGATCACTCTGGTGTGCACCGGTTCCCAGGGCGAACCGATGGCCGCGCTGTCACGGATGGCCAACCGCGACCACCTGATCCGCATCGGCAGGGGCGACACCGTCCTGCTCGCCAGCTCCCTCATCCCTGGTAACGAGAACGCCATCTACCGGGTGATCAACGGACTCACCCGGTGGGGCGCCCACGTGGTCCACAAGGGCAACGCCAAGGTGCACGTCTCCGGGCATGCCAGCGCCGGCGAACTCGTCTACTGCTACAACATCGTCAAGCCCCGCAACGTCATGCCCGTGCACGGCGAATGGCGCCATCTGCGGGCCAACGCCGACCTCGCCATCCGTACCGGTGTCGACCCCGACCGGGTCGTCATCGCCGAGGACGGCGTCGTCGTCGACCTGATCGACGGACGCGCATCCATCACCGGCAAGGTCCCCGCCGGCAACGTCTACGTGGACGGCATGGAAGTCGGCGGCGCCACCGAAGCGTCCCTCAAGGACCGCCTCACCCTCGCCGCCGAAGGCGTGGTCACGGTGGTCGCGATCGTCGACGCGGACACCGGCGCCCTCGCCGAGGCCCCCGACTTCCTGGCCCGGGGCTTCGTCCACGACGACGCCACCTTCGAGCCGGTCATCCCCGTCATCGAGAAGACCCTGGCCACCGCGGCCGAGGAAGGCGTCGGGGACGCGCGCCAACTCGAACAACTCCTCGCCCGCGCCGTGGCGAACTGGGCGTTCCGCACCCACCGCCGCAAGCCCCTCATCATCCCCGTCATCATCGACGCCTGAGCCATAGCCCGGCAGCACGGTCCCCGTTCCAGCCGCGGCCCCGCCCGCGACGGACTCCCCGGGCCGTGCCGCCTCAGCGGCGGCCAGAAGCTGCCCCAGTTCCAGATCCCCGCCACCCAAGGCAACCTCCCATCGGTTGCTGCTCCTTCTTCCCCCGGTTCGCCCCTCATCACCCCGTACATCCATCACGCCCGCACGCGCGTGTCTCTTCCGGCGGGGTCCGGTTGACGCGTCGAGCCCGACTGAGCTACGGAACGGCGGTGCGGTTTCTCAGCCGCCTCGTCCGTCGGCGGTGCATCGGTTGCCTCGGGTTCGGGCGTTCTGATCAGGCTGATGTGTTCGGCTGAGGCTTGCCGCTCTCGGCGCGCAGTTGCTCGTTGATGCGCTGCGCCTCTTCGAGCTGGTCTTCGAGGATGACAATGCGGCAGGCGGCCTCTATGGCGGTGCCCTGGTCGACGAGTTCGCGGGCACGGGCAGCGATGCGCAACTGGTACCGGGAATAGCGGCGATGGCCGCCATCGGAGCGCAGCGGGGTGATCAGACGGTGTTCACCGAGGGTACGGAGGAAGGCAGGGGTGGTGCCGAGCATCTCGGCGGCCCGGCCCATGGTGTAGGCGGGGTAGTCGTCATCATCGAGAGGGCCGACGGGACGGGAACCGGCAGGCGGCATAGACCTCTTCTTTCGGGGACGCATCGGGGGGCCCGGGTGCCAGTACGGCACCCGGGCCCCGAGCTTTCAACACCATCTACCGGCGCGCTGCGCCGGCCTTCTCTTTCCGCAGTACCGCCTGGGAGGGCGGGGTTGCGGGGATCGCTGATGCGTGACCGGGGACCACCTTCCAATCCGGGGCCTTGCGATACCCGGGCGGACTGCTTCCTCGCCCGGGCGATCCTGATGGCGTTCGGCTCCTTACCTTTCGATTATGCGAATACTGCGAGTGCTGCTCACAGCCCCGCTGGGGCCGTGTCCTTCTGGTCTACCTGCACAGCAGTTCGTGCCTGCTGTGCCCACTTGGACTTCTGGGTACGCAGACCACGCTAACCCTGCAACGGCGGAATGTCTACTGCTGCCATGACAGTTTTTCTCCAGGGAATGCGCATCTGCTTCTACCGCAGGAGCATCAGCAAGAGTGCCCACTCGAATGGCGGTCCCCGCTTCCCGTACAGCAGTCCTCGGTGAGACCGGCCCGGTGCTCGACCACGCTGAACGGCGCCCCAAGCCGCGCACGTCCACCGCCACGCCCCGCGCCGAGGCCCAGATCAGGACCGCTCTCCGACTGGAGACGGGCTCCGACATCCAGGAGGATCCGGGCCGTGATGCGTTTGCCGACCACCTACCGGTCGACGGTGAGTTCCTGTGCGATGGCCTCACGATCTCCAGACCGTGCCGACCCACCCGTTGCGGGTCTGCTCGCCAGGCTGCCGGCAGCACGGGATCAGTGTCCCAGACCGTACCCATCACCTCCCCGCCGACCAAGCACAGCTGCACAAGGACGGGGCCGGGCACGTACTTGATTGGTGACCAGCTCGCTGATCACCAGCTGGGTCATGCCCACGATCCGCTCAGAGACCCCAGCCGGGTGGCCGCGGGTGAGGAAAGCGGCGCTCGGTGGCGGGCTTCGGCGATGCCGGCTCCGTCATCGGCCAAGGCGATCGTCATCTCCATCGTGGTGCACTGCCAGCACCACGCGCAGGCGGCTTTCCGTCCGGGAGGGCAAGGATGCCGACGTCGGTGACGGTTGTTGAGGAGAGCGTGGAAGGCATCGACGGGCCGCCAGAAGGCAACCGATTGTCGATCACCCGCGCTTGCTTCGAGGGGCCTCAGCGTGGCGAGGTCTGCGGCGAAATCGACCGGGGCAGTGCCCCTCAGCTCGATGCGCAGCTGCTCGCGGCGCCGCCTCGTACCGGACGGTGCTGGACCTCGACGGCGTCACGATCATGGACTCCAGCGGTGTCAACACTCTCCTCACCACCCACCAAACCGCGCGAAGCGCCGGGGGCGGCTACGACTGGCAAGCGCCCAGTGCCTCCGTCGCACGCCTCCTCCAGATCGTCGGCCTCGGGTGAGGGAGAGGCCGTCGGCGCAGGCGATCCCCTCGCCGGCGCAGAGACGACGGCCCACACGGAGCGCGCCATGCAGGCGTGGCCGGTGCCCTGCGAACCGGCACACCGCGTCATTCCGAAGGAATGCGAAACTCGAATTCGGGACGGTCCCACAGGACGGCGGGCGGGTTCGCGAGGGCAGTCCCGATCCGTACGGCGCCGACGCGGTGGTAGAAGTCCTCGGCGGGAAGGTGCGACACGACCATGACACGGTCGAGCCCGGCGGCACGGGCCTCGGACTGCATGTGCGCGACGAGCAGTCGTCCAATACCTCGTCCTTGCGCTTCGTCGGCGACGAACAGCAGGTCGAGCTCCGGTGGAGCGAGGACGAGCGAGTAGAACCCGAGGACCCGGCCTCCAGGCTCGTCGGCGCCGACGGCTACGAAGACGCGGTGGGCCTCGATGTAATCAGGACCGACCCGGTAGCCCGCGACTGCGGATGCGTACTTCCCCTCATAGGCGCCTGAGCCACGCACGAGCCGCGTGAGCCGTTTGGCATCCCGCGCTACGGCCCTCCGTATCGTGATCGGCCGGCTGATCGGGGAAGTGCGTGAACTCATCGGGAGAGTATTTCGCACCGGGGGGTGCCTTCGTGCGGAGGGGTCGGCTGCTCGGGCAGGCGTTCCTGCGCCGCTCCCGGAAACCACTCGTCCAGGCCCCGCCCTGCTCCTGTGGGGCGGCGAAGGAGAGATCCGGCTCCACAGCACGTGTGACCCGGATCCCCGCGGCCCGAGGATCCGTCATCACCTCCGTCCCCGCGCGGCCGTCGAACCGGAGAACGACAGTCATGACGAAACTCCGCGAACGCAAGAACAACCGGAAGCGGGTCCTGCGATCCCTGTACGGGGCCGTCGAGCACAACCGCCGTGAGGTCAACGGGTCGGCGCTGCGCGCCGAACTGGGCCTGCCCGACGACTGACCCGCCCTCTTCTCCTCGTCCAGAGGTAACCTGACCGTACCGAGAGCTTTTCGCGCAGCGCGGTCGGCGGTGCCGTTCCCGGCGAGTGACGAATCGGGCAGTCGCCCGGCGACGCCCGGAACGGACCGCACGATGGAACCCGGCGGAACACCGGCCGACAGCATGTCCTCGGCCGACGCGCACACGTACCACATGCCCATGCCTCGCTTGGCCCTCACCTCGGATGTCAGCCACGGCCCGTTGGACGGGGCCTGGTGGCCGCGCTGTGACGCGCTGGAGATCGAGCTTCCCTCGCTCGTCGGCTCGTTGGAGCCGGACCCGGACACGACGGTACGGGTCACCGTGGACCCCGCCGAATGGCCCGACACCCCGCGCACCGTCATGGCGCCCGGCCGGGTGATCGCCGTGGAGCCGGCCGGCCCCGGATGCGAGCCGCACGCCATCTCCCTGGACTGCGGCTCCGTGGGACGCTGGGTGCTCCTGGTCGTCCCGCCGGATGAGCCGGCCGGTACAGCCGCCCGGCTGCTGGCCGCCGCGGCCGACCCCGAGAACCCACTGACCGCCGCGCGCATACTGGCCCTCGCCGAGACCGGTCGCCTCGGGGGAACGACAGGAGAGGCGGAATGAGGCACGCCGGCCTTGGGGCGCGCCCATGACCGACACTGCCATCCCACCTGGCCTCCCATTCCTCCGCAAGCCGTTGACCACGCAAGGTGGAGCGTCCGCACTCTTCGAGGAATGCCGCATCGTCCGCGCACGCGGCGAACTGGACAGGCAGACGGTGACGCCGCTGGCCCGCGCCCTGGCCGAGGCCCGCGCGGCCCGACTTGGACGGCTCCTCCTCATCGCGGACCTGAGTGAAGCGACCTTCACCGACTGCAGCATCCTGTCCGCCGCCGGTCTGGCGGCGGAACCGGGCAGCTCCGCGTCCTGAGCGCGGCGCGCGGGCAGCGGGGAAATCTGTCACGGCGAACCCACATCTCCGTGCCTGCCGGAGTTGGGGTTGTGGCACGACGCGGATGGTGCCGGATCCTTCGGAGACCAGTGCCAGGCACGCCCGGATCCCTCGCCGCGTCCCCGAAACGAAGGTGCTGTGCCCGCCGAGAACGCCTCCGTCGCCGGCAACCTCGACGATGACGACTCCCGCCTACACCATGGGGCGGGCCGCGGACGTTCTCGGCACCACTCCCGCCTTCCTCCGGGCCGTCGGCGAAGTCGGGCTGATCGCTCCTCTGCGTTCGGAAGGCGACCACCGCCGTTACGCCCGCCGCCAGTTGCGCATCGCCGCCGCGCCCGTGAGCTTGTCGACCAGGACACCCCCATCGAGGCCGCGTGCCGCATCGTCTCACTCGAGGACCAGCTCGACGACGCCCTGCGTCTGAACCGGGAAATACGCCGGAAGCTGGACGAGCACGGCGCAGATACCTAGTCCCGCCACTACAGAAATACACCCCGGCGCGGGAGGATAATCACAGGACGCTCCGGGAAAACGCGTCACCGTCTCCATCCGGCCTGTGTTAACGTGAGAGCAGTTGCAGTTTTGGTTACCAGAGATTTTTTCTTTGCATAGCTTTCCGGATCTTTCCGGAGGGGTGATCATCGGCGACTCGGCTCCGTAAAGTGCGGAGACCGGCACTGCCCCTCAAGGGAGATTCAATATGGCATCTGGCACCGTGAAGTGGTTCAACGCGGAAAAGGGCTTCGGCTTCATCGAGCAGGATGGTGGCGGCGCTGACGTGTTCGCCCACTACTCGAACATCATCAGCAACGGTGGCTTCCGCGAGCTTCAGGAAGGCCAGAAGGTCAGCTTCGACGTCACGCAGGGCCAGAAGGGCCCGCAGGCCGAGAACATCGTTCCCGCCTGACGTCTGAGGCTGACACGAACCGTCGCGAGCCACCGGCTCGCGCATCATGTGGCTGGGGCCCGTGCTCTTGGGGTGCGGGCCCCGGTCATTTTCCCGTTTTCCGGATTTCCCGGACCGCCGATTGTCCCCGCTCCAGCACCACGAGGCAGTCCCGGCTCTTCTTTTTTGTTCGGCTCACTCTTGTGAATCCTCGTGCGGCCATTCCCGCTGGACGGAATTCCTCGATCCGCCGCATCGAGGAAGGTTCTGCCATGAACCGCACCCCCCGTCACCCCGGAATCGCTTCCGGAAGCCACTTTCGTACGCAGGGGACGGGCCGCCCAGGTCCCCGTCCGGGTACCGGACGAAAGACTGGCCAGGGCGCACGCTCCGCCCCGCGCCGACAGGAGTTCGCCCTGCCGGTCACCCTCACCGAGCCGCTGCCGGCGGTCGAGACGTTCACCGAACTGGACGCGCCCGCAAGGCTGTTGACCGCGCTCGGCGCCGAGGGCGTGACCGTGCCCTTCCCGATCCAGGCGGCCACACTGCCGAACGCACTGGCCGGCCGGGACGTCCTGGGCCGGGGTCGGACGGGCTCGGGCAAGACGCTCGCCTTCGGCCTGCCGGTACTGGCCCGTCTGGACGGGCAGCGGGCCGAGCCCCGGCAGCCGCTGGCCCTCGTACTCGTCCCCACCCGAGAACTGGCCCAGCAGGTCACCGACGCGCTCACCCCCTACGCCCGCGCCCTGCGGCTGCGGCTCGCCACCGTGGTGGGCGGCATGTCGATAGGCCGCCAGGCGAGTGCGCTGCGCGCCGGCGCCGAGGTCGTCGTAGCGACGCCCGGCCGCCTCAAGGACCTCATGGAGCGGGGGGCCTGCCGGCTGGACCGGGTCGCCGTCACCGTGCTGGACGAGGCCGACCAGATGGCCGACATGGGATTCATGCCGCAGGTGACCGCGCTGCTCGACCAAGTTCCCGCGAGCGGCCAGCGGTTGCTGTTCTCGGCCACGCTGGACCGCAACATCGACCTTCTGGTACGCCGCTACCTGCACGACCCCGTGGTGCACTCGGTCGACCCGTCCGCGGGAGCCGTCACCACCATGGAGCACCACCTGCTGCACGTACGCGACGCCGACAAGGACGACACCGCGACCCAGATCGCCGCCCGCGACGGACGCGTGCTCATGTTCCTGGACACCAAGCACTCGGTGGACCGGCTCACCAAGCACCTGCTGTCCGTCGGGGTACGAGCCTCGGCCCTGCACGGCGGCAAGTCCCAGTCGCAGCGCAACCGGACGCTCGCCCAGTTCAAGGACGGCCACGTCACGGTCCTGGTGGCGACCAACGTCGCCGCCCGCGGCATCCACGTCACGGGCCTCGACCTCGTCGTGAACGTCGACCCCCCCGGCGACCACAAGGACTACCTCCACCGCGGCGGCCGTACCGCACGGGCCGGCGAGTCCGGCACCGTCGTCACCCTCGTGCTGCCGCATCAGCGGCGCACAGTGGACCGTCTGATGGCCGACGCCGGCATCGCTCCGCGCACCGCCCGGATCCGCCCGGGCGAGGCCGAGCTTCAGCGCATCACCGGCGCCCGGACCCCCTCCGGCGTTCCCGTCGTCCTCGCCGCACCGGTCGAAGGACGACCCGAGGGCAAGGGATCCATCGGCCGGCATCACAGGAGCCGGGCCGCCGCCCGGGGCCGTCGGCCTGTACCGAGGAACAACCCATAGCCCAAGCCTGGGGAAGCGCTCCCTGCGGTCGGGACGAGCCGTCGCCCGTCCTGCCCGCCCCAACGAAGAGGAGAAGCCCTTGACGACGTTTCCGCCCCGAACAGAGCAGCTCGACAGCGCCGACGGCACCGGTCTGACCGCCCGCGACGCCATGCATACTCCCGGGCCGCAGGTCGACGACCACATGGCGGTCGACGTGGCCCTGTCCGTGCTCATCGGTGCGCGTGTCCCGCACCTGCTCCTCCGGGACGAGGACGGTCGATGCGCGGGACTGGTCACCCGGGCCCAGCTCGCCGCACACCGCGGCGGCTCATGGTATAGCGACAGGACACGGCTGCGGGACATCCCACTCGACCGCGGGCCGTTCACCTCGTCCACATCGACACTCGGTGAGGCGGAGGCCGCCATGCGGATCCGGACACTGGACGTGTCCCCCGTGATCGACGAACACGGCTACGCCCTGGGCGTGCTCGCTCTCACGCCCTGACCGTCGTACCGACCCCGCCCGACTGTCGCCACCCGGTTACCGCCCCCGGCATTCTCGACGCTCGCCCGGTCGCGCCGAGCTGGGATACGCGGGCCGACGACGATGCGCTCGGCTGGTGAACGATTTCGAAATCGACGGCAGGTGAATCGTCGTCCGCGGGTTGGAACACCGAGGGATGTGGCACCCGGCTGGTGGCGGGCCGGAGGCGCGAATTGCGTCTCACAGGACACGACGGTTCGGCAATGAGCCGCACGGCCCTACGAGGCCGGTCCGACCCGCCGGCCCGGTTGTCGTCGCGGGACTGCCCGGCGACAACCGGTGCGGCCAGCCCGAGCCGTAGCCGGCAGTGCTGCTTCGTGGTGCTCCCGGGCATCAAATGCCGGTAGGTAGATACGTCTCCTCGACGCGGCCGAGGCGCTGGATGCCCTGCCCTGGCTGCAGCGGCACAACTACCGGTCCCTGAGGCGGCACTCATGGACGATTGTGGGCGGTACCACGCCAAGGTCGGCGGGGAAAACACCGCAGACATGGCTGGGCCAGCACGCACGACATCGACATCGACATCGACATGATCGTGGGCGAGCATGACAGGATCGCCCCCCGTCCACCACCTTGACGGCAGGCAGTCGCCCCGCTGCCCCGCCTGCCGGAGCCATCAGATCCACGTTGCTCGGCGAGGGCTGGTCCGCCCGCCGGGCTAGCCGATCATGTCAGCCGCAATGACCTGCTCCGTCCAGATGATCTTGCCGGTCTTCGTGTAACGAGTGCCCCACCGGCGGGAGATCCGGGCAACGATCAGCAGGCCCCGTCCCCCCTCGTCGGTGGTCCGCGCGTGACGCAGGCGGGGCGAGGTGCTGCTGGCGTCGGAGACCTCACAAATCAGGCCGCGGTCCCGGATGAGGCGCAGACAGAGCGGTCCGGTCGCATGGCGGATCGCGTTGGTCACCAGTTCACTGACGATGAGTTCCGTGGTGAACGTCAGCTCGAGGATGCCCCACTCCGTCAGCTTCTGAGCCGCAAGGTCGCGCGCGTGCGCGACGGCAGCCGGATCGCTGGGCAGGTCCCAGGAGGCGACGCGGTCCGGGGCCAGGACACGGGTTCGGGCGAGGAGCAGGGCCGCGTCGTCGGCAGGCGGGCCCGTCAACAGACTGTCGACGACTCGCTGGCCGGTCTCCGCCAGGGTCGGCAGGGGCGCCGCGAGGGCATCGCCCAGCCGGGAGAGCCCGACGTCGATGTCCCGGTCGACGGACTCGATGAGGCCGTCTGTGTAGAGGGCGATGAGGCTGCCGTCCTCCAGCTCGGTCTCGATGGACTCGAACGGGAGGTAGCCGAGGCCGAGTGGCGGTCCGGCGGGCAGGTCCAGAATGTCGGCGGCGCCGTCGGGAGCGACGATCATCGGGGGGAGGTGACCGGCCCGGGCCATGGTGCACCGCCTGCTGACCGGGTCGTAGACGGCGTACAGGCAGGTGGCGCCCAGGAATGCGGTGCCCGTCGCCTCGCCCTCGGCCGCCGACGGAGTATCAATGTCGTGCGCCCCCATGAGGCCGATGACCAGGTCGTCCAGATGGGCCAGCAGTTCGTCCGGAGACAGGTCGAGGTTGGCGAGCGTGCGCACCGCGACGCGCAGGCGCCCCATGGTCGCCGCCGCGTTGATGCCGTGCCCGGCCACGTCCCCGACGACCAGGGCGACACGTGCTCCGGAGAGCGGGATCACGTCGAACCAGTCGCCGCCCACACCACTGGGGGCATCCGCCGGCAAGTACCACGAGGCCACCGCGAGAGCGGACCCTCCCGTCAGGTCCTGCGGCAGCAGGTACCGCTGCATGGAACGGGCCGCCGTGCGCTCACGGGTGAATCGGCGTGCGTTGTCGATGCACACCGCCGCACGGGAGACGAGTTCCTCGGCGAGGCGGACGTCGTCGTCCTCGAACGGGCCCAGCCGCCGTGACCGGGCGAACGTCGCCACCCCCAGGGTGACGCCGCGCGCCCGCACGGGGACCACCATCACCGAGCGGTAGCCGTACTCCAGGAACGAGGCGCCCAGTATCTCGTCCACGGTCACCCACGGACTGCTGGTGCGGGACAGGACCCGTTCGACCAGGGTCCTGCTCTCCAGCAGACAGCGGGTCACGGGCGACGCGGGCGCACGTCGGACTGTTTCCCCCACGGCAAGGGACGCCTCGGGGCATCCCTCACGGACCGACCGCTGGGCCGCACGGCGGATGACGGGTGACATACCAACCGGCCCGGGTGCCGGCTCCTCGCCCCTCGTGACCGAGTCCAGCAGGTCGACGGCTACGAAGTCCGCGACGGCCGGCACCGCGTCGTCGGCCAGTTCCTGCGCGGTCCGCGTCACGTCCAGGGTGCTGCCGATGCGCGCAGCGGCGTCATTGAGCAGGGCCAGGCGTTCCTGCGCCCGCCACCGCTCAGTGACATCGATGATCATGTACCAGACGCCGACATTCCGGTCGTGGCGGTCCTTCATCGCGAAGAAGGAGGCGGAGATCGCGCGGCTTCGGTCGTGCACCGTGTAGCCGGCGCCGCGGTACTCGTAGTCCATCACCGGCGCGCCGGTCCGAAGAACCTCGCGCATCTTTTCCTCGAAGGCGTCGGCCTCGGCTTGCGGCAACACCTCCGCCATCCGCCGCCCCAGCCGCCGCTTCAGCGAGATCTGGCGGTCCAGCGGCCCGTTCACCCAGACGTATCGCAGATCCGTGTCGAGGACGGCGATGCCGACCGGCGCGTGGCTGAGGAAGGGGGTGAGCATCAGCTGGCTCACCCCGCCGCCCGGCATCCGCCAGAAGGCCCGTTTCGGAGGCCGGCCGACGAACCTGCCGAAGATCAGTGCCGCAAGCGTGGCGACCAGGACGCCCGGAATCATCTCGTAGATGCCCGACCAGAAGGGGCCGTGCAGCGGTTTGACCACGCGCCACAGGAGCACCGTGGTTGCGCCGGACACAATCCCGGCCATGGCCCCTGCCCAGGTCATGCGGGGCCAGTAGAGCGAGAGCAGGACGACCGGGCCGAAGGCGGCGCCGAAGCCCGCCCAGGCGTAGCCCACGATGCCCAGCAGTCCGCCGCCCCTGAGCGCGATCAGGGAGGCTACCAGCGTCACGGCGACGACAGCGGCGCGCCCCACCCACACCAGGGCCCGGTCCGAGGCGCGCCGGTTGAGGAAGGCGCGGTAGAAGTCCTCCGTGAGGGCGACGGACGACACGAGGAGTTGGCTGTCCGCGGTCGAGATGATCGCGGCGAGCACCGCGATCAGCATGACGCCGGCGCCCCACGGACTGAACAGTGTCCGGCTCAGAGCGATGTACACCGTCTGCGGGTCGTGGAGCGGTGTGCCGGCCTGCGCGATGCCCAGCAGGCCGACGAACGTGGCGCCGGCCAGCACGATGACGACCCACCCCGTCTCGATACGACGGGCCGCGGGGACGGCACCGGTGCTGCGGATGCCCATGAAGCGGGCCAGGATGTGCGGCTGCCCGAAGTAGCCCAGCCCCCAGGAGAGCAACGAGATGATCGCGACGGCGCCGAGCGACCCGCCGCCTCCCGACCACCGTCCGTTCACGAAGTCGACCTTGGCTCCCATGTCCAACAAGCTGGGCGTCTTGCTGTTGAGGGAGTCACGAAGCGCTGCGAACCCGCCGAGCGTCGCGATACCGACGATCGGGAGCACGAGCAGGGCGAGGAACATCAGCGTGGCCTGCATGACGTGCGTCAGGCTCACGGCCAGAAAGCCGCCCAGGCATGAGTAGACGACGATCACCAGGGCAGTCAGGGCCACCCCGAGCCTGAACCCGGCGCCGAAGATGTGCCCGAACAGCAGCCCGCCGGCCACCAGCCCGCTGGCGACGTAAACGGTGAAGAACACAAGAGTCACCGCCGCCGAGACCATCCGGAGCATCCCTGTGCGGTCCTCGAACCGCTCCTCCAGGTAGGCCGACAGGCTCACCGCGTTCCCTGCGCGCTCGGTGTAGGTGCGCAGCCTCGGCGCGACGAACAACCAGTTGAGGTACGTGCCGAGCACCAGACCGACGGCGATCCAGCTGCCACCGACACCGGTCGCGTACACCGCTCCGGGGAAGGCGAGGAACAGCCAGCCGGACATGTCGCTGGCCCCTGCGGACAGGGCGGCGACGAACGCGGGGAGCCTGCGGCCCCCAAGGGCGAAGTCCTCGAAGGTGTGCGTACGGCGGTAGGCCCAGACACCTGTCCCGATCATGACGGCCACGTACACGAGGAACGTGGCCACGATCGGCGCACTCAAGTCGGACATACTGCCTCGCCTGCGAGGTTCATGAGCACGGGCCTACAACCGCACGTCTGGCAGCCGTGACCTCTACTACACAAATGTACAGATTCCGGCCGCCGACGGCGGCCGGTGCCGCCCTCGTCGGTTCCGGCACGGGCACTCCGTCACTCCGAGGCCGAAGAAGACCGCCACCACGGCGATCAGGCACGGAAGTGCTCTTCCTCGGCCATGGGCAGCCCGATCAAGAGCAGTGTCACGTCGTCGTCATGCGTGGCCGCGTCCGGCAGGAGGGTCTTGATCAGCAGGTCTGCAGTCTGGTCGAGGCCCTCCTGATCTGCGCGTACTCCTTTCAGTGCCAAATCGAGCGTGCGGGCGAGGATCGCGATCTGGGTCTCGATGTCGGTACCGGGCCTTTCGACCAGTCCGTCGGTATAGAGGGCCAGCGTGGTGCCCGGTGGCACCGGTCTTGTCGCCTGCCGGAACGGCACCCCTGCGTCGCACGGATCGTTGACGCCCAGCGGTACCCCGACCGGCGCTCGGAGCATTCGGGCGGGCCCGTCGGGGGGCAGGGCAATGACCGGAAGGTGACCCGCCGAGCAGAGGGTGACCTCGTGGTTGCTCTGGTCCACCACCAGGTAGACGCAGGTGACGAGCTGGTCCGCCAGGTCGGCCACGAACGCGTCCAGCCCGGTCATCAGCCGGCTCGGCGATACGCCCGTGCGGGCCAGCGCGTGCGAGGCTGCGCGCATCTGGCCCATGACGGCCGCCGCCTCCAGGCCGCGACCCATCACGTCACCCACGACGATGCCGGTGCGGTGCCCGTCCAGCGGAATGATGTCGAACCAGTCGCCGCCCACTCCAGGGTCCTGGACGGACGCCAGGTACCGGTGGGCGGCGGGCAGGTACGGCAGGGAGGACGGCTCGCCCATGAGGCTGTGCTGCAGGGTGTAGGCGATACGTCGGTGCTCCTCGAAGCGCTCGGCGCGTTCGGCCTCGGCGTGTCTGCGTTCGGTGATGTCCCGCACGGTCAGGAACACCCGTGTCTCCTCTTCCGCCCGGAGACTGCTCACGCTCACTTCCACGGGGAACTCCGCGCCGTCGCTGCGCAGCCCGTAGAGGCCGTGGTCCAGGACGATCGGCTTCGGATCCACCTGCCGCAGGTAGGCACGCAGCAGTGCGCTGTGCCTACGACGCCGCAGGACGGGCGCCAGGTCGACGACCGGGGTACCCACGAGGTCGGCCGGCGAACGTCCGAACAACTTCTGCACCTGCGCATTGGCCATGACGATGACGCCTCGGCCGTCCGTGATCAGCAGGGCGTCGGGAGCCGATTCCAGCAGCGCGAGGAAGCGCCGGTTGGCCCGCCGTACTTCGCGCTGGGCCGCGACTCGGTCGGTGATGTCCGTGATCACACCGCATACGGCGTAGGGAGTGCCGGAAGCGGTCTTGAGCGGGAACAGGCTGGTGAGGAAATCCCGCGACCCCCCGGGCAGGGCAATCAGTTCCTCCTGCTGTGTGGGAGCGCCCTCGGCCAGCATGGCGAGGTCGGCGGCGCGCGCCTGACGCGCGAGGTCGGGCGGCATGACATCCCGGTCGCGGCGGCCCAGTACCCGTTCGCGAGACAGGCCCAGGCTCTCCTCGAAGGTCGTGTTGACCGCCAGGAAGCGACCGTCCAGATCTTTGATGAACACCACCGCGGGCGTGTGGTCCATCAACGCCTGCAGCAGTTCGTTCTGCCGCACCTGCCATTCGGCACGTGCATGTGCCAACTCGACACGACGGCCCACGACCAACGTCGCGAAGATGACCGTGGTGAACACGGCCACGAGCCCACACACCAGCAGCGCGGTACCCAGCCGTGTTCCGAACAGTCCCACATCCTCACCGGCCAGGACGAGCCAACCCAGCATCGGCGGTACCACCAGGACGGTCGCGAACAGCCGGCGCCCCAGCGCGCCCGTGGTGCCCGCATTCATCAGCAGTCCGGCAGGACCACTGTCCGGCCGGGCGAGGAAGGCGGCGATGCCCAGCAGCACCAAAGCCACTCCGGTGTACAGGGCCATCCCCTTGTACGCGCCGAACCGCTCAAGTTCGGGCACGGCGTACGCAAACCCGTACAGCCGCAGCATTCCCAAGGTAAGGACTGTCAGTCCCGGGACCTGGCTCGTCCAGGCGGGCAGACGGGACGCGCTCGCGCACAGGGCTGCAATGCCCCCGACCATCAGTGCGGCAGCTGTATTCGGTGCCATCCGGCCGGGTACCTCTGCCGCCATCCGGACGGTGTCGTCCTTGAAGAGGAGTTCATCGATGCCCAGGGCCGCCCCGGTCACGTACTCCACGGCGGTGAGTCCACCGATGACCACAGCCAGCGCCCCGGCCGCGCGCTCCACGGCGGTCACCCACGGGGTGACGCGGCTGCGAGCCACCAGAAACAGGGAGACACCCAGTGCCAGCAGAGCCACGGCAGTGTTCGCGTTCATGGCAGCATCGCCACCGGGCACGCGCCTGAGGACGTCGATACCGAAGGTCCAGCCGGAGAAGCCTGCCGCCCCCAGCACAGCGGCCAGCAGGGCGGCACCCTGAGCCACGGCGCGGGCAGCATTCAGGGCGGACTGCTGGTACGGCAAGTCCGCGGCCTGCCCTGCTCCGAGTGCGCCAGGCAACTCGGCCGTCTGATCTTTCGCCACCGAACACTCGCCCATGTGGACCAACAACGAAATCCACTCTCATACCCTAAGTAATTTGCACCCCCGGTGCTCTGGTCCGAACGGGTCCACGACGGTCCTGAAGGTCCTCCAGACGGGCGATGCGCCGTTCTGCGACGTCATGGGCATCGGCCTCGATGACGAGCCGCCCGGTCGGGGCGCTGGACCCGCGACAGCGGTGCGGCAGGCTGCCAGGATCACCACCGATGCCGATATCGCCGTCGATCAGCAGAACCGTCTGCCTGCCTCTCTCCGCCGGCAGCCGGTCGAAGATCGAGCGGCACAGAGCGAGCCCACCCTGTGCAGTGGTCAGGGCAACAGCGCGAGTGCCCTGTCGACCCCGAGGGCGAAGACTCGCGGACACCGTCCGGCCTGATGCTGACCCAGTTGCTGATCAGCGATGTCGGCACCGGCGACGTTCCAGTCCGCCTGGTCAGCGATGAGCTCCAGGATGCCCGGGAGGTCGCCGTCATCGAAACGGGCGAAGAACTGCTGAACGGCCGCTGCCGGCCTCGGAGTTGCCGCACTGGCACACACCACGTGATCATTCCGGGACCGTCGCCGTGTCTGGAGGGCAGATCGCGACCGTCACGCGTCTCGCATGACCCAGGCACCCCGACACGCCTTCAGAGGAAGACGCGCGCCACCTCCAGCCACTTCTGAGCGTCCTCGCCGGTCGCCGTCATGTTGGTCTCGGACCAGGGACGACGCCGGGTGACACACAGGCAGAAGTCGATGGCGCCGCCGTGTACCCGTTGCGCGGCAGCCTCGGGGCCCCACACCCAGGTCCTGCCGTCAGGTGCTGTCAGCTCGACACGGAAGGAGTCCGCCGGCTCAGGCAGTCCGACGGCGGCGAAGGACAGCGCCCGTCCCAACACCCCCAGCGACGCCACATGCTGCAGTCGATCCGTCGGGCGGTGTGCCACGCCCACAGCATCGAAGACGTCCTGCCCGTGTGCCCAGGTTTCCATCAGACGAAGGGGCGCCATCAGGGCCGGGGTCACATTCGACATGTACCAGGGGAATGCGTGATCCCATGGCGTGTCGCGCAGTGCCGCCGCCAGTTCCGCTCGACCGGCACGCCACTCGTCCAGGAGTACCGACCGCGGTTTGGCCGCTCCCGCGGCGGCGGCCTTGTCTGCGTACCCGCTGCCTTCGGCTTCCGCCCGCCCGAGCTCGGCGCCGAACGCGTCCGGAGTGCGTAAGGCGCTGAGTGCGTTCGCGTCCGCCCACGCGAGGTGGGCTATCTGGTGGGCGACCGTCCAGCCCGGTGCCGGTGTCGGTATGGACCAGTCCTCCACTGCCCTGACCAGGACGTCGAGCTCGTCGCCCTCAGCCACCAGCGCGGACAGGACACCGGCGTCATCCATATCGGGTACGGCGAGGTTGTAGTTCAACATGTGCGCCATGGTGTCACTCCTTCCTGACCGACGGCGGAGACGAAGTGTGCGGGCAGACTCCGACTGCCGCCGGAGTCTGTCCACTTGGGCGTTGCGCTGCGCGAATTCGCGGAAGGTGGTCGCCTGCCGGCCGGTGACCTTCTCGATGTCGTCGTTGGGCGTGGAGCGTTGGCCGTTGACGATGGTGCCGGTCAGCCATCGGAGCATCACTGCGTAGTCGGCGGGCACGATTCCGGCGACGGCGGCGATGTCGGCCGCGTCGACCAAGGCCTCGGTGCCGCTGCCGGTGGGGACCGTGATCGCCCCGTTGACGACGGGCAGGTGGGTGTCGGTGAAGTTCTGCATCACCCAGGCGGGGCGTACGACGGAGTGGGTGAGGGTCGATCGGGCGGCGAGGTCGGCTTCGACGTCCTTGATGTCGATCTGCGCCGGGGCGTCGTCGGCGCCGTAGGTGCTCAGGTAGGTGACGTGGCGTACGCCGGCGGCTTCGGCGAGGTCGAGGAAGGCCGCGACCTGGTCGGCATACGCGACCCGCATGACGGGCGTGACGAGGCAGAGGCTGTCGATGCCGCGCAGGGCTTCGGCGTGGGTGGCCCGTCCTCGGGCCATCGCCCTCCCGGCGGCCCGCCGGACATGCCGTCCCGGTGCGGTCCGGCGGCGCCTTTTCGGCCAAGCCCCATCGCCGGTGCCGGCGTGCGGGGTGCGACGGTGCACGGCGATGCCACCTGCTCACGGCCGACAACGACGGCACGAGTCTCGACGACCCGTCTACGATCAGCCGCCATGGACTGGCTGGAGCGGACCGCGCGACTGAGGCAGTGGACCAGGAGCGGGACGCGCGCTCCGCACAAACCGCTGCTGCTCCTGTACGCCCTCGGCCGGTTCCAGCAGGACGCGGAGGGCACCCTGCGCTACAGCGCGGTGGAGCAGGACCTCCAGCGGCTGCTGGCCGAGTACGGCCCCGCGAACAGGACGACGCCCGCTTACCCCTTCCACCACCTGGTCAGCGACGGCGTATGGGAAGTGCGCACCGATCGGGGGCCCGGCAGCCCGGGAAGCGGAGTGCGGGAGCTGCGGGAGGCGGGTGCCACCGGGCGGCTGGCGCCGGACTTGAGAGCGGCGCTGCGAGGCGAGCCGCAACTCCTCGGCAGGATCGTGCGATTGCTGCTCGACCTGCACTTCCCACCCTCCCTCCACGGCGAACTGTGCGAAGCCGTCGGCCTGGAACCGGAGCCGGCGCAGACCGAGCAGCTCTCGGCGGCACGCAGGCAACGGGACCGGCGGATGCGGGAGCTGGTGCTGACCGCCTACGAGTACCGGTGCGCCTTCTGCGGTTACGACGGCAGGATCGGCGCGGTGCCGGTCGGGCTGGAGGCCGCCCACGTGCGCTGGTGGGCGTTCGGCGGTCCCGACGAGGTCGACAACGGGCTGTGTCTGTGCTCGCTGCACCACAAGCTCTTCGACAAGGGCGTCCTCGGCGTGGGTGACGATCACCGCATCCTGGTCTCACAGCGCTTCGTCGGCCACAGCCCCGCGGCCCGCGAGCAAGTCACAACGCTCGCGGGCCGTCCGCTCGTCGGCCCGCAGCCCGGCACACGCCCTGTCGCGGCCGCTCACCGCGACTGGCACGCCCGCCAGGTCTTCCACGGCGAGCCGCGCCCCGCCACTGCCGCCTGACCGCCCCGGCACCGTCGGCAGCGGCGCGAAGCCGAGAAGCTGCCCGTCAGTTCGTCGTGGCGGTGGTGTGGTGCGGTCGGTTGTGTACGAGAAGGGCCGAGGCGAGGGCCGCGCACAGGAACACGGCGGCGATGACGGTCATGCCGGCGTGGACGCCGGAGGTGAAGGCGTCGCCGACCGCGGCGGTCACGTTCGGCGGGGCCGCCCGGTGGCCGCTGCTGCCGGTGGAGACGGCGTGTTCGACGGCGGGCCAGGCTGCTCGGGGAACGTGGTGGGCGTCGAGCCGGTCCCGCAGCTGGGACTGGAGCCGGCCGGCGAGAAGTGCGCCGAGGAGGGAGGACCCGGTGACGGATCCGATCTGCCGGAAGGCGTTGACGGCTCCGGAGGCCATGCCGGCGCGTTCATGGGAGACGCTGACCAGGGCGGCGGCGGTGCTCGGCGCGGCCACCATTCCGCTGGCGGCGCCGAAGAGCGCGTACAACCACCACACCCTCGCATAGGGGGTGGTCGGATCCAGCGTGGTGAGTCCGGCCGCGGCGACGGCTCCGACGAGGAAGCCGAGGGTCAGCGGGAGCTTGAAGCCGGTGCGCCGGATCACGCGTCCGGTCGCGTAACTGACGATGACGTAGAAGCCGAAGAAGGCCAGCAGCCGCCATCCCACGTCCAGGGCGGACAGATGCTGGACGCGCTCGTAGAAGAGCACCGACAGGATGGCCAGGCCGGTGAAGCCGAACAGGGAGACGGCGGCGACGAACATGACGGCGCTGAAGGACGCCGACCGGAACAGGCTGATGTCCAGCATGGGTGCACGGCCGGCGCGCTCGACGAGGACGAATCCGGTCAGGGCCGCGGCCGCGATGATCCAGGCGGTGAGAATGCGGGGGCTGGTGTAGCCGTCGTGTCCGCCTTCGATGAGGGCGTAGACGAGGGCGGCGATGCCCAGGGCGGCCAGGACCTGTCCGGGGATGTCGAGCTTGCCCTCGGGGCCACGCGATTCGGCGACGAAGGCGGCGGCGGCCATGGTGACCACGGCGAGGACGGCGGTCGACAGGAAGACCGTGTTCCAGTGGAAGTGGTCCAGCAGGGAGCCCGCGATCAGAGGGCCGACGGCGAGCCCGATGCCGGACGAGGCCGCCCAGACGGTGACGACCTCGGTGCGCCGGTGGGGGTCGGGGAACGTGGCCCCGAGGACGGCCAGGCTGTTGGGCAGGATGAGAGCACCGCCGACGCCGGAAACGAGCTGGCCGGCGATGACGCCTCCCACCGAACCCGCCGCGTAGACGATGAGCGACCCAGTGATCATGATCGCGGCGCCGGTGACGAAGGCGCGCTTGCGGCCGTAGAGGTTGCCGATGGTGCCCGCCGACAGCACCAGACTGGCCACGAGCAGGGTGTAGGCGGACGGAATCCAGACCAGGCCGGTCGGGGAGACGTGCAGGTCGTCCTGGATGGCCGACAGCGCCGACACCGAAGCGGTGACCAGCAGAAAGGTCGTCATGGCTCCCAGGCACATCGCGATGAGCGTGACGGCGGCGGCGAGCCGGGAGGGCTGGTTCGACGAGGGCCGGACACCGGTTTGCCGGTCGGTCGGCCTGAGCCGGCCCGGGGCGGGAGAAGAAGTGGAAGTCACGGTGTCCTCGTCTCAGCCGAGCTGCGGGTAAAGGGCGGCGACGCCACCGGAGAGGTCGGCCTGCACCTGACGGCTGCGGTCGTCGACGACGAGCTCGGCAGCCCCGCAGGCAATGCCGTCGACGGCCGCGCGGGCGACGTCCGCCGGGTCGGTCTTGGGCCCGTCGACATGGCGGGCCATGTCGGTGTCCATGTAGCCGACGTGGAGTCCGGAGACGGTGATGCCCCGGGGTGCGAGCTGCTGGCGAACCGCGTTGGTCAGGCTCCACTCCGCGGCCTTGGCGGCGGCGTAGGCGCCGACGGCGGGAAAACTGATCCACGACAGCGCGGACAGGATGTTGAGGACGGCGCCTCCGCCCTGGGCCTCGATCACGGGAGCGAAGGCCCGGATCATGCCGAGGGTGCCCAGGTAGTGGGTCTCCAGCTCCAGGCGGACGGCATCCCAGTTGCCGGTCAGCAGATCGGCGCCCGTGGAACTGCCCGCGTTGTTGATCAGCACCGTGATGTCACGGGCTTCCTCGGCAGCCGCGGCGACGGATGCGGGGTCGGTGACGTCGAGCCGTATCGCTTTCACTCCGGGCAGATCTATCCGGTCCGGCCGGCGGGCCGCCCCGTACACCGTGGCGCCACGCGCGAGCAGCTCCTGGGCCAGTGCCCGGCCGAGTCCGCGATTGGCCCCGGTGACCAGGACGGTTGCGGTACTGATGTCCATGATTCCTCCGTGGGGATGTGCCCACCCCAGCTGACTTACGATTGAAGAAGTCAGCTATGACGGTATAGGCTGACTTCGCATGAGGCAAGCCAGGTGGAGGGTGGAGAGATGAAGGATCTGCTGGAGGACCGGGACGCCTGGTCCATGGCCAACTGCTCCGTCGCCAGGACTCTGGAGATCGTCGGCAACAGGACGGCGCTGCTGATCATGCGCGAGGCGTTCTTCGGCACACGCCGGTTCGACGACTTCGCCAGGCGTGTGGGCATCGGCGAACCCGCCGCCGCGGCGCGCCTGAAAGAACTGACCGCCGCGGGTCTCCTGGAGCGCGTCCCGTACCAGGAGCCCGGCCAGCGGACCCGGTACGCCTATCAACTGACCCAGAAGGGGCGCGACTTCCGGGCCGTCATCGTGGCGCTGCGACAGTGGGGCGACACCTGGGCCGCCGACGAGCAAGGGCCTCCTGTGGTCGTACGCCACGAGAACTGCGGCGCCCCGGTGCACGCGGTGCTCCGCTGCGACGAGGGCCATGACGTTCCGATCGGGGACTCGTTCGTCGACGCCGGCCCGGGCCTCATCCGCGTCGGCCCGGACAGCCCCTGACCCCAGCGGCGGCCGGAGCATCCGGCAGGACGGTTCCACCGCAGAAGCGGGCCGCCCCCGCCGTCGCCGGCCGGCACGCCACACCGACGACACACGCCCCCGAGGAGCTGCCGCATGTCCGCAACATCGAAGAAGTCCCCGTGTGCCGACACGACCGACCCGGCGGGAACGGCAGTACCGGGTACGGCAATACACAGATCACGCGTGTTCGGCTGGGAAGACCCTGCCATCTCGGCAGGCGCCGTCCCTCACCACAGCGGTCTCGGCTTCCTCCGCGAGATCCTGGCCGGGCGCCTGCCCGCCCCGCCGATCGCCGCCGCCCTGGGCTTCGCTCTGGAAGAGGCCGAGCACGGCCGGGCGGTCTTCGTACTGGAGCCGGGCGAGGAGCACTACAACCCGATCGGCAGCGTCCACGGCGGCGTCTACGCCACGCTCCTCGACTCGGCGGCCGGCTGCGCGGTGCAGTCCGTGCTGCCGCAGGGCATGGGATACACCTCGATCGACCTGACCTTGAAGTTCCTGCGCCCGATCACCGTCGAGACCGGCAAGGTCCGCGCCGTCGGCACCGTCCTCAACAGCGGCCGCCGCACCGCGCTCGCCCAGGCGGAGCTCCGCGACTCCGGCGACCGGCTCCTGGCCCACGCCACCAGCAGCTGCATGCTCTTCCCGGTCCCGGCCCGCTGACCACCCTGCCCGGCGCGAGGAGAAGACCCCTCGGAGCCGGGCCGGCCCGCCCGGGCTGCGTCGGCCAGGTGTCGTCAGCTGAAGTGGATGTCGCTGAGGTCGATCGAGACCATGACCTGATCAAGGATGGGACAGCCATCGGCGTCGCGGCGGTAGGCCCGGCGCTTCGTCGGCAGCACGATGCCGTCCGCCACCACGTAGTCGTGGACGTACTGCGCGGCGGCGAACCCGCCTGCCACATCGACGTGATAGTCGTGTCGGCGCAGCAGCCGGTCGGGGCCGAAGTAGAAGTCCTGGTGGGTGCTGTGGCCGGCGATCTCGGGCGGGAACGTGGCGCGCAGTCCCCGCCACGGTTCGCCCCCTTCCCGCCACGGCTCGATCTCGGTGACCGTGAAGCCGGGCATCGCCAGCAGGAACGGCGTGGTGAGGTAGGTCCACAGGGCGTAGCCGTTGAAGTAGGCGCGGTCCAGGGGGTCCCAGGGAGTCTCCGAAGTGTGGCCGCTGAAGGACGACCGTGGGTCATCGCGTTCGGCCACCACTCGCCCGTCGATCCTGTCGATGCTCACACGTCCTGGCGTGAAGTCGGACTTCTGGTCGGGGGCGCCGAAGGGGCTGACCGAGGCGTGCTCCTCGTGGAGGAGCACGGTCATCTCGCGCGGCGCGGGATCCTGCGGCAGGCCTTTCATCGCGAACAGCCGACCGCCGCTGACAAGGGTGGCTCGCGTCCGGGTCAGCCGGCGCCAGCGCGTGTTGCCGCCGTGGGCTTCGATCACCTCGGCGAGTAGTTCGTTCATGCAGGTCTCCTGAGGAGCAGCCCCCTGCCGTGGCGATGTTCCCCTCGGCCTGGATCGGCGCGTCCGGCACGGTCACGTCGCAGGCTTCGACACCGCATTGCAGTACGGCGTACGGCGTGACGCCAGGACATCGGGCAAATACGATGGAATCGCGTGTCCGCTTCTGCGGCAAATGAGAGGCCGTGCCATGGATGGAATTGCCGACATGGGAGGCACCCGGGGCTGGGGACGCGTTCATCCACCGGACCGCGAGGAGCTCGTCTTCGCGGAGGACTGGCAGCGCAAGGCGTTCGCGCTGGCGATTCTCTCCAGCCGCGTCGCCTTCGGCGGCGTCAACACGGACGCCTTCCGGCATGCGTTGGAGCGCCTGGACCGCGCAGCCTACCTCGACGACGGTTACTACGGGCGATGGCTCAACGGCGGTGAACTGATGCTCACCGAACACTCCGTCCTGGCGCCCGGTGCGGTCGAGGCCCGCGCCCGCAACCTGAACGGCGAACACGTGGACGAGCCACCGGTCCCCGAACCTTCCGTGCCCCGGTACACACCCACCGCCGAGGGCTCGCTGCGCTCCGTGGAGACCTCACCGGCCTTCCACGTGGGCGAGCGTGTACGCGCCAGGAGCATGTCCGTGCCCGGGCACACTCGGCTGCCGCGCTACGTCCGGGGCCACAGCGGAGTCGTCGAGATCATCCAGCCCGCCCATGTGCTGCCGGACACCAATGCGCACTTCATGGGCGAGAACCCCCAACACGTCTACTCCGTGCGGTTCGACTCACGCGAACTGTGGGGCGCCGACGCCGAACCCTTCACCGTCACCGTGGACATGTACGAGAGCTATCTGGAGACCACCGCATGACCACCACCGGCGGCTCTGCCGAGAGCCCTTCCGTGGCGCTGCGCACCGAGGCGCTCGAACAACTGCTCACCGAGCGCGGCCTGATCGACCCGAAGGTCATGGACGCGATCATCACCCGCTACGAGACGAGCGTGGGCCCACTCAACGGTGCCAAGGTCGTCGCCAGGGCATGGACGGACCCCGACTACCGCCGGCGTCTGCTCGAGGACGGCACCGCCGCCATCAAGGAACTCGGCTTCTCGGGACAGCAGGGCGAGCACATCGTCGTGGTCGAGAACACCCCGACCACCCACAACGTCGTGGTGTGCACGCTGTGCTCCTGCTACCCCTGGCCGGTCCTCGGCCTGCCGCCGAGCTGGTACAAGGACCCCGCCTACCGCGCGCGCGTGGTCAGGGAGCCGCGCACGGTGCTGGCCGAGATGGGACTCACGCTCGACGACGACGTGGAGATCATCGTCCGGGACTCCACCAGCGAGGTGCGCTGGCTCGTGCTGCCCGAGCGTCCACCCGGCACCGAGCACCTCACGGAAGAGGAACTCGTGCCACTGATCACCAGGGACGCGATGGTCGGCGTAGCCGAGGTGGCGGCACCATGAGCATGCCGCTGGACATCGAGGGCCCGGCAGCACCTCCCCGCTCCAACGGTGAGCTGGTGTTCGCCGAGCCGTGGGAGAGCCGTGCCTTCGGCATGGCCGTCACCCTGTACGAGGCGGGCCTCTTCAGCTGGCCGGAATTCCAGACCGCGCTGATCGCCCGGATCACCGACTGGACAGCCTCACGGGAGCACGGCGGGCCATACCCCTACTACCGACTGTGGCTGGGCGCCCTGGAGGACGTACTCGCCGGCATCCGCGCCGTGTCCACGGACGAGGTCGTCACACGCGCCCAAGCCCTGGCACAACGCTCCCCGGGTCACGACCACCGCGACCACGCCCGTTGACTGCGACGCCTTCCGGGCGGACACAAGGCCGAGTGGCACGGGAGGCGGCGGCGGGACAGGATGGCGGCAACTGCAGGACCGGCGGCAACCACAGGTCGGCGCCACCAGGGGGCCAGGCTCAGAGCAGGATGGGTTACCGGCACAGTGATCGACACGAACGAGCTGGCCAGGCGGAACGCCGGGTTCGCCGACGGCGGATCGTTCGCCGGCCTCAAGCTCATGCCCAGTGGCAGTCTGACGGTCATCGGATGCGTCGACCCTCGTGTCGACCCGTCCGACGTGCTCGGGCTCGAGCTCGGCGAGGCTGCGGTGATCCGCAACGTCGGAGGGCGGGTCACGCCCGCGACGCTCCGGACGCTGGGAATGCTCTCGAAGGTCGTGCAGGCCCGCACGGGCGGCCCTCGCCCGGGCGACGTCCACTATGCGGTCCTGCACCACACCGACTGCGGGATCACGGACCTGGCCGCGTTCCCCGAGTCGCTGGCCGACTACTTCGAGGTTCCGGCCGACGGCCTGGACGCCAAGGCGGTCACCGACCCGGTCGCCGCCGTCCGCGTCGACGTCGGAATCCTCAAGCAGCAGCTTCCGGCCGGAGCCTTCGTCTCAGGGCTCGTGTACGACGTGGCCACCGGGCTCATCGACGTCGTCGTCCCGCCCGCGCGAGTGGAAGCATGACACCGCCAGCCGCCTGCGGCCGACGCGACCGCCGTGGGCCTGCGGCTCGTACCGGGATCTGTTTCCGTGGCCGGTCGCATCGGCGGGGAGGCGCTTTCCAGCATGTGTGACGATCACGGGCACTCGGCGGCCGAGGCGGCGCGGTCGGCGCCTCGCGTCGCGCAGGGACCGGCTGTCGACCCGGTGGCGCTGCCCGAGGTCGACGAGGTCAGGGTCACGACGATGGTCGACAACTCCTTCGACGCCCTGCTGGCCTCTGCCGAAGGCGTCACCCGGGCGTCGATGGGCGCCGGGCGGACCGCCGCACGGCAGTTCGCCGGCGGCGAGGCCCTGGCCGGGCTGCGTGCCGAGCACGGCTTCTCCGCCCTGGTCACCGTCCACAGCGGGAACGCGAGCAGCACGCTGCTGTTCGACACCGGCGCGTCGCCGGACGGGCTGGCGGTGAACGCCGAGCGCCTTGGCATCGATGTCGGTGGCCTGTGGGGCGTCGTACTCAGCCACGGACACTTCGACCACACGGGCGGCTTCGACGGCCTGGCCCGGCTGCGCGGGCGCTCCGGCCTGCCGCTGACCGTCCACCCCGCGGTCTGGACCCGCCGCCGCCTGCAACTGCCCGCCGGCCAGGTTCTGGAGATGCCCACGCTGTCACGGGGTGCCCTGGAACGCGAAGGGTTCGAGGTGATCGAGCGGCGGCAGCCGTCGCTGCTGGCCGGCGGCATCCTGATCACCGGCGAGGTGGACCGCGTCACCGAGTTCGAGCACGGCATGCCGCAGGCACACCAAGCCTGGGACGGCAGCGGCTGGCGACACGACCCCGCCGTCATCGACGACCAGGCACTCGTCGTCAACGTGCGCGGCCGGGGCCTTGTCGTCGTCACCGGTTGCGGCCACGCCGGAGTGGTCAACATCGTCCGGCACGCCATGAGGCTGACCGGCGTCAGCAGACTGCTGGCCCTCATCGGCGGCTTCCACCTGAGCGGCCCCGCCTTCGAGCCGGTCATCGGCCCGACGGTGGCCGCGCTCACCGAACTCGCACCCGAGCTGATCGTCCCCGGTCACTGCACCGGCTGGCGCGCGCAGCACTCCCTCGCCGCGGCCCTCCCGGACGCATGGGTGCAGACCAGCGTCGGAACCACCTACACACTCGGCGCCCCACAGGCGAGGGACGCCTGACTACGGCTCAGCAGTCCCGGTGGTCATCGACAGCATCCCGCTGCACCCGTCCGCCTGTCGTGCTTCCGCGGTGGTGAAGGCGGTGGCGATCAGGGCCAGGGCGACCGTGTACGTCACCATGACGAGCACCGCACGTCCGGGGAAGTCGGCCCCCGCGGCTCCCAGTCCGACGAGCAGGTCCGAGCCGAGGAACACCAGCCCGCCCCAGGCCGCCCTGCGCCCCAGCACCCGCGCGGTCAGTGCCATGGTGACCAGGGCCGATGCGTAGACGGCCACCGCGGTGCCCAGTACCGGCCCGAGGGCAGGAGCGAGAGCGGCGGCCGCGGCGGCCCACACGGCGAGGTGGACCGCGCACAGCCGGCGGCGGGGACGCAGATACCGCAGGGCGCCCGCGCGCAGGAACGCGGCCGTCCAGCACAGCTGCGCGCCCAGGAAGAAGGCGATCCCGACGGCGAAGGCCACCCGGCCCGGCAGCATCAGCGCCACGTCCCCGGCGGCGGCGAACCCGAGGCCGGCCAGGACCGGAGCGTGCCGCGTGCCGGTCGTACGCCACAGGTGTACGGCGAGCACGGGTGCCAGCAGCGGTTTGGCGACCCACTCCAGGGGAGGCAGGCCCGCCGCGACTGCGGCGATGTCGAGAGCGGCCAGCGCGGCGAAGGCGACGATCAGCGGCGGCATGTCACGCATCCGCCCCGGGTGCCCAGCCGGGCGGCCCGACCAGATACCCGGCACGGTCGCGCCAGCGTCGCGCCGCACGGACGTCGCGCCAGACGGCCGCGAACTCGTGGAAGGCCACCCGCACCGGGTTGTAGGTGCCGATGTTCGTCGTCAGGCCGTACACCACCCGCTCGCCCTCCGGTTCGAACGTGCCGAAGAACCGGTCCCAGACGATGAGGATGCCGCCGTAGTTGCGGTCCAGGTAGGCGCTGTTCGAACCGTGGTGGACGCGGTGGTGGGAGGGCGTGTTGAAGAACCACTCCACGGGCCGCCACAGCTTGTCCACCCGCTCGGTGTGCAGGAAGAACTGGTAGACGAGGCTGAAGGCCTGCTGGAGCAGGATCATCCAGGGCGGGATGCCGAGCAGTGCCAGCGGCAGCCAGAAGGGCAGGCCCGTCATCGGCGTCCAGCTCTGGCGCAGGGCGGTCGAGAGGTTGAAGCGGAGACTGGAGTGGTGGACCACATGGCTCGCCCACAGCATCCGCACCCGGTGGTGGGCGCGGTGGAAGGCGTAGTACGCCAGGTCGTCGCCGAAGAACAGCAGCACCCACGTCCACGCGGAGGACGGCGGCAGATGCCACGGGGCGACGGCGAAGACAGCCGAGTACAGCACGATCGTCACCGCCTTCCAGGGCATCGCGACGACCTGGCTGCCGGCCCCCATGGACATGCTGGTGGCGGTGTCGCGCAGCTCGTAGCCGCGCTCGTCGTCGTCCGGGAGGAAGCGGTAGGAAAGTGCCTCGACGACGACCAGCAGGACGAACGCGGGTATCGCGAAGACAACGGCGGGGATCATGTCAGCGCACCGCCTTCCGCGGCGTCGCGGGCACGCTGCGGGACAGCAGCTCGCGCGCCAGCCGTTCGGCCGCCCCGGCCTCGCGTGCCGCGATGTGCGCGGCCAGCCGCTGGTGTGCCTCGACGTCGAGGAGTTCCGCGGTCCGCAGGTCGTCCGGTACGTCGGCGACCGGGAGCGTGCCGTCCACCAGGCTGTTGAAGGCCAGCAGGTAGGCGACGTTCCCGGAACCCTCCACGATCAGCCGCCACCAGGCGACGTCCGCGTCGGCCAGCTCGGTCAGGTCGGGCCCGGTGCGCGCGTACCGGCCCGCGGCCTCGACGATCTTCCCGGCGGTGTCCTCGGAGCACCTGATCGTGCACAGGCGGGCCGCGTCGGCGCCGATGCACGCCCGCATCTCCAGGGCGTCGCGGGTGAGGTCCTCCACCGAGGGCCCGGCGTCGGCCGCCGCGATGCCCATGGCGAGGTCGAGGCCGGCGGTCTGCCGCCAGTCCAGGACGAGCGTGCGGCCGCCGTGGCTGACCTCGAGCAGCCGTGCCTGCTGGAGCCGCTTGACGGCCTCCCGGACGGCATGTCTGTTCACCCCGAACTCGGCTGCCAAACCCCGTTCGGCGGTGAGCGCGGAACCGGCCGGCAGTTCACCGCCGAGGATCCTGTCACGCAGCACGGCGAAGAGCTGGTCGGAGACCGCCTCACGCCGGATGAGTCCATCAGTCATGGCGATCAGGGTGAATGCGACCGGGCCACTGGTCAACTGGTTGGACCAGTATTTCTGCGGCGCTCTGCGCGCACAGTGCGCCGTCCGCGGACTGCCCGCCGCTGCGCTCCTCGCCGCCTCCGAGCGGACCGGCCCGTCCCGGTCGCTGCGCGGTCGGCCATCCAGAAACGATAGAAAGGTGATATGAGCGGAGTTTCAGGGCAACCCGGGCAGGATGTGCCTGATGCGTCCATGAGGGCTCGCCCCCATCGGCCCCGTCGGCCGCGCGAGGCGTGGCGGTCGGGCTCACTGCTGAGTGTGCGCAGCGTCGCGGGCCAGGTCTTCCTGCTCCAGCTGGCGGTTGTGATGCTGCTCGTCGCCGCCGCCCTGGTGGCGCTCTTGGTGCAGGCTCAACGCGACGTGATGGCGGACGCCCGCCACCGGACGCTCACCGCGGCACAGACGTTCGCGCACTCCCCGGGCATCGTGGCGGCACTGGACAGCGCGGACCCGACCGCCGCGCTGCAGCCGCACGTCCAGGCGGCCCGGAAGGCCGCAGGCGTCGACGCCGTCATCGTGTACGGGCTGAACGGGATCACCCTTGCCCACAGCGACCCGCGTCAGATCGGCAGGCGCGTCATCGGGCCCTACGCGGCGGCGGCGACCGGAAAGCCGTTCACGAGTACGTTCAAGGGATCACTGGGGCTCTCGGTGATCTCGGCGGTGCCCGTCAGGGGTCCCGACGGCTCGGTCATCGCGATCGTCTCCGTGCCCGTCACGGTCGAGACGGTGCAGCACAGGGTGAACCGGCAGCTGCCGTTCCTCCTCGTCGGCGCCGCCACGGCCCTGGTGGTCGCCGCAGGCGGGTCGGGCCTGGTGAGCCGGCGGTTGCGGCGGCAGACCCACGGCCTGGGGCCGACCGAGATGACCCGGATGTACGAGCACCACGACGCGGTGCTGCACTCGGTGCGGGAAGGAGTGCTGATCGTCGGCGGTGACGGCCGGCTGCTGCTGGCCAACGACGAGGCACGGCGGCTGCTGGACCTGCCGGCGGACACGGAGCGGCGGCACATCACCGATCTGGGTCTGGACGAGGACCTCGCCGGGTTGCTGGCCTCCGACCGCCCCGCCACCGACGAGGTGTACCTGGCGGCCGACCGGCTGCTCGCGGTCAGCAAGCGGCTCACCGCACCCCACGGACCGGTCGGCAGCGTGGTCACGCTCCGGGACACCACCGAGCTGCGGGCCCTGTCCGGCCGGGCGGAGGTGGCGCGCGAACGACTGCAGTCGCTCTACGACGCCGGAATGCGGATCGGCACCACACTCGATGTGAAACGCACGGCCGAGGAACTGGCCGAGGTGGGGGCGACCCGGTTCGCGGACATCGTCACCGTCGATCTGCTGGACCCGGTCCTGCACGGAGAGGAGACCTCCGGTGCAGCCGCCGAGATCACCGAACTGCGCCGCAGCGCCGTCGCCGGTCTCGACGCGGGCCATCTCCTGCGCCCGGTCCGCGAGCTGAACCGGCTCGTTCCCGCCCATCCCGTCTCCACGGCGATGACCGAGGGCCGCCCGGTCCTGGTCGGGGACCTGAGCGTCTCCGACGACTGGCGGGCCCAGCAGCCGGGACGTGCCCGGCAGGTCCTCGATCACGGCATCCACTCCGTGCTCGTGGTACCCCTGCGCGCCCGCGGCGTGGTGCTGGGCGTGGTGGACTTCTGGCGCGCGCAGGGCTCGCCGTCGTTCGAGGACGAGGACGTGTCCTTCGCCGAGGAGATGGCCGCCCGGGCAGCGGTGTGCATCGACAACGCCCGCCGGTACACCCGCGAACACGCCATGGCCGTCACCCTGCAGCACAGCCTGCTGCCCCGCGCGCTTCCCGAGCAGGGCGCGCTCGACGTGGCCTACCGCTATCTGCCGGCCCAGGCCGGCGTGAGCGGGGACTGGTTCGATGTCATCCCGCTGTCCGGTACCCGGGTGGCGCTGGTCGTGGGCGATGTCGTCGGGCACGGTCTGCACGCCGCGGCGACGATGGGCCGGCTGCGCACCGCCGTGCACAACTTCGCCAGCCTGGACCTGCCCGTGGAGGAGCTGCTGGGCCGGCTGGACGAGCTGGTGGCGCAGATCGACGCCGAGGAGGCCGACGCAACGGAGGACGGCCAGGGGCTGATCACAGGGGCGACCTGCCAGTACGCCGTCTACGACCCCACGTCCGGGCATCTGGCCATCGCCACCGCCGGCCACCCGGGACCCGCGGTGGTCCGGCCCGACGGGACCGTCGACTTCCCTGAGCTGCCCATCTCCCCGCCGCTGGGCCTCGGGGCCGGCTTTCCTGTCGAGACCGCCGAGTTCACCGTGCCCGAGGATGCGCGGCTGGTGCTCTACACCGACGGGCTGATCGAGGACCGCACCCGGGACCTGGACGCCGGACTGGCAGCCCTGCGCGACGCTCTGACAGGATCCGGTCGCACGCCGGAGGACACCTGCGCGGCGGTGATGGAGGCCATGCTGTCCGACCGGCCCCGGGACGACATCGCGCTGCTGGTGGCCCGCACACGCCGGCTCGGGCCGGATCAGGTCGCCGAGTGGGAGGTGCCCCGCGACCCGGCGGCGGTGGCCCCCGTGCGCACCGCCTGTGCCCGCCGGCTGGCGGAGTGGGGGCTGGAGCAGGTCGGATTCACCGCCGAACTCATCCTCAGCGAGTTGATCACCAACGCCATCCGCTACGGAGCCGAGCCGATCTCCGTGCGGCTGCTGCGCACGAAGCCGGTCAGCAGCCCCGACGCGGGCAGCCTGATCTTCGAGGTCGCCGACGGCAGCAGCACCTCGCCGCGGCTGCGCCGGGCGAAGGTCACCGACGAAGGCGGCCGCGGACTCTTCCTGGTCGCCCGCGTCGCCGAACGCTGGGGGACCCGCTACACGACCACCGGCAAGGTCATCTGGGCCGAACAGTCCCTGCATCACGACGCCACGCCGGAGGCGGAAGGACTCGGCGAACTCCTGCTCGACCAATGGGACGACACCGCGCTGTGAAGTGAGCCGGGGACGGTGATCGCGGGCTTTCCTGGCGGCAGTGCGCCATCGAGGCGGCCGGGTACCCTGGCCTCGATGGCCACTTCGTCGGCGCCGAGGAGCCGAGGAGACCGGGAGGCGCGGCGGGAGGCCCGCCGCTCCGGACCCAGTGGCGCTGCCGGCAGCCGGCCGAGGCGACCACCTCATTCCACACGTCCGGGAGTCGCCGTGACTACACCGTGTGCCCGAGCAGCGGCGTTCCTCGGCAGTTTCGCTCTCGTGGCACTGGGCCTGAGCGCTTGCGAGGACACACCGACCGCCGGCCTCGCGAAGCCGGCGACGGCCACGTCCGCCGCGAGTATGGGCGGCATGCGCGCACTGATCGCCGCGGCGAAGCAGGAGGGCACGCTCAGAGCGATCGCACTGCCGCACGACTGGGCCAACTACGGCGGCCTGATCGACGGCTTCGAGAAGAAGTACGGGATCAAGGTCACGGTCGAGAATCCGCTGGGCCACAGCGAGGACGAGATCGACGCCCTGCGCAAGCGGGGGAACCGGCCGACGGCACCCGACGTGATCGACGTGGGCGATACGTTCGCACGGAAGGCAGCGGCGCAGAATCTTCTCGCGCCGTACAAGGTGGCCGATTTCGATCTGATTCCCGGCAACCAGAAGGACGCGAAGGCACGCTGGGCCGACAACTACGGGGGCTACATCTCCATCGGCTGCGACGCCAACCGGGTCCACCCCTGTCCGCAGACCTTCGCCGATCTGCTGAAGCCCGGTTACCGGGGCAAGGTCGCACTGGAAGGCGCCCCGCCCCGCTCGGCCACCGCCTTCGCCAGTGTCTACGCGGCCGCGCTGGCGAACAACGGGTCGTTCGACGACGTCCAGCCGGGTCTCGACTTCTTCGCCGAACTCAAGGATCGCGGCAACTTCACCCCTGTCGATTCCGACTCGGCGACGGTCGCGAGCGGCCGGACGCCCATCAGCATCAATTGGGACTACATCAACCTCCACTACGCCGACGCGCTCCGTGACAAGGGCGTGAACTGGCAGGTCGCGATCCCCTTCGACGGCAGCTTCGCCCAGTACTTCGCGCTGGCGATCAACAAGAACGCCCCGCACCCGGCGGCCGCCCGCCTGTGGCACGAGTACCTCTTCAGCCCGGAGGGCCAGAACCTCCGGCTGCGCGCCTATGCCCGCCCGGTCCTCATGGACGCCATGAGGCAGGACGGCACCCTCGACAAGGCCGCCGCCGAACGACTGCCGACGGTCGAGGGAACGCCGCAGTTCCCGACGGACGCGCAACTGGAGAAGGCGAAGGAGACCGTCACCCGGGGCTGGGCCAAGGCCGTCTCCGGCCGACCGGGATGATCCCCGTCGCCCGTCAGCTGTACGGCGACCGGGCACCGGCACGGGGCGGGCCCGTTACCCGGCTTCGTTGGTTCTTGCGCCGCTCGCCGGGCACGCGCTGTGGGCCATCCTCGATCAGGTGGAGGCCACCGTGTGCACGGCCCCGCTCTGACTCCGCAGCAGTGGGAGATCGCTCGCCTGGCCGCCACAGGCCTGACCAACAAGCAGATCGGGGAGAGGCTCCTGCTGTCTCCCGAACCGTCTCGACGCATCTCTACCACCTCTTCGTCGCCGTCACGCCGTGCCGTCGGACACGGGGTACGGGACGAAGGTGCTGGTGTTCTGGTCGATCCGCAGCGGGTGGCCGAGCGGCGGCGCGGCGCGCTGGGGGCAGTCGAGGCGTTCGCAGACGCGGCAGCCCATGCCGATGGGTGTGGCGGCAGCGGCGTTGGCCAGGTCGAGGCCGTCGGAGTAGACGAGGCGGTGGGCGTGGCGGATCTCGCAGCCGAGGCCGATGGCGAAGGTCTTGCCGGGTTCGCCCCAGCCGCCGCGGTTCCGGGTGACGGCTCGCGCGGTCCACAAGTAGCGCTGTCCGTCGGGCATTTCCGCGATCTGGACGTGGATGCGCCCGGGGGCCGCGAACGCCTCGTAGACGTTCCAGAGCGGGCAGGTGCCGCCGGCTCGGGAGAAGTGGAAGCCGGTGGCCGACTGGCGTTTGGACATGTTGCCGGCGCGGTCCACGCGGACGAAGGAGAAGGGCACGCCGCGCAGGCGGGGGCGCTGCAGGGTGCTCAGCCGGTGGCAGACGGTCTCGTGGCCGAGGCCGTAGCGGTCGGTGAGGCGTTCGATGTCGTAGCGCACCTCTTCGGCGGCGGCGTGGAAGGCGCGGTACGGCAGGACGAGGGCCGCTGCGAAGTAGTTGGCGATGCCGATGCGGGCCAGGCGGTGGGCCGGCGAACCGGGCTCGAAGTCCTCGGCGGCCTGACGGTCCAGTTCTGCGCCGTACTCGAGCAGGGCGAGGTGAGTCGCCATGCGGAACGCTCGCTGACCAGGTCGCAGACGGCTGGACAGGCCGAGAGTCCGGGTTGCCTCGTCGTAGCGGTGCAGATGGTCGCCGGTGTCGGCCGAGAGGCGGATGCCGTGGGCCTTGGCCAGGCGGTTCGTCAGAGCCTGGACGACCTCGCCCGGCCGGATGCCGATCTCCTCGGACAGCCGCTCGGCCGCGACATCGGTGTCGTGGAGGTAGTTCTGGCGGCGGTAGAAAAAGTCCCGGATCTCCTCGTGGGGTGAGCGGGGCGTCTCATCTGCCGTGTCGCGACCGCCGGTTGTTCCGGTGAGGCGCTCGGTCAGGAGCTGGTTGCGGCGGCCCAGTTCGAGAAGGACGTGCGCGACCTCGGGCAGACGCGAGGCCAGTTCGGCCAGGTCTGACGGGGAGATCCGGGCGGTGGCGATCTCCCGTGTCAGCGCCTCGCGCAGGTCGGCCACGAGGCGGGTCGTGTCGCGTTCGGAGAAGAAGCCGGGGTCGACGCCGAACGTCTCGGTCAGCCGGAGCAGCACGGGCACGGTGAGCGGGCGGGAGTCGTGCTCCATCTGGTTGAGGTAGCTCGGGGAGATGCCCAGGACGCGGGCGAGTTCCGCCTGGCTCAGCCGCCGCTCTTCACGCAGCCGCCGCAGGCGCGCTCCCGCGTAGGTCTTGCTCACCGTGGGCTCCTCCGTGTCCGGGTGCCCGCGAGTGTAGGCCAACGAGAACTCACAGCACCCTTCGCAAAGTTGGCAAAAGGCAGCGCGAAGATTCGCAGAAGTTGGCAGACATCCACGGTTGTTGGCACTCAGTGCCAGTGCCAGAGTTTCAGTGCGGCCCGCCGGACCCGGCAGGAACCGCCCCCGTTCGGGGCCCGATTCACGGCCCTGACATCGGAGATCCCGACAGTGGGCGCGTTCCGCACCGGCAGCGTTGCTCGCTTTCGCCCTGTGAGGTGACGGCGGGCCGCATCTCAATGACACGACACGCGGTGCCATCCCTTGCTTGGAGCGCACGGGCTTGGCAGACGCCACAGATCGAGGAGACGTGACCATGGCAGAGGCGAGGACGCAGGCGGCCGAGGAACTCGCGCGGCGCTGGGCCACCGACCCGAGGTGGCGGGGCATCGAGCGCACCTACAGCGCCGAGGACGTCGTCAGGCTGTCCGGCAGCGTCCGCGAGGAGCACACCCTGGCCCGGCGCGGAGCCGAGCGACTGTGGCGGCAGCTGCACGAGCAAAACTACATCCACGCCCTCGGCGCCCTCACCGGCGGCCAGGCGGTCCAGCAGGTCAAGGCGGGTCTGCAGGCCATCTACCTGTCCGGCTGGCAGGTCGCCGCCGACGCCAACCAGGCCGGCCACACCTACCCCGACCAGAGCCTCTACCCGGTCAACTCCGTCCCCCAGGTGGTCCGGCGCATCAACAACGCGCTGCTGCGTGCCGACCAGATCGCCACCGCCGAGGACGCCGGCGACACCACCGACTGGCTCGCCCCGATCGTCGCGGACGCGGAGGCCGGGTTCGGCGGTCCGCTCAACGCCTTCGAGCTGACCAAGGCGATGATCGCGGCGGGCGCGGCCGGCATCCACTACGAGGACCAGCTCGCCTCGGAGAAGAAGTGCGGCCACCTCGGCGGCAAGGTGCTGGTGCCGACCTCGCAGCACATCCGGACCCTGAACGCGGCCCGCCTCGCGGCCGACATCGCCGACGTGCCGACCGTCGTCGTCGCCCGCACCGACGCCCTCGCGGCCAACCTGCTGACCAGCGACGTCGACGAGCGCGACGCCGAGTTCGTCACCGGGGAGCGCACGGCCGAGGGCTTCTACCGGGTGCGGGGCGGCATGGCACCGGTGATCGCCCGCGGTCTGGCCTACGCCCCGTACGCCGACCTGATCTGGGTCGAGACCGGCACCCCGGACCTCGCCCAGGCGCGGGAGTTCGCCGAGGCGATCCGCGCGCGCTACCCCGACCAGATGCTCGCCTACAACTGCTCCCCCTCCTTCAACTGGAAGGCGGCGCTCGACGACGACCGGATCGCCAAGTTCCAGCGCGAGCTGGGTGCGATGGGCTACCGGTTCCAGTTCATCACGCTGGCCGGCTTCCACTCCCTCAACCACGGCATGTTCGACCTCGCACGCGGCTATGCGGAGCACGGCATGACCGCCTATGTCGACCTGCAGGAACGGGAGTTCGCCGCGCAGGCCCACGGCTTCACCGCCGTCAGGCACCAGCGCGAGGTGGGCACCGGCTACTTCGACCTGGTCTCAACCGCCGTCAACCCCGCCTCCTCCACGACCGCCCTGACCGGCTCCACCGAGGAGGAGCAGTTCCACTAGGCCGGCCCTTCGGGACCTGCCCGGTCCGCCCTCGGGCGAGCGGGGGTCCGTACGGCCGTCCCCGTCCGGCCCCGCTCCCCGCACCCGCCAGCCAGCCAGCCAGCCAGCAGGAGAAGCGATGTCCACCAGCGCCCTGACCCACCACGTCCGCGTTCTCGCGCCCCTCGGGGACCGCCACGACGAGATCCTCACGCCCGCCGCCCTGGACTTCGTGGGCCGCCTGGCCGCAGCCTTCGGCACCCGCCGGACGGACCTGATGAGGGAACGCCGCCGGCAGCTCCTGCGGCTGGCATCCGGCTCCCCGCTCGACTTCCCGATGGTCACCTCAGCCGTCCGCGCCGACCCGGCCTGGCGCGTCGCACCGCCCGCCCCCGGTCTCACCGACCGCCGCGTCGAGATCACCGGCCCACCGGACCGCCGGACGACGGTCGACGCCCTCAACTCCGGGGCCAGTGCCTGGATGGCTGACTTCGCGGATGCCACCGCTCCCACCTGGAACAACGTGATCGGCGGCCAGCTCAACCTGCTCGACGCCATCGAGCGCCGCATCGACTTCACCGCACCCGAAGGCAAGGAGTACCGGCTCGGCGACCAGCTCGCCACCATCGTGGTCCGGCCGCGCGGCTGGCACCTCGACGAGGAGCACCTGGAGTACGACGGCCGTCCCGTGCCCGCGGCGCTGGTCGACTTCGGCCTGTACTTCTTCCACTGCGCCCAGCGGCAGATCGACGCCGGGTACGGCCCGTACTTCTACCTCCCCAAGCTGGAGAACCGTTACGAAGCCCGGCTGTGGAACGACATCTTCGTCACCGCCCAGGACCTGCTCGGCATCCCCCGCGGCACGATCCGCGCCACGGTCCTGATCGAAACGATCACTGCCGCGTTCGAGATGGAGGAGATCCTCCACGAGCTGCGCGAGCACAGCTCCGGTCTCAACGCGGGCCGCTGGGACTACCTGTTCAGCCTGATCAAGACATTCGGCCACCGCACCGACTTCCTCCTGCCCGATCGCGCCGAGGTCACGATGACCGCCCCCTTCCTGCGCGCCTGCACCGAGCTGCTCGTGCGCACCTGCCACCGGCGCGGTGCCCACGCCATCGGCGGCATGGCCGCACAGGTGCCGGACAAGGACCCGACCGCCCACCGGGCCGCACTCGCCGAGGTCCGGCTGGACAAGGAGCGCGAGGCCGCGGACGGTTTCGACGGCTCCTGGGTCGCCCACCCCGGACTCGTGCCCGTCTGCCGCGAGGTGTTCGACGGTGTTCTCGGCGATCGGCCCCACCAGATCGACCGGACACGGGACGACGTGCACGTGCGGGCGGCCGACCTGCTGACGGTGCGCCGCATCAGCGGCCCTCCGACCGACGAGCGCATCCGCACCGATGTCGCCGTCGCCGTGCGCTACTTCGCCGCCTGGCTGCGCGGCCGAGGAGCCGTCGCCCTGTACGGCCTCATGGCGGACGCGGCCACCGCCGAGATCGCCCGCGTGCAGATCTGGCAGTGGCTGCGCCACCGGGTGATCGACCGGGAGACGGTCCTGCGGCTGCTCGACGACGAGATCGTGGCGCTCGGCTCCGAGTATCCCTGGGCCCCGTCGAAGAGGTCCGCGCCCTCTTCGAACGGACGGCGCTGCTCGGCGAGTTGCCACTGTTCTTCACTCCGGACGCCTACACCCGCCACCTCGTGCGCCGCACGGGGGCCGGCGCATGAGCGGGGACGCCCGGCCCGACGTGTCACGCCTCATCGTCCGGATGACGGACGTCCCGCTCCCGTATCGCACGACGACCCCGTAGGCTGGCCGACGCAGCTGGTTCGCCCCGTCCGCCAGGCGGGATGCGTCGCAAGAGGGAACCCGGTGGGAATCCGGGACTGCCCCGCAGCGGTGAGCGGGAACGACCGCCGTCATACGCACTGGGCCCGAGGAGGGCCTGGGAAGCGACGGCCAGTAGGTGTCTCGTACGACTTCGTACGACGAGACGTGCCCGCGAGTCCGAAGACCTGCCAACTGCCCGCGCCCGAAGCACTCGTGCGTGGACATCCCGGTGACCTCGAGGGCGGGTCGGCGTACATACCAGGCGGACGACCGCGCCCACCGCGCGAGGCCGTACCCGTCCGGTTCCGTCACCCCTTCGCGCTCTCGTCCCGTCGCCGGGATCTCAGGGATTCATCTCGCGAAGGAGATCTCCATGACCACCAAGCCCGCAGCCGCCGCAGCACGGGCCACCGTGTACGGCTACCCCCGCCAGGGACGGAACCGGGAACTGAAGAAGGCGATCGAGGGCTACTGGAAGGGCCGCGTCACCGCCGACGCCCTCCGCTCCACCGCCGCCGACCTGCGCCGTACGAACTGGCAGCAGCTCGCCGGGGCCGGCATCGACGAGGTGCCCACCGGCGACTTCTCGTACTACGACCACGTCCTGGACACCACCGTCATGGTCGGCGCGATCCCCGCACGCCACCGGGAGGCGGTCGCGGCCGACCCGCTCGACGGCTACTTCGCCATGGCCCGCGGCACGCAGGACGTCGCGCCGCTGGAGATGACCAAGTGGTTCGACACCAACTACCACTACCTGGTCCCCGAACTCGGCCCGGACACGGTGTTCGCCGCCGATGCGGCCAAGCAGGTCGCCGAGCTGGCGGAAGCCCTGGCCCTGGGCCTCACCGCCCGGCCCGTGCTGGTCGGTCCGGTCACCTACCTCCTGCTGGCCAAGCCCGCACCGGGCGTACCCGCGGGCTTCGAGCCGCTCACCCTGCTGGACCGCCTGCTGCCGGTGTACGCCGAGGTCCTCGCCGATCTGCGTGCCGCGGGCGCGGAGTGGGTCCAGCTGGACGAGCCCGCCCTGGTCCAGGACCGCACCCCGGCCGAACTCGACGCCGTCGGCCGCGCCTACCGCGCCCTCGGCACGCTCACCGACCGGCCCAGGCTGCTGGTCGCCTCCTACTTCGACCGGCTCGGCGAAGCCCTGCCGCTGCTGACCAGGGCTCCGGTGGAGGGCCTGGCCCTGGACTTCACCGCGGCCGCCGCCGCCAACCTCGACGCCCTCGCCGCGGCGGGCGGCCTGCCCGGCAGGCGCCTGGTCGCGGGGGTCGTCGACGGCCGTAACATCTGGGTCAACGACCTGGAGAAGTCGCTGTCCACCCTGGGCACCCTGCTCGGGCTGGCCGGCCGGGTCGACGTGGCCGCGTCCTGCTCCCTGCTGCACGTCCCGCTCGACGCCGCCGTGGAGCGGGACGTCGAGCCGCAGATCCTGCGCTGGCTCGCCTTCGCCGAGCAGAAGACGCGCGAGGTCGCCACGCTCGCCAGGGGTCTCGCCCACGGCACCGGCACGATCGCCGCCGAACTGGCCGCCAACCGGGCCGACCTCGCGTCTCGTGCCGGCTCGCCCAGCACCCACGACCCGGCCGTGCGGGCCCGCGCCGCCGCGGTCACCGAGGCCGACGCCCGCCGGTCGCAGGCCTACGCCGAGCGCACCGCCGCCCAGCGCGCCCACCTGCGCCTGCCCCTTCTCCCGACCACGACCATCGGGTCCTTTCCGCAGACCGACGATCTGCGGGCCGCGCGCGCCGACCTGCGTGCGGGCCGCATCGACACGGCGGGCTACGAGGAGCGCATCCAGGCCGAGATCCAGGAGGTCATCTCCTTCCAGGAGAAGACCGGGCTGGACGTCCTCGTGCACGGCGAGGCCGAACGCAACGACATGGTCCAGTACTTCGCCGAACGGCTCACCGGATACCTGGCCACCCGGCACGGCTGGGTCCAGTCCTACGGCACCCGCTACGTCCGCCCGCCGATCCTCGCCGGCGACGTCTCCCGCCCCGAGCCGATGACCGTGCGCTGGACGGCGTACGCCCAGTCCCTCACCTCACGACCGGTCAAGGGCATGCTCACGGGCCCGGTCACCATGCTCGCCTGGTCCTTCGTCCGCGACGACCAGCCCCTCGCCGACACCGCCCGGCAGGTCGCCCTCGCCCTGCGCGACGAGGTCGGTGATCTGGAGGCGGCCGGGACTTCGGTGATCCAGGTCGACGAACCCGCACTGCGGGAGACGCTGCCGCTGCGCGCCGCCGACCGGCCCTCCTACCTTGCCTGGGCGACCGCGGCGTTCCGCCTCGGCACCAGCGGTGTGCGGCCCGACACCCAGATCCACACGCACATGTGCTACGCGGAGTTCGGTGACATCGTCAGGGCCATCGACGACCTGGACGCCGACGTCATCAGCCTGGAAGCCGCCCGCTCACACATGCAGGTCGCCCGCGAACTCGCCGCCCACGGCTACCCCCGCGAAGCCGGACCCGGCGTCTACGACATCCACTCCCCCCGCGTCCCGAGCCCCGAGGAGGCCGCCGAGCTGCTGCGCACCGGCCTGCAGGCCATCCCCGTCGAACGGCTCTGGGTCAACCCCGACTGCGGTCTGAAGACCCGCGGCTGGCCCGAGACCCGGTCCTCCCTGGAGAACCTGGTCGCCGCCGCCCGCACGGTCCGCGGGGAGCTGTCCGAGTCATGACGTGACCGGACGTTCCCCGGGGCCTGGGCGCCACGCGCGCCCCGGCCCCGCGCCCGGCCTCGGGTTCACGGGCGCCGCGGCGGGGTGAAGGCGTACAGGTCGAGGATGTCCGGACGCGGAGCCACCCCCGGGCCGCCGGCGTGTACCCAGGCGACGATGTCCTCGGTCGCGTCCGGGTCGTTGACGAGCCCCAGCCAGACCGGCCGCGCACCGGCGGCCCGGCCCGCGGCGGACGGCTGTACGACGATGACGTTGGCCTGATCGCACACGTCCAGGCAGTCGGAGATGCGCACCGGCACCTCCGCCCGCAGTCGCGCGGTCTGTGCCGCGTGATCCACTCCGGTCACCTTGGGAGTGCCGCAGCAGCAGTCCCGGCACACGACGACCCGGCACGGCGCCGGCCGGCCCGCTTCCACGGCCTCGGCCGATGTCTTTTCCCACGGCGTTTCGGGCACGGTGGCCACTCCCCTCCCGGGGAGATCCGCCCCGGAGTTGCTCGAGGAGGCGACCGCGTGAGTCTCCTGGCTCCCGGGTCGCCGCTCGCCCCGCCTGCCCGCCCACGGGGGTGGCATGCCGGAACTCGCTCACCGGTCACAGTGGCGGGACCGCGCCGGATTCACACCGGCTTCCTCGGACCGCCGTCGCCTTATGTCGCGATCATCATCCCATCGTCGGTGGCGGCTCGTCGCCCTCAGTCCCTCGATCTCCGGGTGCTGTTGGTCGAGCCGCGTTGTGAACTCTCCTGTCTTTACATAACCATGTGTCACCGATCGCAACCTGGGACGAAGAGTGATCATCTTTGGAGACGAAGTGACGGTGGTGTGCAGCGTGCGTGGCCGTGCCGGTGAATTGCACGTGTCGGAGCAGTGACCACCCGTTCCAGTCGAGGAGACAGAGCATTGAGCGCATGGGTGGCCGAGGAACTGACGTTCCAGGTACTGGGGACGGTCCGGGCCCATCGCGGTGAGAGCCCGATACCCGTCGGTCCTCCCCAGCAGGCTGCCGTGCTCTCGGTCCTGCTGCTGCGTGCGGGGCACTGTGCGTCCTTCGACGAACTCGCCGACGCTCTGTGGGAGAACGACCTCCCCAAGTCCGCGGCGACGACGATCCGTACCTATGTGTGGCGGCTGCGCCGGGTGCTGGAGGCGGACCCCTCGGTTCCGGAGATTCTGACGTCCGTGGGCGACGGCTACCGGCTCGCCGTGGCGGGCGGCGCGGTCGACGCATGGCAGGCAGAGTCGCTGGCCCGGCAGAGCGCCCGGCTCAAGAACGAGGGCCGCACCAAGGAGGCCGAGGAAGCCGCCGGCCGCGCCCTCGCCCTGTGGACGGGCACCTCGTTGGCGGGCATCCCCGGCCCCTTCGCCGAGCGCAGGCGCGATCGGCTGGAGGAACTCAAGGTCTCACTGCAGGAGGAGCGCCTCGCGCTTGCCATCCAGCTCCACCGCTTCCAGTTCTCGCTCCCCCAACTGGCCGAGCTCACCGCCGAACATCCGCTGCGCGAACGGCCCTACGCGCTGCTGATGCGCGCCCTGTGCGCCACCGGGCGGCAGTCGGAGGCGCTCGCCGTGTACGACCGGGTGCGCCGCCGCCTCGCCGAGGAACTCGGCGTCGACCCGGGACGCGAGCTGGCCGTGGAGTACGCACGGATCCTCAACGGCGTACCCGCCGTCGACGACGTTCCCGGGGAGGCGACCGGAACCCGGCCGCGTGCCGAGGCCGGTTCCGCTCCGCACGCCACGTCCGGCCGGCCTCAGGAGCGCGACACCGGGCCGGAGCCGACGCCGGCGTCGCGGCCGGCGGCGGACGGACCGCGCACGGCCTTTCTGCCCGTGCCGGCCCAACTGCCCGCCGACGTGCCGTCCTTCGTCGGCCGCGAGGCGCTCACCCGGCAGATGTGCGAGCTGCTCACCGCCGGGGATCAACGCGCGTTGACCACGGTGGCTGTCACCGGTATGAGCGGGGTGGGCAAGACGACCCTCGCCCTGCACGTGGCGCACCGCGTCCGGGACCACTACCCGGACGGCCAGCTCTACGCGGATCTGCGCGGCAGCAGTGCCTCTCCGGCAGATCCATTCGTCGTCCTGGGCAGTTTCCTCACCGCGCTCGGTGCACCGGCCGACGAGCTGCCCGAGGAGGTCGAGGACCGGGGGCGGCTGTTCAGGTCCCTGCTCGACCGCCGGCGGATCCTGGTCGTCCTGGACAACGCGCGTGACGAGATGCAGTTGCGTCCTCTGATGCCCGGCAACGCCGGCTGCGCGGTGATCGCCACCAGCCTGCCCCGGCTGTCCGGGCTGGACGCCACAGCCCACATCAGTGTGGACGTGCTCACCCGGCAGGAGGCGCTGGACCTGCTGGAGGCGGCGGTCGGCGCCGCACGTCTCGCCGCCGAGCCGGACGCCGCCGGGGCACTGGTCGCCGCATGCGGTCATCTGCCGCTGGCCACGCGGATCGTCGCGGCGCGGCTGGCGGCGCGTCCGGCCTGGTCCATCGCGTCCCTGGTCCGCAAGCTCGCCGACGAACGCGGTCGCATTGCCCATCTGCGTCTCGGTGATGTCGCCATCGACGCGGCCTTCGAACTGGGGTACCGGCAATTGTCCGCCGCTCAGGCCCGTGCCTTCCGGCTTCTGGCGCCGGTGACGGAGCCCGACATCGGGCTGCCTGCCGTGGCAGCGGTACTCGATCTGGACCAGGACAGCGCCGAGGAGGTCGTGGAGTCCCTGGTGGACGGGTCCATGGTGGTGTCGCCCGCGCCCGGCCGTTACCGCTATCACGAGCTGCTGGGGGCCTTCGCCCGTGCTCTGCCCGCGCCGCCGGACTCGGAGCCGGCCGCGGCGGCGGTCCGTCGCCTGCTCGACTTCCTGCTGGCCAGTGCCTGCTCCGCGTTCCGCCACGTCGTTCCCGGCGACCCGGTGAGTGACTACCTCGGGCCGGTGCGTTCACCCGGCCTGCGCTTCGCCGACGCGCCCGCGGCCCGCGCCTGGGTGGCCGAGGAGGCCGACGGAATGCTGACGGCTCTGGCGCACACGGTGCACGATCCGGCCGCGCTGCGCATGGCGGCTGATCTGCTCATCGCGCTCAGCGCCTTCGGCCAGGAAGTGCCCTTGTGCCGACTGGAGACGGGGGCGCAGGCCCTGGCGGAGGCCGCCGCCGCGCACGGCGACCGGCGGGCACTGGGCCGGGCCCGGTGGCTCAGCGGCGCCCTCGCGCTGCGGGTCGGCGATCCGGCCCGGGCCGAGCGGCTCGCCGCCGAGGCGGTGGCGGCCTGCCGTGACACGGGTGACAAGGTCATCCTGCGCCAGGCCCTCAACGACCTCGGGCTGGCGGCACAGTTCCTCGGCCGTCACGAGGACGCGCTCGCCCACTTAGAGGCGTCACTGGAACTGGCCGAGGAACTCGGCCACCGTTCCGGCAAGGTGGCGACCACTCTGAACGCAGCGCTCACCCGGATCCGCAGCGGACAGGCCGCCGCCGCGGTCGCCCCGTGCGAGGAGGTGCTGAGGGATCTGCGGTCCCGGGGTGACGACGCCGGCATGACCGCCTACGCGCTCTATGTGCTCGGGCTGGCCCAGCACGCTCAGCACCGGTGGGAGGCGGCAGCCGGGCGTTTCGGGGAGTGCCTTGCCGTGTGCCGTGACGCGGGCATCCGGGATCGCGCCGCGTACGCGGGCTATCGGCTCGCGGACTCGCTGAGCCGCATGGGTGACCTGGACGGCGCCCTCCGGCACGCGGAGGAGGCGGTCACGATGTTGCAGGACGCCGGCGGGGACCGCGATCTGGCCGCGGCCCGGCTGGTGCTCGGCCGACTGCTGACCGACCGTGGTGACGTCGGCCGGGGCCGGTCACAACTGGAGGGGGCCCACGAGACGTTCACCCGGCTGGGGCTGCCCGAGGCGCGGCAGACCGCCGACGCGCTCGCGGCGCTGGGGGAATCCGTGACATCCGGGCGGCCCCGCGGGTGAGGGCCGGCCGGCTCCGGGCGACGGGCCGGCCGGCCGTGAGTGAGGGGCCGGCCCCTCACTCACACCCTTGCGGACGCCTCAGCTCTTGACCGTGCAGGTGCTGCAGCTGGAGCCCGTGCTGTTCCAGGCGGCGACGTGGTGGCCGGTACGGGCCCCGGCGTCGGCCCCCGCGCTCGCGGCGGTGCCGATCATGCCGGTCAGAAGGCCGACGAGCCCGAGGGCGGCGGCGTACTGCCACCGGGTCGGCTTCCTCTTCTTCGTGCGCATCATGTCGCGTGTCTCTCACTCCGTGCGGCGGCGCCGCGTGTACCTGTCAGCGCACAGGGTGGCACGGTCACGTCAACAACTGATCAACGATTGATCGAAGTCGGTCACCGACCGGCTGTCGACGGCCTGTTGACACGTGCTGCCTAGCGTTCTCATCGGTCGGGCCTTCCGGCCACGTAGAGAACCGAGAAATCGAAGGAGAGTGACATGACTCGCAACCACGCCGTCGGCATGCGTCCCCGTCTGGACAAGGTGAAGGTCAAGGCCGCCAAGGCCTGAGGCCCCGCATGATGCGCGGCTGCCGGGGAGTTCCGTCTCCCCGGCAGCCGCCGGTGCGCCGCCGCCCCTCCCCCCTGGTTCATCCGCACAGCGCGTCGGCCCGCCGCCGCGTACGGCCCCGAGAGAGTGGCCCTTGACTGACTACGACCTCACCACCCTTCCTCCGGGGCCGGCAACCGCGTCCGTCCCCCTGCTGACCGTGGTCGACGAACGGCTGAAAACCACCAGCATCTGCTGGGCGCTGGCCCACGGCTCCCGCGACGACCCGGAGGACCGCGGCGGGATCGCCCACCTCCTGGAACACCTGGTGATGTCCTGCCCTCTCGACACCGGCGGGACGCACCTGTCGTTCAGCGAGTACGTGGAGCGCCGCGGCGGTCAGGCCAACGCCCAGACGGGCCTCGAAGTGATGCTGTACTACGCGCAGGTGCACGCCGACGACGCCGAGGACGTCGCCGCCGCTCTCCTGCGCGCCGTGCGCGAACCGGAGTTCGGCGACAGCACCCTGGACAGCGAACGAACCGTGGTACTGCAGGAATTGGCGGCAGCGGCCGCCGACCCCTCGGACGCCGTCCAGGACGCGGTGCTCGCCCAGCTCTTTCCCGGACATCCGCTGGGCCGCCCGGTCGGCGGCGAGCCGGACCAGCTGGGCAGGGTGACCACGAGCGACCTGGAGACCGTCCACCGCGAACGGTTCGTCCGGGCACCGGGTGTCCTGGTCGTCGTGGGACCGAGCGTCCCGCAGGTGCTGACCCGGGCCGCCGGAGCGACCGGCCGGCCGGTGGCCCAGGCGCCGCACGTCCCCCTGGAGCCCGTTGGCGCCGGCGACCCGCTGCCCGATCCCGCCACCCACGACTTCGCCTGGCTCTGCTTCGGCGCACGCTCCCCCAGGGCCGGAGTCCCGGGGCGCGCCGCCCATGGTGTCCTCGCCCACCTTCTCGGCTCCAGTCCCTCGTCCCTGCTGTACCGCACCCTGCGCAGCGAGCACGGGCTGTCCTACTCGTTCCACGCGTGGGACCGCGGTTACCGGGAGGCCGGTGCCTGGCGGCTGCTGATCGGCGCGGAGGCGTCCGCCGCCGGCCGGGTACAGGTCGTCGTGGACGAGTTGCTGGCCGCCGTCGCCGAACAGGGCCCGTCACCCGACGACTTCGACGCCGCGTTGCGGCAGGCGGAGATGAGCCTCGTCCTCGAGTCGGAGACACCCCTGGAGTACGCCAAGCTGATCGCCGAGCGCAGCGTCTCGGCCGGACGTCCCTGGAGCCTCGAGGAGGAGATCACCGAGCTGCGCCGGGTGAGCGCCGAGGACGTCCGGCGGGCCGCCGCCGACGTCCGGCGGGATCTCCTGCTGACCGTCCGGTCGGTGGCCGCATGATGTACGCCGTCGAAAGCTATCTGGAGGCCGCGCGCGAGGCCGGTCTGCTGCGCACCGTGTCCGGCCTGCCCGTTGTGGCGGGCGACTCCACCGATCCCCTGTCGGACGCCCGGCGCCTGCTGGTGGAGTACGCGGACCCCGGGCTGCTGTCGGACTCCACAACCGCACCCTCCCTGTGGCGGGCCCTGCTCGCCGGCCACCCCGGCACCTCGGTCGTCGTCGTACGCGCCGGTGCGCAGGTCCGGCTGCCGCGACCGTGGCACCGGGAGCTCACCTACGTACGGCTGCCGGCGGACGCCGACGTCCCGGTCGACCCGGCCGGCCCCCGTGTCACGCCGGCCGAGGAGGAACACCGGCCGCTGCTCGCGGACTGGCTGGTACGTGCCATCCTGCACGCCGCGCGCGAGCAGGGCCGGCCGGCTGATCCCGGGGCCGCGGCCGCCGAGGCCGACGCCCTGCTCGACACTCCGTCCCGGCACTCCCTGCTGGTGTGGGAGCACGGTGTGCCCGTGGGGCACGCGACCGTCATCGGCCGGGCCTGGGACGAGATCTCGGCACGGTCGCACATGGAACTGGTGGACGTACTCGTCGAACCCGACGCGGACGCCTCCGCGGGCCGCGCGGCCCTGGTCGCCGCTGTCGCGCATCTCGCCCGGACGGCACGGACGCCGTTGGTCGGGCACGTGGTGCACGGCCGCGACGGCGACGGCGACCGGGTCGTCGAAAGCCTTTGTGCACAGGGCTGGACGGTTGACCACCGCTACTGGAGGGCCCGTACCGAGGAACTGGCCGCGACACTGAAGGGAGCGGGGCAGGCATGACCGTCACACGACTCGACCTCGCACTGCTGCACAGGCTGCTGCAGGTCCCGGAGCACGAGGGCGCGTACCGTCTGGTGCGCCGCGCCCAGCAGACCTCGGGCACGCTCTCCCAGTTGGTCGTCTCGCTGGCCGTCGCGGAAGGCGTCGAGGCCGGCAGCGGCAGCAGGGATCTGCTGGCCAGGGCGGCCTCCCGTGCGGCCCGCTACGCCGAGCTGCGTACGGCGCTGGACGGCTGCACCGGGGTGCGTACCGTCAAGGGGCCCTCCCTCGCCGCCCATTACCCGCCCGGCGTCCGGCGCCCGGTCGGTGACCTCGACCTCGTCGCATCGGACGAGGAGCAGCTGTGGCGGGCCGCGGCCATCCTGTGCTCGCTGGGCGGCGAGCCGGCGGAGTTGTCGCTGTTCACCGCCGACGGACGACTGCACGTCATGCTCGCCGTGCTGTGGCCCTCCCCCGACGCGTTGCTGGAGGAGGAGATCCGGGTGGAGCTGTGCACAGCCGCGTTCTCCGGCGACTTCGCCACCGTGCCCGTCCGTCCGGACCTGCCCGCCGAGCAGTCTCTCGCCGACCTGCTGTCGGTGGCGGAAGAGCGCTTCCAGCGGGAGTTCCACGCCAAGGACGTGGTCGACCTGCTGATGCTGCTCGACAGCGGTGCGCCGGCGGCGATGGCAGCGGCGGCGGCCGGCCACCGGCTGGCGCCCGAGCTGCTGGAACTGGTCGATCTGCTGAGCGCCACCGTCGTACACCCGGCAGCCGGGGAGCTTCGGCAGGCCCTGGCCGCCGGCGCGGCCGAGGAGTCCGCTCGCCGGGCCGCCGCGGCCCGGCCGGTACAGCAACCGCAGCGAACGGTGGCGGCCCGGCTTGAAGCGGGGCAGCCGGTCTGGGGCATGCCCCTGACCCGTACGGCACACCCCGGGCAGCGGTGCCTCCTCGAACACCGGTCCGCGCTGTCCCTGGCCCGCACCCCGGTCGGTGACTTCCTGCTGGTGGCGGACGAAGTCGTGGATCCGGACGTGCATGCCGCGGCCCTCGCCGCGGCGACGGGCGAGGAGGCCGGCGCGTGACGAGCCCGGACGTACCCGCGATCGAAGTGACCGCGCTCACCCGCGAGTTCGGCTCCCGACGCCGGTCCGGCGCGACGGTCTCCGCGCTGCGCGGCATCGACCTGACGGTCCGCACCGGCGAGGTGCACGGCCTGCTCGGGCCGAACGGCGCCGGGAAGACGACCCTGTGCAAGATCCTCACCACCGTCCTGCTGCCCAGCGGCGGAACGGCCCGGGTGTGCGGGCACGACGTGGCCGCGGCGCCGCGGGCCGTCAAGCCGCTGATCGGCATCGTCTTCGGCGGCGACCGGGGTCTGTACGGCCGCATCACCCCCCGCCAGAACCTCACCCTGTGGGGAGCGCTCTACGGCCTGCACGGCCGTGAACTCGCCCGCCGGGTCGACGGACTGCTGGAACGGGTGGGCCTGAGCGAGCGGGCGGGAGACCGTGTCGACGGGTTCTCCCGGGGCATGAAGCAGCGCCTCCACCTCGCCCGCGGACTGGTCAGCGACCCCCGGGTCCTCATCCTCGACGAACCCACCACCGGTATGGACCCGCTGGCCGCCTTCGACTTCCGCACGCTGGTGCACGAACTGCGCGCGGAGGGCCGTACCGTGCTCATCACCACGCACGACATGGCGGAGGCCGAAGCCGTCTGCGACCAGGTCACACTGATCGACCGCGGTCAGGTGCTGGTGACCGACCGGCCGGAGGTACTGGCCCGGCAGATGTCCGCCTACGAGTGCGTGACGGCGGCCGGGGTGCCCGCCTCCGTCGCCGAGGAGCTGAAGCAGCTCACCGGCGTCTCCTCGGTCGACCGGACGCCCGACGGGCGCATCACCGTGGAGATCTCGGCCGCCGAGACCACCTCCGAGGTGCTGCGCAGGCTGGTCGCGGCCGGCGTCACCTCGCTGGCCACCGTCAGCCCCGGCCTGGCCGAGGTCTACCGGCACCTGGTGCGGGACCGCGGAATGCGGGTGGGCCGGTGACTCCCGCCCTGTTCTGGCAGGTGTTCCGCCTGCAGGTGCTGATGACCCTGCGGACACCGGACACCCTCCACGTCTTCGTGACGGCGCCGCTGTACACCTGTGTCTTCCTCGCCATCACCGAACACGCCGACCGGCGCGACCTGGCCGGATTCGCCGTGCTGGCACCGGTGCTGATGTCGCTGTGGTCGATGGCGCTGATGGCGGGTGGAGAACTGATCGGCCATGAGCGCGAGCGGGGCACGCTGGAGGCCGTGGTGGCCACACCGGCGCGCTACTCGGCGGTGGTCACGGCCCGGATCGCCGCCGTGACGGTGCTGAGCACGCTGAGCCTGGCCGAGGCCTGGCTCGTCGCCTGGGCCGGCTTCGGCCTGGTGGTGACGATCGCCCACCCGCTGCTCTTCGTGGTCGGCGTCCTGCTCACCGCGGCCGCCATGGCGGGCACCGCGAGCTGTGTGTCGGCCCTGTTCGTGCTGGCCCCCTCCGCCCGGATCCTGCAGAACACACTGAGCTTTCCCTTCTTCCTGCTCGGCGGGGTCCTGGTGCCCGTGAGCTACCTCCCGGACTGGCTGCGCCCGGCCAGCAAGGCCGTGTTCCTGACCTGGAGCGCGGACGTCCTGCGGGACGCCGTGAGTCCCGGTCCGGCTCGGGACACCACGGGCGGCCTGCTGGCCGTGCTGCTGCTGGGGCTGGCCGGCTACGCCGCCGGAACACTGCTGATAGACCGAATTCTGCGCAGGGTCCGGGTCACCGGCACCCTGGCCCGGATGTGAGGCCGCATGGACATCACCACCTCCCGTGTGACCGGCATCGGCCGGGTGGTCCGCGCGGCCGCGGCCAATGCCTTCGCCGACTTCCGCGCGACCTACACCTGGTACAGCTGGACGTTCGGCTGGCTGGGCCGGATGCTGTGCCAGGTCACCTTCTTCGCTCTGCTCGGCTCCTATCTGCACTCGCCCGGGCAGACCCGCTATCTCGTCCTCGGCAACTCGGTGATGACCTGCGTCATCGAGGCCATGACGGTGGTGGTGTCGACCAGCTGGGAGCGCGGGCACGGCACGCTGGCACTGCTGGCCGCCGCGCCCAGCGAGATGGGGTGGGTCTTCCTCGGCCGCAGCCTGCAGTGGCCGGTGAGCGGCTGTGCGACCTCGCTCGTCGCGCTGGTGCTGCTGGATCCGCTGTTCGGCGTGCAGTTCGCGGCGGCGCAGCTTCCGGTACTGGTGGCGCTGGTGCTGCTGACCGCGTTCAGCACGTACTGCTTCGGGCTGTTCCTCGGCGCTTTCGTGCTCGCCGCGCCGGCCGTCCGCAACATCGTGTTCAACACCGCCTTCCTCGTCACCATGGCGATCAGCGGGGTCCAGGTGCCGACCGGTTTCTGGCCGCTCGGCGTGCGTCTGCTGGCCGGTGCGCTGCCGGCCACGCACGGCGTGGCGGCGGTGCGCGCGCTCGCCGACGGTGCCGGCCCGGCCGCCGTCGCACGGCCGGCGGCCTGGGCCGCGCTCGCGGGCGCGCTGTGGCTGGCCGCCGCGCTGACCGCGTTCCGTGTCTCGGCGCAGCTGGTCCGCCGGCACGACGGCTACGAGTTCGCCGCATGAGCGTCGAACCGTTCGAACAGAAAGGTCATCCCATGTCCCACCCGGCGGCGCCGGGGGAGCTGAGCGTCCTGGTCGTCAAGCCGGACGGCTACCGCTGCCCCCAGGTGCGCGAGTACGTCGACGAACTCCTCGAGGCCTCACGGCTGACCGTCGAGCTGCGCTACGAGGTCTGTCTGGAGGACGAGGACGTCATGGACACCTGGCCCAAGTTCGCCGGGCCCAAGTACCCGATCACCGCGGAGTTGCTGAGGCTGTACCTGACCAGCGGACCGTGCGAGGTCATCGTGGTGCGCGGGCCGGACGTGGTGCGCCGTTGCGCGCACCTGCGCGGCGAGGTGCGGGCGCGGTTCGGTACCTCGGCGTTCGCCAACTGCGTGCACACCCCGACCGAGCCCCAGGAGATCGGCCCCAACGTCGAGAAGTACCTGGTCAGTCTGCCGACCGGGCAGCCGTTCACACGGCACCGCGACGACGGCGTCACGGAGGGGATCAGCGGCCGGCTCGCCGCCCTGCCGCGTTCCGTGCTGCTCGCGGAGGCGCGGGCCTTCTGGGGGACCGCGCAGAAGGAGGGCTGGCGCGCTGCCTGGCGCCCCCGTCCGGCGGCCGGCGGCTTCGGTGCCTGTCTGCTGCCCGGTGATCCGCACTCCGTGGACCACGGCATGTCCCTGATCGCCGACGCCCTGCCCGGACTGACGGTGCGCGAGGTGATCTCCGCCTATGTGGAGGCCGAGGTGGAGGGCTGGTCCTGTCTTCTGTCCGGTACCCGCGCCGAGGCCCGGGAACTGGCCCGCCTGCTGGCGGCGCAAGGCCTGTACGCCGAGGTCCGGGCTGTGACCCCCGCCCGGCGGAACTGAACCGCAGCGCCGGTCTCCCCCCTTGCCGTCGCGCGGCCCGCGCGCCGCCCGCCTCCCCCTTCCCCGTCGAAGGAGCGTCAATGAGCCTGGAGAGCCTTCGTATGCCCCTGCCCCCTCATCTCGTAGCCCCGGACCTCGTGCCCGAGCAGCAGGTCGACGACACCAGCGCCGTCTACTATCCGGTCTCCGACACCCGGATGGTGGCCGGCGAGGGCATCCACCTGTACGACTCCGAAGGCCGCGGCTACATCGACTGCGCGTCCGCGACCTTCAACCTCAGTCTCGGCTACCGCCACCCCGCGGTGGTCCGGGCCATCAAGGAACAGGCCGACCAGCTCATCCATGTCACGTCCGGGTTCCAGACGGCACCCATCAACGCTCTGGCCCACCGTCTGGTGAAGCTGGCCCCCAAGACCATCAGCAAGGCCCATCTGAAGGTGGACGGGGGTTCGGCCGCGAACGAGGGCGCGGTGAAGATGGCGCAACGTGCGACCGGACGCCGGGATGTGATCACCCTCTTCCGCAGCCACGTCGGCCAGACGGTGATGATGGCCAGCCTGTCCGGCAACGCCTTCCGCAAGCAGCCGCTGGCCCAGCTGTACCACGGCGGACTCCAGGTGCCGGACCCGTACTGCATGCGCTGCTTCTACGGCCAGGATCCGCGCAGTTGCGGCCTGATGTGCGTGGACCGCATCAACGACTTCCTGGAGTACGCCAGCAGCGGCAGCGTCGCGGCGGTGCTCGTGGAGCCCATCTCGGGCAACGGCGGCAACATCGTGCCGCCGGACGGGTACTTCGCCGCGCTGCGCGACCTGTGCGACGCCCACGACATCAAGCTGATCTTCGACGAGGTGCAGACCGGCATCGGCCGCACGGGACGCATGTTCGCCGCCGAGCACTTCAGCGTGGACCCCGACGCCATCACCGTGGCCAAGGGACTCGGCGGTTCCGGCACCCAGGTCGCGGCCATCCTCACCAGTGACGAGCTGGCGGGCCTGCCCACCAACGACCACTCCTTCACCTACGGGGCCAACCTGCTGGCCGCCGCCGCGGCCCTCGCCACCCTGGACGTCATCGACGACCCGGACTTCCTCGCCAACGTGCGTGCCACCGGCGCGCACATCCTCGGCCGTCTGGAAGACCTGCGCCGCACGCACCCGCACATCGCGGACGTGCGGGGGGTCGGTCTGATGATCGGCGTCGAGATCGTCGACGAGTCCGGACGCCCCAGCGCCGAACTCACCAACCGGCTGGCCGAACGTGCCCTGGACCACGGCCTGGTCCTGCGGACCTCGCGCTACGGACACGGCAACGTGCTGAAGGTCCGCCCGCCCCTGATCCTCACCCTCGAGGAGGCCGACGTCATCTGCGACCGGTTCACCGAACTGCTGCTGGCGGAGGGAATCTGATGTCCGACCGGCCGGCGAGTCCGACGCCGCGACAGCCCGCCGCGGACAGCGACATCGCGTTCGTCGGAGGCGGCTTCCGCACCACCACGTTCCTCTCCTCCGCCCCCGGCCTGCTGCGCCGGCGGATCCGCGTCTACGAGCGCGGCACCACCGTGGGCCCCGGCGGCTTCGCCCGGTACGGGATCACCACCACCTCCATCGGCTCCCGCTTCTTCAAGCACCTGGACCCGAGCGGCCCGTTCGCGTCCCTGGCCCGCTCCCCCGCGCTGGCCGACGTCGTCCGCGCCGAGCAGCCGGTGGCCATGGAGCGGCTGGCCACCGCCCTCACCGCACTCGGAGGCACGCTCGCGGACGCCCTCGGACCGGAGGGGGTGCGCCTGGGCAGCGCGGTCGTCGCGGTGCACGCCGACAGCCGGCAGCGGCGGGTGGTGCTGCAACTCTCCGACGGCAGCACGGAGTCGGCACGGCACGTGGTGCTCGCCACCGGGCGCACCGAACGGCCGCATCCGGAACTGGCCCGCTGGCGGTCGAAGGTGCTGGCGTCGGGAACCGTGATCTCCGTCGGCCGACGCCAGGACATCAAGGACAGGCTCCGCGCGGCCGCCGGCCGCCCGGTCGTCGTCGCCGGCTGCTCGCACAGCGCGATGTCCGCCCTGCAGACCCTGCTCGACGTGCGGGCGGAACTGCGCGCCGAGCACCCCGGCGCGCCGCTGCCCGCCCTCCGGGTCGTCAGGCGCGGTCCGGCCCGGCTCATGTACGACAGCGCGGACCTCGCCCGGCTGGGGCAGGTGCCCGGCCGGGAGCGCCCGTTCGATCCCGTCGCCGACGTGTGCCCGGCCACCGGCATCGTCTACCGGGACTCGGGGCTGCGTCACCAGTCACGCGCCCTGTACTGCGCCCTCTGGGCGGGCGAGGTGCCCGGCGCCGCTCTCGTGGACGCGCCCGTACTCGCCGACGCGGCCGACGTCTTCGACGGGGCCGCACTGATCGTCCAGGCGCTCGGTTACCACGGCCGGGCGCCGGACATCCACGTGGACGGCGTGCAGGCGCGCCCCGGCGACTCCCCCGCCCGGCTGCTCGCCGACGACGACGGAGCACTGCTGCTGAGCGGGACCGCGCACCCTCTGCTGTCCGTACTGCGGGTGGAACCCACCCCGCTCGACCGCAGGGACGACACCGCCTACGCGAGCGACCTGTACGAGCGGCTGGCGAGCCGCCTGGACCAACTGGCGGCACCGGTGGCGGAGGTGGGCGCATGAGCGGCGGACCGGTTCCGGACGCGCTGGCCGCGTTGATCGCCGAGCGGCGAAGCGGCGTCCCGGCACGCCCGTACGTGGTCGGCGTCACCGGAGTCGACACCGCGGGCAAGTCACGGATGGCCGAACGGCTGCGGGTGGCACTGCAGGCCGGGGGCGTGCCCGCCGCGGTCGTGCACGTCGACGACTTCCACCGCCCCCGGGCCGAGCGCTACGACCCCGCCCTGCCGGAGCCGCGCCAGTACTACGAGCGCAGCATCGACTTCACCCGGCTGGCCGCCGAGGTCCTGGCCCCCCTGCGGGCCGAGGGGCGGCTGCACCGCACCGTGGCGCGTCTCGACCTGCCCACGGACGAGTGGACCACGATCCGCTACGACATCGATCCCGGCAGTGTGGTGATCCTGGAGGGCGTCTTCCTGTACCGCGCGGAGACCAGGCCCCATGTCGACCTCTTCGTGCACCTGCACGTGGACGAGGACACGGTGCTGGAACGGGCCCGGTCGCGTGATCTGCCCGCCCAGGGCGAAGAGGTGATGCGGAAGTACCACGACAAGTACCTGCCGGCCCAGCGGGCCTACCTGGTCGAGCACGTGCCGCGGACGCTCGCGGACGTGATGCTCGACAACTCCCGCTGGCAGAAGCCGGTCGTACTGTCCTGGCCGGGCGGGCCGCACGCCGTGCTGTTCGACCTGTGGAAGACCTTGGTGCCGCTGCCGGACGAGCTGAAACGGCGCACGTTCGAGGCCACCGCCGTGGAGCTCGGGCAGCGGCCCGAGGATCTCGCGGACGCGTGGAAACGCACCAGGGAGGTGCGTGAGACCAGGCCGTTCGCCGACTACCTGGACTGGCTGCGCGACCATCTGGCGGGCACCTGGTCGCCCGCCCAGGCGGCCCGGGCGGCGGCCACCCGCCGCCGGCTGCACGGCGAGGCCTTCGCCACCCCGCTGCCGGGCGCCGTCCAGGCCGTGACGGTGGCGAGGCAGTTGGGCCTGCGCACGGCCCTGGTCTCCAACTGCACCTCCGACGTGCGGGAGATGGTGCGCGAGTCGGCCTTCGCCGACCTCTTCGACGAGCTGCTGCTCTCCGCCGAGGCCGGCCTCATGAAACCGGATCCGGAGCTGTTCCGCACAGCCGCCGACCGGCTCGGTGTTCCGCCGTCGGCCTGCGTCTTCGTCGGTGACGGCACCGACGGGGAGCTCGCCGGTGCCGCCGCCGCGGGCATGACCGCCGTCCTGGTGGAGTGCGGCGAGCCGCGCTCGTGGACCGGACCCGGGATCGCCGCCCTGCCCGACCTGACCGACCTGCTCGTGACCGTCCTCGCCAAGGGGTGACCCCGCTCCCATGCACATCCATCACAAGGTCCTGCTCGTTCCCATGCAGCCGACGCCCAACGGCCGGCTGCACATCGGCCACGGCGGCGGCACCTACCTCCGGGCCGACGTCATCGCCCGGGCGCTGCGTGCCCAGGGCCACGAGGTCGCGGTCATCACCGGCAGCGACGCCTACGAGGACTGGGTGGTGGCAGCCGCCCACAGCGAGGGCCGCTCCCCGGAGGAGACCTACCGCGACCACCACGCGGGCATCGCGCGCGACCTCGCCCGCCTGTCCATCGGCCTGGACGTGTGGATCGATCCGGCGGGCCCCGAACACCGCGACGCCTACCGGCGGCTGCACGAGGACGTCCTGACCCGGCTGCGGACGACCGGCGCCGCCCGCCCGGAGAGGGAGCGGATCCCCTACGCGCAGGACACGGGCCGGCCGCTCGTCGGCCCGTGGATCGCGGGCGACTGCCCGCACTGCGAACGCCCGTGCGGGGGCAGCACCTGCACCTACTGCGGCGAGTACTTCGTCCCCGAGCAGATCCTGCGGGCGCGGTCCCGGCTCACGGACAGCCCGGTCGAGTGGCGCACGGAGGAGAACTGGTTCGCGACGGCCGCAGATCCACAGGCCGTCGCCGAACGGCACCGGGCGGCCGGACTGCGGCCCGTGTTCCTCGCTCCGCTGCTGCGCGCCCTGGACAAGCACGGCGGCCGTGTCCGGCTGACCGGTCAGGGCGACTGGGGCATCCGGAGCGGGACTCTGCCTGCGGGGAAGGTCATCAGCAACGGCTACTTCCTCTACAGCGTCTACTGCGGTGAGGTGCACCGGACACTGACCGGTGCCGCCGTGAACCCGTTCGCCCCGGGCAGCGGCGTCACGACGGTCGGCCTGTTCGGCAGTGACAACTCCACCCCTGGGCTGCTCGTCCCCGACGTGCTGGCACAGGGCTCGCAGGGCACGCTGAGCCCGTTCGACGCCACGGTCGTCAACGGCATGCTGCACTTCGAGGGACGCAAGTGCTCCACCAGCAAGCGGCACGGCATCTGGCTCTCCGAGCTGCTGGGGGGCACGTCCGTGACCTCCGACGAGCTGCGCCACGCCCTGCTCCACGCGCCGCTCGACCACGGCCCCGCCGAGACGTCGACCCAGGCGCTGACCGGGCACGTCAACGCCCTGCGCGACTGGCAGGCCAAGGTGCTGCGCCCGGCCCTCGACCGGCTGCGCCGGCAGTCCGGTCCGGTGCGGCGGGCGGACCTGGCGCTCAAGGCCGCGGCCGACCAGTACGCGCTGCTCACCCCTTACTCACCCGATCTGACGGCCGCCGTGGGGGCGTTCGACGACTGGGCGCGCACTCCGGTCGACGCCGACGCGGAGTGGCTCGTCGGCGTGGCGCTGCTCGGCCGGCCGCTGCTGCCGGACCTGGCGGGCCTCGTCTGGGCACAGCTCGGCTTCACCGGCGAACCCGGACTGGCACAGGCGGAACGCCTCGAACCGCTCCCGCCGCAGTTCCCGGCCGCTGCTCCCACACCCGCCCACGGGCCACTGGACGCGGCGGCACTGCAACCGTACGTCCACCTCCAGGAGCCGGACGGCCGGCCCGGCGCGGGCGGCTGACACGGCGGGGTCCAGGGCTGTGCGCAGCGGTCGTCACCGGCGGCGGCGCGGGGCGCACAGCGCGGCGGTGAAGTCGTCCAGGGCCGCGAGGTTGTGGGCGCTGACGACGGCGTCGCAGTAGGGCAGTGCCGCGGCCATGCCGGCCACGAGCGGACGGTAACGAGGGCTCGCCGTGCGCGGGTTGACCCAGACGACGCGGTAGGCGACCCGGGACAGCCGCGCCATGTGGGTGGCGAGGTCGGCGGGCGGGCCGGTGTCCCAGCCGTCGGAGACGATGGCGACCACGGCGCCGTGCGCCATGCCGCGACGTCCGAACCGCTCGTTGAACTCCGCCAGGCACTGCGCTATCCGGGTGCCCCCGGACCAGTCCGGGGCCGCCCGTCCGGCCCGTGCCAGGGCGTCGTCCGGCCCGGCCCGCCGGAGGACGGGGGTGAGGCGGGTGAGGCGGGTGGCGAAGGTGAAGACCTCGGCGTGGGCGGCGCGGGCGGCGCAGTAGAGCAGTTGCAGCATCGCGCGGGCATAGGGCTCCATCGAGCCGGAGATGTCGCAGAGCACGACGAGGTCGCGGGGGCGGGTGCGGGGCACGAAGCGGCGTAGCCGCAGCGGGTATCCGCCGGTGCTACGGCTTTCGGAGAGGGTGCGGCGCACGTCGATGCGCCGGCCGTGGTGTGCGGTGCGGTGCCGGCGGGACGGCCGGGTCGGGGTGCGGAGCACCAGGGTGCGCATCGCCTCGGAGAGCCGCGCCAGTTCCTCGGCGGACAGGTCCGCGAAGTCGCGGCTCGCGAGACGGTCGAGCGGACTGCCGGCGAGGGGGACCGGAGCGTCCCGCTGCTGTGCGCCGGCCCCCCGGCCGGGTCCGTCCGCGGTGGCCTCGCGGGCTCCGGGGACGCGGCCGGGAAGGGTACGCGGGAGGGAGCGGTCCGGGTCACCGGGCTGTCCGCGCTGTACCGCACGGTCCGCCGGGCCGCCGAAGACCTCCCGGAAGACCGTGTCGAACGGCTCGATCTCTCCGGGGTCGGACACCAGGGTGGCGAGCGCGCAGTGCCGCAGTTCGCGTGTGGTCGACGGCGCCAGCAGGGTGAGCGCCCGGGCGAAGCCGCGGGTGCGGTCGGGGCCCACCTCGATCCCCGCGTCGCGCAGGGCGGCGGTGAACGAGGCGGCCAGTGCCGGCAGATCAGGCATCGGTGCCCGCCTCCGCGTCGATCAGTTCCGCCAGTCCCGCCCGGCGCACGGCATCGAGGTCCTCGGCGTACTTCAGCACCGCCCCGAGGGTGCGGTCGGCGGCGTCGGTGTCGAGGACGGACAGGCCCAGCGTCTGCAGTGCGCCGGCCCAGTCGATCGCCTCGGCGATACCGGGCGGCTTGGTCAGCTCCTGCCGGTCCCGCAGGCGCGCCACTGCGTGCGCCACGCGCGGGGCCAGCCACTCGGCCGACTCCGGCACCCGTCTGCGGATGATCGCGGCGACCCGCGCGGTGTCCGGGTAGTCGATCCAGTGGTAGAGGCAGCGGCGTTTGAGCGCGTCGTGCAGATCCCGGGTGCGGTTGGAGGTCAGAACGGCCACCGGGGGTACCGCGGCCGTCCGCGTGCCCAGTTCGGGGATGGTGACCGCGGCGTCGGCGAGCAGTTCCAGCAGGAACGCCTCGAACTCGTCGTCGGCGCGGTCCACCTCGTCGATGAGGAGCACCGCCGGCCGCGGTCCCGGGTGGCAGATCGCGGCGAGCAGCGGCCGTGGCAGCAGGTAGTCCTCGGTGAACAGATCGGCGTCCCGCAGGGACTCCCCACGGGACTCGGCCAGCCGGATGGCCAGCAACTGCCGTGGGTAGTTCCACTCGTAGAGGGCCTCGGCCGAGGACAGTCCCTCGTAGCACTGCAGCCGGATCAGCGGGGTGTCCAGCACGGCGGCGAGCGCGCGGGCCGCCTCGGTCTTGCCGACGCCCGGCTCGCCCTCCAGCAGGATCGGCTGCCGCATGCGCACGGCCAGCAGCAGCGCCGTGGCCAGGGCGTCGTCGGCCAGGTAGCCGACCGCGTCGAGACCCGAGCGCAGGGCGGGGACATCGGGTACGAGGGGGCCGAGGTCAGGCATGCGCGTAACGGGAGGGGTCGTCGGCGAAGGCGTGCCGGCACCCGGGCCCGCAGAAGTACACCCTGCCGTCGGCCCGGTCCAGCGAGAGGGTGTCGGGCTTGATCGCCACGGTCATGCCGCACACGGGATCCACGCCCCGGGCCACGCCCCGCGGCGCGGCGGTGCCGGTTCCGGGGCGCGTCGCCCGGGCCGTCTGCGGCCGCAGGGCGATGATCTCGGCGTACACCGACAGCGCGATCTCCGCCGGGGTCCGTGCGCCGATGTCCAGACCGGCCGGGGTGTGGACGTGCGCGCGTTGTCCGTCGGTGACGTCCAGCCCGGCGAGCACCGCCGCGCCGCGCTTCGGACTGGCCACCAGCCCGATGTACGGGACCCCGGCGCGTGCGGCCCCGGTCAGCACGGTCTCCTCGTCGCGGCCGTGCGTGGCGATGACGACGACGTCCAGGTCGGGCGGCAGCGGCTCCCCGGGCGCGGCCGGCCGGGCGTCGAGGCCGAGCACACGACCGACGTCGAGCAGGGCGCGGGCGATGGGGGCGTGTCCGTAGACGTACGCCAGCGCCGGGGGGAGGTTGGCCTCCAGGAAGATGTCGAGCGTTCCGCCCGACAGACAGGGATTGGCCACCGTGACCAGGCCTTCGACAGGCTCCTGCGCGCCTTCGGTGCCGGTGTCCACGCCGGGCGTGATCCTCAGCAGCAGCGACTCGCCGGTCTGCAGCACCCGCAGCCCCTGCAGTTGCACCGTCGTCTCGGCGCAGCTGCCGCCCACGAAGCCCTCGACGGTGCCGTCGGGCAGCACCAGCGCGCTGTCCCCGGGCTTGGCGCTCGTGGGCCGTTCCGCGTGGACGACGGTGGCCAGCACGAACGGGGTCCGGCCGTGCCGGAGCGCGTCCGCCCGGGTCAGCAGTTCGGGGTTGGTCATCGCGGGCGCCTCAGGTGATCGCCAGGTCGGTGCGCAGCGGCCGGCCCTGCGCGGCCCGCCACACCGCGGCGGGCGTCAGTGGCATGTCGACATGGCGTACGCCGAGCGGCTTCAGCGCGTCGACCACGGCGTTGACCACCGCGGCGGGCGAGCCCACCGTGGCGGACTCGCCGACGCCCTTGGCTCCGATGGGGTGGTGCGGGGAGGGTGTGACGGTCTCGCCGAGCTCCCACGAGGGGCATTCGACCGAGGTGGGCAGCAGGTAGTCCATGAACGACCCGCCGAGACAGTTGCCGTCCTCGTCGAAGGCGATCACCTGCATCAGCGCCATGCCGAGGCCGTCGGCGAGTCCGCCGTGCACCTGGCCCTCGACGATCATGGGGTTGATCCGGTTGCCGCAGTCGTCCACGGCGACGAACCGGCGGACCTTCACCTGGCCGGTGTTCGCGTCCACGTCGGCGACGCAGATGTACGCGCCGAAGGGGAAGGTGAGGTTCGGCGGGTTGTAGACGCAGCTGGCGTCCAGGTGGCCCTCGACGCCCTCGGGCAGTTCCAGGGTGGAGTGCGCGGCGAGTGCGATCTCGGCCATGGTCCGTCCCTGGTCGGGGTCGCCCGTGACGTACCAGCGGCCCTTCTCCCATTCCAGGTCGTCCGGGCTCACTTCGAGCATCGCGGAGGCGACGATCTTCGCGCGTTCGCGCACCTTGCGGGCGACCATCGCGGCCGCCGCTCCGGACACCGGCGTCGAGCGGGATCCGTAGGTGCCGAGCCCGAACGGGGTCTGGTCGGTGTCGCCGTGCACCACCTCGACGTCCTCGGGCGGGATGCCCAGTTCCTCGGCGACGATCTGCGCGAACGTCGTCTCGTGGCCCTGCCCCTGGGTCTGCACGGAGATCCGCAGGACGGCCTTGCCGGTCGGGTGGACCCGCAGCTCGGCACCGTCGGCCATGCCAAGGCCCAAAATATCCATCTGCCTGCGCGGGCCCGCGCCGACGGCCTCGGTGAAGAAGCTGACTCCGATGCCCATCAGCTCACCGCGCTCGCGCTTCTCGGCCTGTTCCCGGCGCAGGTCCTCGTAGTGCGCGATGTCCATCGCCAGCCGCAGGGCGCGCGGGTAGTCGCCGGAGTCGTACTCCCACCCCGTCTGCGTCCGGTACGGGAACTGCCCGGGCCGCAGCAGGTTGCGCATCCGCAACTCGCCCGGGTCCATGTCGAGTTCGGCGGCGAGCACATCGACCATGCGCTCGACCAGGTACACGGCCTCGGTGACGCGGAACGAGCAGGCGTAGGCGACACCGCCGGGCGCCTTGTCGGTGTAGACACCGGTCACGGTGCAGTGCGCGGCGGCCAGGTCGTACGAGCCGGTGAACACCCCGAAGAAGCCGGCCGGGAACTGCGTCGGCTGCGCGGTGGCGTTGAACGCGCCGTGGTCGGCGATCACCCGGACGCGCAGGCCAAGGATCTTCCCGTCCTTCGTCGCCGCGATCTCCCCGTGCATGTGGTAGTCGCGGGCGAAGGACGTGCTCATCAGGTTCTCCGAGCGGTCCTCCACCCACTTGACGGGCTTGCCGGTGACGATCGAACCGACGACCGCGCACACGTAACCCGGGTAGATGCCGACCTTGTTGCCGAATCCGCCTCCGATGTCCGGGGAGATGATGCGTATCTTGTGCTCCGGGATACCGGCCACCATCGCGTACAGCGTGCGGTGGGCGTGCGGCGCCTGCGTGGTGGACCAGACCGTCAGCTTCCCGGTGATGGCGTCCATGTCCGCGACGGTGCCGCAGGTCTCCAGCGGCGCCGGGTGCACCCTCGGATACAGCATGTCCTGCGCCACCACGACCTCGGCGCCCGCGAACACCTCGTCGGTGCGCTCCTTGTCACCCGCCGACCAGTCGAAGATGTGGTTGTCCCGCTGTCCCTCCTTGTCGTCGCGGATCACCGGTGCGTCCGGCTCCATCGCCCGCAGGGCGTCGACGACCGGCGGCAGCGGCTCGTACTCCACGTCGATCAGCTCGAGAGCGTCCCGCGCGGCGTAGCGGTCCTCGGCGACGACGAAGGCGACCTCCTGGCCCTGGAAGCGCACCTTGTCGGTCGCGAGCACCGCCTGGGTGTCGTACGAGATCGTGGGCATCCAGGCCAGCCCGAGACCAGCCAGGGTCTCCCCGGTGATCACGGCCCTGACCTTCGGGTGCGACTCGGCGGCGCTGGTGTCGATCGACACGATCCGGGCGTGCGCCAGCGGGCTGCGCAGTATGGCGCCGTGCAGCATGCCGGGCAGCCGTACGTCGTCGACGTAGGTCCCGTGGCCACGGACGAACCGCGCGTCCTCCTTGCGGGGCATCCGTCCGAAACCGACCGGCCGTTCCTCGGTGGTCGTCATGCCCGCACCTCCTCGCGGCCCGGCGCCGGCTCTTCACGGCCGGGTGCCGGCTCGGTGCCCGCGTCGGCGGTCTTCCGCCCGCCGCCGTGCTCGGCGGCCCAGCGGACGGAGCGCACGATGTTCTCGTAACCGGTGCAGCGGCACACCTGTCCGGAGATGGCCTCGCGGATGTCCTCCTCGGACGGATCGGCGTCGTGGTCGAGCAGCCAGCGGGCGGTCATCATCATCCCCGGCGTGCAGAAGCCGCACTGCAGCCCGTGGCAGGCGATGAACCCCTGTTGCACCGGGTCGAGTTCGGCCCCGTGCGCCAGGCCCTCGACGGTGCGCACCTCATGGCCGTCGGCCATCACCGCGAGCACGGTGCAGGACTTGACAGGCGTCCCGTCCAGCCAGACGGTGCACACTCCGCAGTTGGAGGTGTCGCAGCCCCAGTGGGTGCCGGTGAGTCCGAGTTCGTCGCGCAGGAAGTGCACGAGCAGCAGCCTGGGCTCCACGTCCCTCGTGTGCTGTTCGCCGTTCACGGTCACGGTGATCCGCATGTCACGCCTCCTGCCCCTGGGCACGTGCGGCGGCGGCGCGCAGCGCGCGCGTGGTGAGCTCCCCGGCCAGATGCCGCTTGTAGTCGACCGGGCCGCGCTGGTCCGCCGTCGGCCTGCACTCCTGCGCGGCGATCCGGCCCGCCTCGGCGAAGGCCTCGTCGTCCGGCCGTCCGCCGCGCAGGAAGTCCTCGGCCTGTTCGGCCACGAACCGTGGGGCCCCCACCGCGGTCAGGCCGATCCCGGCCTCGGTGACGGCCCCGCCGGAGATCTCCAGCACCGCCCCGGCGGCGACGACCGCCCAGTCGCCGACCCGGCGCTCGACCTTGCGGTAGGCGCTGGCGTGCGAGCGGATGGGCACCCGGATCTCCACCAGCAGCTCTGCCTCGTGCAGCGCGGTCTCGTACGGACCGAGGAAGAACTCCCTGATCGCGATGGTGCGTCTGCCGCCGGGCCCCTGGGCGACGAGGGTCGCCCGCAGTGCCGAGAACGCCGCGGACAGGTCCTCCGACGGGTCGGCCTGGCACAGCGAGCCGCCCACGGTGCCGCGGTTGCGGACCAGCGGATCGGCGATGACCCGTTCCGCGTCCCGCAGGATGGGGAAGTGCTCGCCGACGACCGGTGAGGCGAGCAGCTCCGCGTGGCGGACCATGGCTCCGACCGCCAGGTCGTGCCCGTCCACCCGGATGAGCGCCAGCTCGGCCAGGCCGTTGATGTCGATCAGGGCTTCGGGCTGGGCCAGCCGCAGCTTCATCATCGGCAGCAGGCTGTGTCCGCCCGCCACGACCCGGGCCTCGGGGCCGTACCGTGCGAGCAGTTCGACGGCCTGCTCGAGGCTGGTGGCCTTCTCGTACTGGAATGCAGCCGGTACTTGCATCGGGCCCTCCTGGATCGCTGTGCCCGTTGCTGCAGTGATGCTGCGCTCTTCCGTACCGGTCATGCAATGGGTGGATAAGCATTCACTTATCCGGCCGGACGCGGGAAAATCGGATGGTGACCGTCACGCAGCTCAGCAGCTTCGTGCTGGTTGCCCGGCTCGGTTCGGTGGGCGCCGCGGCGCGGGCTCTGGCCGTGAGCGAGTCCGCCGTGTCGCAGGCACTCGCCGCGCTGCGGACGCACTACGGCGATCCGCTCATCCGGCGCACCGGCGGCGGTGGGATGCGTCTGACACCCGCCGGGGCGCGGCTGCTGCCGGTCGCGTCGCGGATGGTCGCGCTGAGCGCTGATGCCGAGGCCGCGGTGCGGGCGGCCCGGGGTGCGCCCGACGAACTGCGGGTCGTCGCCACGAGCACGCTGGCCGAGTTCGTGCTCCCGTCGCTCGTGGAGGCCTTCGCCTGCCGCTCGGGGCGCAGGACCGAGACGTCGTTCGGGGTGGCCTGCGGCAACGAGATACGCGTACTGGTGGAGAACCGGCTGGCCGACGTCGCGCTGGGGCCGTATCTCGGCGCCGCCCGCGGGGGTGAGCTGGTCAGCGAGCCGCTGTTCCGCACCCAGCTGGTCGTGGTGACCGGAGCCAGGTCGCCGCGGCCGCCCGGTCCGCCGCCGCAGTGGTCGTGGCTGGTCGACTCCTCCGGGACCGATCCGGACGCGGACTCCGGGCGGCTGCTGCGCCGGCTCCAGGTGGCCGAGGGACATGTGTGGGTGTTCCCCAACCAGGCCGCGACCTGGGCGGCCGCCGCCGAGGGCGCGGGGGTGGCACCCGCCCTGGCGCATCTGGTGTCGCCCCGCATCCTCCGGGACGAGCTGCGCATCCTGGAGACCCCGGCCACGCCGTCGGACGCCACGTGGCACGCCACCGTCCTGCGGCCGGAGCAGCGTTCGCCGGCCACCGACGCGTTCCTGCACTTCCTGCACACGCCCGCGGCGACCCGCATCATGCGCGCGCCCGGCGCGGGCGTCCCGCCCTCCCGGTTCCGGCCCCCGGTGTACGTCACGCTCTGGGGCGCGTGAGGGAACAGGCCGAGGCGGCGCGCCCTGTGGAGCCCGGGTGGGCGAACCGGGCAGGCCCGCGACAGGCCCGGTTCCGGTACCGCCGCCCCATGATCACGGCGCCTACGCTCGGGTACATGGTTGAGCATCGCATGGTTGACGTGAACGGCGTTCGGCTGCACATCGCCGAGCAGGGCGACGGCCCCTTGGTCGTGCTGCTGCACGGATTCCCCGAGTCATGGCACTCCTGGCACCACCAGTTCGGCCCCCTGGCCGCCGCGGGGTTCCGAGTCGTCGCCCCAGACCAGCGCGGATACGGACTCAGCGACCACCCCCACGATGTGGAGGCCTACACCATCCTCCACCTGGTCGGCGATGTCGTCGGACTGATCCAGGCCCTGGGTGAGGAGGAGGCGTACGTCGTCGGGCACGACTGGGGCGCGCCGGTCGCCTGGCACACCGCGCTGCTGCGGCCCGACATGGTGCGCGGGGTGGCCGGCCTGAGCGTGCCGCCGCCCTTCCGCGGGCCCCAGCCTCCGCTGGCCGCCATGGACCAGCTGTTCGGCGGCCGCTTCTACTGGAACTATTTCAACCGGCCCGGCGTCGCCGACGCCGAGCTCGCGAAGGACACCCGCACCGCTCTGCGGAGGATCTTCTACTGGGCTTCCGGCGACGCTCCCGGCGCCGGCGAGGGCCGGCAGCCTCTGGTGGACCTCGAGCGCGGCTGGCTCGCGACCATGACCGACCCCGAGGAACTGCCCGAGTGGTTCACCGAGGACGACCTCGACGCGCTCACCGAGAGCTTCTCCCAGGGCTTCACCGGGGCGCTCAACTGGTACCGCAACCTCGACCGCAACTGGGAACTGACCGCTGCGTGGCACGGCGCCGTCGTCACCCCGCCCGCCCTGTACGTCTACGGCGACCGGGACGTCGTCCCCGCCTTCCCCGGCACACCCGAACTCATCGAGCGCCTGCCCGCCCTGATGCCCAACCTGCGGCGCGCGCCCCTGAAGCTGGCGGGCTGCGGCCACTGGACTCAGCAGGAGCGCCCGGACGAGGTGAACGCGGCGCTCATCGAGTTTCTCGGCGCGACTTCCTGAAGTCGGGCGTGGCCACCACGTTGGCCAGGGGTTCTCCGGCCGTGTACCGGGCCAGCTGGGCGCGCACCAGCGCCAGTGCCCGGGGGCGGAACGCCGAGGTGGTGGCGGCCGCATGGGGGCTGATGAGGGTGTGCGGAGTCGTCCACAGGGGATGACCCGGCGGCAGCGGCTCGGGGTCCGTGACGTCGAGTGCCGCGCTCAGCCGCCCGCTGCGCAGCGCGCCGACCAGTGCGGTGGTGTCCACCACCGGGCCACGGGCGATGTTGACCAGCAGGGCTCCGTCCCTCATCCGCGCCAGGAAGCGTGCGCCGACCAGCCCCCGGGTCGCATCCGTGAGCGGCACGGTCAGCACCACCACGTCGGCCCGCGGGAGCAGGGACGGCAGCTCGTCCATGGAATGCACCGGCCCCCCGGGCAGCTGTCGTGCGGTGCGGGCCACGCGCAGCACGTGGCACTCGAACGCCGTCAGGCGAGCCTCGACGGCGGCGGCGATGGAGCCGTAGCCGAGCAGCAGGACCGTCCGGTCGGCCAGTGCGGGCCGGAAGCCGGGTGTCCAGCGCTGCGCGTCCTGGGCGTGGACGAAGTCGGGGATGCCCCGCAGTGCGGCGAGCGTCAGTGCCACCGCGTGTTCGGCCGTGCTGGTCGAGTGGACGTCTCTGGCGTTGCAGAGCGTGACGCCGGCGGGCAGGTGGGGCAACACGTCGTCGACGCCCGCGTTCAGGGACTGCAACACGCGCAGGGACGGCAGCTCAGGCAGCAGGGGCAGCGCCGCGCCGGTGAAGGTGTACGGGATGACGAAGAGCTCGACGGCCTCCAGTGCCGGTCCACCGGGCGCCCGGCCGGTGCCGTCCCAGATGAGCGCAGGCCATCCCGGAGGAAGACCGCCGAGGTCGGCCGGCGTGAACGGCAGCAGGAGCCGCTTCCTGTCCGAGGTCGTGGCGGAGGTCATCGGGCGGGCTCCTGGCGCGAGGGCCGGCTGCGGTCGGGGGGACAGCGGATGGGCTCGTGCAGCACGTCGTGGAACGACGGGTGATAGTGGATGTGCACCAGTGTTCCACCGTGACCTCAGGGAGGCTCGTTGACCAGCGCGGTCGGCGGTTCACGCGTGGTGATCGTGATGGGCGTGTCGTCCTCCGGCAAGTCCGCCGTGGGACCCCGGCTGGCGCAGCGGCTGGGTGTGCCCTTCCTGGAAGGCGACAGCCTCCATTCCGCGGCCAACCGCGCCAAGATGGCGTCCGGACATCCTCTCGACGACGCCGATCGCGAGCCTTGGCTGGCGGCTCTCACGGAGTGGATCCGCGCGACCGCGACAGCTGGACACGGAGGTGTCGCCACGTGTTCCGCGCTCAGACGCACGTACCGGGACCGGTTCCGGCGCACCGGGGCGGACCTGTGTTTCATCCATCTCGCTCTGAACCGTGACGTGGCCGCGGAGCGGATCGCGCGTCGCAAGGGGCACTTCATGCCTCCGCAGCTGCTCGATTCCCAGTACGAGATTCTGGATCCGCTGGAGGCCGACGAGCCGGGCGTCACCATCGACGCGGCCGGCGACCGGGAGCAGGTGCTGGCCGAGGCGCTGCGCGCGGTGGCCGGCCCGCACCGGTAGTCCGCGCCCCACAGGAGGTTCGGATGGACTTGATCCACTTCCGCATGATCATGCCGCCCACGCTCACCCAGCGGGCCGTCGACCTGCTGGCCCCGAACGACCGCGTCCTCAACCTGGTGGTCGTGAAGTCGGCCCACGTTCCGGACGGTGACGTGCTGGAGTGCGACGTGGTGAAGGGTGCCGCGAACGGCGTGCTGGACAGCTTGCGCAAGCTGGGGATCGACCGTGCGGGCGCGATCGCCGTCGACGACGTGGACCTGATGTTCTCGCACCGTGCGCAGCAGATCGAGGACGACCAGCCGAGCGCGCTCGTCCACGCGCCGCTGTGGGCCGCGGTCGAGGCCCACATCCGGGCCGGTGGGACCTACCCGCCGTCCTTCTACCTGTTTCTGGTCATCGCCGGGCTCATCGGCTCGGTGGGCATCATGACCAACTCGCAGATCCTCATCGTGGCGGCGATGGTGGTAGGTCCCGAGTACAACGCGATCACCAGCATCGCGCTCGGGTTCGACCGCCGTAGCCGTCGCAGGGTCTGGGAGGGGACCCGCGCGCTGACGACCGGTTTCCTGCTGGCCATCGCGATCACGCTGGTCTTCGCCCTGCTGGCGCGCGCTGCCGACCTGCAGTCCACGGCCTTCGACCTGGGCCTGCGACCCGTCTCCCACCTCATCGACACACCGGACGTCTTCTCGGTCGTCGTCGCCGTCCTCGCCGGCGTGGTCGGAGTCGTCTCGCTCACGGAGGCCCGCACCAACGCGCTGCTCGGTGTCTTCATATCCGTGACCACGATTCCCGCCGCCTCGGACGTGGCCGTCTCGCTCGCCTTCTCCGAGTGGCACGAGGCGCGGGGCTCGCTCTTCCAGCTCCTGCTCAACGTGGTCGTTCTGGTGGTGGTCGGCGTCATCACCCTTCGCGCGCAGCGGCACCTGTGGCGCCGCGCTGCTCGCCGTGCCGCCGCGCGGCCGCAGCACTAGCGGTACGGGCCTGTCGCACCGATCGCCAGGGGAGAACGCTCCCCGAGGTCACCCCTCGTCACCCGCTCCGCCGCGCTGCAACTCGGCGTCGGTGAGCCCCTCCAGCTCACCGTGGGTGTCCAGCCAGTACAGCAGGGCGACCGCGGGAAAGACCAGCACCACGGCGACGAGGGTGACGAGCCCGAGCCAGCGCAGTGTGGTGTGCGCGCCCGCGCCCTCGGCGACGGTGAGTGAGGTCGGGATCAGATAGGGGCGCTGGGCCATGCCCCAGGCGATGACGGCCGACGCCACCACCCCGACCGCCGCGACCCGGGACCACTCCGCGGACGGGCGGGTGAGCAGCCACGCGGTCGCGAGGGTGGCCACCACTGCCACGATCACGAAGACGAGTCCTACGCCGTGGGTGAGCCCGTGCCACACGTGGGCGGCATCGCCATGGGTGACGATCAATGTGATGACGGCGAGCACGGCCACGGCGGCGAGGGCGCCCAGGGCACGCCTGCGGAAGTACCGGTCCAGGTCGGGCGCACCGAAGCGCCGGGCGTCCCCCGCGAGGAAGACTGCGCCCAGCATCGCCGTGGCCGCGATGGCGAGCAGGCCGAACAGCAAAGACGTCGGATTGGCCCAGGCGTCCGTGGACGCCGTGGTCGTGGCGGAAACCCGCCCCGAGGCCACTCCCCCGATCGCGGCACCGAAGAAGAACGGCGTCAGCAGCGAGGCAACGGCGAAGACCGCTCCGTACAGCCGGCGGCCGACCAGTCGCCGGACGGGCTTGCGCAGGGCAAAGCCGGCGCCGCGCAGCACGATTCCCAGGGCGGCAAGCGTCAGCGGCAGCCACATCGTGGTGAACACCTGCTGGAAGAAGACGGGGAAACCCGTCCACATGATGACCAGCACGAAGATCAGCCAGACGTTGTTGACCTCCCACACGGGCTCCATCGCGTGGTCGATCAGCCATCGTGGGCGCTTGCCGCGCTCCGCTCCGCCTGCGGTCAGGTCCCAGAATCCGGCGCCGTAGTCGGTGCCGCCACCGCAGGCGTAGGCGGCGATCACCACCAGCAGGACGACGGCGATGACACCGGCGATCACAGCCGGCTCCCGGTGGAGCGCGGCCCGTACGGTGTGTCCGTTTCCGGCGTCTCCCTCGGTGACGGCGGTCCGCCCTTCTCGTCGGCGAGCCGCCAGCGTGCGCGCATCTTGAGCAGTACGGCGAGGAGTGATCCGAAGACGAAGACGTACACCACGATGACCACGCCGAACGTGATCCACAGGCTGGTGGAGCGGGTCGCGGTCACCGCCTCGGCGACCCGCATGTACTGGTAGACGATCCAGGGCTGGCGGCCCACCTCGGTGGTGATCCAGCCGCACTCGACGGCGATGACGGAGGCCACGCCCGCGCACGCCGCCCCGCGGTAGAACCACGGGGATGTGGGCAGTCGGCGGCGCCACAGCCACAGGACGCCGTACCAGAGGGCGAGCAGGATCAGCAGCGAGCCGATGAAGACCATGGTGTCGAACGCGAAGTGCGTGATGGTGGCCTGGGCTGCGGTCGGGCGGTCGTCGGCCGGCACGGAGGTCAGTCCGGTCACCTTCGTGTCCGGGCGGAAGCCGGCGAGGATGGAGTCGAGCTGGGGGATCTTGATACCGCCGGAGACCGTGCCGTCGGAGTGCAGTCGGCCGTAGAGGTACTCCGGCACATGGGTGTCGGTCTTCCAGACGATCTCCATCGCGGCGAACTTCACCGGCTGCTTGTGGAACACCTGGCGGGCGATGGAGTCGCCGAGCATGAACTGCACCGGTGTCAGCACCGCGGCGAGCGTGAAGGGGACCGTGAAGCCGAGCCGGTGGTACCTGTCACGCCGGCCGCGCAGCCAGCCCATGGCGTAGACGCCCGCAGTGACGTAGCCCGCCGTGACGAACATCGCCACCACGAAGTGCCAGTATTCCGGACCGAAGATGGGTGTGAAGATCGCCTTGCGGACGTCCACGTCCACAGGGTTTCCCGCGGCGTCGAGGGTGAAGCCGCGCGGTGTGTTCATCCACGAGTTGGCAGCCAGAATCCCGAAGGCGCCCAGCAGGGCCGCGAAGGGCAACGGCAGCGCGAGCAGGAAGTGGGTGCGCGAGGGAAGTCTGCGCCAGCCGTAGAGATAGATGGCGATGAGGACTGCCTCCAGGAAGAAGCCCCACCCCTCCACCCCGAAACCGAGGCCGAAGACGTCACCCCACCGGCCCATCATGCCCGGCCACAGCAGCCCGAACTCGAACGACAGCACGGTGCCCGTGACAACGCCGATCGCGAACTGGACCGCCATGACGGCCGACCACCGCCGTGCCAGCAGCAGGGCGGTCGCGTCGTCGCGGCGCAGACCGTAACCGTGCATGATCAGTGTGATCAGCGGCAGTGCCACTCCCAGCGGCACCAGGATGATGTGGGTGACGAGGGTGAAGGCCATCATCAGTCTGGCCGGGAGCATCTGCGGCGGCGCGTCCGCCAGCCAGGTGAGAGTCGTGTGCATGCGTGTGTCCCTGGGAGCCCGGTACGAGAGCGGTCAGCCGCCGGTGGCGAAGCCGGGGAAGAGGGTCATCCCGCCGTCCACGTAGAGAGTGGCGCCCACGACGTAGTCCATGAGGTCGGAGGCGATGCCGACAACCGCGTAGGCGATGTCCTCGGGATCACCGACACGGTCGTAGGGGATCAGCCGCAGGAGGTCCTGCTGGGCCTCCGGGGTCTCCCAGGCGCTGCGGTTGATGGGGGTCTTGATGGCCCCGGGGGCGACCGCGTTCACCCTGATCTTCTTCGGGGCGAGTTCCTGGGCGAGGGTCTGCATCATCATCTGGACGCCGCCCTTGGAGGAGGCGTAGTTGACGTGCCCCGCCCACGGAATGATCTGGTGCACCGAACTCATGCAGATGATCTTCCCGGCGGCACGCGAGACCTCGGGCACGACACCGCGCCGCAGGAACTCCTTCGTCGCCTCGCGCGCGCACAGGAACTGCCCGGTGAGGTTGACGTCCAGGACCTTCTGCCACTGGGCGACGGTCATCTCGGTGAACGGGGCGTCGCGTTGCAGTCCGGCGTTGGCGACCAGGATGTCGATCGTGCCGAACTCCTGGACCATCCGGTCCATCATCGCCACGACCTGGGCCTCGTCGGACACGTCCGCCTCGTAGGCCGCCGCCTTCACCCCGAGGGCCTTGATCTCCTCGACCACCTGCTCGGCGTCCTCACGCCCGGCCACGTAGTTCACGACCACGTCGGCGCCGGCCCGGCCCAGGGCGACGGCCGTGGCCCGGCCGATCCCGGAGTTGGCGCCGGTGACAAGCGCCTTCTGTCCCTTGAGCAGATGTGCGGGGATCACGTTCTGCGGTGCACCCTCGGCGGCACTCACGATGTCTGGCTCCTCCACTCCGTGGCCCGGGCAGCCGGGCCGTGGCCCGGAGGTTCAGCCGCCACACAAACACCGTGGACGAGGGGGCGCAGCGCGGGTGAGCCCGCGTTGGGCTGACCGACTGAGGATCTTCGCCCGATCGGAGGCGGACTCGTCGGCCACGGGTACCCCACCGCGCCATGGGCTCACCCGCCCCGCGAAGGGGCAGGCACGGGCCGGGGTCAGTCGGGGGTGCGCCAGAGCCGGTCGAGCGCGTCGTTGAGCGTCGTTGCGGCCATGATCAGGGACAGATGGGTGAACGCCTGCGGGAAATTGCCGAGTTGTTCTCCGCTCGGGCCTATCTCCTCGGCGAACAGGCCGACGTGGTTCGCGTAGGTCTGCATCTTCTCGAAGGCGTAGCGGGCCTCGGCGAGCCGCCCCGCGCGGACGAGGGCGTCGACGTACAGGAACGTGCACAGACTGAACGTCCCTTCACTGCCACGCAGTCCGTCGGGAGACGCCTGGGGGTCGTAGCGGTAGACCAGGCTGTCGGAGACGAGGACCCGGTCCATGGCGTCCAGTGTGCTGAGCCAGCCGGGGCTTCGGGGGGAGATGAATCCGACCCGGGGAGCGAGCAGGAGGGACGCGTCCAGGACGTCGCCTCCGTAGTACTGGACGAGGGCCTGCTCCTTCTCGTTCCAGCCGCGTTCCATGACCTGCTCCAGGATCTCGTCCCGGGCGCGGGTCCAGCGCGCGGTGTCGGCCGGCCTGCTGAACTCGGCCGCCAGCTTCAGACCACGGTCGAAGGCGGTCCAGCACATCACCCGGCTGTAGGTGAAGTCCTTGCGTCCGCCCCGGGTCTCCCAGATCCCCTCGTCGGGCCGGTCCCAGGAGTCGGCGAGCCAGTCGAGGGTGGCCGCCAGGCCCTTCCACCCGTGGTAGCCCGCGTGCTCGCCGACCTCGCGGCCCTCGGCCAGGCCGTACAGGGCCTCGCCGTAGATGTCGAGCTGCAGCTGGTCGGAGGCGGCATTGCCGGCCCGGACCGGGTAGGAGCCGCGGTACCCCTCGAAGTGCTCCAGGATCTCCTCCGTCAGATGAGGGTCACCGTCGACCCGGTACATGATCTGCAGGGGCTCGCCGTCCGATCCCTCGTGGGCGCGTAGGCGGTCGCCGAGCCAGTGGATGAACTGGGTCGCCTCGTCCACGAAGCCGAGGTCGAGCAGGGCCCGGATCGACAGGGACCCGTCCCGTACCCAGGTGTACCGGTAGTCCCAGTTGCGCTCACCCCCGACCTGCTCGGGCAGCCCCATGGTGGCGGCGGCGACCGGAGCGCCCGTGGGGGCGTAGGTCAGGAGCTTGAGCGTGATGGCGGAGCGGTACACCGTGTCCGTCCAGCGGCCGCGGTAGCGCGAGGTGCGCACCCACAGCTGCCAGAAGTTGATGTTCTCGAAGATGCCCTCGGTGATCCCTTCGGTGGTGGGTGGTGGCGGCGCCTCTCCGCCGGGCGGGCCCATGGTGAACACCACGGCGGCCGCCTCTCCGGCGTTGAGCGTGCGCGCGCCGCGGACGTCCTTCCCGTCCTGTTCGAGCGGGATGTCGCTCTGCAGGTGGGCGGTCGCGCCCGGGGCGTGGAACGTCGCCCGTTCGGGCGTGAGGTCGAGTCGGTGGTCCGCCCGCCCGTAGTCGAACCGCGGCCGGCAGACGAGCTCGAACCGTACGGTGCCGCGCACCGCGCGGGCGACTCGCACCAGCTGGTGCCGGTCCGTCGCTCTCGAACCCGGCTGGACCGGCATGTAGTCGACGATCTCGCCGACTCCGTCGGGAGACATGAAACGGGTCACCAGGACGGCGGTGTCCGGGTAGTAGAGCTGTTTCCAGGTCCCCTCGGGGTGCTCCGGGGCGAGCAGGAAGTAGCCGCCGCCGTCGTGGTCGAGCAGGGCGGCGAAGACGCTGGGCGAGTCGAAGCGCGGCGCCGCGAACCAGTCGATCACGCCGTGCGACGACACCAGAGCCGCGGTCTGCAGGTCCCCGATGAGCCCGTGCTCGGCGATGGGCGGGTAGCGATCCATGGAGGTCTCCTTCGGGGGGAGGTCATTGCAGCCGCTCCGCGATGTGGTCGCCGACCCGCAGGGCGTTGGCCATGGCGGTCAGCGAGGGATTGACCGCTCCGATGCTCGGGAAGAAGCTCGTGTCGACGACGTAGAGGTTGTCGAGGTCGTGGGCCTTGCAGTTGACGTCCAGGGCCGAGGTCGCGGGGTCGGTGCCGAAGCGGACCGTGCCGGCCTGGTGCGCCGTGGCGCCGATGGGCATCCCCTTGTGCAGGTAGATGCTGTGCGACAGGAGATGGTGTTCGTGCATGCCCAAGTGGCTGAGCATGCTCTGCAGTTTGTGCCGCAGGCGCTCCAGCCCGGCGATGTTGTTCTTCTCGTCGAGGGCGAGGTGGATCCCGTCGTCCCGGTCCAGGGTGACCCGGTTCTCGGCGGTCGGCAGGTCCTCCCCGCACAGCCAGAAGTCGACCGCGTGGTGGGCCAGCACCTCGAACGGCATGTCCGGGGAGACCGCCCCGGCCCAGCGGGGCGCTTCGCCGTGGATCTGCTCGGAGTCGGACTTGCCGAGCATCTGGATCCCGCCCAGGGGGTAGTCCCAGTCGTCGGATCCCAGGTACCAGTCGTGCAGCGCCAGAGTCTTCTGGAACTTGGTGTCGTTCGGTTCCCTGGACACGGCCATGAGGGCGAGGTTGTTGTGCCGCATGTAGTGCCGGCCCACCACGTCCGAGCTGTTGGCCAGGCCCTGCGGATGCCGGTCGTCGGCCGAACGCAGCAACAGGACGGCGGAGTTGACGGCGCCGCAGGCCACGACCACGATGTCGGCGCTGAACTCCACGGTGGCGGGGTCTCCGTCCCCCACGGTGGCGACGACCTTGGTGACACTGCGGCCCGTCGCGTCCGTCTCCAGGCGCCGTACGTCCGCGTGGGTGACCATCTCGACGTTGCCCTGTTCCAGGACGGGATCGACGCAGATGACCTGGGCGTCGGACTTCGCGCCGACCAGGCAGGGGAAGCCGTCGACGCGGTCGCAGCGGATGCAGGCGCTGGTGTGGACGGCCCGGCCCCGGTCGTCCTGGGTGAGGTTCACGCCGATCGGGAGGTGGAAGGGGTGCAGCCCCTGCTTCTCCAGGTCGTGGCTGAGCTGCTCGATGCGCGGCTCGTGCTGGACCGGCGGGTAGGCGTACTGGGCGCTGGTGGGACCCTCGGTGGGGTCCTCGCCGTGCCGGCCGTGCACGAGGTAGAGGTGTTCGGCCTGCGAGTAGTAGGGCTCGAAGTCCTCGTAGCGCAGCGGCCAGGCGGGCGAGAGGCCGTCGTGGTGGCGGATCTCGCCGAAGTCCTCCGGGCGCAGCCGGAAGAGGGCGGCGCCGTAGAACTTGGTGTTGCCGCCCACGTAGTAGTTGACCTCGGGCGGAAACTTGTTGCCGCTCTTGTCGAACCAGAACTCCGGGGCGCGGTACTTGCCCTTGACGAAGACCGCGGTCGAGTCCCAGTTGTCGCGCTCGCGGGGCAGATAGCCGCCGCGTTCGAGCAGGAGGATCCGTTTCCCCGTGCCCGCCAGCCGGTGGGCGATGGTGCCGCCACCCGCGCCGGTGCCGATCACGATGACGTCGTAGTGCTGCGCTTCGGTCATGCAGGCCACCGCCCTCGGAGCCTCGTCCGGTCCTGCCCGGGGTGAGCGGGAAATCCACCCCAGCCGCCATCCCGCCCCGCACACCAACGTATCTCCGGGTGATCTACCCGGCGAGTTGGGCCGTCCGGGTGAACCGGGGCGCGGCGGCTCTGCGGGCCGGGCCGCCCGTCACAGGATCGCGAGCGGATTGACCGGGGATCCGGTGGCCGAGGGCAGCCGGAGCGGGGCGATCACGCAGAGGAAGGACCAGCGGCCCTCCTGGGCGCAGACCGGCGCGAGGTCCTCGAGCCGCAGGTAGTCGAGCAGGTGCAGTCCCATCGCGTGGACGGCGAGCACATGCACCGGGTACCCGACCCCCTGCACAGGGCTGGGGCCGGTGTCGTTGTTGCCGTCGCTCCCGAGCACGGACACCTCGCGCTCCGCCAGGAACTCCATGGCCGCAGGATGGAACCCGGCACGGGCGTCGGACACGTCCCAGGGGCCGAGTTCCTCGCGCCGCAGGCGGTGCCCGACCCGTACGAGAAGAATGTCGCCCCGGCCCACTCGAAGCCCCTGCTCGGCCTCGGCGGCGGCAAGGTCGTCGGCGGTCACGTGCGCCCCGGGTTCGAGCCAGGGCACGCCGTGCAGCCGGGGGATGTCGAGGAGAACTCCACGGCCGACGATGCCGTCGCGGACCAGATCGACGGACAGGGCGCCGGCGCCGTCCGGTGAGAGCACCTCCGCCGCCGGCAGGCCGCCGTGCAGCGTGCCGTCGTAGATGACGTGGCACAGCGCGTCGAGGTGGCTGTTCCCGTCGCCGTGGATGTTCATGGCGAAACGGTCGCGGGCGAAGTCCAGACCGCTCGCGCTGGGGCGGCCGCCTTCCGGGGCGATGAGCCGGTGCTGGGCCGGTTCGGCGTCGTCCGGTGCGACACGCTTGTTCACGGGGGCCGCGAGCGACACCGTACGTCCGGACCGCACCTCGCGGGCGGCCGCCAGCACCTGCGCCCCGGTGATCGTCTCCAGGGCGCCCCGGTCCGCGTCGCCGCCCGGTGCCGTGTCCCTCAGCCGACGGTACAGCGACCGGAAGTCGGCCTCGCTCATCACCTGGGACGTCCGCATCCCCCCACCATCCGGCAGCAGCCGGGTTGCCGCACACCGAGTCGCCCGTGCCAAAACCACCGGATGCCGTACCTTCGATGCGATCGGCACCGGAGCACGTCCGCCACCGTCGTATCCAGAGGAGCTCGTCCGTGCAGCGCTGGCTCTCCGAACGCCGTCGCACGACAGCGAGCGCCCTCATCGCGGTCTGCACGACAGCGGCCCTCCTCGTCCTCGACGCACGCACGGCGGCGGACCTGGGCGTGCTGGTGCTGTTCGCCTATCTCCTCCCCTATCTCCTCCTGACCCTGGTCGCCTTCTCGTCCGTCCCGGACGAGCGGGTGCGTACGTGGGCCCGCCGCGAATCGCGTGGCACGTGGGCGCAGCGGTACGTGTTCGGGACCGCGCCCGGACCAGGGGTGTCGATCTTCATCGCGGCCGCCGCGCTGGTGGTGGCGGTGGTGTGGCTTCCCGGACACCTCGGCTCGGTGTTTCTCGTGGTTCCCCGGGTGGCGGTGGCCCTCGGTCTCGTCGTGGTCGCCTGGGTCTGCGTGGTCGCGTCCTTCGCCGTCACCTTCCAGGCCGACAACCTCGTGGAGGACGAACGGGCGCTGGACTTCCCCGGCGACCACTCGGCGGCCTGGGCCGACTACGTCCACTTCGCCCTGTCGGTCATGACGACGTTCGGCACGACGGACGTGAACGTGCTCTCGCAGGAGATGCGACGCACCGTGGCGCCCAACGCGGTCATCGCGTTCGTCTTCAACACCGTGACGGTGGCGAGCCTGGTGACCGCTCTCGGCGGCCAGGACCTGCCGGCGCATGGAGGCCGGTCGCACGTTCGCCCGGCGTGGCGAACCGATCAGTGAGCTCCCCCGTGCCTACCTGCTCGGTCCCATGAGCCGGCCTCTTCATCATGCGTCCCCGGTCGCGTTGTAAGCCGCGAGCCAGCCGGCGGCCAGGTGGTCGCCACGGGTGAAGACCGCCGCGCCGCGCGGGCCCGCCGAAGGATCGTCGGGGGCGGCGCGCGGATGGTCCAGCCGGGCCGGGGTGCCGTCCGACGCGTAGCGGACCGTCGTCGCGCCGTTCCAGAGGCAGACCACCGCGCCCTGCGGGGCCGTCACCTGCACGGAGCCGGAGTTCTGCGTGAGGACGGTGCCGGTGGTCCGCTGCTTCAGCAGCGCCTCGTAGCGCCCCGGCGGGAGCGCGCAGTCGCGCGGCGGGGTGGTGCCCGTCCAGTCCGGGGCGCCGACCCCGCGCTCGCGCGCCGCCCGCCACATCCGCGGGAGCAGGCGGGGGGCGAGCTGGGGTGTGGCCATGCGCCCGCACATCCACAGCAGCCGCCCGGCCCCGCGGCCCGGCCCCAGCGTGCGCCAGCGGATGCGCTCGGCCAGGTCCCCGGCCACGACGGCCGCCCAGGGATGGACGGTGCCCAGCTCGCCCTGGGCGCCCAGCCAGGCCAGATAGCGCTGGGCCTCGTCCAGGATGCCGGTCAGGCTGTCGGCCGGGATGCCGAGCACATAACCGCCGCGGGTGGCGAACGCCTGCGGGCTGAAGGCCGCCAGCAGCAGTACCGCGTAGGCCAGTTCCCCGGCGAGCAGCCCCTCGTCCTGGTCCGGCTGCCTCTGGTCCTGCTCCAGCTGCTCCACCCGGCCCTGGTGGCGCAGGACCCGCCGCAGGGTCGTGCGCGCCCGGTCGCTGAAGGCCGCGTCCGCCAGTTCGGGGAGCTGCACGGTCAGCAGCCTGGTCAGCAGCTGCTCGGCCTGGTCCGGGTCCGCCGGTACGGGCAGCCGGCCCACCCCTTGGGCCAGTTCGTACGCCGACTCGGCATCGACCATGAACCGGCTGGTCAGCATGCCCAGTTCGGTCGCCTGCAGGAACTCCTGGCCCTGCGGCCCTCGGCCGGAGCGCAGGAGGCCGGCCTCGGTCAGGTAGAGCGCGGCGTCGTGGAGCGGTTCCACGCTGTCGTGCCCCTGATGGAAGGCGAACGTCCCGGTCCACCAGTCCTCGGCCTCCTCCAGCGACTCCACCCGGCCCTGCACCACCTCGGCGAGCAGGTGGTTGGGCAGCCGGTCGCCGATCCGCGAGCGCACGGTGTATCCGGCGGTCAGCCGGGCCTGCCACTCCGGGCGCTCCGTCTTGTCCGCCAGCAGGAAGGCCCAGCCCTCCCGTTCCCCCGCGCCGACCCGCCCGGCACGGCCGAACATCTGCTGCACCATGGACACCTCGATGCGGTCCTGGCCGAGCCGGACGTCACGCACGATCACGGCACGGGCGGGGAGGTTCACCCCGGCGGCCACGGTGGAGGTCGCCACGAGGACATCGGTCTCGCGGGCCCGGAACGCCCGCTCGGCCTCGCGCTTGAACGGCCAGTCGCGGTAGTGGAGTCCCACACCGGCCTTGCCGCACAACCGCTCGACGAGTTCCGAGTCGTCCGCGTCGACGCCGTGGGTCGGCACGCCCCGGTCCGCGGCGAGGGCGAGGGCAGTCGCGCGCACGCCCCGCTTGCTGCTGCAGAAGACGAGCACGCTGCCGCCCTCGTCGGTGACGGTGCGGGCCAGCCGCACGGCCGCGGCGGTGCGGGCCACGGCGGCACGCGTGGTCCGTTCGCCGTCCCTCGGCGCCGGGAGCAGGGGGATCTGCCAGGTCAGCCGGGTGGGCCGCCAGGCGGTGCGGATCAGCCGGGCGCCCAGCCAGTCGGCGACCTCGTCGGCGTTGGCCACGGTCGCCGACAGTCCGACGATGCGCGTCCGGGCGCTGTCCTCGCGCACCCGGGTGAGCACCGCCTCCAGCACGGCGCCGCGCGCCGGATCACCGAGCAGGTGGATCTCGTCGACGACCAGACAGCCGACCTCGGCGAGGGCGCCGCCCAGCGAGCCGTTGCGGCAGATCGCCTCGAACTTCTCGGTGGTGGCGACCCAGACGTCGGCCTCGCGGATGAGGTCGGCGTCGACGGCGTACTCCCCCGTGAGCCGGACGACCGTGAGCCCGTGCCGCCGCCAGATGTCCAGTTCGCGGTCGAGTTCGTCGGTCAGCGACCGCTGGGGCACCAGCCAGGCGGCCTTGCGGCCATCGGCGTGGGCCCGCAGTGCGGCGACCATGCCGATGGGCGTCTTGCCCGCGCCGGTCGGGGCGACGACGATCAGATGGTCGTCGCCCTCCATCACCGCGGGGACGGCGTCGGCCTGGGCCGGGTTGAAGGTGGGGTGCGGCAGCAGCCGGGCCCAGTCCTCGGGGACGAGGTCGGTCACCGGCACGTACGGGATGCCGTCGGCGTCCGGACCGTCCTCCAGGGCGTCCCACTGGGCCTCGAACGCGTCCCGGGCCGCATGGGCGCCCGGCCCGGCGACGGGCGAGGGCGGCATCGCGGAGCCCGTGGGGAACGTACGGGCGGGGTGGGCCGTCAGCCCGGTCGCGGAGCCGAAGTCGGAAACCGTGCCGACCTGTTCGTGCTCCGTCCAGTGCCGGACGACACGGAACGGTACGCCCCGGTCGGCGAGGTGGTCGCGCAGGCCGGCGAAGGCGGGGCCGTCGGGGAGGATGACCCGGACGTCGTCGGCCGCCGCCACCGCGCCCTCGGGCGGCCGCCAGGCCGGGTCGGTCGCCTTGCACCACAGCAGCCGGCGCTCCTCGCTCTCCGTCGGCACGGGCAGGTCGGCGGGCCACGCGGGGCGGGTGGAGGCGTGTATGGGGGTGATGGTGACGCCGGGCTCCGTGGGACACGGCCCGAGGAGCAGGGACGACACCCGCGCCGCCGTCGTCGGCCGCGACACCCGCAGCCGTGGGGCCGTCGGCTTCTTCGCCTCCGTGGACTTCGGCTGCGCGCCGGGCCGGGGGACGAGCTTGTCGTACGTCTTCACCCCGAGGTCGGCGAGGGTGTAGGCCGCGGGGCAGACCGGGCAGACCACGGCCACGTAGCGGTAGACGCGCCCGCCCGACTCGTACGGCCTGCGCAGTGCGTACATCCTGCCGTCGCACTCGGGGCAGGGGCGCGGCACCTCCTCCTCGTAGCTCCACCCCGGTTCGGTGAAGCGGGCGATGCTGCCGTCGGCGTCCAGCTTGACGCCCCAGCGCTCGCGCACGACCTCCGCCACCGTCTGGCCGAGCTCGGCCGTGTCCCCCACGAGTCCCCCTTTGTGCCCGGCCGGCTTCGGCTTCGGCTTCGGCTTCAGTCGACGATGATGCCGGGATAGCAATGATCATGATTCCAGCCGGGCTGGATCGCGTATCCGCAGTGGCAGGTCTCCGCCCGGGCCGGCTCGCCCTCCGAGCGGCGGCGCAGCGCGACCGCGAGCGGCTGCCGGGCGAGCCACGCCGCGGCGTCCTCGCCGTCCCAGCGGCCGAGGGACTCGGCGGAGACGAGGAGCCCGTCGGCCAGCGTCTCGAAGACGACGTCGGCCCGGCGGAGCAGGAAGCGCAGCACGTTCCCGCAGTGACCGGGGTCCATGTCGTCGAGACGGTGGCGGCGGTCCTGCGCGTCCTGCCAGACCTCGTCCTGGTTGAGGAGGGTCACGTAGTGCTCCTCCAGCGTCCAGGTCCTGTCTGCCTCGCCGCTCAGCCGCTTCGCGACCGCCTCGTGCTCCTCGGACACCTTGCGCAGCAGCTTCTCGAACTCGGCGGGACGTTCCGCCGTGAGCCGCAGGCAGAGGTCCATGGCCTCCTCGCTGACGGCCAGGGCCTCCTTCCCGTGCCCGCTGAGCGAGAGGTAGGTGCCGAGGGTGGACAGGACCCTGGCCAGTACGGGCTCGTGAGCGGTGGGATTGGCCACGGCCAGCCGCCGGCTGATCGCGACCGCCTCCCGTACGGCGGTCACCGCCTCGTCCCGGCGGCGCGCGCCCCACAGGAAGAAGCCCAGGTTGGCCACCGCCGCCGCCAGGTCGGACTCGTCGACCGCGACCGAACGGGTGAGGTCGGACACGTGTGCCGCGGGTCGGGCGGCCACCAGCCGCCGGACGATGGTCACCGCGCGCTCGGCGGCGGTCAGGGCGTCCGGCCAGCGCCGCAACCGCCAGGAGAAGATGGCCGCGTGCGCCAGCGTGACGGCGAGACCCGGCTCGTACGTCGCGGGGTCGGTGGCCGCCAGCCGCTGGAAGATTCCCATGGCCCGCTCGGTCGCCGCGAGGCCCTCCTCGGGCTTGCGTGCCTCCGACATGCCCTGCCCCAGACGGGACAGGGAGACGGCGAGGCCGGGTTCGTGCGCGGCGTCGAGGGCGGTCAGCCGCCGGAAGATGCCGACGGCCTCCTCGGCGGCCCGGCGGCTCACCTCCGCACGGTCCGCCGCGAAGGCGCGCTCGCTCAGCTCGGCCAGGGCGGTGGCCAGAGCCGGCTCGTGCGCGCCGCTGTCGGCGGCGGCCAGCCGCCGGAGGATGCCGACCGCCTGCTCGGTGACGGTCACGGCGTCGTCCCGGTGTCCCGCGCGCAGCATACGGAAGCCGAGGTTCTGGTACAGCCTGGCGTGTTCGGCGGGGTCGTCGGTGGCGGCGAGCCGGTGGTCGGTGAGGCGCCGGGTGAAGGCGGCGATGCCGGCGTCGAGGTCGGGCTGACCCCGGCCGGGCAGATGCGCGTCGACGGCTTCCAGTACGGCGGGGGCGAGGTCGAGGGCGGCGAGCGCGGTCAGGGCGGCACCGCCGGCGTCGACCGCCAGGGCCGGGTCCGCGCGCAGCAGGGTTTCCAGGTGCCGGACGGCGTGCGGCCAGCGGTGCGGTGCGGCCGCCGAGGCCAGGAAGGTCAGGGCACGGGCGAGGTGCGCGGGTGGCGATCCGTCCGGGTCGCGGGCGACGAGCGCGCCGGCGAAGTCCGCCGCCCAGGGAGCGGTGGGACGGCCGGTCACCTGGTGCCCGGGCAGGGTCAGGGCGAGGAAGTCCTCGGCGAGCCGGTCGGGGTAGAGCGGCTCCAGGACGGCACCGGGCTCCTGCGGCGGGTAACAGGTGGTGTGGTCGGCGAGCAGCCGCCCGGGGCGCTCCAGACCGAGACCACCAAGCAGCGCGGTGCCGTCCGCGTGCGCGGCGGCGCCGGTGAGCGCCGCGGTGAAGACCACCTGGCTCATGGCGCTGGGCGGGGTCTCGAAGTCGAGTCCCTCCAGCCGGAGTTCGTGGAGCCGGGTCCAGTGCCGGTGTTCCCGGTCGAGCAGGTAGGCGGACAGGCCGGCCATGTCCCGCGGGGGTCTGCTGCCCCGCGTGTGAGCGTCGACGGCCACCAGGGCGGCCATGTGCAGGGCGAGGACCAGACCGAACTCCGGCCGGTCCAGGTAGTCGGGCACGGGGATGACGGACGGGTCGGTGAGACCGTAGCGGGCGGCGAAGCAGTCCCGGGCGACGGTGAACATGGTCTGCCGCTCGCCGAGTCCAGCGGCCCGGTCGTCCAGCGGCCGCAGCGCGCGGTCGCCGGTCTCCGTCCCGGTGTCGTCCAGCGCGGCGCGCACGGCCGGCCAGGGGCTGACCGACCGGGCGAGCAGCAGCACCCGGGCCGGCAGCTGCCGGTCGAGCAGCTTGTTGCTGAACAGCAAGGTCAGATGGGAGAGCGGCCAGCGGTCGGCGTAGTCCACGACCAGCAGCAGCCCGGCGGCGCCGTCGAGGCGCAGGTCCTGGCTGCCCAGGTGCGGCTGGACGGCGCCGGAACCGTGGGTGGCCGTGACGACTTTCCAGCCCACCGCGGCGCTGTCGGCGGCGAACCGGGCCGCGAGCCGGGTCTTGCCCTGGCCGCCGGGGCCGTGCAGCCAGAGGGCCGCGGCGCGCGGGCCGTCGCCGTCGCGCCACGCGGCCAGCTCGGCCCGCTCCCGGTCCCGTCCGGTGAAGTCGACCGCCTGGAAACGGGCGTTGAGCAGGCGGCTGGGCTGGGCGGTGAGCCAGGCAGTGTCCTGGTCCGCGGAGGCGCCGGCCGGCCTGTGCTCGGAGAGCAGGTAGACCGGGCCCCGGTCGGGGAAGACGTGCAGATCGGCGCCGATGACGCCGTACCCGAACCCGCCCTCGACACGGACCACCTGCCGGGGCCCCGGGACAGCATCGGTCACCTGGCTTCTCCGCCGTCGCCTCCCCGGCCAGGAGGAGCCTGGTGCACGATGACGTTGCCGCCCTGCACCGCGAAGACCTGACCGCCGTCCTTCGCGACGTTGTTCTGCACCCATGCGCGCTGCCTCTCGGGCAGCTGCCGGCGGATCTCGTCGATCAGCTCCCGCAGTTCGCCGGCGGCGTCCGGGTGTTCGCCGAGCAGCGACTCCAACTCCAGCTGCCACACGGGCAGCAGGCTCTGCCGCACCCGCTCGGCGTCGTCCGCCCGGACGACCAGGGCCGCGTTGTTGTCCAACTGCGCCTCGATGGCCGCCTGCCGGTCCTCCCCGCGGTGACCGAACAGCTTGGCGATCCCGCCCCGCGCGACCGTCCAGGAGTCGGTGGCCATGGCTCCGACCACCGTCGTGCCTCCGGCCAGAATCAGTTCCTCCAGCATCATGCCCCCGTCCTGCGCTCTCAAGAACCTTGTTCCGTACGCCTATTGTCCATCCCGGCGATCAAGACCGGCACCGTGGCAGGACTGTCGGTGGTGGCGGGCATGCTGGTCGGAGCTGAGCGGGGTGGTCGCGCGCCTGGACAGGTCGGCGGTCACCGCGTTCGCCCCGGCACTCACCGAATCGGCAGCCCTGGCCGCCGGGACCGGGCCGAAGACCTGACGGAGCGGTCCGCTCAGGGCGACCGCGGCGGTCTCACCCACCCCAGGGACCGCTCCACGGCCCGCTGCCAGTTCTCGTACTCCCACTGCCGCACCTCGGGGTCCATGTCGGGCAGCCACTGGCCGGCCCGGTGCCAGTTGCGGCGCAGTACCTCCAGGTCAGACCAGTAGCCGGCGGCGAGACCGGCCGCGTAGGCGGCGCCGAGGGAGACGGTCTCGGCGACCATGGGCCGCACCACGGGGACGTCGAGCACGTCGGCCACGAACTGCATGAGCAGATTGTCGGCCGTCATGCCGCCGTCGACCTTGAGCTGCTTGAGGGCGATCGAGGAGTCGGCGTTCATGGCGTCGACGACCTCTCGCGTCTGCCATCCGGTGGCCTCCAGGACGGCTCGGGCCAGGTGTCCCTTGGTGATGTACGAGGTGAGGCCGACGATGACCCCGCGCGCGTCGCTGCGCCAGTGGGGTGCGAACAGACCCGAGAAGGCGGGGACGATGTAGCAGCCGCCGTTGTCCTCGACCGAGCGCGCGAGGGTCTCGATCTCCGGGGCGCTGCTGATCAGGCCCAGGCGGTCGCGGAACCACTGGACCAGTGCCCCGGTGACGGCTATCGAACCCTCCAGGGCGTAGACGGGCGGCGAGTCCCCGACCTTGTAGGCGACGGTGCTGAGGAGTCCGTTGTGGGACCGCACGAGGTCGTTGCCGGTGTTGAGCAGCAGGAAGCTGCCCGTTCCGTAGGTGCACTTCGCCTCGCCCGGGGAGAAGCAGGTCTGGCCGAAGAGGGCGGCCTGCTGGTCGCCGAGGGCGGCCGTGATCGAGACGCCGGGGAGCAGGGAGCGGGCGTCGCCGTACGTCTCGGCGGAGGACCTGATCTCGGGCAGCATCGAATGGGGCACGCCGAAGAAGGCCAGGAGCTCCTCGTCCCAGGCGAGGCTGCGGATGTTCATCAGCATCGTGCGGCTGGCGTTGGTGGGGTCGGTGATGTGCAGACCGCCGTCGGCGCCGCCGGTGAGGTTCCAGATCAGCCAGCTCTCGATCGTCCCGAACAGCACCTCGCCGTCCTTCGCGCGCTGTTCCAGGCCCTTGACGTGGTCGAACAGCCAGCGGATCCGCAGCGCCGAGAAGTAGGTGGAGGGCGGCAGACCGCACCGCTCCAGGAAGAATTCCTCTCCGGGCTGTTGTCCCAGGGCCTCGACGAGCGGCGCCGTGCGGGTGTCCTGCCAGACGAGCGCCCGGCCCAGCGGGGTTCCGGTGCGCCGGTCCCAGAGCACGGTGGTCTCCCGCTGGTTGGCCAGGCCGATGGCGGCGACCTGTCCCGCGTCGAGGCCGGCGCCGGACAGGGCCTCGGGCACGACGCGCTGCAGGTTGTGCCAGATCTCGACGGCGTCGTGCTCGACCCAGCCGGGCCGCGGGAAGTGCTGCTGGTGCTCCCTCTGCGCGACCGACACCAGCCGTCCACGGTGGTCGAACAGAATGCACCGGGTGGAGTTGGTCCCCTGATCGACGGACATTACGTACCGTTCAGCCATGATCGGGTCTGCCTTCCGACGGGTCGGGGAGCGGCGGGTCGGCTCTACCAGCGAGTGGCCCCCAGGTCTCTGGAGATCGCCCGCGAGGCCTCGCGGATCAGGGTGATCTGACTCGGGCGGGGGTGGCCATGGCTGTCGCAGATCCGCTCGACGGGCCCGGACAGCCCGATGGCGCCGACGACGAGGCCGCCGTGGCCCCGGATCGGCGCGGCGAGCCCCGCCTCGCCCATGCTCATCTCCTGGATCTCGGCGGCCCAGCCGAGCTCCCGGACCTCGGCGAGCGCCCGGGTCAGCTGCTCGGGAGTGACCAGGGTGTGCCGGGTGTACGACTCCAGCTGCAGTTCCTGTCCCGGCTCCAGGGACGCCGCCCCGTAGGCCAGCAGTACCTTGCCGAGCGAGGAGGCGTGCAGGGGCAGCAGTGAGCCCACGTCCAGGGTCTGGAAGGTGTCGTCCGGCCGGAAGACGTGGTGGACCACGAGGACCCGGCCCTCCAGCGGGGTTCCGAGGCGTACCGATTCCCCGCTGCGGGCGGCGAGGGCGTCGGCCCAGTTGAGGGAGCGCGACCGCAGCTCGTTGACGTCCAGGTAGCTGGTGCCCAGGTGCAGCAGGGCGGCCCCGAGCTGGTACTTCCCGGTCGCCGCGTCCTGTTCCACGAAGTCCACGTGCTGGAGTGTGCGCAGGATGCCGTGGGCGGTGCCCTTCGCCAGGCCGAGCGAGGCAGCCACCTCGCCCAGCCCGAGCCGGCGGGGCCCGGCGGCGAGCAGCCGCAGGATCGCCGCCGCCCGTTCGATCGACTGGACTGGGCCGGCCATGAAGCGAGCGTATTACCGCCACGGACGCCTCGCTTCACGGGCGGATTGAGCGCCCCGGCTTCGGGTGGGACGTGGAGCGTTCGGTAATGCCGACCACCGTTCATTGACCCGCTCGGTTTGTCTCCATAACGTGCTTCAAAGCCCGGAAAAGCGACCACGGAACGGCGCACGACCGGCAGGATCACCCGAGGAGTGAACATGGCGGCTCAGCTCAACACGCTGCTGCGTGAGGCGTGCGAACACGTGTGTCCGCTGCCTGCCGTCACCGGCGCCGTCCCGGCCGTACGCCGCCGCGTGCGCGCCGTCCTCGGTGACTGGGACGTGCCCCCGGAGATCGTCGACGATGCTCTGCTGCTGATGTGCGAGCTGGTCACGAACGCGATCGTGCACGCCCTGCCCCCGGCCAGGATGCGGCTCTCGTGGATTCGGTCCGAGGAGCGCCGCACCCTGCGCATCGAGGTCACCGACACCGGTCCGGCACTGCTGGGCGGCCGGGCCCGCGCCGGGATCGACCCGGACGAGCACGGCCGGGGCGAGACGATCGTGCACGCCCTCGCGACGCGTCATGGCATACGCGTCCACGCCGGCGGGGTCACCCGCTGGGCCGACCTCGTCGCGACCTGAAGCCCGGCCTCCGGCCGGCACCGCACGGGGACGGGTTCGGCCACGGTCTCCTTGCGCAGCAGCAGCAGCGCGGCGTCGTCGTGCAGCCGCCCGCCCACGTGGGCCAGCAGTTCGTCATGGAGCGCGGTCAGCGTCCGCGCCGGCTCGTCGCACGCATGCCGGGCCACGCCTTCGGCCAGCGGGTAGAACTCGCGAGCATGATCCCGGGCCTCGGTCACCCCGTCGGTGTACAGCAGCAGCTGGTCTCCGTCGGCGAAGGGCAGGACCTGGAGGCGCGGGGCCTGACCCGACAGGGCGCGCAGCCCGAGCGGCGGGGCGGGATCACTGGCCTCCACCGCCTCGACCCCTCCGGACGCGGAGATCATCAGCGGGGGCGCGTGTCCGCAGTTCACGACCTCCAGCTGCCCCGTCCCCGGGTAGCCGGCGACCACGGCGGTGACGAAGTCGTCGGGGCCGAGATTGCGCGCCAGGCTCCGTTCGATCCGGTCGACGACGGCCAGCAGGTCGGGCTCGTCGTGGGCGGCCTCACGGAAGACGCCCAGCACCAGTGCGGCGGTCCCCACCGCGGGCAGCCCCTTGCCGCGCACGTCGCCGACGATCAGCCTGACCCCGTGCGGGGTGTCCACCAGGGCGTAGAGATCTCCGCCTATCCGGGCCTCGGCCGCGGCGGCGCTGTAGCGGACGGCCGTCCGGAACGGGCCGACCGTCTCCGGGACGGGCTGCAGGAGGGCGTGCTGGGCGGCCTCCGCGACCGTACGGACGGCCGCGAGGACGCGTTCGCGGCGGCCGCGCAGCGCACTGGCCAGGGCGCTTGCCGCGGTGACGGCCAGCAGGGCGGACAGGACGGCCGCCAGTTCGCGCACGGGAACCCCGCCCTTGCTGCCCAGCACCGCACCCAGCACCAGGGCCAGGAGACCGACGCAGAGCACGCCGCGCGGCCCGTTGGTGGTGGCGGCCAACGCGGGTCCGGCGACCAGCAGCGGCAGGCAGATCATTCCCGCCCCGCCGGCGAGGTCGGCGACCACGATGACGGCGACGATCAGCACCGGCAGCACGGCGGCGACCGGCCCGGTGGCACGCCGGTGGGCGTCCGCCCAGGCACTCGCTCGCTCGCTCGACAGCCTCATCGGCCAGTGGTGTCGCACCTGGCTCATGTCTCGTCCGCAGTCCTCGTCTTTACGGGGTAGTTAGCCCGGAATGTCCGGTCAGTCCAGGAAACGGGTTGAGCGCGGGCTGCCACAAGGTGTGGATTTTCAGATAGTGAGCGAGAGAGTCCTGGTCACGCGGCTCGCGATCAGGAGCAGCCGGGACCGGATTTCCTGGAGCTGCGCGTGCCGCTCCACCGGCAGGGAGACGCCGAGCGAGCCGAGTACGTCCCCGGAGTAGACGGGCACGGCGACGCAGACCGTGCCGAGTGCGTACTCCTCGAGGTCCGTGACGGCCGGTGCCAGGGGGGAGGTGTCGAGCCTGCGCAGCAGTTCCGGACGGCTGGTGACGGTCCGCGGCGTGAGATCGGGCAGGTGGTGCCGGGACAGGTACTCCTGGCGGCCGTCCTCGTCCAGTTCCCGCAGCACGGACTTGCCCAGCGCGGTGGCGTGTGCGGCGTCCTCGAAGCCCACCCACAGCTCCGCCCTGGGCGCGCGGGGGCCGTCGACGATCTCGGCGACCCTGATCTCGCCGTCCTCGTAGAACGTGAGGTAGGCGGCCCCGGCCAGCTCGTCCCGCAGCGCGGCGAGCGTCGGCCGGACACGGCTGAGCATCGCCTGTGTGTTGCCCGCCGAGTGCAGCGACGTCAGCTTCTCCCCCAGGACGAAGACACCGTCGTCGAGTTTGCGCAGGTATCCGTCGTGGACCAGGGTGCGCAGCAGGTGGTAGGCGGTGGCCAGGGGCAGCCCGGTCTCACGTGCCAGCTGTTTCGCCGGCGCGCCGTTCTCGTGCGCGCTCACCGCCTCCAGCAGCCGGAAGGCACGCTGCACGGACGTGATGAGTGTCGGGCCGTCCTGAGCGCCCATAGGAACAGACTGCGTCGCGCACCCGGCACAGGCAAGCAGGGGTCACATCGCGGGCGCGGCCAGGACCGTACGGCAGTCGCGCCAGGCGTCGGCACTGAGCAGGTCCTGGAGCCGGGTGAAGAGGGCGAGGAGGCCGGGGCCCCACTGCTCGCGGAAGGCGGGGTCGATGCGGGCGAGGTCGAGTTCGTTCGCGGCCGACAGTTCGGCGAAGTCCCGGCGCAGCTGCGGCTCCGGAACCCGGGAGAGGCCGGTGAAGCGGTCGCGGAAGGGCGCGCCGGGCCTGGCGAGGTCCGGGTAGGTGGCTTTCCGGTCGCAGGAGGCATACACGTAGACGATCTCCTCGGCCTCGGTGCCGATCACCGCCGCGAGGTCCGTACGGCGGTCCACGGGGAGCAGTCCGGTGGGAAAGCCGTCGGTGCCGTAGAACGCGTGGCAGAGCCCGGCGAGCTGGAGGGCGGGGCGGGCCTGCCACAGGGCGAGCCGGTCCTGGACACGCCTCAGGTGCGCGAGGAGGGTGCCGCCGGGGTGGGCCATGCCTTCCGCCCCCAGCTCGCGCAGCAGGGCCGCGGCACGGTCGGCGGCGGGGTGGGCGGGCTCGGTGTTCGCGTCCATGCGCTCTTTCTCCCCCAGGTCGTCGAGGTCATGTCGCCGGCTGTTTTGTCGCGTTCATGGGGACAGGACGGCTCGTCGCGCTCACGCCGACGGGTGGGCCGGGCGGACGCCGGACCGGAACTTCGGGACGCGTACGGTGATCTTCGTGCCGGCCCCGACGCCGGTCTCGATGACCAGGCCGTGCGCGTCGCCGTACACCTGTCGCAGTCGCATGTCCACGTTGCTCAGGCCGATGCCGGCGGACGGTCCGCCCCTGCCGCGCAGGATCTCGCGCAGGCGCTGCGGCTCCATGCCGACGCCGTTGTCCTCGATGACGACCCGGGCCTCGGTTCCCTCGTCCTCCGCGGTGATCGTGATGCGGCTGCGTTCGACGGACTCCTCCAGACCGTGTTTGAGCGCGTTCTCGACGAGGGGTTGCAGGCAGAGGAAGGGCAGGGTGACCGGCAGCACCTCGGGGGCGATCCGAAGGGTCACCTCCAGGCGTCTGCCGAAGCGGGCGCGGGCGAGTTCGAGGTACTGCTCGATGGAGCGCAGCTCCTCCGCGAGGGTGGTGAAGTCGCCGCCCCGGCGGAAGGAGTAGCGGGTGAAGTCGGCGAACTCCAGGAGGAGTTCGCGTGCCCTCTCCGGGTCGGTACGGACGAACGAGGCGATGCTCGCGAGGGAGTTGTAGATGAAGTGCGGGGAGATCTGGGCGCGCAGGGCCCGGATCTCCGCCTCGATCACGCCGGAGCGGGCCCGGTCCAGGTCGACGAGTTCGAGCTGGACGGAGACCCAGCGGGCCACTTCCTCGGCGGCCCGGACGATCGCCGCGGACTCCTGGTCGCCGAACGCGCCGAGCGTGCCGGGGTTCCGGCCGTCGACGGTGAGCGGTGCCACGACTCCCCGGCGGACGGGGCAGGTGTCGTCGTCGCAGGACAGCGCGAAGGTCTGGGTACGGCCGGTGCGCAGGGCGTGGGCGAGGTGCGCCTCGGCCTCGCCCCGGTGGTGGTCGCCGACGCCGTCCCAGGCCAGCACGGACTCCTCGTCGGTGAGGGCCAGGGCGACCGTGCCGAGCAGCGGGCGCAGCCGCCGGGCCGCCTTGCGGGCGGTGTCCGGGGTCAGGCCGGCGCGCAGGGGCGGTGCGGCGAGCGAGGCGGTGTGCAGGGTGTGGAAGGTGGCCCGTTCGACGGGGGTGCCGGGACCCGCCGGGTTCTCCTGCTGCCGGCGGGCGCCGGCATGGCCGAGGGCGGCGCCCAGCACGAACAGGGCTAGCGCGGCGAGGGCCAGGGCGACGGTGCCGAGTGCGCTCACGGGCGCACCCGGGTGCCGAGCAGGGCGGGCCGGCCGGTGACTGTCTCGGGCAGATGGAGCCGGGCCATCGTGGCGGCGGCGCCGGCGGGGACGCGGTCGCGGGTGGCCAGCGAGATCAGCACCATCGCCGCGAACCCCACCGGCACCGACCAGACGGCGGGCCAGGCCAGCAGGGTGTGCTGCCAGCCCGAGCGGGCGCCGCCCGCGATCGTCACCGTCACCGCGGTGAGCGCCGAGCCGCCGCCGAGGAGCAGTCCGGCGACGGCGCCGGGCGGTGTGAGGCCGCGCCACCAGATGCCGAGGAGGAGCAGCGGGCAGAACGAGGAGGCGGACACGGCGAAGGCCAGGCCGACCGCGTCGGCCACGGGCAGGTCGCTGACGACGGTGTTGGCGGCGGTCGGTACGGCGATCGCCGGCAGTGTCGCCAGCCGGAAGTGCCGGATGCCGAGGGTCGGCAGCACGTCCTGGGCGAGGACGCCGGCGACGGACATGGTGAGTCCGGAGACGGTGGACAGGAACGCCGCGCAGGCACCGCCCGCGACGAGGGCGCCGAGCAGGTCGCCGCCCACTCCGCCGATCAGCCTCTGCGGCAGCACGAGGACGGCCGCGTCGGTGTCACCGGTGAGCAGCAGATCGGGCGCGTAGAGGCGGCCGAGCACGCCGTAGAGCGGGATCAGCAGGTAGAAGGCGCCGAGCAGACCGAGCACGACGACGGTGGTGCGGCGGGCGGCGCGGCCGTCGGGGTTGGTGTAGAACCGCACGACGACGTGCGGCAGGCCCATGGTGCCGAGGAAAGTGGCGAGGATCAGCCCGTAGGTGGCGTACAGGCCGTGCTGTTCACGGCCGGCCGAGAGGGGGTTCGCCCAGCTCGACGGGGCCGTCCGGGCGACGCCCGCGTCGGGCAGGGGCACGCGGGCCCCGGACGGGAAGCGCAGGGTGGTGTCGGTGCCGATCCGGTGGGTGCCGGCGTCGAGGGTGAGCGGGCCGCCGTCCAGGTGCCGTCCGTCGACAGTTCCGCTCGCGGTGATCCGTACCGGCTCGTGGACGGTGAGGGTCAGCGGGCTGTCGACGCGCACCGGGGTGGAGTGCCGGAAGACGGGCCGTTCGTCCCAGGACGGGGCCGGCGTGTGGTCCGCGCGCCAGGCGAGCAGCAGGAACACGGCGGGCACCAGGAGGGCGGTGAGTTTCAGCCAGTACTGGAACGCCTGGACGAAGGTGATGCTGCGCATGCCTCCGGCAGCCACCGCCACGGTGACCACGGCGGCGACGACCAGGCCGCCGAACCAGCCGGGCGCGCCGGTGAGCAGCCGTAGGGTCAGTCCGGCGCCGCGCAGCTGCGGCAGCAGATAGAGCCAGCCGACACCGACGACGAGCACGCTCGCGATCCGCCGGACGGCCCGGGACTCCAGCCGTGCCTCGGCGAAGTCCGGCAGGGTGTAGGCGCCGGAGCGGCGCAGCGGGGCGGCGACGAAGGCCAGCAGGACCAGGAAACCGGCGGTGTAGCCGATCGGGAACCACAGCATGTCGACGCCCTGGGCGAGGACCAGTCCGGCGACGCCCAGGAAGGAGGCGGCGGAGAGGTACTCACCGCTGACGGCGAACGCGTTGAGCCGCGGCGGGACGCTGCGCGAGGCGACGTAGAAGTCCGAGGTGGTCCGGGAGATCCGCAGCCCCAGCGCACCGACGAGCACCGTGGCCAGGACCACGGCCGTCACGCCGGCGATCGAATACGTCTGGTTCAACGGGCGGTCACGTCACCCTCGTTGCGCTCGGCACGGCGGACGTACCAGGCGCCGGCGCACAGCAGGGCGGGATACGGCGCCACGCCCAGGACGAGCCAGACACCCGGCCGGTTGTCGGCGAGCGGGAGCATCCGCAGCAGTACGGGCAGCAGGCCCAGCGAGGCCGCGAGCAGGAGGGTGACGGTCAGCGCAGCCCGCAGCTGACGGCGCATCAACGACCCTACTGCCAGGCCTTCTTCGGGTTGGGCGGCCGCGGTGCGGGGCCGGGGCAGGGCAGCGCGGTCGGTGCCGGGCCGTCCGGTGACCACTTCCCTGCGCGGGACGGACTCCGCACCCATGACGCACTCCCGACGCCGCGGTGATCACCTTGTTGCGGTGAGTGTACGCAGCGCGCCATCGGTGAGGTAGACGCCGGACGAGGTTCGCGCACGCCCGCCACGGCGGGCCGCGGTCACCGCGGCCCGCCCACCGCGCCCTGGGCCTGCCGCGCCAGCAGGTCCCGCAGTTCCCGCGCGTTGCGGCGGCTCACGGCGAGGATCCGGTCACCGACGCGGACGGTCAGGTTTCCGCCGTCCAGGCGCAGTTCCTCGATGCGGCCGAGGGCGACCAGGCGACTGCGGTGGATGCGGACGAAGCCGCGGGAGCGCCACTGTTCCTCCAGCGCGGACAGCGGGATCCGCACCAGGTGGCTGCCGTGCGCGGTGTGCAGGCGCGCGTAGTCGCCCTGCGCCTCGACGTAGGTGATGTCGGCGATGGGGACGAAGCGGGTCACCCCGCCCAGCTCCACGGGCACCTGGTCGCCGAACGCGCCGGCCGGGCCCTGCACCGCGCGGGTCAGCTCGACGACGCGCCGTACTGCCTCCGCGAAGCGCTCCTTGCGCAGGGGCTTGAGGAGATAGTCCACGGCCTTGAGGTCGAACGCCCTGAGCGCGAAGTCCTCGTGGGCGGTGACGAAGACGATCGGCGGTGGTGCGGCGAAGCCGCCGAGCAGGTCCGCCAGGTCGAGACCGCTGAGGCCGGGCATGTTGATGTCGAGGAAGACGACGTCGACGGCCTCGGCGCCGTCCGGCCCCGCCTCCCTGGCGCGTTCGAGCAGCCGCAGGGCATCGGTGGCGTCCGAGGCAGGCAGGACGGTGCCGATCCGCGGGTCGCCGCCCAGCAGGTACAGCAGCTCCTCCAGGGCGGGTTCCTCGTCGTCCACCGCGAGTGCGCGCAGCATCTCCCGCATCCCCTCGTCTCCGCTTCCCTGCGAATGCCCAGAGTGTCAGTCCGGCAGCCGCATGCGCACCCTCTCCCCCGGACCGACGCGCACCACGCGGTCCGGCAGCCTGATGTCGATGGGCGTGGGCCCCGAGGCCGTCGGCATGGCGGCCTCCAGCTGGCCGGAGCGCAGCCGCAGCCGCACGCCCCAGTGGCCCTGGTAGCGCAACGAGAAGCCGTAGGAGGAGAGTTCCGGGAGCGGGACGGGGTCGAGCCGGAGTTCGTTGTCGCGGGTCTCCAGGCCGGTGAGACAGCGCTGGACGAGGTCGAGGGTCCCGGCCATGGCACCGAGGTGGATGCCCTCGCCGGTGGTGCCGCCCTGGACGTCGGCGATGTCCCCGCGCAGCGTCTCCTGGACGAAGGACCAGGCGTCGGCGCGGCGGGCGCGGGCCAGGATCCAGCCGTGGACCAGGCCGCTGAGGGTGGAGCCGTGCGTGGTGCGGTGCAGGTAGTGGTCGACCGTCGCGGTCCAGGTGTCCTCGTCGAGGCGGTGGCCCAACCAGGAGAAGAGGGAGCGGAGTTCGTCCGGTGAGAACAGGTAGCCGAGCATCAGGACGTCGGCCTGCTTGGACGCCTTGTAGCGGTTGACGGTGTCGCCCTCCGCCTCCAGGATCCGGTCCAGGCGCCGGATGTCGCCGTACCGCTCGCGGTAGCCGTGCCAGTCCAGTTCGGCGAGGTCGCCGTACCCCTCGAACTGGCTGATCACACCGTCGTGGAAGGGCACGTGGAGGGTGCGGGAGACCTCCTCCCAGCGGGCGAGTTCGTCCTCCTCCAGGCCGGTGCGCTCGACGAGTTCGCGGCGGCGCGGCTCGGGCAGGGTGCGCAGCAGGTCCAGGGTACGGGTGAGGACCCAGGCGGCGGTGACGTTGGTGTAGGCGTTGTCGTCCAGACCGGGCCCGGGTGCGCCGGGGTAGGCGTCGTGGTACTCGTCGGGGCCGATCACGCCTCGGATGCGGTGCCGGCCGAGGTGTTCGTCGTAGCCGGCCGAGTCGGCCCAGAAGCGGGCGATCTCGAGGAGTGTCTCGGCGCCGTCGGTGTGCAGGAAGTCCATGTCCCCGCTGGCCTCGCAGTACTGCAGCACGTTGTACGCCACGGCCGAGCCGACGTGCCGCTGCAGCCGGGTGTGGTCGGGCAGCCAGCGCCCGGAGCGGGGGTTGAGGTGCAGCTCCTGGGTCTCCTCGCGGCCGTCGCTGCCGCTCTGCCACGGGTACAGCGCACCGCGCAGGCCGGCCTCGCGGGCCGCGTGCCGGGCCGCGTCCAGGCGGCGGTGGCGGTAGCGCAGCAGGGCGCGGGAGACCTCGGGCAGATGGAGGTTGAGGTAGGGCAGGACGAACAGCTCGTCCCAGAAGACGTGCCCCCGGTACGCCTCGCCGTGCAGTCCGCGTGCGGGCACGCCGACGTCGAGGTCGGCCGTGTGCGGGGACAGGGTCTGCAGCACGTGGAAGAGGTGCAGACGCAGGATGCGGCCGGGATCCCCCGGCACGTCCAGTTCGGACCGCCGCCACAACTGCTCCCAGGCCGTGAGGTGCGAGGTGAGCAGTTCGTCGAAGCCGGGCGCGTCGGCGACCCGGTCGAGGGCCGCGCACAGCGGGTCGCTGATGGCGGGGTCGTGGGAGGTGTGCAGGGCGACGGTCTTGTCGACGGTGACCGTGCGTCCGGGCTCCAGGGACAGCCACAGGCGCTGCACGGCCCGCCGAGTCTCATGGGCGTCCGACACCGGCACGTCGGCCACCAGCCGCGAGGCGAGCCCGACGGCGGCGTCCGAGGTACGGGTGTGGCAGCGCAGCCACATCGTGCCGGGTGCTGCCGCACTGCCCGTCTCGACGTGGGTGAGGTGGCGGCCGTCGAGGTCCCGGTAGCGGGCCACGCCGGAGTTGGTGACGCCTCCGTCGAGCGCGGCCTCGACGTCCAGCTCGGTGGTGCGGCCCTCCACGGTGAGGTCGGTGCGCAGGGCGGCGAGGTGCGGGTCGGCCATGTGGACGAGGCGCAGCTGCCGGACGAGGAGCGTGCCGTCGGCGCCCAGCCGGTAGCGGGTACGGCGCTCCAGTACCCCCGGGTCCAGGTGCAGGACCAGCTGGTGTTCGGCGACCGGGGCGGTGTCCGGGGTGAGCCAGTCGCTCCCGGCGGGGCGGAAGCGCAGCGGCAGCCAGTTGGGCAGATTGACGATGTCCTCGTTCTGGACGCGGCGCCCGGCGACCTCCGAGGTGAGCCGGTTGTAGCAGCCGGCCGCGTAGGTGCCGGGGTAGTGCACCGCGTCCGCGACGCACTCGGGCAGCGCCCCGCGGGTGGCGAAGTAGCCGTTGCCGAGCGTGCACAGGGACTCCCGCAGGCGTTCCTCCGCGGGGTCGTAGCCGTCGTACTCCCACAGCAGACCCGTCACCGAAGCGGTCCTTCCGTCCTCCTCGGTCCAGTCTCCCTCGCTGTCGGGAGATCGGCCTGCGGAGGGGGGGGGGGGGGGGGGGGGGGTCCCCCCCCCCCCCCCCCCCCCCCCCCGCGGGCGTGGCCAAAGCGAACAAGATTCTCCTCCCAGCCCCCGGCGCCCCCCCTCCCTTTTTGGCTCTGTGGCATGTTTCGCTTT